>NZ_JBIAQL010000004.1:83257-172179 GCF_042889045.1 Streptomyces sp. NPDC002701
CGGGGGGGGGGGGGGCGCCCCCCGCCCCCCCCCCCCCCCCCCCCGCCCGGGCCGCCCCCCCGCCCCCCCCCCCCCCCCCCCGGGGGGCCCGGCCCCCCGGCCCCCGCCGCGAAGGTGGCGTCCGCTGTGCGAGGGCTACCGTGCCGCACGACGGGAGCCGCTCATCAGCTGGCGCCGGGGGTGTGGACCAGATGCTTGATCTCCTGGAACTCCCCCAGAGCCCGGGGGCCGTTGAGCCTGCCGACGCCGCTCTGCTTGAATCCGCCCTCCTCGAACTGGTCGCGGATCACGCCCCAGCCGTTGATCCAGACGGTCCCGGCGTCGAGGCGCCGCCCGACCCGCAGCGGCCGGTCGACGTCCCGGCTCCAGACCGAGGCGGCGAGGCCGTACTCGGTGGCGTTCGCCCGGTGAACGGCATCGTCCTCGTCGTCGAACATCTCGAAGGTGGCGACCGGCCCGAATACCTCCCGCTGGACGATCGGGGCGGCGAGATCGTCCACCTCCACCAGACTCGGCCGCACGTAGGCGTCGTCGCCGTCAGGCGTGAGCAACCCGCCTCGTACGAGGATCCGGCCGTAGTCGGCGGATTCGGCGACCAGGGAGTCGATGCGCAGCGCCTGCGCCCGGTCGATGACCGGGCCCATGGCTGCCGCCGGATCCGCGTCCAAGCCGACCGCTACCGCCTCCAGAGCGGTGATCAGCCGCCCGCGCAGCTCGTCGGCCACAGACCGCTGGACGAGGACGCGGCTGCCAGCCATGCAGAACTGGCCGGAGAAGGTGGTGACGGCAGCGGTGAGCACGGGAACGACCGCGTCCAGGTCGGCGTCGTCGAAGACGACCATCGGGGACTTGCCGCCCAGTTCGAGCGAGCAGCCCTTCAGATGTCGGGCGGCCTGCGCCATGATGACGCGGCCGACGGCGGTCGAGCCGGTGTAGCTGACCACGTCGGTACCGGCATCGCAGACGAGAAGGGGCGCGCCCTCGTTGCCCGACTCGGTGAAGGCGTTGACGACACCGGCCGGCAACGCGCTGGTCTCCGCGATGATCTCGTACAGCAGGCCGTTGGTCAGCGCGGTCTGGGCGGGCATCTTCATCGCCACGGTGCAGCCGGCAGCCAGGGCCGGGGCGAAGGAGCGCACCGCCAGGATGACGGGAGAGTTCCACGGGACGATGACGGCGGCGACTCCGACGGGCTGGTGGATCGTCATCGAGTAACTGTGCGGGCTGGTTTCTGCGGCGCGGCCGGTATCGGTCAGGGCGAGGGCGGCGTTGTAGCGCAGCTTGGGGATCGCGGCGTCGACCTCCATGGCCGCATCCGCTCGCCGTTTGCCGTTCTCGAGGGAGAGAAGGTCGACGAGTTCGTCACGGCGTGTGGACATCCGGTCGGCGAGTTCCGACAGGGCGCGGGCTCTCAGTTGCCGGTCGTGGGCCCAGGAAGTGTCGCTGAAGGTGCGGCGGGCCGCGTCGATGGCGTGGCGGGCGCTGACGGCTCCGGCATCGGCGAAGGTGCCTATGGGCTGTCCGGTGGCTGGTGCACGGGCGGTGCCTGTCGCGTGTCCGTCGTGCCACTGGCCGTCGATCAGGTTGCGGGCGTGCGGCAGGCTCATCGTTCCTCCTCCGTCCGGTTGTCGAAGCAGATGACCGGTTTGATGGTGTGCCCGGAGCGGGCGTCGGTCACCGCCTGGTGGAGCCGGTCTTCGGCGTAGAAGCGGACGAACTTCTCGTAGGGCAGGCGTCCTTGGCGTGCCAGGTCGATGAGAGCGGGGATGAAGGTGGTGCGGTCGCTGCCGCCCTCGGTGACACCGCGGATGGTGCGGCCGTCGATGAGAGCATTGACATCGAAGGAGGCCCGGCTGCCGGCGGAGGGGGCGCCGATGACGGCGACGGTTCCGTCGGCGGCGATGGCCGTGGCGGCGAGCTCCAGCAGTGAGGGGACGCCGGTGGTTTCCACGATGTATGTCAGGCCGCCGGGGCCGGCCAGGTCGGCGAGACGGGACCGGAGATCTGCCTTGCTGCTGTCGATGGTGTGGGTGGCGCCGAGTTCGGTGGCGAGGGCCAGCCGCGACGGGACGACGTCCACGGCCATGATGGTGCGGGCGGGGGTGAGGCGGGCCGCCATGACGGCGGACAGTCCCACCGCCCCGGCGCCGAAGACGGCCACGCTGTCACCGTAGTGGGGCTTGAGCAGGTTCAGGATCGCCCCGGCTCCGGTCTGGATGCCGCAGCCGACAGGTGCCAGCACGTTGAGCTCTTCCTCGTCCGCGACGTCGACCCGGACAACGCTCTGGGCGGAGACGACGGCGTGCCGGGCCAGCGAGGACTGTCCGAAGAACAGGCCGCCGAGCGGTGCGCCGTCCTCGGTGCGGATCGGTGTGGTGCCATCGGCGCGTGCGGCCCGGAAGTTGAGGGGGAAGTACGTTTCGCAGGTGGTGGGACGGCCGGTGCGGCAGGCGTCGCAGTGGCCGCAGGAGTTGAAGGAGAGCACGACGTGGTCCCCGGGGGTGATGCCGGCCACGCCGGCTCCCACGGCTTCGACGGTTCCCGCCCCCTCGTGGCCCAGGACGGCGGGGAGTGGAGTGGGCAGGCGTCCGGCCAGAACGGACAGGTCGGTGTGGCACAGACCTGCTGCGACGAGACGTACGAGGACTTCGCCGGGGCCGGGGTCGTCGAGGACGGCACGTTCCCAGTGAAAGGTGTCCTGGCCGGTGCGGGCCACTGCGACGGTGGTGAGGGTGGGCAAGGGCTTCTTCTCTCGTGCGATGAGGGAACGCGGGTGGCCGGGTCAGGGCGGGAACCGGCCACCCGCGCGCTTTCAGGTCCCGGGCTTGAGGAGGAGGCACCCGACGACGGTGGTGCCTCGTTCCATCAGTTCGTGGGCCTTCGCGGCGTCGGCCAGCGGCAGGCGTGCCGCGATTGCCGAGTGCAGCTTGCCGTCGGCCGGGAGGGCCATCACGGGCAGAGCGTCCTCGTGCCGTGCTCCGCGGACGCCGACGATGTCGGCTTCCAGACGGGTGAGGTCGAAGACGGTGAACGGCATCGGGCCCGGCGGGTTCTGTTCACCGGCCGCCGGGCAGAGCCTGCCCCCCCAGTACCCAGCACGTCCAGGGCCAGACGCAGGAGGTCGCGGTAGGTGGAGTAGTCGACTGCGTGGTCGACGCCCTGGCCGTGGGTGAGGTCCCGTACGGCGTGCCGGGCGGCGTCGAGGTTGCCGGTGACGACCACCTCGGCGCGGCGGTGCGCAGAGCGTCGGCTCGCTCAGCGTGTCGGGTAGTGGCGATGACGCGCAGGCCGAAGAACTGGGCGAGTTGGATGGTGGCCAGGCCCATCGGGTCGGCGGCTCCGGTCACGAGCAGGGTGTCGCCCGCGGTGACCCGCAGCCGGTCGCGCAGGACACGGTGGCTGGTGCCGTAGGGCCACAGGGTGACCGCTGCTGTTCCATGTCGACGTGGTCGGGCACCGGCAGGAAGAGCCGCTCGTCGCGCACCACATACGCGGCGTAGGCGCCCAGGCCCTGGTGGCCGGGGGTGGCGATACCTGCGGAGAGGTTCCCCTATGCCCCGGTAGGTTTCCGCGGCATAGGGGTTCTCAGGGTGGACGACGGCCGCTACCCGGTCACCCACGTGCAGCGGCCGAGTGTCAGGCGCGGTAGCGACGACCGTTCCTGCGGCTTCACGTCCCAGTTGCTGGGGCATGGGAAAGGGGTTTCGGCCCGGGAGTTTCGTGCCGGGCTGCAGTCCCCGGCGGTACTTCAGATCCCAGCCCGAGACGCCGGCGGTGTCGACGGCCACCAGCACGTCGGTGGGGCCCAGGGCGGGCAGGGGCCGCTGTTCGTGGACAAGCTGCTCAGGGCCGCCGTGTTCGTAGACCCATACGGTGGCCGTAATCGTCGGGATCGAGGTCACCGGGTGTTCCTGCGCAATACCTCGGCGACGGCAGGAATGTCGTCGGGTCCCATGACGGCAGCGATATAACGGTCGGGCTTGACCAGGACGAACCGGTTACGGGCAGCGGCGAGAGCTTCCCCAAGGCGGCCGTCCGCGTCCGCGACAGCTTCGCGTGCTGCCGTCGCCGAGGGCAGCCGGTCATCCAGCAGCACGTCGATCCGCTTGATGTCGAGCTTGTCGTCCGGCCACGGGGTGCCGTCGAAGCACTGCCAGGCGGCGTCCGGGACGTTGATGCCCAGCAGAGCGAAGGACTGGCCCAGAACCTGGTCGAACCACTGGGGGTGCAGGCTCGGCGGGACCAGGACCCGTGGCTGGGGGAGCTGGGTGCCCGTCAGCGCGTGGTCTCCGACCACCAGACCGGTCCCGTGCCGCGCGTGGGGACGGAACCGCATCTCGGTGAGGTAGCGGCGCCCCGGTGGTATGCGCAGCAGAGTCCGGGCGGCGATGTCCCGTAGGAGGGCGCGGCGCCGGTCGGTGGTCATGACGACGTCACCGAGTCGTTCGGAGTAGCGGACCATCGCGGTGGCGTGGGGGCGCCGCTCCGCCTCGTAGGTGTCGAGCATGCTGTCTCCGGCGCGGCCGTGCCACACGTCGTCGATCTTCCAGGCGACGTTCGCGGCGTCCCGGATACCGGAGTTGAGCCCCTGACCGGCGAAGGGCGGCATCATGTGCGCGGCGTCACCGAGCAGCAAGACGTGCCCGTCGCGCCACCGGTCGGCGACGACGGCGTTGAAGGTATACGCGGTACAGCGTTCCACCTGGTCCTCGGTCAGGGGCCGGTAGGGCGCGACTAGTCTGCGCAGGGTCTCGAAGTCGGGGCTCGCTCCCTTCTCGCCCTCGCCCGGGTGCAGGAGGAACTCGTAGCGGCAGCGGCCGCCGCGGCCGGGCACGATCACGGTGGGCCGGTCGGGCGTGCCGTGGTGCATGCCGTAGCGCTCGTCGTGGTGGTCGCCGGTGGTGTCGGCGACCAGCCAGACGTCCTGGTGGCTGGTGCCGGTCATGTCGATGCCGCGCAGTGCTCGTACGGTGGAGCGGCCTCCGTCACATGCCAGGACCCAACTGACCTGGAGATCCTCCGTGCCGGTGTCACCGGGTGAGCGGATCGCGGCGGTAGCGCCGGTGCCGTCGGGGTTCTCCGTCACGGTGGCCAGCTCGGTGGCGAAGCGGATGTCTGCCTGGGGACGGGACTTCAGCTCGTCCAGGAGGAGCTTTTCCAGTTCGGGTTGGGCGAACTGGTTCTTGAACGGGAAGCCGAGACGGTAGGGCTGTGGGCCGCGGGCGTGGAAGAGCGGCCGGCCCTTGCGGTCGTAGTAGCGGGTTCCGGTGCCGGGGACGACGACCTCCAGGACCTTGTCTGCGAGACCTGCCGTCTGCAGGGTTCGCAGGGACTCGTCGTCCAGGCTGATGGCCTTGGCCTCATCGCTGGTGGAGGCGTTGCGCTCGATGAGGATGAGTGGCACGCCGCGGGCCGCGAGGAGGTTCGCCACGGTCAGGCCGACGGGACCGCCGCCCACGACGAGCACGGGAAGCTGTGTCGCGGTCACGGGTTGACCACCGCCATCCAGATCGGTTCCGTCCGGTTCTGCAGCGCGGCGACGGCTTCGTTTGCTGCGGCCAGTGGGTATCGGTGCGTGATGAGCTCCTCGGCGTCCAGCGCGCCCCGTCCGAGCAGGGTGAGAGCTTCCCGGGCGTCCGTGCGGGTGCAGGCGCGGGTGCCGACGATGCGCCAGCAGTTGACCATGACGGCAATCATGGGGAACAGCAGCGGGCTGCGGTTGGCGCCCATGTGCACGAGGCATCCGCCGGTTGCCAGGGCGGCGAGCGCCTGGGAAGTGGCAGGTCCTTCCGGTACGAAGTCGAGGACCGCGTCCGCGCCCTGCGGGACCAGTGCGCGCAGGGCGCGGGTGAGGCCGCCTTCCTTCGCCCAGTTCGACGGCAGTCCCTCGAGTGCCACGACGTCGGTGTGTATGTCACCTGCGAGCGGCCGGACCGCGTCCAGCCGCTCGGCGCTGCGTCCGACGAGGATGAGACGGGAGACGCCGAAGTGCCGGGCGAGCTTGACGGTGGCGGTGCCCATCGTGCCGGTGGCGGCGGTGACCACGAGGGTGGCACCCAGCGGCAGGTCGGCGCATTTGAGGGCGCGTATGGCGTTGGCGAGGTCGTGGACCTTGGCGCCGACGTCGAAAGACACGCTGTCGGGCAGGGTGTCGACGAGCCAGTAAGGTACCCGGATGTACTCGGCCAGTCCGCCGTCGTGGTAGCGGTCGTACAGCGGCATGGGAACATCACTGAAGGCGGCGTGTCCGATCATCGCCTGCTGCGAGCACATCATGTCCCGGTCGGAGCGGCAGTATCCGCAGGTACGACAGTTGAGGTTGGGGTGCACCCGCACCCGGGTGCCGATGCCGATCCCTTCCACCTGGCTGCCCACGGCGGCGACGGTGCCGGCGGCCTCGTGACCGAGTGTGGTGGGCAGGTGGGTGAAGGCGCCCTGGGCGAGCAGGGTCATCATCCCGGGGGCGAGGCCGGCGGAGGCCACTTTCACCAGGACGTCCTGGGGTCCCGGGTCGGGGGTGGCGATCTTGTGCAGGTGCAGCGCGTCGGAGCCCTTCTGGGCGCGCGCGGCGAGCATGGCGGTCATGTGGTGCGGCTCCTACGTCGTCTCAGTGCTGCAGCGCGGCCAGGCGTTCGGGGGTGTATGGCTCGGCGGTCCTGGTGGTTTCGGCGATCTGCGGGAGCTCGCGGTCGGCGAACAGGGCGATGTGTTCGCCGGCTTCGGCGCACACGCTGGTGTAGGCGATGCCGAGCGGGATGCGGACGAAGTCGCCCGGCCCCAGCTCGACGATGCCGCGCTGGCTCACCAGGGTGCGACAGCCGCTGATCTGGTACTGGATCTCGTCGGCGTCCAGGGTGCGCCGGTAGACGCGCTGGTTGTCGGGGCCCAGCCGTACGAAGCCCAGACGGAAGCCAGCGGAGCGGTACAGCCAGGTCATGCCGACTTCGTCGGTCCCGGTGAGGACGCTGAGGCGTTCCTTCTCCGCGTGTACCTGTTCCAGCAGTCGCCGTTCGTCGACGGGGGCGACGGTGATGTCATGACCGGGCGTGCCCATGCACTGGGTGACCGCCTCGTTGATGTTGCCCGGTTCCCAGCCGGGGAAGGGCGGGAACACCGCTTCGGAGCGGCGGGCCGGGGGGCGTTCCTCCCTGACGGGAGCGGGTGTGTAGAAGAGCAGGTGGCTCTCGCGCCGCCCGTAGTTGTCGTGGGCGACGCCGCGGGGCAGCCGGGAGAACTCACCGGGACGGTGCTCGACGGTGCCGAGTTCGGTCATCAGGGTGCGCTCGCCGGCGATCTGGTAGGAGATCTCGTCGACGTCGCAGTTGCGGTGGTAGAAGGGCTGCCGGTTGTCCATCGTCTGCCATTCGACGCGGACCAGCGCGCTCTCGTAGACGCCACGCGGCGGGGCGAACGGCACGGACTCGTACGCATGGGGGAAGTGCACCACGCTCAAGGGCTCGTGATCGCGCCAGAGCTTCACCGGGAAGGGACTGGGGTGCGGAGGGGACAGCAGGAGGTGCTCGTCCCGCTCGACGGTGCGGGAGGGCTGGTCGGAGCAGACGACCGCGATGACTTCGGTGACAGTACCCATGAAACGTCCTTGTTTCGTCGGTAGGAGCGCGATCAGGAGGCTGCGGGGAGGTACTCGTCGAGGAAGGTGTGGGTGCGCTGCCAGGCGCTCTTCGCGCTGTCCTCGACGTACATGTGGGGCCGGGCGTCGCAGGCGAAGGCGTGCCCGGCGCCTTCGTAGACGTAGCTCTCGAAGTGAACGCCCGCGGCGGTGAGGGCTTCCACGATGACCGCTACCTGGTCGCTGGGGATGGTGGGGTCTTCGGCGCCGACGTGAAGCATCATGGGGGCGTCGATGTTCGCGGCCCGGTCCAGGACCGCGTGCGGTCCGGCTGCGATGCCCGGGCCGTAGAAGACGACGGTGGCGCCGAGGCCGCGGATGCCGGTGGCGGCGGTGAAGGCGGCGCGGCCACCGAAGCAGAACCCGTGGATCGCCGTACGGGAGGCGGGCACGTTCTCCTTCTCGGCCAGGTGCGTCAGGACGGCTGCGACGTCGGTGACGATCGCGTCCGGTCCGATGGCGCCGATCAGCGGCATGGCCTCGGCGTGCTGCTCGTAGGCGAGGGTGCCGACGCCGTTGCGGTGGAACAGGTCCGGGGCCAGGGCGAGGAAGCCACGCGCGGCGTAGCGGCGTGCGATGTCCTGGATGTGGTCGTTGACTCCGAACGCCTCCTGCAGGACGACCACGGCCCGGTTCGCGGGTTGTGCGGGCCGCGCGACGAAGACGCGCATCGGTCCGTCCCCGGTGGAGAGGGTGGTCCAGTCGGTGGCTGCGGCGGAGTTGGGCTGGTCGGTCATGACGCACGTCCTTCTGCTGTGGATCGGGGTAACTGGTGTGAGGGGGTCACACCCTGTGAAAAGTGCGGAAGCTGCGGAGCCCAGAGTCAGGCCGGACGGGAAGACGAGGTGCCCGCGTCGGCCGTGGTGGCCGTGGTGGCTGCCTTCCGCACGAGGTAGCGGTAACCGGCCTCCAGCTGGCCGTCGGGCCAGCACTGGGCGCGTTTGGCGCGCGCCTCCGTGGCGTCGGAGTGGATGATCGCCCGGCCGGCCGCCTGGGCCCGCAGTTGGAGGGCGCAGGCGCTGTCGAGCAGTACGGCGTACATCACGGCCGCCGCCGTGGTGTGTCCGGCGGCCACGAGCCCGTGTTTGGGCATGAGGGCGGCGGGTGCCTCGCCGAGAGCCGTGGCGAGCTTCTCCCCCAGTTCGGGACTGCTGACGAGTCCTCCCGTCTCCCTGAACCTCGGCACATCCTCGCCCTCGAACAGGGCGGCCTCATGGGAGAGCGGAAGGAGGGGCACACCGAGGGCTGCGAACGCGATGGCCGACATCGCGTGGGTGTGCACGCTGCAATGCACTTCCGGGCGCGCTCGCAGCACCTCGAGGTGGATGTGGCACTCCTTGTGCGCGGATCCGTCGCCGATGAGCACCTCGGCTTCGTGGGAGACGAGTTGCAGCCGGTCGTCGCGGACTTCTTCGAGGCCCCAGCCCGGGGCTTTGATCCAGATGCCGCGGCCGTCCGGGTCGCGCACGGCGGCGTGTCCCCAGACCAGGTCTCCCTGGCCGGACGCGGCCAGGGCATGGGAGGCTTCCACAGCGAGCCTGCGGGCCTGGGCGGGTGTCATGCGGTGGGCAGGGCGTCGTAGTAGCGGGCGGCGCCGAGGTGCAGGGGGATCGTGGTCCTGCCCATGGTGACGGGGTCGAGGGGGTAGGTGATGGGGCTGCGTTCCGGGGCCAGGTGCCGGTACTGCCCTTCGATGATGTGCCGCGTCTCTCCCAGCACCCACGCGATGGCGTAGGCCACGTCCTCGGCGAGATCGGCGCGGGTACAGACGAGGAAGTCCGAGAAGTCGAGGGTCTTGAAGGCCGTCCGGCCGGGGAAGTACTCGTCGTCGACGACTGCCGCCGGCCAGCCGAAGTCGTCGTGGAGGCTGTCCAGGACGTCGTTCTCGACTTCGAGGAAGTTGAAGTGGCGGCCGATCTCCTGCCACGCGGGCAGCATGATCGCCTCATGGACGATGGCGTTCGCCCGTCCCAGCGTCGCGTGGTCCAACGACTCGAACGGTCGCTCGTCCTCGAGCAGTTCGCCGCCCCAGCCGACCACGTCGACGCCCGCACGTGTCAGAAGCTCGTGGGCGGCCAGTCCCACGTGGTTGACGCCGTCATGGACCGAGGTGGCGAGCCGCAGGGCGGGCTTGCTCTGACGCAGTTCGGCGAAAGTGGTGACGCCGAGGTCCTTGTGCACGGCTACGACCAAGCGGTCCCGCTGCGGCACCACCCCGAGAGCGCGCAGGTCCGGGAAGAACCCGTCCGCGTAGACGCCGCGGCCGTCGAGCGCCGCGGCGGCGAAAGCCGTCGGTGTGGTGAGGGCGACCTGTACCTCTCCCCGGCCCACGGCCCGTACCGCGTCGCTGAAGCCCCGGCTGTTCCACGTGGCGATCCGGGTGTGGGGCCCGCAGCGGTCCGCGAGTTCCTGGGCGATCCATCCGCAGACCCGGTGCAGGTTCGCGGTGCCCCAGTCGCCGCGCAGATGCAGGGTGAGAGAGCGTTCGATCTTGGGCTCGGCCGGTCGGCCGGTCGAAGTGGTAGAGGGACTCATGACGGCTCCAGTCCTGAATAAGAGGACTCATGTCCTGCTTTACGGTCAGCATAGAAGGCGAAACGCCAAGATGCGAGAGAGGGGCGCGTAAATCTATGGCTATACCTCTAGCACTAGAGTCGTTTCCCACACCCCTCCCGTCAAGCCACCCGCAACCCACCCGCAGTTCGACGGGGTACACAGCTCTAGCTTTAGAGGTATAGTGGGTGGGTGAGCGAGCGAGAGCCCGAACAGCTACCCGATGACCTCATCCGCCTTGCGTGGACACTGCACCGGGCGCTCCGTCAGCGCCAGACGCCGCCGACCGGCCAGTCAACTCGTCCGCTCGCCCAGGTGGAGGTGCTGCGCCTCATCGACAGCCGACCGGGAATCACTGTCCGCGAGATCGCCACCGCTCTGAGCATGCAACCCAACAATGTGAGCACCCTTGTCACCCAGCTGACGCGCGCCGGCTTCATCGACCGCCGTTCCAGCGCACACGACCGGCGGTTCGTGGAGCTGCACCCCACGGGGAAGATGATCACAGCCGGCAACGAAGTCAACGAGAGTTTGAGCAAGGCAATCACGGAGGCTCTGCAGCACCTGCCGGCCGGGGCCGAGCAACGCATCAGCGCCGCACTGCCTGACCTGTGGGAACTCGCACGCACCCTTGCGCCGACCCCGTAGGCGGCACTACTGCCCGCAGGGGACACTCCCCAGTCCCATCAGGCCCGATACCTATACCCCTAAAGCTATACATACATAGCTTTCTCTGCTGCCAGGCAGCATCCCACGCCCTCTGTTTCCCCCGACCACTCCGCGGTCACCACAGCCGCACGACTACTTCGTACCCTTCAGGCGTGGCTCGTCCCAGCGGGGCTGCTCACTCTCACTGCCTCATCACCCTGTTCTTCAACGGCAGCGTCGCCAATCCCGGCGCCGATCTCAGAGATGCTCCGATCGGCCTGGTCAGCTTGGACAAGGGCGTCTCTACCAAGGAGGCAGGGCACCAGAACGTAGGCCGTCAAAATCGCCTGCAGGACATGGCGGGCGAGGTCACCGGTCGCCTGGACGTCGTCGCCCGCACTGCGCGCCCAGCCGGACATCATGCTCAGCGCCACCGTGGTCATGTGCGAAACGAGGCCCTCCCGCAACTGTGCCAGCGCCTGTTGCTGGTCGGCCCCCTCAAGGTCCGCGATGCCGGTGACGACCAGCAGCATGCTCTGCACCCTGCTGGCACCGTACTGGGCAACCAGCACCGCCAACGCCCGCTCACCGTGCCCACCACGCACAAGAGCGGCCAACGCGTCGCTGTCATCGGCCCACGCCGCTTCCAGCGCAGCAACCACACGCATGCCCTGATCCGAAGTCAGCTCTGGAGACATGAAGGGCACCGTATCCACCCCCGCACAGCCCCGGACGGAAACCGGAACGCAAGCCTCGCGATCACGCGCAAGGCTTGCGCACACAGCGGCCGGCATGCCAGAAAACGGTCCGCCACTCGTGAGACCGGCGGACCGCGTCTGCTCCCCAGGCGGAACGAGCACCGTTCTCCGACGTCACCGTGTCCTTCGACGACGCGGAACTCTCCGGCCGTCCGGCGTCCCCTGCGCACTCCAGCGTCGCGGTGTCCTGCACAGACGCGGCGTTCTCCGGCGGAACCACGTCCTTCAACAGCGCGATGTTCTTTGACGTCACGGTGCTCATCGTCGGCGTGGTGTTCTTCGACAACGCGGCATTCTCCGGCAGCACGGTCTCCTTCGAGGGCGCGGCGTTCTCCGGCACCGAGGTGTCCTTCAAGGCCGCGGCATTCTCCGGCGGCACAGTGTCCTTCGGTCACTCGCTGCCATTCGGCGGCAACACGTTCGTTGACAGCAGGGTGTCCTTCGAGCGCGCGACATTCTCCGGCGGCACGGTGGACCTCCATGCAGTAGAGGGTCCGGCCCCGGCTGGGCTCCTTGAGACACTCGGTCCTCCAGTGCCGTCCGGGATTCACCTGCGCGCCGACTGGCCTACCGCTGGTCCATAAGGACGCGGGGCGGAAACGGTCGCTCGTCTCTGCCACCGGACGGCGCGGCAACCACAGGTGTCCGATGGACTTCTTCTCCCCCTCCGGCGAGAACCTCGCCACGGACCAGGGCGCAGGGCGTATCGCGCCGGGGCGAACTGCGCGCTAAGCGGAAACCGCTGCGGTGATGCGGGCATCCGGAGTCGGATGGTGGTATGTCTTCCACGCCTGCCCGCCGCACGCGGTTACCTCTCCCTCATCGTCTTGTTGCCCGTCCCCGCTCGAGGGGCAGAGCCGTTCGGCCGCCGAGGAGCGCACTCGGCCCTCAGCGCGGTGCAGGGGGCCTGGACTGGGCGCGGCGCATCGAGTTGGTATCGATCCTGATCGCGTCTTTGGTGGCGGTGGCCGGCCTCTGGTATTCGAGTGTCCAGACGCAGCAGGCCAATGAGCAGACCCGGCAGGCCAATGATCAAGCCCGGCAGGAGAGGGCGTTGACGAAAGAGGGGCAGATCACCGACCGCTTCAACGCCGCAGTGGGCAACCTGGGAGACCAGGCCGACGAGGTGCGCCTCGGTGGAATCTTCGCTCTTCGGCGGATTATGGAAGACTCGCCTCGCGATCAGCCAGCCGTCGTGGACGTTCTCTCGGGGTATGTCCGCACGCGTGCGCCGGCCGCCGGAGGCGGGACGAAGCGGGACGCCGGCGGCCGGCCCGCCCCCGACGTGCGGGCAGCGTTCGAAACGCTCACCCAACGGAACCCGGTCCATGACAAGTCAGCCCGGGTCGATCTGCGTGACACCCACCTGCGCTACATCGGTGTGCGGCCAGGCCCGGCCGGAGCGGAAGAGTCAGGGGCGAACGGGCAGAGGCTGGAGCGCGCCAACCTCTCCGGTGCCGACCTGGCCAACGCACATCTGTCCCGGGCACGTCTTTCGGGAACCCACCTCGTCGGCACCCGGCTGGAAGGCGCCGATCTCCGAAGGGCCGACCTTCGCGGCACGGACCTGCGCGGAGCGCAACTCCTCGGCGCCGACCTGAAGGGCGCAGACCTGCGGGGCGCCTGGTTGCGATTCGAAGGCAGCACCGGCGGCAACGGCAAAAGCGACTCTGCCACAGAAACCCCGGCCTCCGAACAGCCTGCCAGGATCAGCGCGGACCAACTCCTCGAAACCCAATGGGATCACACCACCCTGCTCCCGTCCGCCCTGAAGGACGACACCCGTATCCGCAAGCAGCTCTCCCGCACGCACACAGGCACGCGGTGAGAGAGGACCCCGTTTCAGCGGACGTAGATCCATAACCAAAGTGTGAGTGGGAGCCGGGTCGTGGCGTCGACGAGGAGCGTGCCGTAGGTGCCGCCGTGGAGAGCGAAGTCGTCGCTCCCCCCAAGACTCGGGGCGTGATCAGTGGTGGCAGCGGCACCCGCGTCAGCTGGGACAGGACGGCGACCCGCAAGAGCCTGATATTCAAGATCCGTAGCATCCGGGATCCGCCCCGGCCGGCCAGCATCACGCCGATGTCCTCCACCAGGCGCTGCAGTCGCGGTGTGCGCCGCTGGTAACGGATGGTCAGGGCCGGTACCTGCTCAGCGAAGGTCGCCTTCAGGCAGGTCGTGCTCTCGCAGTACAGGCGCCGTACGGACAGGTCGATACGCAAAGGGCGGCCTGCGAGCGTGACGTCGGCGCGACGCCGTGCGTAGCGGCCGTGGCACCACGCGCTGAGCTGGCCACTTCCCGTGCATCCCGCCGGTTCACCTGATCTCGTGCGGGCACGGAACCGCCACCACAGCATCGGAACCCTCAACAGAGGCCACCTGCACATCAGAAAACCGCGGTAACAGGCTGACCAGTTCCACAGAGCACATTCACAGGCTGCCCGTCCTGCGGTCTGGTCGACCGTGGCACCGAGATGATCTCCGCCTACGAAATTCTTGCCGGAGCCACGTTCACGTGTACCCCGACATGGCATGTAGTGCACCGGCTGATCGTGGTTGAACAGGATGGTGATGGCCAGGGCGGCGCCGTCGTCGGCCAGGTCGATGCCCCAGGTGACCTCGTCGCTCAGGTCCAGGACATCTGCGATGAGCTCGAGGAGTTCAGGTTCATCGTTGGCGGCGTGTCGGGACGGCAGCCGGTGGCCGCTCTCGTCGATCGCGACGCAGTAGTGATGGGTCTTGCCTGCGTCGATGCCGGCCCAGATCATGGCCTTGTGGTGTCTCCGTACGGTGCGCTGCTGGTGCCTCCCGACGGCCGACCTCGCTGTCGATTCCCTACTCAGCGATCATTCGCAATTCCTCATTGGCAGCCGAGTCGTCGTGGGGCACCGGGCGGCCAATCAGTGGAAGCCACCAGCGGCAGAGCCGTGTGAACCACACCCGGCACCCCTGGGCGGGTCAACCATACGAAGGGCTCACCACGTCCCACAGAACAACGTAGGGAGGCTTTTCAGTGGTGCCGCTCCAGGGTGAGGACGGCGGCGGAGATTGACGACTGGGGCGGCGCGCCCGGCGGGCGGGCGATGACCGTCGAGGTCGCTTCAGTTCCCGGCCGACCCGGTTGAGCGGGCGTATTCGGTGGGGGTTTGACCGTAGCGCTTCTTGAAGACCCGGGTGAAGTGACTGCTGTCCGCGAACTGCCAATACGCGGCGAGTGCCGAGATGTTCCGTCGGCCGTGCGGTGCGGTGAGGGCGAGCCGGGCCTCTTCCAGCCTCCGGTGGCGGATGTAGGCGGTCACCGACTCGCCCAGCGCGGCGAACGCCCGCTGCAGGGTACGAAGGGAGACGTTGAGCTCACGCGCCAGCATTGTCGGAGTCAGCTCGGGATCGGCGAGGTGCGTGTCCGCGAGGCTTTTCGCGGCCTGGGCGAGCGCAGGGGCCAACTGAGGCTCTGCGTTGTCGAACCGACGCAGTGCAACCGCCTTAACCAGCTCGATCAGGGTGCTGTGCACGGCGTGCACACCGGCCGGGCCGAGGTCGGTCATGGTCTCGTGGATCATGTTGGTGTGGGCGGCCAGCACACGCATCTCCGCCGAGTCTGCTGGGCCGGTGATGATCCGGTTCCCGATCAGAGGTTTGAGCGTAGCGGCGGGCAGGACGAGTACCCGTGCCGTGGTGTTCGGCGCCGTCTCGAAGTGCGAGGGTCGCCCCACGTGCCGCAGGAGGAACTGCCCGGTCGACACGATGTGTTGGCCGCGATCGCGCGGGCCGCCCAAAGCCCATGCGCCGCGCCGCACCACGTACATGCGTACCTGATCCTCGACGCCTGCCGGGGTGCCCGCGGTCCGGACGGCCGATGCGCCGTGGACATCGGTGATCGCCACGTCGTGGACCTTGGCGACGCGGCTCTTGACGCGGAAGTCACGGATGGTGGCCGGGCTGTAGGTCGGCTGCGGGAAGTCATCGCCGATCTGGGTCTGCCACTCGCGTAAGAAGGCGTTGAATCCTCGCGATACGGCGCCCGGGACGGTGGAGTCCAGGGAGAACGCCCCGATTGGCCCATCGGCCTTCACTCCCGTGCTGTTCATCGTCGGCCGATCCCCTTTCGCATGTACTTGTTCGGCATCGTTGTGTGGCGCGTATGTCCTGTGCGGTGCCGCTGTGGTCCAAGTTCGGGCTGCGCCGATCTTCCTAGGGTTCGAAGGGAGGAGCAAACCCGGGCTGTTCCAGCCCGGTGGATACGAAAGGCAAGAAGCTGTGAACCAAGAGAATTCCCACCGCGTGGCCGTGGTCACGGGCGCCGGTGCCGGCCTCGGGGCCGCGATAGCGCACCGGTTGGCCACCGACGGGTACACCGTGGTGCTGGTAGGCCGCACGGAGACGACTTTGCGGCAGACCGCCCAAGAGGGCCCGGACAGTGCGGACATGCATCCCTGGGTCGGTGACGTCTCGGACCTTGCCGCCATCACCGCGGTCATCGATCGTGTGGCCGAGCGGTTCGGACGCCTGGACGTGCTGGTCAACAACGCGGGCGTGGCGATTCCGGGCACTGTCGACCAGATCGACATGGACAGCTACCGGACGATGATGAGCACCAACGTCGACGGCGTCTTCTTCGCCTCGCGGGCCGCGCTGCCTCATCTGCGGGCGGCGCGTGGATGCATCGTCAACGTCGGGTCTGTGGGCGCGCTCCGCGGTGACTGGTGCCAGGCCGCCTACAACACGACCAAGGGCGCGCTGACGAATCTGACCAACGCGATGGCACTGGACCACGGCCGGGACATCCGGGTCAACGCCGTCCACCCCGGCGTGACGCTCAGCAGCCAGTTCATCCGCGACGCGCTTGCCGAGGGAACCTCGCTGCACCCGCGTTTCGTGGATCGCGTACCTATGGGCCGGCCGGGTGAGCCGGCCGAGGTCGCCGCCGTCGTCGCCTTCCTCGCTGGTTCCGACGCCGGGTTTCTCAATGGAGTGCACATTCCCGTGGACGGTGGCCTGACCGCGTCGAACGGTCAGACCAACCTCTACAGAATCGACCACTGAGTGTGATCGGGCAGCTCGACCGAGGTGACACCGCTCATGCCGGTGCCGAGGCTGACACTCAGGGCGGCATTCGACACCCGGGCCCAGGCCAGCTGCCAGACTCCGTCCGCGCTCTGTCCTGTCGTGGACCGGCCCGTGGCTCGCGCGGTGGCGAGAGCACGAAGGACGGCGCGGTCGCCAGGCGGCGGAGCGGCCAGTTCCCGCCCCGGCAGGGTCACTGGTGTGCGCACCGATGAAGTGTTCTTGAAAGGTGCGGTGCGCGAGGCGGTAGATGGTCTGTCCGTCCTCCGCGTCCAGCATGATGAGTGCGCCTGCCTGGTGCAGGACGTCGTCGATGTCGCCCTCCGTCACAGCGTTCTCAAAGACGGGGCCGTGCTCGGCGAGCGCGGTCGCCGCCGTCGCCCACACTCCGCCCGAGCGGGGCAACCCCCTGCCCTGTCCGAGCGCGAGCGCGTGCAGCAGTGCCAGCGGACGGTGGGCGAGCCGGACTCTGATCGCCGCGAACGTGGACTCGTGGTGCTGCGCAGCGAGCCGGCGCAGTTCGTCGGTGTTCTCCGGGCGCAGCAGTTCGGGGCGGGCGACGATCCCGGCGACCACGATGCGCGCGGACAGGGAGTTCTGTCCGCCGCTACGGGCGAGCGCGGCGATCTCGTCGACGAGCGCGTCGGAAAGGCCCGGCGTGCCGACGGCGCGCGCCGCGATCAGGCGGCGGCGTACGTACGGCCCAGGTCGTTCGGAACGTGCTCGACCGTCAGCACCGTCGTGTCGTCGCTGGAGCCCAGGACGGTGACCAAGTCGCGTCGGGGCTCACCGCCGGGGCCGGATTCTGCGGTCCTGGTGCCGACGACGACGCGGCGACCGGGCAGGTCCGCGATACGGCGCAGCACGGAGGAGGCGATGGCGGCGGGTTAACGGGCCTCGTCCAGGGCGTCGGCGAGGACGGTGAACCGCTCCCCGGGTGAGGAGTCGGGCGCGCAGGGTCCGCATGGTGAAGCCGCCCTCAAGGGGCGCACCGGCCGCGTCGCACAGTCGCTCGATCACGTGGGCCACGGACAGGCTCGCCAGGTGTACGACCGCGTCGAAGCAGTCGCAGGGCGGCAGTTCGCGGTCGTCCGGTTCCTCCAGCTGGCCTGCCTCCACGAGAACCTCGCGGAACTCGTCGTCGGCCAGGACGACCTGGTGGCCCAGGAGCGCGGACTTCCCTGAGCCGGCCGGTCCGGTCACCACGAGCATCCCGGTCTCCGTCTCACGCAGCCACCCGGCGATCTCGCGGGTTTCGCTGTGACGACCGGTGAAGAACCACGCCTGCTCGCTGAGGTCCCCGCCCCGGGCCTTGTCGTCGAAGTGGCGCAACGCCTGAGGCCGAGCGGCGAGGATCTCCCGCAGCCGTGCCACGTCGTCGGCCGTCGCGGTGATGCCGGCGGCAGGGGCGTTGCACAGCCGCAGGCGGGCAGTGACCTTGTAGGGGACCGCGAAGCCGCCTGTGGTGCTGTGCCTCAGACCCTCAACGGTCGGCGACGGGCCTGGTCCTCGACGGCGAGAAGATCGGGCGCGTGGCCGCAACGCCGGAACGGAGAAGGCCGGCATCTTCAGAACTGGCTGCTTGTGTCGTCAACCTTGCAGGGTGGAGGGAGCAGCAGGACCATGCGGCTGTCAGCGGCCGCGCGCCTTCTCATTTCAGCATCGGAGTCCCATGGGCCTCCCAGCCAGGTGAGCCAGGCACAAGCTCCGGCCAAGAGACCGTGCCACCAGGGGAGACGCATGGCGCCCTACGTTCTTTTGAAGTCGATCAAGTGCTACGAAACGACCTCCGGGGCAGGAGCAGACGATGTCGTCATCGTCTTCCGGGGTGAACTGATGTTCCGTTCGGAGATGAAGGGCGGGCGCCATCGGAACATTGACAAGCTCAGGAACTTCACCAGCCCGGAGAAGGTCTGGGTGAATGAAGCCGACTCGGGTTCGTCGGACGACCTCATCGGCTCCTTCTTCGTCACCAGTGCTCAGATCGGGTCCGGCGAGCAGGTGGCGACGTTGACGGGCGACGGTTCGCACTACGACCTATTCTTCGAGGTCGGAGGAAGTCCCTGAGCCGAGCGCGTGACGCAGGTTGAGGGCCTGCTGTGGGCGGCGTAGCCGGCGGCCGCGGCAAGGTCGGCCTGGTCGACGGTGAACTGCACGAGGGGTCCTCATCTGTGGGGTCGGCGGTCGGTAAGCGGCAACAACAGCGCAACGCCGAACTCATCACCATGCAAACGGGCGGCGAGCCCGGACCGGGCAGCGGCCCACGTGCTCAGGCGACGGCCGATCGCGGCGATCAGCGCGTCGCCAGCGACGTGCCCGAGGGTGTCGTTGACCGTCTTCAGGCCGTCGCTGTCGCAGACAAGGACGTGCAGGAGGTCGCGGCTGGTGTGGGCGAGCCGACCGATGCGGCCGGTAAGGATGTCGCGGCCGGGCAGCCCGGTCAGCGGGTCCCGGCGGGCGGTGTGCAGCTGGCGGCGCACACGGACGTCGTCCGCAACGACGGCCAGAGCGAGCGGCACGGCGGCCACGGTGATGAGGAGGGTGCGCGAGTGCTGCCGTAGAGATATTGCGCACCCCAGCAGTACCGCCGCTTCTCCAGTCCGGCGCGTCTGAGGACGAGGTGGACCAGGAGCGCGGTCCTTGGGCGTGGGGCGGTACGTTGCCCTGAGGTGCGTTCGTAGCGCCTCACGACGGACGCGGGCCCGGCCTCTCCATAGCTTTCGCCCGGGCACGTGCCGGACGGAGCCTGCATGTGCCCACCACTCACCACCTGAGCGCACCGACTGCGCAGTGCGCGAGAGCCAATTGCGCTGAGCAGGTCAGGCGTTGCGCATCCAGTCGGCCGCCAGTGCGGCAGCTGCTTCAGCGCAGACGGCAGGTACGCCAGCCGTACCCGTCACCCAACAGCACAACGCGCTCCTCCAGATTGCGCAGGTGGTAGGCAACCGTGCCCTTGCTGCGCAAGTCGACCGCGGCACCGATCTCCGTCATGGTCGGCCCTTTCCCGCGCTCTGCGATCGACCGGCGGATGCAGGTCAGGATCTGTTCCTCGCGCTCGATCAGATGCACAGGACGCCGGTTCTCCGCGCGTCCTCGTGCAGTGTCCGGGTGTGGCTGCGCAGCTGCGCCCGCGCGGCGGGAGCTCTGCCCGGGGCCGACCAGAACGGATGCCACCACAGGCGGGCCGACAGCACCACCAGGCGGCGCCGGAGCTGCGCGTGTGCGGTCGTGGGGCGGGGTTGACGCCAGACCCGGCCCCCGCAGCCCGACTGGGTGGTCGAACTCAGCATCGGCGCCGGACGCCCGCCCGCCGAACTGCATATCGGGCACTGCTACGCCATCGGCAAACGCCGCCATCCCAGTCAGCCGTGACGAAGCCCGTCGGCTGCTCACCGCGGGCATGTGCGTGGGCAGCCACTGCACGCCCGACACCACACTCGACATCCCGTTACCCAGCAGCCCCTCCCCTGCCGCCGCGGCGCGCTGACGGCTCCTTGCACTGCACCTGCCCGCCTCGCACCGCGACGTCCATCCCCCTCTTCGCCCGGACAGGACGCCCCGTGATCACCAGCACTCCCCCGCCCCCGATCAGCGAACCCGACCCCGCCACCTTCACCACCTCCAGCAGCTACATCAGGCCCTGCTCCGGCTGCCAGCGGCCGACCTTGGAGTATGGGCCCGGCGGACTGCCCCTGTGTCAGTGGTGCCTCGCCGCTGCCCGCGAGAACTGGGGACCGGCCGTCCGCTTCACCGACACCCGCCGCCAGACAGGCTGACGGGCGCCGGTCCACGCACAGCCCACCGGTGGGGCCGATCCTGCCGGCCACCGCCGCTGCGCCCGGCAAGCGGTTGCACCTGCCGGATCCGGGACAGACGCTCATCAGAGGAGGAGGGCAAAAGGAGGGGATCCACCGGTGACAGCCGACGCCATATCCACTGCCGGTCTTCCGGCGGAACCACCCGCCGAGGGGCAGCTGGACGCACTGCGCGAGGAGAACGAGCAGCTCCAGCAGGCGGTGCACTCACACGCGGTGGTGGACCAGGCCATCGGTGTCGTGATCACCGTGGGACGACTGACACCCGAACAGGGCTGGCACGTCCTGCGGAAGGTCTCCCAGCACACGAACGTCAAACTACGGATCATTGCCGAACACCTCGTCACCTGGGCGCGCACCCAGACCCTGCCCGACACCATCAGCACCCAACTGCAGCAACAGCTGGAGAGCGCCCACCTCCTGCACATCAAAGAATGAGCAGAACAAAATCAGGACTGGTGACGGAAGAAATGGTGACCCGGTCGGTCACGGCGGGGTTTGGACAAAAGCCCCGGCAGAGTCCTCCGGGGCCTCCCCGGGGGACTTTGTGTGCCGCACCAGCCAGCACTTGACGCTCCCGCACGGAAGGCGGATGCAGAGCGTCCCCTTGCACGGAGTCGTCGTTGACACGGCAGCACGCTCCGCTTCCCATCTAGCCGGATACGCCGGTGCTCAGGGCCCGGCGCACCGCGGTCGCCACCGGACCCTCCCGAGTACAGCGAGTGTCAGGCTGACCAGGCGGAAGAGATGCAAGCGTCACATGGACCCCACCGGAGCCGATGCTCACCGAAACGGTGCGCAACCCCGACCTGCCACCGCGGGGCACGGGAGTGACTTCCGAGGTTGCCCGTGTCGCCGGACCCTGACCGTTCGCACCCGGATCTTGGCGAACGCGAGTCAGTAAGGTGGCGATGGGTCGAAAGGCCATCGCTGACAAGGTCCCCTTCGGCTGGGTGACGGCGGATGCCGCCTACGGCTTCAAGCAAAGGCTGGCGCTTCGAACTCGAGCAGGTGGACGTCTTCCACGTCATGGCCACAACGAGGCTTCGATTCGGACGGTTCGCTGGGGGGCGTGAGGTCGCGGCCCGGCGGACGTCCGGGGGTGTCGTCCTCCACGGACGGGCGCCCGTGCAGGCGCGGTCGACGAGCACGGCGAGACTCTGGTGCTCGCGGATCCGGTGGACCGAAGTGCCGCGCGCGTGATCGGCCGTCGTCACCCGTGGCGGCTTCGGCCGCGATACGCGCCCGGCGCGAGGCCGCGATGGCGCCGGAACGCCCGGCTGAAAGCTTGTGCCGAGGTGTAGCCCACGGCGGTCGCGATCGACTCCACGGTCTGGTCGGTGTCCCGGAGCCGCAGGGCCGCGAGGTCCATGCGCCACCGTGTGAGGTAGTCGCCCGGGGTCTGCCCGGTTGCCGCCGGGAAACGTCGCGACAGCGTCGCCCTGGACACGCTGATCGCGGCGGCGAGCGTGGCAGTGGTCCACGGGCGGGACGGCTCCTGGTGGATCTTCGTGAGGGCGTCCCGTACCGGCGGGTCGAGGAGACCGCTCAGCCAGCCGGCGCGTTGTTCGGTCCGGGCGTCGAGTCGCGTGCGGATGACCTGGATCAGCAACAGGTCGATGAGGCTGTTCAGCGCCGCCGTCGTACCGAATTGCGGATGGGAGAGCTCTCGCACGAGGAGCCGGACGACGTCGTCGAGGTGGGGATGCGCGAGCGTTTGGATGTGGACGACGTCGCTGAGTGCGCCCAGGATCGGAGTGCGCACTTCAGGGTCCTGTTGGTAATGCAGCGTCACCAGTTTCGCGCGGGCCGGTTGTGAGCCGAGCCGGACCACGTCGCCCGTCGCGCGCGCCCGCGCCGCCTCGGCCCGGTCGCAGGCGCCCGGCCTCACGCCCGGCTCACCGGACAACCCGTGCTCGGTTCCCGCGGGCAGGAACACGAGGTCCCCGGCCTGCAGTCGCCGGGAGCATCGATCCGGCCGGCTGAGCCACACGGTGCCGACCGTGACGGCGTGGAGGGCGGCCCCGGGGTAGCTGTCCAGCCACAGGCCCCACGTACCGCCGGCCTCGATGCGGGTCCCGAGCGAACCACGGGCACCGGCGGCGATGAGGGTGTCAGCCAGGAGATCCACCTCGTCATCATCACGCGTGACGGCGCGGAGCCGGTACGCGCGTGGGGATCGTCACACCCGTGAGGCAGACGGATACATCATCGAGGCTGATGGGCGGCGACGAGCGAACGGCTGCGTCTTAGCGTGCCACCTGTAACAGGCACCGCACGCTTGAGAGTGAGAGCCCGATCGTGGAAAACACCGTCGCCTTGGTGACCGGCGCGAACCAAGGGATCAGCCAGCAGCTCGCCCGGCTCCTGCTGGAACGAGACGCGAAGAAGGTCTACGGCGCCGCGCGCAATGTCGAACAGATCACCGTCCCCGGGGTCGTGGCCCTGCCGCTCGACATCACCGACCTGCAGTCTGTGTCCGCGGCGGCCGAGAAGACCCGGGACGTGACCCTGCTGGTCAACAACGCGGGGGTCGCCCACGGCCAGGACGTCGTGACCGGCGATCTCGGCACGATACGGGCGGAGATGGAGACCAACGTGTTCGGGACACTGGCGATGGCCCGCGCATTGTCCCTGGTGCTCGCTCGTAACGGCGGGGGCGCCGTCGTCAACGTCCTGTCGGCCGCCTCGTGGTTCACCTACCCCGGAAGCAGCTCCTGTGCGGCGAGCAAAGCAGCGGAGTGGAGCCTCACGAACGGTATGCGGCTGGGGCTGAGGGCGCGGGGAACCACGGTCATCGGCGTCCATGTCGGCATGGTCGACACCGACATGACCGCGGCGCTGAATGTCGAGAAGATCGATCCTGCGGAGTTCGTGCGGATCGTTCTCGACGGGCTGGAAAAGGCCGGTCGGAGATCGTCGCGGACGATCTCAGCCGGCGCGCCAAGGCCGCCCTCGCCCACGAGCCCGGCCTGTTCGCACCATGACCCGCCTCGTCGAGGGGTCCAGCCGTCAGTTCTGTTCCAGGAAGGGATATCTCCTGTGCGTGCTTTGGTAGTGGATCCGGAAGCCGTTGCTTCCGTGCGACTGGCCGAAGTGGCCGAACCGCGCCTTCGCCCGGACCAGGCGCTCGTGGCCGTTCGACACATCGGGCTCAACTACGGCGAGCTGGTCTTCGCGAGCCAGTGGCCCACCGGTTCCGTACACGGCCACGACGCCGCCGGTGTCGTCGTCGAACAGGCGGCCGACGGCACCGGGCCGGCTGCGGGCACCCTCGTGGCCATCGGCCTCGCCGCCCACACGTGGGCGGAGCGTGTGGCCGTCGACGCGACCCGGCTGGCCCCTGTGCCCGAAGGGGTCGACCTCGTCGACGCGGCCGCCCTGGGCGTCGCGGGCGTGACCGCCCTGCGCGTGCTGCGCACGCGCTCGGTACTGGGAAGGCGCGTGCTCGTGACCGGAGCGAGCGGCGGTGTGGGGCGGTTCGCCGTCCAGTTGGCCGCCATCGCCGGTGCGCAGGTGACGGCTTCCGTCGGCTCCGTCGAGCGCGGGGCCGGCCTGTCGAAGCTGGGCGCGGACGAGGTGGTGGTCGGTGTCGACGGGCTGGAGCGTCCGTTCGACCTGGTTCTGGACACCGTCGGTGGTCCGCAGCTGGCCGCGGTCTGGGGGCTGCTCGCGGCCGGCGGCACCATTCACGTCGTGGGCCATGCCTCGGGGGAACCGACCGCTTTTGACACGGGCGCCCTGTTCGCCTTCGGTGATCCGAGGTCGATCACCACGTATGGCGACGTGACCTCGCCGGTCGATGCGGACCTTGCCGACCTGCTCGGGCTGCTGGCTGTTGGGAAACTGTCGGCGGAGGTCGGCCTGCGAGGAAGCTGGGAAGACATCGCCGACGCCGTGGTGGCGCTGAAGAGCCGGCGGATCAAGGGGAAGAGCGTGCTCGACGTGACCGGCGGTGACTAGCCTCGCGCTTACATGAAGCGGACTGTCCGACAGGTGGTCAGGCAAGCAGAAGGTTCCTCTGACCAGCGATAATGAGGTTGCTGAGTCCTTGTTCTCGCCCCTGTCGGAGCACTTTCCAGGTGAAGCGGCCTATTGGGTCCTATCCCTGTCAACGGCCATTTCATCTCCGCATAGGGGGGTCAGCAGTTCGCCCCGCTGTGTGAGGTCCGGGGGATGCTTGACAGTTCGGTCTCGGAACCTGCTTGACGGCGTCTCGCATGATCCTTGACGGTTTCAGGTGATGGTCGACGGGTCGGCGCGAGTCTGCGCGGTAGCGGGTCACCGGGTCGCCCTTACGGGGGCCTGCCGCTCTGCCTGATCGGCGACTCGGGCACCGGCAAGTCCCACCTGATGATCGCGCTCGGCTCCGAGGCCGCCATGGCCGGCTTCCGGGTCCGCTACACACCTGCCACCAAGCTGGTCAACGAGCTGGGCGAAGCTGCGGACGAGAAGGTCCTGACGAAGACCATCGCCCGCTACGAACGCGTCGATCTCCTCTGCATCGATGAACTCGGCTACGTGGAGCTGAACCGCAGGGGCGCTGAGCTGCTGTTCCAGGTGCTCACCGAACGCGAGGAGAAGGACAGCGTCGCCATCGCCTCCAACGAGTCTTTCGGCGGCTGGGCCAGGACGTTCACCGATCCACGGCTCTGCGCGGCCGTCGTCGACCGTCTTACCTTCGGCGGGAACATCATCGAGGACGGCACCGAATCCTACTGACTCGCCAGCACCAGGGCGGCCCGAGGGCAGGACGTCGCCTCGAGCTGATCACTTCTGGCGCACTGCCGTGACCGGCCCTTTCTCGCAGGCTTGAGTGCGCAGTCAGACTGCTCGCCTGGTTCTACAGGTCGGCCACGAGAAGCCGGTAGCCGGCATCGAGGGCTTCGCGGTCGAGCAGGTCGGCATGGCGTTGGTGCCATCGACCGGAGGACAGGTCGTCTGCCAGCCGGGCCAAGCCCGGCTGGAGGACTTCGTCGCTGGTCTGGGCGAACAGCGAGATACCGGCCCGCACTGCCGGGTCGAGGTATGCTTCGGGCCGGCGCCAGAAGGCGGCGAGGAATCCGTCGGTGCAGTCGTGCGGGACGGGAACCGTCTCGATGCGCGCGCCTCCCAGCAGCCTGGCCAAGCGGTCGACCGCGACGGCTCGTGTGTTGTCGAACGCGGCGGCTTCGGGCAGATACTCCTCCAGCAGCCAGAACCTGTGGTTGATGTCGGGGTCGAAGGTGAGGACGACGATCCGCTGCCGGGCGATGCGGAGGAGTTCCCCGATGCCGGCTTCCAGGTCGCTCCAGTGGTGCACGGTCAGCAGGGCCATCGCCGCATCGGCCGAGTCGTCGGCGAGAGGGATCGACTCCGCGGATGCTTCCAGGGCCGGTGCGCATCCGGCTGGGCGCTGGGCGATCATCACTGAGCTGGGTTCAACAGCCAGCACCGTGTGTGACGGTTCGTAGGAGCCGGTGCCGGCTCCTACGTTGATCACAGTGGTGGCACCATCGAGGGCTTGATGGATCCTGGCGGCTATTCGGGGGTCCGGTCGCCGGGTGTCAGCGTAGGTCGCACCGATGCTGTTGTAAGTCGCCACACCGCACAGTATGCGCTGCCCGCTGACACCGGGAAGAGCTCGCAGCGTTGTCAGGTCTCATCGACATTTCCGAGCTGTCTGATCGCCAACTGCTACCCAGAACCGTCGACAAACGTTGCTCAGCTCCATTGACGAACCCAGCAACCACACCGAAGGAGAGCTTCACCAGGGCGTAGAAGACGCCGTCCGCGGCCAGGATCGCGGCCGCGAAAGCGAGGGCCAGCACCCGGCCAACTGCCCACAACTGCAGCTCCAAGGCGCCGATGAACGGGGGTACGACCGTCCTGGTCACCGGCGCCGGCGGGTTCCTGGGCGCCGAAGTCACCGCACGCCTCCTCACGGCCGGCCACCGGGCGCTGGCCCTGCTGCACCGCAACGGCGACATCGTCCGGAACAGCGGAAAGCGGCTGAGGGCCCCGCAGGGCTCGCTGACGCCGCTCATCGGCGACATCACCCGGCCTAGGCTCGGACTGGACGCGGAGCAGCTGCGCCTGGCCGCCGGCGCCGACCGGATCGTGCACTGCGCGGGCATCACCGACTTCGGACTCCCCGCCCAGCTGTACCAGGACGTCAACGTCACCGGGACGGAGAACGTCCTGGTCCTGGCCCGGACCCACGGCACACCGCTGGTGCACGTCAGCACGGCGTATGTGGCCGGTGAGCGCAACCGCACCGTCCACGAGGGCGAACTCGACGCCGTCCAGCGGTTCGGCGACGCCTACGAGCAGCAAACTGCGCGGGGAGACCCTGGTGCGCGAGGCGGCCGGGGACGGACTGCCCATTGTGGTGACCAGGCCGAGCATCGTGACGGGCGAGCGGCGGACGGGCCAAATCCGGGAGTACAAAACCCTGTACTCGGTGGTCAGGCTGATCGCCAAGGGAGGGGTCAGGACCATCCCGGGCCACTACGATGCGCTCCTCGACCTGGTTCCGGTCGACTACGTGGCGGACCTGATCGCCGAGGCGGCGCGCTGTCTGTCACCAGTAGCGCGTAAAGGAGGATTCGGTGCCATCTCCTCCGGCGCTCCCCGCTAGTCGTCTGAGCCCCGGCAGCCCCGGCGGATGAAAAACTGCGGCCGTGTCACAACCCGGTGTGGTGGGCCATGCCAGAAGTCGCGTCAACCCGTCACAGACCAGGGACATCCCTGACCCTCTTGAGCACCGAGCTGAACGCGTCCACCACGGTGTTGTGCCGTCTCGCGTGCGCCGCCCGGTCCGCCGGCACCAGCCGCGCGGCGGCCTCCACGGCGTGGGCGTCCGGATCACCGAAGGCGGTCTGCGGGTGCTCTCCCGTATCCGCGCAGTGCGCCGTGACCTCCTTGACCGCCTGGAGCACGACGGCCCGGTCCACGCCCGGCTGCATGGCCAGCCGTACCTGGAAACGCGCCATCCACTTGTCGCGGTCCTCCTCCCCTGCCACGTCCGTCGTCCGGTCCTTCTTCGCCACGTGCTCTCCCAGGTGATCGGCAGCCGTCCGTCACACAGTTGGACGCCGAGACATCGACGCGGGTTGCGGAAGCGAGAAGAATTACCACAGATCACAGGTTCTGGCGCTGCGTGCCCCGCCCAGAAGTCCTGTTGACAAGAGCCTGCCTCGGTGACAGCTACCGAGCTTCGGCTCAGGATTGTTTCACAGCAGTCCCTGAATTCGACCGCGTCGGAACAGGAACTCGATGACCTGAGGTCATGGAGGCCATCATCGAGTCGCACGTCATGGAATGGGGCACCCACGCCGATGGTCTGCGTGTGGTGAGGTTCTCTTTCACGACTGAAGTGCCTGAGTGTGACGGAGCGGCCGGCTCTGCCAGTAGGCCCAACCCTGCGGATGATGCGAACCTCTGGGTCCCGAGGTTCCCGGTGAATCCGGTGTCGACGGGCCCTGCCTGCGCGGACTGTGGCGACTGCGTGGCGGCTCTGAGGATGGCGATGCAGGAGGGCCAGCACAGTGATGCCTGGATCCTCGAATGTCGCTTGACTGACGGGGAGTGCGGTATCGACCTGAAACGGGACCCAACACTGGGGCCTGTACTACGTTCGGGCTCCGTCACGGAGGGGCGTTCCGGTACAGCGGCAGCTGGCGGCGGTACGAATTTCGCTGCCTGAGCGGCTGGTTCGGCGGTACCAACGTACCGGAGCACTGCGTCAGTCAACTCTGGCAGGCGGTGCACATCACTGTGCGGGTCGCGTCGTCGGTGAGGAGCAGGAAGGTGGGGTGCAGGATGTACTTGCCTATCTTGACTGCCGTTTCCGGCGTTCTGTCGCCGCGGGCCAGGTCAGTGACGAAGGTAGCGGTCCAGTTCTCGGTCGTGGCTTGCTGGAGTGTCAGCCGTCCGAGGGCATCGAAGGCGTCAGCTGTCCGCTGTCCTCCTGGGTGTGGTAGGCCGTCCTGGCCCGGTACTTCGGCCACACCAAGGTCGGCTTGCCAAGAGCCCGTGTGCGGCGAGCCTGGCCCAGAGGGTCCCGGTGCAGCTCTCCGGCCACGTCACGAGCAGTCCTCAGCACCCCGAGGGCCGACCGGTCGAGTTCATCAGGCGACTCGGTGGACCACTGAAAGCCCGTGTGGCCGTCGACATTCACGTTGTTCGCCCTCCCCGGCCTATCCGACAGTACGGGCAGAAAGGGCTGGTAAGCCCAGGATGCCCGATCCGAGGGGCTTGTCACAGGCTCAGGACCGAACACTTCAGCACGCAGGGCTCGGTGCGCGCGATGGCCAGTGGTCCCGGATCATGGGCTGCCTGTTCGTGAGACGCCATCGGCCAGTTGTCGTAGGACGTCGAGGACGCCCTGGCCGAAGGCGGTGGGTGCGATCAGAATGCCGAAGACGAGTACGATCGCTACGGTCAGCTTCTCATCGTTGCGGCTGCGGGCCTGCGTACGCCGCCGGAGCCGCAGGATGATGATGAGCGCCAGCAGAACCGCTACGTTGATCGTCAGTAACACCGGACAGCCCTCCCCGGTCAGGCGTGAGCTTTCCCGCATTCCTGTGTAGTCCGCCTCTTTGAGGTCTGTCGGCACTCCAGCCCTGAGATGGCTCCAAAGTGCGCCTGAACGACCGGATCTCATGCCAGGAGCATGACCGAAAAGCACATGCGCAGACAGCACCCGGGGCGTGGCCGACGCGCTGCTGGCATCGATGCGGGACGACAGACTGCGTGCGGAGATGGGCAGGACTGCCCGGGCCAGCGCAGAGAAACGATTCACCCCTGATACGACCGCCGACCGCTACGAGCGGCTGTTCAGCACCCTGGTGGACGAACGGGCCGGGCGGCCCGGTCCCCCACCGCCGGGCCTGGCCGGCCGCCGTGCTCGCCGCCACGGCGGGCATCCTCACCCGCGGAGCGGTGCGCCGTGGCTGAGGCACGCTGGGCCGGGTCGGATGAACGCGAATCGCACAGCGGCCTCGGCACAGCGGATGCTGTGGATCGTGGCCGCCGGGTTCTGCCTGCTCTCGGCCGTCCTCGTACCACTCACACTGCCGCTCGGCCGGGTTGAGATCATGCACGCCAGCCGCTTCGGGCCGTACGGTCCCACAACCATGTTCAGCGCGCCGCGTACCGGCGGGGTTCCCCTGCCGCTTGCTCCGATCGCCTCCTGGAGCGACTCGACGGTGCTGCTCAGGGTGCGGCTGTTTCCTGCCCGCCGGTGGTCCCTCTGACTGGTATTGCGGCCCTGGCTGCGCATCGTGCACCGTCCGGCAGCGGTGTGGGGGGCGGCCGGGCAGTACGCATCCCGTGGATCACCCAGTTCTACGCCCGCTCAGCGATGCCGAACCACTGCACCGCGATGGGTGCCACCGCCACGGTGGGCTTTTTCCTCGCGCCACGTCCCCGTACGCAGGTGTCGCGGAGGGACCTGACGACGGTGACCCGGATGCGGCCCAACGACGGTGTGGCCGTCGCCGCGCCGCTGCTCCTGGCCGCCGTACTGATGACCGCGCTGCGCGGCCACGGCCGCCTATTGGGGACCTCTGTCGGCCGTGGGAGGCCGGACCTCGTGGCGGGTACGCTGCCCTGGGTCGTCGAGGCCGAGGTGCGGTTCGGCGGGTGCGGAACCCGGCTCGCGGAGGCCGACGAGGTCCAGGCCGGTCTGCGGGCCATGTTCTCCCTGCGCCCCCCATCTCACCGCGCTGGACCGCCCCCTTCTGCGCCGTCCCTGGACGGGCGACACCGTACGGCTACCTGTGACGGAGCCGTGCGTGCTGCTGCCGCTGCTGGCCGGCCCTGCTGCCGACCTACACCCTGCCGACGCTCCCTGCCGCTGTCGTGCTCCTCGCCGTCGTCCACCAGGCCCGCACCAGCCGTTCGCTGCCGACAACCGCGGCGCTCGCCTGGCACTCCTCGCGCACGGAAAATGCAGGCCGACCTCGTCGCCACTCATGCAGGCATCTCGTCGCCGACGTCCATCTGCGACCGGAGCAACCGAGGGTTTCTTTGCCGCACCCAGTCCGGGTGCGGCAACTGATGAGCAGAAGCCGCCGTTCCGCAGGCCGGAACCTCTACGCTGATGGTGCCCATGGCGAAGGGGGAACGCCGTGCTGTCCATGCCACTGCACCGAAAATTTCGGTACATCCATGAACCGCTGCCCGCCGACGACGACGCGATACCCGTCCTCGGTCACGAAAATCTCATCGCAACGCTGCGAGAGCGGTTGGCCTACTCCCACGGCGGGACCTTCCTGGTCACCGGATTCCGCGGCGTCGGTAAGTCGACGCTCGTGCTTCGGGCACTTTCCGCCGCCGCGTCCCACGCCCAACGCGCAGGTACGCACGAGCTGTTGCTCGTGCATCTGAACATCGCACGGAAGATGGAGGCGGACCAACTGCTGTTCGCCGTCGTTCGGCGTATCTTCGAGACACTGGACGACGAGGGCCAACTCCAACGACTGCCGGGCGATGTCCGGGAGTCCTTGCTGCTCGCCTACACCCGCACCTCGCTCTCCTTCACACAGACCCAGTCGGAGGGCAGCGAGCGCGGCGGCACCATGGGCATCGGCCTCCAGAACGGTCCACTCGCCTCCCTGACGCCCACGCTGAGCATGACGGGCAGCCGGACAAGCACGCGCGCAACCGAAGCCTCCTTCCTGGCCTACTCCGAGACGGACGTCGAGCACGACCTCATACGGATCATTCAATTGCTCGGCGGCAAACAGGCCCATCCCGCCCCGCGGCGCCGTCGTCTGTTACGCCGTCGACGCGAGCCGCGTCGGCTGCGGGTGCACCCCGTCATCGTGCTCGACGAAGTCGACAAACTGACCGACAACTCCGAGGAAGCACTCGGCCATCTCGAGGCGCTGCTCGGCACGCTCAAAAACGTACTGACCGCACGCGGTGCCCACTTCATCCTCGTTGCCGGGCCCGACCTCCACGACCAGGCGCTGAAGGACGCGGACCGGGGCAACGGCGTGTACGAGAGCGTCTTCAGCTGGCGGATGTACGTGCCGTGCCTGTGGGCGGCGCCCGAGCGGCTGGTGCGGGGACTGCGCGAGGCCCGGCAGGCTGAGATCAGACACTCGCCCGGACCGCTGCACCCACCGCCGAACTGGCCGGTGGGCCGCACCTGGCACGGCAACGCCCCGCAGGGCCGACCGGACGACGACCCAGAGGGACTCGACACGCTGATCGAGTATCTGCGGTTCAAGTCAAGAGGCGTTCCACGCAGACTGCTGCAAGAATTCAACGGCATGGTCACGTGGGACAGTTCGGGTCACCCCCTGCTCCAGGTGCCGGACGAGGACTGGCAGCGGATGCTGTTCTACGGCCGCCTGCAGTCGATCGTGGCTGAAGCCGTGTCTGTGGGCACGACACACCCGCTGGCACCCTTGCCTATCGACAATGACCGGTGGCGACTTGGCGGCTACCACGTAGTGGACTGGGTGCTGCGCAGCCGCGGCCGGGTGTTCACGGCGACCGAGCTCACGGGCGACGATCAACTGGACCCACTGCTGCGGATGGACACCCCGACGGCCGAGCGCTTGCTGCGTCACCTGGTGCGCAGCGGGGTACTCGAGGTGGCCAGCGAAGGCAGCCGGCCCGACGCCACCGAGTACGGCAATCCCGCAGACACCCGAGTGACGTACTATCGGCTCACCGACGCGTACTCCCGGCAACTGGCAGGTTTCGCGTGGCGCAGCGAGAGCGAACGCGCGGATCTCGGGCTGACGACCCCGCCGTTGCGCAGCCCCTGGGACACGACGCTCGCGCGTTCGCCTGCGCCTGCGGATCCGTCTGCGACGGGCGCCTCACAACCCACGCCGGGTCCTGCCGTGCCGCCCGCCGTACGACTGGGCGACCGCTACGAGGCACTCAGTCCGATCGGGGCGGGCGGCATGGGTGTCGTCTACCGAGGGCGCGATCTGCGGACCGGTGCGGCCGTGGCCATCAAGCTGCTGCGCCGCGAGCTGACGACGGACGAGACCATGCTGGCCCGGTTCCGCCGCGAGGCCCAGATCGGGATGCGCATGCGGCACCCCAACATCGCGCACACCATCGACGTCGTCGAAACCCCAGAGCACGCACTGATCATCGACCTGATCGAGGGACCCGATCTTGACCACGTCCTCAGTGAGCACGGGGCACTGACCCCCCAGGAAGCCACTCGGATCGGCAACGACCTCGGCGGGGCTCTGCAGTACCTGGACTCCATGAGCCTGTGCCGAATCGACATCAAGCCGGCAAACGTCGTCCTTCACCCGACCCGCGGCGCCGTGATCATCGACCTCGGAGTCGCACGCGCCTTGGAGGAAGCAGGCCCGCCGCTCACGCTGGCGGGCGTCGTGATCGGGACGCCGATGTTCATGGCGCCAGAGCAGGTGCTCGGGCATGGTGTGGACATCAGATCAGACCTGTACGCCCTGGGCGCGGTGCTCTACCGGTGCGTTGCCGGCCAACTGCCCCATCAGCACACCGATGCGGTCAGCATTCTTTACGCCGTCGCCCACGAGGACATATCTGTGGACGACCTCCCGATCTCTCCTGTCCTGCGCGACGTACTGCGCACGTGCCTGGCCCGCGACCCCGAGCTCCGCTACCAACGGCCGCACGACTTCCTAGCGGCACTGCGGGCAACACCCGAGTACCAGGAGGAGGGGCCCCAAGGAATGCCGGACGCGGGGTGACACACGGCCCTGCTTCTTCGCCCGGGGAAAATACCCCAAGAAGATGACGGGCCGTCTGCCCCGCCAGATGCTCGTGCTCGCCGCGAACGCGACAGGCATGCCCTGTGCATCGCAGGACCCCACCGAGTTCACGCGGCCCGGTTTTCGGCCAGCGACCCACCCTTACACCGACGACATGCGGGCGGGGTTCACGCGTTCGTGCCGGATGGTTCACTTCCGTTCCACGGAAGTCGGCGTCGCACACCGGGCGACAGACCCCTCACCCGCACCTGAGCGGACGTCACGCACTGCAAGAAATGGCGTCTCGCGAGGTCCGGCGTTCGTGATCAGCGTCGAAGCTAGTTCTGAGTTCTGCCGCGCGCCCGTCCCGCTCCATCGAACGTAAGAGGATGATCTGCCGCACCGACGTGTGACCGTGTCGCTCATCGGTTCGTCAGGGGGAGGCTGTAGCTCAGGCCGGCAGGTTGCCCATGTTCTCAAGGGCGAGAGAGCGCGTCGGCGAGAGCGGAATACGCCCCGGCGGCTCCGGCCACTTCCCCTCGGCCCACCCTCTTCGACAAGCGCGTTACGCACATCTGCATGCACAGGTCGGAACGTTTCTCCGCCTCCGAATTCATCTCGCTGACCTAATGTTGTCTTCTTGACGAAACTCATGACCAGCGGTGGGGTCATTCGGCCGCCTTCGCTCTTTACATACATTCCTATTTCCTCACGCGGCCTTGCCACGCCCCCATCTGATGCAGGTAGCTATGGCATGCACCCGCTTTCCCGTGCCGGGCTCCCGATGAGCCTGGGACAGGGCGGCTGTGAACCGGCCTCCGGTTCACAGCCGGTCAGGGAGATGGGGTGTGACAACCTGCACGTGAGGGAGACGTCATGAAGAAGGCTTACGAAGCGCCGACACTCGCCAAGCTGGGGACGTTCCGGAAGAAGACCGGGCTCCTGCAGCGTTCCGGCAACGACCGGCTGATCCTGAGCAAGAACTGACGAGGGACGGTTCTGACTCGACGTCATGACTGAACTGCACGAGAGTGCGGGGGCGGGTCCCGGCGACGCGCACTTCACGGTCTTCACCGACCATGAGGACGCGGCCGCCGTGGCTCGTCCCTTCTCCCGCCCCGGAAGCCGGACCCTCACCCACGCCTCGGGCCGTCCCTGGATTGTCGGCCACTGGCACGACGACGAAATCGTCACCGCCCACGCCGGCCGTACCGGTCTCGCTGTCATCGGCTGCTGCCCGATCGACGCCACCGAACTGCAGCGCCGCGCCGCACGGGTGCGTGACCTTGCCGAACTCGATGCACTGGCCCGCTCCCTCCCTGGGAGCTTCCACCTAGTTGCCGCGCTCGACGGGCAGCTGAGGGTGCAGGGCACCGCGTCCGGGCTCCGCCTGGTCTTCCACGCGGCCGTCGGCGGAGTGCAGGTGGCCGCCAGCCGCGCCGACCTACTCGCCGATGTGCTCGGTGCCGAGCCGGACGAGGAGCAACTGGCCGTCCGGTTGCTGTGGCCGATCCCCCATCCACTGGCCGAAGAGCCCATGTGGCGGGCCATCACCGCCGTGTCCCCTCATGACGCACTGATCGTCGCGCCGGACAGCCGGACCGTACGCCACTCGCGCTGGTGGACTCCGCCCGATCCGGTACGCACGCTCGCCGAGGGCGCGCCCCTCGTCCGCAACGCCCTGGCCACCGCGGTTGATGCCCGTACCCGACGGGGCGGTGTGGTCAGCAGTGACCTGTCCGGCGGCCTGGACTCCACCTCCATCTGCTTCCTGGCAGACCGGTCACCCGCGCACGTGGTGGCCAGCACCTGGCCGGGGCGCGATCCCGCCGACACCGATCTGTACTGGGCCAGGCAAGCCGCCCGGTCGATGCCTGACATCGATCATGTGGTCTGGGACGCCGACGTCTCACCGCTGGTCTACGACGACCTGCTGACCATCGACGACCTGATGGACGAACCAACCATCGGCGTCATGGACCGCTCCCGGCTCCTGCACCACCTGCCCGCCATGGCCGAGCACGGTAGCCGGCTGCACCTGACCGGTATCGGCGGCGACCATGTGGCCTGGTGCTCCGAGGCGTACTATCACCGGCTGCTGCGCACCCACCCACTGTTCGCCCTGCGTCAGCTGCGCGGCTTCCGGGCCCTGTGGCAGTGGCCGCTGGGAGGTACGGCACGGGCGCTGGCCGACTCACGTCCGTACGGGAAGTGGCTGGCCGATTCCAGCGGTCGCCTGCGCGCCCCACTGCCTGCCACCGTCAGCACCAGCCTCGGATGGGGCATGCCGCCACGCCTCTTCGACTGGGTCACCCCCGACGCCGAACGGGCAGCGCAGCGAGTGCTGAGCGGGGCAGCGGCGAACGCGGTCCCGCTGCACCCGGACCGCGGTCTGCACGCCGACCTCGACCAGATCCGTTCCTGCACGCGCATCGTCCGTCAGTGGGACCAGATGGCCGCCCGGATGGGCGTGCCGATGGCATCGCCGTTTCTCGACGACCGCGTCATCGAGGCATGCCTGGCGGTGCGCCCGAGCGAGCGGGTCACGCCCTGGCAGTACAAACCCCTCCTGACCGCTGCCATGAACGGCATCGTGCCCGATACGTGCCTGCGGCGCACCAACAAGGCCGCCGCCTCCATGGACGCCTCCAACGGGCTGCGCGAACACCGCGCCGATCTGCTGAAGCTGTGGGAGGACTCCCGGCTGGAACAACTGGGCCTGGTCGACGGGAGCGCGTTGCGCCGGCTGGCTCAGCGGCCCGCCACACCCGAACTGCGCGACGCGATCCTCTACTCGACCATCGCTGCCGAAGTGTGGCTGCGCGGCCTCAACCGGAAGTCCGAGCACCATGCGCAGGCCAGCTACTACACCGAGCCCTGAACTCGACCCCGGGAAAGGCACTTACACCATGGCATTGCGGTTCGGCGCCAACGTCTCCGCGGCGGAGACCGATTACGGCACGGTCCTCTTGGACGAACGTGCCGGCGAATACTGGGAGTTGAATCCCACCGCCACTCTGGTGGTCAAGATGCTGATGGCGGGCCGTGACGAAGCGGACGCGGTCACCGCCGTCACCAACGAGTTCGACATCGACCTCGCCCAGGCGAGGCAGGATGTCGATGCCCTCGTGCGGCAGCTGCGGACCTCGGGGCTGGCCACATGACGACGCCCAGCGCGCTGGAGCGGCCCACCGGAGTCCCCCTCGCCCGGCGCTTGGCCGCCCGAATCGTTCTTGTGCCCGCTCTCGTGCTCTCCCTGCTGCCGCCCCGCCGGATCCGCGCTGTGCTCGAGCGCGCCCGCCGCGGCGCCAGGCCGGCCACCGCCGCACAGGCCAAGAACGCGCGGGATGCCATGTGCGCGGTGAGCCTGCGCTGCGCCGGCCCGAAGGGCTGCCTGCCTCGTTCCCTGGGGGCCGCCCTGCTGTGCCGGATGACGGGGGTCTGGCCGACCTGGTGCACGGGGGTGCGCGTGGTGCCGCCGTTCACGGCGCACGCCTGGATCGAGGCGGACGGCCGCCCCGTGGACGAGGGCGTACCCGACGACTACTTCACCCGGCTCATCACGGTCGCTGCCGCGAGCCGATCCGGCCGATGACCGACACCGCCGTGGTCCGGACACCGCCGACTGCTGAGGACAACCGCTCCACGCGGGCCGCGGTCGCCACCATGTACCGGCTGACGGACGGGCACCGGGCGTCCGTCCTCGTCGCCACCTTGCTCACCCTGGTCGGCTCCGTTCTGGGCCTGGCTCAGCCGCTCGTCGCCAAGCAGGTCGTGGACGCGAGCGGACGCGGACAGGTACTGGGCCCTCTGTTGCTGCTCCTGGCCGCACTGTTCGTCACCGAAGCGGCGACGGGCGCGGTGGGCCGCTTCGTTCTGGAGCGCATGGGCGAACGCGTCGTGCGAGGACTGCGCCATGGCCTGGTCAAGCGGCTGCTCCGACTGGAGATGCGGGAATACGACAAGCACCGCAGCGCAGACCTGATCTCCCGGGTCACCGCCGACACCACGCTGCTTCGGGAAGTGGTGTCCCAGGCGCTGGTCGACCTGGTGACCGGCGCCCTCGTCGCCGCCGGGGCGATCGTCCTCATGCTGTGGATCGACCCGCTCCTGCTGCTCCTGGTCGCCTCGACCGTGGCCGCCGCCGCCGTGATCGTCGCCTCGCTGCTCAAAGGTATCCGGGCTGCCTCCGAACGCATGCAGACCTCCGTCGGCGAGATCGCCGCCGACCTGGAACGCGCGCTCAGCGCCCTGCCGATGGTCCGGGTGCACCGCGCGGAGGACCGTGAAGCAGCCCGCATCGGCGAATGCGTCGAATCGGCGTACGGCGCCGGTGTGCGGACCGCGAAACTCGCCTCCGTGATGAGCCCGGCCGTCGAACTCGCCGTCCAGGGCTCCTTCCTGATCGTCCTGGTCATCGGCGGCCTGCGGGTGAGTACAGACGCCAACTCCCTCGGGGACTTGGTCGCCTTCCTGCTTTACGCCTCGTACCTGGTCTTACCACTGTCCTCGGTCTTCCGCGCGGTCGGCCTGATCCAGCGAGGCATGGGGGCCTATCAGCGCATCGGGCAGGCACTGTCCCTGCCGGCGGAACCCTCAGAAGCCCGTACGCCGACAACCAGGGTAGGAGTGCGCGAACCACGCCAACGGACCGTCTCGTACGAGAAGCCCGCCCTTGCCCTGCGAGACCTCACCTTCGGTTACGACCCGAGCCGGCCTGTGCTGCGCGGCATCTCCTTCACCGCCCCTCACCAGTGCCAGACAGCTCTGGTCGGCCGCTCGGGTGCAGGCAAGAGCACAGTCTTCGCTCTCGTGGCGAGATTCTACGAACCGGACTCCGGCACCGTGCTGTTCAATGGCCGGCCCGCCACCGAGCTCAGCCGCGCGGAGTGCCGCTCACGTATCGCCGTCGTCGACCAGAACACGCACGTCATCCACGGAACACTTCGGGACAACATCACCTACGCCGAACCCGACGCCTCCGAGGCCGAGATCCAGCGCGTAGTCGAACTCGCCCAGCTCACAGACGTCGTCGAACGGCTGCCCGGCGGCCTTTCGGGCATGCTCGGTGAACGAGGCGGCACACTTTCCGGAGGTGAGCGACAACGGGTCGCCCTGGCCCGGGCCCTGCTCGCCCGCCCCTCCCTCCTACTGCTCGACGAGCCGACGTCCCACCTGGACGCCGTCAACGAAGCTGCGCTCACCACCGTGATGCGGGACGTGGCCAGGGAATGCGCCGTCCTGGTCATCGCGCACCGGCTGTCCACGGTCCAGCACGCCGACCGAATCATCGTTCTGGACGAGGGCGCTGCCGTCGCCTGCGGTCGCCACGAAGAACTACTCACCACCAGCCCGTACCGCGAACTGGCTGCCGGCCAAATGCTGCGGCCGGCCACCACCCCACCCCCCGGCGTGACAGCTACATGGCCTCCGCCCCACAGCCCACTGTGAACCAGGGGGCTGAGGACCGGATCACAGACGAGCATCCAACCGGTGTTGCAGCGACCGGTCGAGCTCGAAGACGTCCATCGCACCCTTGAGCAGCCGAGTCAGCTGCTCCTTCTGGGTGAACCGTCGTTGCCGAGGGCGTTCTTTGAGCCAGTCCGCCGCGGCGCGAAGACGCGGCCGATCTGGCGGCGGACGGTTTCGCGCTCGTCCTCGGGGAGCTCTTGCCTGCGCAGCTGCGGGACCAGACGGCCGAGGGTCGCCACGAAGCCGTGGTAAGAGCCGACCCGACCAAGTCGAGGTGATCCCGGGTGAGACCGGGCACGGCCTGGACCTTCTCGTCCCCCGCGACCGGTCGGTCGACCCGCTGGCCGACGCCCCTCTTCACGCCGGGTCGACGCCGGATTCGGTGCAGGCCCGGCAGTCGTTGCGGCTGCCGGGCAGCGGATCAACGACGGCCACCACCAGCCGGCTGTTGGCACCCATGACCACCTGCAGGTTCGTCGAATATCGCCCGCAAAGGCACCGCACACGGACCCGGACTGGGAAAGACCCGCTGGGTCGTGGAGCGGACCTTCGCCTGGCTACACCCAGTTCAAACGACTGCGGATCCCCTGTGAGATACGCGCCGACCTCCACCTCGGACTGCTCCGACTCGTCTGCGGCATCATCTGCTTGAGACGACTCCGAAGCTCATTCTGAAACGATCAGTCAGTTGTCCGTGCCGCTGCGTCGGGCTATGAGTTCGCTCTCGATGCGCCGGAGTGTGGCGTTGACGATCTCGATCGTGGTGGGGTCATCGACAATGCCCTGAAGGGTCCGGTCCCAGTTGTCGCGAAGGTACTGGAGATTCTGCTGGGCCTTCTCCGTGGGGTACAGACGCACGCCTCGTGCGTTGCGGTCGTCCACGACGCGGTCTACGAGACCTCGTTTCTCCAAGCCTCGCAGCACCCGGCTGAAATTGCTTGACGGGAGCAGCGTCGCCTGCGACGCCGCCCGCGCGGAGGCGCCGGGGTTGTGGTTGATGAACCGCATGACGCTGATCTCGATCGGCGTGCACGGCTCGAAGGCGGGGTCGGCCGGGGGTCGCAGCTGTCGCCCCACGGCGAAGATCAGGTCGGCCAGTTCGTGGAGGCTGGCGGCTTTGACATCGCTCATGCTGCAAGGATACCTTCCTATCGAACGATAGCTATCATTTGATAGCTTCACTGGGTGGGCGAGCCACCCGGACGAAGAGCAAGGCCCTGCCTGTGGGCAATCGCCCCTACTCTCGAACGAGGAAACCCTTCATGGACATCAACGGAGCCGTAGTGCTCGTGACCGGAGCGTCGTCAGGCATCGGCGCGGCCACTGCACGAGCCGCCTCCCGAGCCGGCGCACGAGTAGTACTCATCGCCCGCCGCGAGGAGCGCATCCAGCAACTTGCCAAAGAACTCGGCGAATCCGTGGCCCTGGCCGTGCCGTGCGACGTGACGGACCGGAGTCAGATCGAAGGGGCCGTACAAGCCGCGATCGAGAGGTTCGGGCAGATAGACGTCCTCGTAAACAACGCAGGGCAAGGACTTCAGGCCACCGTCGACGCCATCGACCCCGACGACTTCCGAGCCGTCCTCGAACTCAATCTTCTCGCTCCTCTGGTCACGACGCAGGCGGTCCTCCCGCACCTGCGTAAGCGGTCGGCCGGGGCCATCGTGAACGTGGGCTCGGGCATCATCTGGTCGACGCTGCCGGGGTCCGGTGCGTACTCCGCCTCCAAGGCCGCTCTCCAAAAACTCTCGGCCATCGCCCGCGCCGAACTCGCCGACGAAGGCATCGCCGTGTCGATGATGTTTCCCTCGATCACCGAGACGGAGTTCCTGGGAAGGGTCCGCGGCAACGTCGAAGACGCACGCCAAATGGAAGCCGCCAGCGGGCTGCTACCCCAGTCGCCCGAGGGTGCCGCCGACATGATCCTCGGCCTGATCAGGAGCGGCGCCGAGCAAGCTGACCTGGTCCCGGAGAAGTTCGGCGGCACACTCAACAGCTAACCCGCCGGGCAGCACCTGGGCACACGCGCGCGAGGACCGCAGGACCGATGCCCTGGCCCGTCAGGCCGCGTGGCATCAGGAACAGCAGGACGTGCGCGATGGGCTGACGGCGCGGTTGTGGCTGTCCGCGGATCCCAGCCGCCAGCTGCGCACCATCGCCGCCCGTACCGGCCTGCGGCCCGAACAGACCCTGGCCCAAATCGTCGACCAGACCCGCATGGACGACACCGGCGCCCTGACCGTCGACACCTTCACCCCACACTGACCGATCGAGCGCATCAGGCGGTGTCCCGCACCCGCGTCTCATGCGGGTGCGGGACCTCACCGCCACAGGTCTCCTGTCGGCGCGCGGCCCGGCCGCGCTCAACAACTGAGCCCCCTGCTGGGCTGTTTGCCGCGCCTCCCGCCGGAGGTTCCGCCCGTCATCACCCGCAGCGGTGAACCTGCGCTCTCGGCACTGCGCACCAGCCCATCCTCCCCGCCGGCACCGGTAGCATCCGGTGCCGGCGGCGCGCCGTTACGGAGTACCAGGCGGAACCGGGCCACAGCAGGCCGCGATCTCCGTCTGGCCAGCGTCAGCGAGCGGCGCCACGGCCAGCACCGCTGCCAACGCCACCAACAAGCCGAGCACAGCTTTCCTCATGGCATCTCCTCGCAGAGCAGATATCGGGCCCAGTCGAATGTGCTGCCGACGGAGGCTTACGGCCAGCCGGGCGGATTCGGGCCGCAGCAGGCCACGATCTGTGTCTGGTCGGCGTCAGCGAGCGGCGCCACAGCGAGCACCGCCATCAACGCCATGAACAGTCCGAGTGCGGCTTTGCGCACGGTCTCCTCCTGAATCCGGGTCGGGATGTCGAACCACTCGAAGCGGGTCACTCCTGCTAGACGCACCGAACAGCGACCGGGTTGCACAACCGGGTGAGCATGATCGGTCAGTTCGGGATGAAGTTGTCGACGGTCGGGCCACCGGTGTCGTCCAGTCCTCCCGCCCTTGCACGGATGAGGCAGGTTAGTGCTCCGTGGACCGAACAGTGTCGAACTGTGCCGAACGGCGCAGGTGTTCGGTCGATCACCATCGCCGTGCGACGCGGGCTTGTCCTTCTCATGTCCCGGTTGTCCGTCTCCCCCTCGGATCTTGGTGCAGCATGCGGATGACGGCGAGGACCCGGCGGTTGTGGTCCTCCGACACCGGCAGATCCAGCTTTCCGAAGATCGACGCCACATGCTTCTCGACGGTGCCCGCCGACACGTGCAGTTGCAGGGCGATGGCCGCGTTCGAGCGGCCTTCGGCCATCAGCGTCAGAACGTCCCGCTCCCGACCGGTGAGCGCCTGTAGTTCCTCGGTGTGTCGGCCCGCACCTGCCAGCTGGGTGACGACTTCCGGGTCGAGGGCGGTGCCGCCGGCCTCGACCCGCTCCAGCGCGTCCGTGAACTCGGCGACATTCGCGACCCGCTCCTTGAGTAGATAGCCCACGCCCGCGGAACCCTGCGCGAGCAGCCGGGTCGCGTACTTCGTCTCGATGTACTGGGAGAAGAGCAGAACCCCGGTGCCGGGGTGCTCGTGGCGGATGTCGATTGCCGCGCGCAGGCCGTCGTCGGTGTGGGTCGGCGGCATGCGGATGTCCACGACCGCGACATCAGGCCGGTGCTCGCGGACAGCCGCGCGCAGCGCGTCGGCGTCCGCGACCGACGCGGCGACCTCGTGGCCGCGCATCGTCAGCATCTGGGAGAGCAACTCACGCATCACGGCGGCGTCCTCGGCGATCACTACGCGCATGGGTGCAGCCTCACACATTCCACCGGGCCCGCGCCCGCGGTACGTTCAGGCATGGAGCGGCAACCTCACCTTCACCGTCGTCGGCCCCCCGTCGGGGCTGTGGAGTGTCAGCTCGCCGTCGACCGTACGTGCCCGCTGTACCAGGCCCGCCAGACCCCCACGGGGCACGATGCGTGCCCCGCCGCTCCCGTTGTCGCTCACCTGTATCCGCAACGTGCCGTCGCCAGCTGCTAGCTCGACGCCGCAGTGGGTCGCGCCGCTGTGCTTGATGGCATTGGCGAGGAGCTCCGCCGTGCAGTAGTAGGCGAGGCTTTCGATCGCCGGGGTCGGCTGGTTCGGCACGTCCACCGATACGTCGGCCGGCACCGTAGCCCGCGCAGCGAGCGTGGCCAGCGCGGCGGCGAGGCCGCCGTCGAGGGCTGGCGGATGCAGGCCGCGGGAGAGGTCGCGCAGCTCGGTGAGGGTTTCCGTGGCGTTGTCACGGGCCGTCTCGACCAGGCGGCGCAGCTCCGGGCGGTCCCGATCGTCGAGCTGCTCGCGCACCATATCGAGGCTCATCGCCAGCGCCGCGAGCCGGACCTGCGCGCCGTCGTGCAGATCCCGCTCGAGGCGGCGCAGCTGCTGCGCCGCGTCGTCGACGGCCAGCGCGCGGGTCTCCTCCAGGTCCCGCACCCGCTGGGCCAGCGCACCGGGGCCGAGCAGCGCGCGCACCAGGCGGCGGTCCACTGCGACGACGGTGCGGGTCAGCCAGGGGGCGATGAGGAAGATCGCGCAGCCCATGGCGGCCGCGGCGAACGCGCTCCCAAGCGAGTGCACGCCGGGTTGCGACCAGCCACCCGGCAGCGGCGACATCAGGGTGAGGTCGTGTTGCCCTGCCGCCCAGCGCACCGGCGCGATGACGTTGATCGCGCCGATCACCCACCACGCCACAGCCCACAGGCCGAGCGTCGCCAGTGGCAGTTTCACCAGGACGTACGCCACCGCCCGCCAGGCGGTCGCGTCCCGCAGCCGCGCCTGCACGGCCGCGACGAGCCCACGCCGGACATCCGGCCGGGGCGGCGGCTCCTCGACCCGCTCGCCGATCAGAGCCCCGGCGAGGCGCCGCTGCAGCGCGCCCAGGCCCCGGGCGAGGGCAAGGCCCCCACCAGGAAGAAGATGCCGGGCACCGCACCGAGCACCGTCAGCGTGAGCACGGAGCCGAGCGCCACGACGACCGTCAGGATGAGAGCGAAGCCCACCAGCGCGGGGACGAAGGAGACCAGGCAGTACGCGGCCTGCATCCACGCCAGCCGTGTCCACGGCGCCGTCAGTCCCGTGCGGACGGCAGGTAGTTCACGCATCGCGCCGCACCAGCAGCCTTCCACCGATCGCGAGCAGCGCCGCCGTGTACAGGCGCAGGACCGCGAACGCCGTCCACGGGGAGAGTACGTCGTCGTCGGGCCCGCTCACCGCGACCGCGCCGAGCGCCGCGAGATGGCTGCGGACGCTGCGCGCCGGAGGAAGGGTACGGGCGTGGCCGAGGAATCCCGTCCCGCTTCCAGGAGGCACCCCGAAGCTCAAGTCCTCGACGGCGAGCCTGTCGCCGTACCGTTTGGTGAGACCCCTGGCCTCGATCATCACGACTACCTGTCCCTGCGTGTGCCCTGGCAATGCGTCGCGTCGGATTGACGTGTTCCAGGCTAGGAGCCGGCGACGGACGCGGGAACGAGGCTGTCCGTCGAGTCCTCTGGGGGAAACCTCCAGGGGACTCGGGCGGCTGCGGGCCGCACCCGCGGGGAGGCAGGGGCACCGGCTCCGCCGCTCGGGCAGACCGGGCGCTCTCAGCCTCGGCGTCCCCATCTGTCACGTGCTCCTGCGGGTGACCCCGTCGATCGGACGCACTCGGAACATCCGTCCCAGTGGGGCGGCGGACGCCGCCCACACCAGGACTGCCCCCGTGCCCAGTGTCGCCGTCCACGCCCACACGGGAAGGGCGGACATCGGCGTGCCCGTCCTGCCGCCCAGCGGGGCCACTACCGCGCAGGCGATCGCCGTGCCCGCGCCGACTCCGGCGAGCGCCGTGATCGCCGACTCGGCGAGCACCACCATGCGCACCTGGTTCGTCTCGGCGCCGATCGTGCGCAGCAGCGAGAACTCCCGCAGCCGCTCAAGCGTCAGCATCACCAGCGTGTTCGCGGCGATCAGGCCCGCGAAGGCGGCGTACAGCAGGGTGCCGAAGAGCGCCGTCGCGTCCAGGTCCTCGGCTGCGGCCAGCGAGACGAACTGGGCCAGCGAGAAGGCCGTCACCATCGCGATCGGTGTGATCGCCGCGGACAGCCGGCGGGACCTGGCCCGGGAGCCCGCCACCGCCAGTTCGCCCGCCACGCCCCCCACGGCGCGCAGCGCGGGCGTTACCGCCCGGGTCGCGAGCCGCCCGAGCCAGGGCCCGGCCACGGCGGTGGTCACCAGATACGCGAGCAGCACCAGCGGGATCACGTCCCCGGCGTCCTCGGCCGGCCCCGCCGCTGCCGCCCCGGTGAGCATGACCGCGCCCACGAGGAACACCAGCGAGACGAAGCCCCGGACCCTGCCGACTCGTTCACCCCCAGGGACTTGTGCAGCCGACAGCGCGGCCGATGGCCGGATACGGGAGCTGCGCAAGGCCCCGATGAAGCCGCCGAGCTGCGAGCAGACCACCAGCATCCCCAGAGCGGCGAGCAGCGGCCCGAGGTCGATGTGCAGCGCCATCCCGTCCGGGAGCATGCCGCTGGCGTCAAGCGCGCCGAACCACACCCACGCGACCAGCGCCCCGAGTCCGTATCCGACCGGCAACGCGAGCAGTGCGGTGAACAGTCCCTCGGTCGCCACCATCCGCCGGATCTGCCACGGCCCGGCGCCGACCGCACGCAGCAAGGCACTCTCGCGCCCGCGCTGGCTCACGGCCAGGGACATCACCTGGCCGATGACGAAGACGGACATGTAGACGGTGATCAGGCTGAAGACGAGGCCCATCTCGTAGACCGCGTACTGTTTCGGGGAGGACGGCACCTGGGAGGCGGAGACCGCTACGGCCACGCTCGCGGTCACCACGGTCGCGCAGAAGACCGAAGCGACGAAGGTGCCGACAAAGGCGGACGGGCGGGCCCTGACGGAGGAGGCCGCCAGGCCGTTGGAAGCGAAGATGCTCATACGGGTGCCCTTACTGTGTCTGCCACGAGCCGCCCCTCGGCCAGCCGCAGCACCCGGTCCGCCTGCGCGGCGACCGCGGGATCGTGCGTGACGACGACGACCGTGGCTCCGTGCGAACTCACTGCCTCCCGCAGCAGCCCCAGCACCTCGGCCGCGGTCTCCTGGTCGAGCGAGCCCGTGGGCTCGTCCGCGAAGACGATGTCCGGCTCGGTGACCAGGGCACGGGCGATCGCCACGCGCTGCTGCTGTCCGCCGGAGAGCTCGCCGGGCCGCGCGTCCTCACGCCCGTCTAGTCCGACCCGGGCCAGCATGCGGCGCGCCCGTGCGGGGTCGCGGCGCTTGCCGTCCAGGCGCAGGGGAAGCAGGACGTTCTCCTGCACCGTGAGGGCGGGCAGCAGGTTGAACGACTGGAAGACGAAGCCGATACGCCCGCGCCGCAACCGCGTCAGTTCGCGCTCCCCCATCGCGCTGATCTCCTGGCCGGCCAGCCGCACCGTGCCGGCGGTGGGCTGGTCGAGACCGGCCGCGCACTGCAGGAAGGTCGACTTGCCTGAGCCGGAGGGACCCACGACCGCGGTGAAGGAGCAGGCGTACAGCCGGACATCGAGATCACGCAGGGCATGCACGGCCTGCGGCTCGCGGCCGTAGCTACGGCTGACATGCTTCAGCTCAAGCACGGTGTTCATGCTCAGGCCCTCGACGGCGACCCTCCCGCTGTACTGTTCGGTGAGACCCTCGGTTCCGATCATCACGACTACCTGCTCCTGTTCATGCGCCGGAAATGCGACGCGTCGGATGTGCGCTTTCCACGCTATGAACGGGAGGCGGGCGCCGGAACGAGGTTGTCCTCCGAGGCTCCTGGGGGAAACCCCCAGTCGCGAGTGCTGCCGCGCGTCCTGGTTCCTGCGCCGGCGGTGTCAGGTGACGACGGGCGTTCGGCGTATCGGAACGATGCTCAGCCAGGTCGCGCAACGCCAGAGCCACTCGACTGGACCGTACTGGAAGCGGCGCAGCCACCATGAGCACGTGATGGCCTGCGCGGCGACGAAGACCGCGGTGCCTCCGAACGTCAGAGCAGCGTAGTTCCAACCGCGCACGTCGACCAGGGCGGCGAACATCACCGCCGCGGCCGCCTGAGTGAGGAAGCAGGTCAACGCCATCCGGCCGACCGGAGCAAGCACGGTGGTCAACCCTGCACTGATGCCGGTGTGCAGCAGGAGCAGCAGCGCGCTCACGTACACCGTCGAGGTGGAAAGGAGTCGTATGTCGGCCAGGACGGATCCGAGCACGCTCGTCGTGTCCGGGCGCAGCACGAGGGTGGTGACCGCAAGCACCGCCGCGACGACGAGGGCCATTCGAAGCTGTGTGTCACGACTGGCCAGGTCGGCGTGGATGCCATAGCAGACAACCGAAGCCCCGAGGGCCAGCAGCCCGCACGAGATGAGGAGCATCTTGAGTGCGAATCCGGCGTTGTGGGGATCGTGCTCGATGATCGACATGGAGGCGGCCAACAGCGCCAGACCCAGCGTCAGTTGGGTGCGTCGCGGCAGGTAGGACAGCGGCAGTAGCACCACCAGCCCCAGCACGGCGTATATCAGGAGTTGGAGATTCTGGTCGAGGGCGAACAGTTGAACCATGCCTATCGCGAACAGCGCCGCCAGCCGGCGCACCAGAACCAACCGCGGCCGCGCCGCGCGTCCGGACGCCGAGTGCAGGATCAGTGCGAAGCTCACACCGAACAGGAACGTGAAGATGGTGACAAAGCGGAAGAGTACGAGATTGTCGTAGATGAACGACGAGATCGCGTCGGGATCGGGGTAGCGCTCGTGACCGACGGTGAGCCCAACGTTCACCACGGGTAGGCCGGCGAGGGCAAACCCGCGAACGACGTCGATGGCTGGAATCCGTCGGCGGCTCTTATGCGTCATACAACGAAGCCTCGCGCCCGGACTTCCTTTCCTGGAACCCGGAAAGCCTCCGACCTCACTGGGGGAAATCCCCCAAGCCGGGTAGTGGTCGGATGGCCCGAGGAAGTCTCACCCCCGGGCTGTTCCTGGTGATCAAAGTGACAAGAGCGGAGTGACGGAAGACTGTCACGCTCCGTTCTACGGGAGTCGCAGTCACAGATGACGGGCACGACCACCGCCACGGGGACCGGCACCGGCACCGGCACCGGCACCGGGGAGTTGTCGGCACAGCTGATGCTCGGGATCACCGCTTCCAAAGCGTTCGCGTCGATTCGGGCCAAGGCTCGTGAATCGTCGTTTCCGCAGGCCAGGAGCGCTGCGGGAGGAGCGAGTCAACGCGGTTACCGAGCCGCTCAAGGCATCCTTCGAGGGCATCGGCGCCACCCATTCACTCACCGCCAGCAATGACCTCGCGCCGGCCAGGACCGCGCAGGCGGTCAGGGCCAGCACCTCGGCGAGCGGATGTCGCACTCCGCGGGGACTGCGCGGATCGGGAACCTGCGCGAGGCATTCCAGCAGATCGTGGATCTCATGATCACGGGAGTCCGTGCCTGTTTTGCATCCGACCCCGCCAACGCACGATGCCGGCACTGCTGAGCGACCGAACAGCCCTTCGCACGTCAGCGTTTCGTAAGGGTTCGGTCAGTGGGCAGTCCGCCATCCGGTACTTAAAGTGTCGGGCGGGCCGACGTCCAGCCGGTAAGGGCATTCACTGATCTCTTCGACACGCATACGCAAAACCCCACGCCCAATACATCCGGAAACAGCCGCACTTCAAAGGAGTCACATGAACAAGTGGATAGCTGAATTCATCGGTACGTTGTTCCTTGTCTTGACCATCACCACGGCGGTGCTCGCCAAGGCCGCTATGGCCCCGTTAGCAATAGGCGCAATGCTGATGGTCATGGTCTACGCCGGAGGTCATGTCTCCGGCGCCCACTTCAATCCGGCCGTCACACTCGCGGTTTTCCTGCGGCACCGCATCGCACCGGTCGACGCCGGAGGTTACGTCGTGGCGCAGGTGGCGGGTGGAGTAGCTGGCGGGCTGATCGGTCGCTGGGTTGCCAACCCGGACAAAGTAACGGCCGTGTCCTTTTCTGGGCGGCAATTAGGAGCGGCGCTCGTAGTAGAAACCCTTTTCACCTTCGCGCTGGCCTACGTCGTGCTCAACGTCGCCACCAGCAGCGACCACCAGATGAACTCGTTCTACGGCCTGGCCATCGGTTTCACCGTACTCGCGGGTGCGGTGGCCGTGGGCGGCATATCCGGAGGAGCTTTCAACCCCGCTGTAGCCGTGGCAGGAGCCGCGGCCGGTTTGTTTTCCTGGTCCTCACTGTGGGTCTATCTTCTCGCCCAGGGCGTCGGCGGCGCTCTTGCGGCCTTTGCTTTTCTCGCACTCAACCCGCATGACCGCAGCGCGCTACCGGGCGAACCAGACGCCTCACGCACCGTCGGCACAGCAGACGCAGGGGCCCGGCATCCCGTCTGACAGACGGTGAGTGCCCTCCTTCTTCTCAATTCACGCCGTTCGGAAGGATTCCCCATGACCGAGAACCATGACGCGATCGTCACGGACCCGAAGCCCGAGGAGACGGGAGGCTGCCCCGTCGCGCACGAGCGCGCCCCGCACCCGGACCAGGGCGGCGGCAACCGTCAGTGGTGGCCCGAGCGCCTCAACCTGAAGATCCTTGCCAAGAACCCGGCCGTGGCGAACCCGCTCGGTTTTCGCTTCGAACTCTCGCCCTCTCACCCGGCGTGTGCAGGTGCAGGTGCAGTTGACGTCCTGGTCAGGAAGAAGTGGCTGAGGCCGACCGGGTGTTGCCGGAGCAACCCATCCGAAGGAGGCGGTGGGAAGGCGGGCACGGCGGGGGCGGGGCGGCGCCTTCAGCTCACCCCTTCGACAGTGCGGGCGCCGCTCCGGTGCCTGCCGGCAGGCATACTTCGCCAGTGATGGGCGGGCGCCTCGATGGGTTTCACGAGGCTGGCGCGGGGGCGTACGGTGGCAGGAGTCCGTGGGCTGTCGGCCGTCCGTTGCTACGGCGTCGCAGTCCGGCGATCACTCGGAGCTCATGGGGGCGCTCCTACGTCAGCGGCTGTCCATCGCGGGTCCCGGAGCCCGCCACCTCGGCACCCCACAAAGACCGCCACGGCCTGCGCACCCCACCCGGACGCCCCCTGGCCTGTGTCTTCCAGCGGTGCATGGCGTTGGGATGCCTGGCCATGAACAGCTACTTCATCGACGGCCTCGCCTTCATCACACCCCTGGACTACGAGCCGGGCATCAAACTCTCCGGACAGGTCATGGCACAGCACAGAATCCCCTTGAACCTGGCCCTTCTCGCCTGCCACAGACAGCACCACGACGTCACAGTCGACCTCACCGACGTGCACTACCTCTCCGAAAGCGCCCTGGACATCCTCGTCACGACCGCCCACACCCTGCCCCCGCCCGGATCCCTCACCCTCACAGCCCCACCCGAACTCAACATCCCCGAACGCCTCGCAGCCCACGGCTGGCCCCCCACGACCAACCTGCGCCTCGCCCACGTCTGAGCTTGGTGCCTCCTATCCACGCGGGAGGCCGCACGGGGCGCACGCACCGCCCGGCCCTCTGGATCATCGTCGTGGTTCAGCTCCTTTGGACGGATCATGTATCCGTGCTTGATCAGGCGGTCCCCCGCGGGCTCAGGGCTGAGATCGTCCCGGTCCAGATCACGCCGCGCCAGGTCACGACCGTCGTCTTCACCCAGGACACGCAGACGGTAGCTGTCATCGGTCACAGTGCGCGAGGCCGTGAAGTAGAACTCCATGCTTGCGTACTTCACATCCGGCATCCTGCTGCCTCCGGCGCCGGGTCGTTGAGCCAACAAGCCTGGACGATGAACGCCGACCGGCATGCTCGGACTACGTACCTGCTTATGAACTCCTGGGACACAGGGGATGGCTGCGGGGGCGCACTTCCACCGTCACCCGCGTTTCCATGCTGCCGCCGTCAACGACGGCCGCCAGGACCACGATGGGAGCCCTTCGAAGGGCTCCCACCACCTGCCCGTGGCTTGAAAGTCAGCCACTCGCATCACGTGAGACCCACCGGTCTCCGTTCGGGAGAAGGTCACGGCGACCATGCGCCGAACACTCACACAAAGCCGTTATCTCAAACTGCAGGCTCCTGAGCGGCGGATCAAGGTTCAGATACAGGCACTACGAACCGCTGACCCGACACTCCGAGACCCTCATTCTCATGTACCCGTGATCAGAGCGGTGCGGCCAAAGGGAAACCGGGCGGGCTGTTCGAGCGTTGGGGCGGACAAATGGCACCGCACGCTCTGGAACCGCTGGGGAACCCTCGCACTCAACGACGAGGACGTGACGTGATAGAGCCCTGAGCTATCTGAGCAGCCCGCACCCTCATGACACACCGCCTGCCCCTCCCGGCCACGGGCCGTGGACCTCGCAGTCCGACCTCTCACATGGCCCGACGGCCGGCGGGATCCCCGCTGGGATCGTCGGCGAGCACAACGGACGCAGTGATCCGTTTGCCCACCGGCTCCTGATGAACGCAGAAGGTCTGGGACACCGCCATCACGATCTCCAGGCCGTGCTGACCGATGCGCTGCGGGTCACCCGCCTGAATGGACGGCTGCGTGGGGCTGCTGTCCCACACGCTGATCCGGACAGCGCCCTCCCTGATCTCCAGATCCAGCAGGCACGGGCCGGGGGCGTATTTGGCGGCGTTGGTGACCAGCTCGCTCACGACCAGCTGCACCGTGTCCATCGCCCGCGCCGACACCGGCAACCCGTGCTGGGCCTGCACCGCGGTGAGAAAGTCGCGGGCCAGACCGCGGGCCTCGCCGATCCCTGCACTGTCCTCGAACGCGGCAGACGCCGTGACCGGCGCGTCGGCAAGCGGCTCCTGGCCCTCATTTCGGGCAGCAGCACCCACGGAAACCGCCTCACTTCCGAAGCGCCAAGCACTACCCCGTGCAGTTACCCCACAAACCCTGCAGCATCCTCACACGGGAGACCGGTTTCAGAGATTGTTGCGGGTATTCCCGTACGGACAGAGGTCAGCCGCGCCCGCGTGGTGTTCTCGCCATCGCACGCGACCCCGCCACCCGGCTCCGGGACGCCTCCTCGGCCTGCCACGCACCGCCCAGCGCGTCGTCACCGATCCTCGGACAGGCCGGCCACCTGTGCCGCGAACTCGACGGACGATGCACTCACTACACCCCCAGCCCCCTGACTACTCGCCTCGGTGCGCCAGTCGGCTGTGATGGCGGTGAAAGAAGGGGAACGCGATAAGCAGCGCGACCGCAACGGGGATTTCACTCGCCCAGAGCGGCCCGAGGTCTCCGGCTCCGGTGCTGAGGGTGGCCGCAGCGATGACGAGCCTGGCGGCGGCGCCCACGTTGAGCGCCGCGGTCGCATACGAGCCGGCCATGGTGAGGGCTTCCGCGGCCTCATAGAGGACTCGTGTGATCAGGGTACTGTCCAGCGCGAAGGACAGTGCGCCCTGCCCGAACACCAGGGTGGACAGGGCCACCGGCTCGTCGGCCAGTATCGCCAGGGACCGGCCAGCCGATGAGCAGCAGCGGGCCGTCGACTGCGATGACTGGTCCGGGACGCCTGTCGGACAGTCGGCGGGCGACGGTGACGCCAACGAAGGACCCGCACGGAATAGCCGGTGCAGCGGTGCGCAAGGGCGGTCCGCAGTGCGGGGTGTCGCCGTAGACCTCGTCGCCCGCGACCCAGCGAGGGGGGTCCGCGCGTCCAGGGCCCGTTCGACGATGCGGGCAGCGAGTTGGGCCTTGAGAGCGAAGGCCAGCCCGTGGGCGGAAACTCATGGAGTAACGTACTGACATGGCGAATTTATCCCTGCGGCTGATTCCGAATGCCATCAACCGCTTCGGCGCACGAGTGCACGCGGTCGACGGCCATCGGTGGAACGATTCGACGCCATGCAGCGAGTGGACGGTCAGGGAGCTCGTCAACCACCTGGTCGGCGAGCACTCGTGGGTGCCGCATCTGCTCGCCGGGGAGCCACTGGAGCAGGTGGGCGACCGCTACGACGGTGACATGGTCGGCGTGGATCCCGTCCGCGCGTGGGACGAGGCCGCGGAGCGCTCCCTCGCGGCGTGGGAGAGCGCCGATCTGTCCGGGACAGCCCGGTTCTCCTTCGGGGAGGCCCCGTTGACCGTGTACGCAGAACAGATACTCGTCGACCTGACCGTCCACGAGTGGGACCTGGCCCGCGGGTCCGGTCAGCCCGAACGACTTGACCCGGCTGCCGTCGAACTCAGCCTGGCCTACGCGCGCGCCAACGCCGAGAGAATGGCCAGCCTGCAAATCATCGCTGCTCCGGTGCGCACCGCCAGTACCGACCCCGCCATTCAGCTCCTTTCCTTGCTGGGGCGGGCCGTCTGACGAGTCCGATTCAAGCAGTTCGGGAGTGCTCGCGCCTGCTTGGCCGGGCTGCGGTGCAGTTTCGTGATTCCTAGCGTTTTGAGGTCGCGCGGGTAGAGCTATGCGGTCATGGCCGACGGTCGGGGCATTCGTGGGTTCCTGACCGCGCCGAGCGCTGCGACGGCTCTGCTCGCGGGTCGCCGACGAGGCGGCCACTCGCTTCTACCGGTCGAAGTCAGGCACCTCGCTCGACTCGGTGGTGATGGCCGACGGCGACCGGCTGCGTTTCAAGTCGTTCTCCGGCTGCTGCGGTATGTATGCCCGGTCGGCGCCCTCGCGCCCGGTCTCAACGGTGACGGGTCAGGCACGGCACCAGGAACGTGGACATCAACCCGCCGCTGCGGCGGACACTGGCCGGGATCGGCGGGCTCGGCCCCTCCATCTGGCCGTCGGGTTTGAGGGGTTGGACCGTTTTGTAGAGGTGACTGGTGTGCTGGGTGGGTCGTTCGGGAAAATCGCGGGCAACCATCCAGGTCTGCGAGCGGGCGACGGTCTGGACGGCGTGGCTGGTCCCCCGTCCAGCACCCACTTGACGCAAGCGTACGAAGTCGCGCGATCATGACGTGGTCCGCCGGACACCGCCCAGGCACAGGAGCGATCCCCTGCCCTGGACGCGCGCTGCATGTGTGATTGCGGGGACGTGCCGCAACACAGATCGCCCAGCCGAACGACCGTGGCCGGCTTCGTAGGTGGAAACGGGCGTTCCGTACGCCGACGAGCTCTCAGAAGCCTGCCCGGATGCTCTGGCAGAGGTTGATCCTGGGTGGTGCCGGTGGCCTGGGAAATCGGCGGGCAGCGCTGTCATCGGTGGGTCTTCGCCCATACGAAGGATGGCGGCGCCCTCCCGGTCGCAGCGGGCGAGCTGGTCGTGCAGGGCGAGGACCTCGGAGCCTGGACCGGGGCGCAGCGGACGGGGTGAGCGGAGCTGATGCCTGCACAGCAGTATCTGCTGGAGACGCTCGGCATCGAACCGCCCGCCGAGGGCGAGGTGGTGGTGCCGGTGCTTCGATCGCAGGATGAGCGGTGGACCACCGACCTCACGGCCGCCCGCTACTTCCAAACCCGCGAAGGACACTCCTGCGCAAACAGGCCGCCACCTGCACAGAACGCCCGCTGCTTCAGCACAGCGGCAGGTGCGCCGGCCGCGCCCGTCACGCACCAGAACGCCGCGCTCTTCCGCGTTGCGCAGGTGGTGGATGACCGTGCTCCCGCTGCGCAACCCGACTGTCGCACTGAGCTGCATCCGGTTCAGGTCCCCACCGCGGACGCGGATCGGCTGCCGGATACAGAAGCGGATCTGCTGCTCGGCTCTTCGAATACGCAGGCCGTCAATTCACCGCCGCGCCACCCTTTCTTCAGCGCGTATCTGACTGCGCAGTTGCGCAGTTGCGCAGTTGCGCACGCGCACTCGGGACAACAACACCAGCAGGCGGCGCCGGAGAGCTACGGTCCCAGCAGTGGTGCCGGGTGTCGCTGCGCCTTGTGCGTCGAGGCGGATGGGGCTGTTTCCTACGCCGCGGAGTCGGCTGAGGCGTCCTTGGGGGCCGGGCGCAGTGTGAGCTGGTGAAGTAGTGCCTGGTGTAAGGCGGTGAGACTTTCCGTCAGGGCGGTGCGCTGGTGGGCGGGCATGGCGGTGAGGGTGTGGGTGAGGAGGGCGTCGCGGCGTTGACGGATGCGTGACAGGTGGGTGCGGCCGGCGCGGGTGAGGGCGAGGGTGACTTCGCGGCGACTGCCGGGATGCGGGCGGCGCTGGATGAACCCGAGAGCCTGGCGACGATCGACAAGGCGGCAGGTCGAGGGCGGCGCGGCGCCCAGGAGATGGGTGAGGGCGCGCATACGGATGCCCTCTTTGCGGTCGACGATGCACATCACCCGCAGCCGGGAGGCGGGGATGCAGGGCGCCGGGATGTCGTTACGGGCCTGCTACCACAAGGCATCGAGGAGTTCGGCGACGCTGGTGACCTGGCGGGCCGCTGCCTGTGCTGTCGGGGGATGGGGCGGGTGGGCTCGGTCATGCGTTTTCCGTCCGCGAGTACCAAAGCCTTCCGCCACGTGGTGGGGCGTCAGCCGGAGAGGTCCGGTTCGGCGAGGCGGGTGGCCCCGGCCGCTGTGCCGCTCTATGGCGTATGACCATATGCCATCAGCTAGGTGATTCTGATCGGCCGTCGGCTTCGGTGGTTGCGGCGGGGTGCTGGGGGGTGAGGTACTCCAGTGTGCCGGTGATCTCCAGCAGCCGTTCCAGGGACGGGCTGGGGTCGTCCAAGTGCAGTACGGCGCAGGCTGCGGTGGTGCGGCGGTGCAGCATCAGGAGGACGGACAGGCCCATGGAGTCCAGGCCGTCCAGGCCGGCGCAGTCCAAGTGGAGTTCGTGCAGGGGCAGCGCGTCGTCGAGGTGCTGGGTGGCCGCGGCGAGGAAGGCGTCGGCGTTGTCGTAGTCGAGGAAACCCTCCACCCGCAGCAGCAGCACGCCTTGCGTGGCGCCCGGTGTGCGGGTCAGGCGCAGGTCGGGGAATTCGGTCGGCGGCGTCATGCGTGGTCCCGGGCGTCGGTATCGGCGGCGGTGGGTGAACTTACGTGGGCGAGGTGGTCGGCGGCCGTGGTGAGGGTGTGGGCGGCGCGGGGGAAGTCCTTGAGCTGTTCGCCGAGGATGCCCAGGGCCGGGGCGAGGGAGTGGGAGGGGACGTTGCGGGCGGTGAGGATGCGTGCGGTCCAGGTGAGGAAGTCGGTGAAGAGGTCCGGGTCGCCGGTGTAGAGGGCGGTGGCGAGGAAGTCGACGATGTGCGCGATGTCCTCGCCGGTGCGGGCTCGCTGATCGGGGGTGTAGTCACGCATCGCGGGAAAGCGTGATTCCAGGTCGTTCATGACGGTACGCACCAGGGAGGTGTGGGTGCGGGCGACCATCGTGTACTCCTGGTCGGCCAGGTGGGGCAGGTCGTCGATGGGTTGACGTGCTTGCGCCGGCCGGGGCAGGGGGCCGCGCTCGAGGCGGTCGGCGGCGGCTTTCGCATCGGGCGCCCATGCGTCTGCGCCCAGTAGGCGCGCATGCTGGCCGTGGATGCCGAAGGCGGCGCCGCCGACCAGGACCGGGGTGCCGGTGGCCTGCACCGCGGTGATCGTGGCGTGGGCGGTGGGCAGGCGGGTGGGGATCGAGCTGGAGAGCGCCACCCACTGCGGTCCTGTCTGGTGGATGTGGGCGATCAGGTGCGTGGTGGGGGTCTGCGCACCCAGATAGTCGACCCTCCAGCCGCGCAGCTTGAGGACTTCGGCCAGAAGGCGGGCGGGCAAGCCGTGCCACTCCCCGTCCACACACGCCACCAGGATCCGCCCGCGGCCCGCGCCGGCACCGGTGGTGGGGTGGCCGCCGTGGTGGGACAGGGCGGCGATGGCGCGCTCGTTGATGGCGGTGGCGGCGTGCTCCTGGGCCACCGTGATCCGGTTGGCCGCCCACTCCTCGCCGACCTTGCGCTGCACGGGCGCGATCAGCTCCAGCAGAACGCTTTCCGCATCCGTGCCCTCTTCCAGAGCTTGGAAGAGGGTGCGGGTGGCCGCCTGCTCATCGCCGGCAGCAAGGGCGTCCCACAGCTGAGCTCGTCGCTGTTCGTACGCGCTGGTCGCGGTGAGGGTCATGCGGTGAACCTGCCTCGTGTATGTCCGCCCACCGCGCTGAGGTGGTGGGTGCGGGGGGCTGCGATGACCATGACAGCCATGTCGTCGTGGTCCCGGGTGCCCACCCACTGGGCGGCGAGCATCTGCACGTGCTCGACGACCGCTTCGGCTGGCATACCCGCACACTGGGTCAGCGCGTTCCTCAACCGTGCCTCGCCGAACATCTCGTCCCCCAGCGGGCCGCTCCTGCCTTCGATGATGCCGTCGGTGTACAGGACGCAGAACTCGCCGGGCTCCAGCGTCTCCGCGACCGTCGTCGCCCGGGCAACCGGCAGTGCGCCGACCAGGGCGCCGCGGGACCTGCTCTCCTGTACCGCGCCGTCGTTGCGCACGACCAGGGCCGGTGGATGGCCGGCGCTGGTCACCCTCAGATGCACAGTGTTGGCCTCGCGCAGCGCGGAGACCATGACGAGGGTGGCGAAGCGGGTGTGGTGGGAGGTCAGCAGCGCACTGTTGAGGAGGTCGATCATCCGCTGATGGTCGTCAGCCATCGGCAGCAGCGCCTGCAGCGTGTTGCGGATCTTGCCTGTCAGGACGGCCGCCTCCAGGCCCTTGCCGCACACGTCACCGAGCACCGCGAAGGATGCCTCACCGACAATTGAAGCCGGGTGGACGTCGTAGAAGTCGCCGCCGATGCGCTCTTGGTCCTGGGCTGCGCGGTAGCCGCCGGCGAACTCCACCCCCGAGATCTGGTGCAACGCCGGCGGCAACAGGTCCCGCATCAGGGTCTGCGTGAGGGAGGACTGCTCGGCATACAGGCGTGCTGCGGACATCGCCGCGCCCGCGCGGGCGGCGAAGAGGCGGGCGAAGACCTCCTCCTGCTCACTGAACGAGCTCTGCCCACTGCGCCGCAGCAGGATGAGCGCACCACCCGGCACGCCGTGACCGGGAAGGGGCGTGACCACGATCGAACCCACCGTGCCGAAGTCGTCGGGGATCAGCCAGCCCGGCGCAGAAGCGGGATCGATCCAGCGCGAGGGCACGGGCGGGAAGCCCTGCAGCGCTTCTGCCAGGCCAGGGACCTCTTCGGCATTGACGTCCCACAGGAAGTCCTGCGGCTCGCCGCCCTGCACGCACGCAACCACCGGCAGCCGGCGCCCGCGGGCCGGCGCGACGACCAGGGCCGCATCCGCTAGGTACTCAGCGGCCAGGCGCGCGGTGACGTCCATGCACCGCTCCAAGTTCAGTGACGACAACAGAGCGTTGGATGCCTCCGTGAGGAACGCGGTGCGCTCACGCTCCGCCTGCAGTGCTTCCCGGGCCAGGCGCACATCGGTGTCCTCCACCAGCCACCACACCGTGTTCTGCTCATCCAGCCGCGTCGGATGCGCTTCGAAGCTGCGCATCCCCACCAGCCCCGAGACCACCGCGCCGTGGATTACCCGATGTGACTTCCGCCAGGCAGGACGCGGCTGTTAGGCCCGCTACGCGAACCCCTCACCTCATCCACTCGAAGAAGTATTGCCTTACGGCAACCATCCACCGCCCGGCCCTCTCCTGGCAAGACACCCCCAAACGAGACCCGAATCAGGTACCCGCAACACGCGACCTCAGTAGCACCAAACCCCAAAAGCCCCCGAAACGACCATCGGACAAAAACAAACCAAAATTTGAAAAGAGCAGCTCACAGCCCTCGACAGCGTCCTCGATCATGCGAACAAATGAGCACATCACCCTCATCGGTGAACCGTGTGAAGAAGCTGAGGAGAAAGCAGAAAGTCCGTCTCGCCCCAAGGAGTCCGTACGCCGTTTCGCATGTCGGTCTGTCGCGCTGAACAGTTCGTCTAGCGCGCAGCGCATCACCGCAGTCCCGGCCGAACAGGGACGTCGCCCCGGCGGCACTCCCGCCCGGCGGACGCCCTTGGCCGTGCCCCGGACCATGCCATCGGCCAAGGACGGTCTCCCTGCCAGGCCACGAGAAGCGGCGCCTGTCGGCGGGCCCGGTCCCGGCCGCCGAATCCGGACGGGTGAAGGCGCCCGCGCAGGTGCACCATCAGGAACAGGAGAAGGGCCTGATCAGGGCACACCCGAGGCGGAGTCTCTCCTCCTCCCTGAGGAGTACACAGCGCGGGCGGCCTTCGACCCAAGTCCGGGGCGATGACAGGCACGTGGTCGGATGCCCGAGATCACGCCGGCCAGGACGATGGAGGTCATGGCGAAACCTCTTTCGTCCTGTCTCCCGGGCCTCGGCCCTCGGTTCCTCCGGCCCAACGGCCCCGCACGACAGGAGCACTCCGCCGTGACCACCTTCCCCTCCGGCGCCCCCTCCGCGGCCCGCCCCACCGTGGCCGCGGCCCGTGCGACGGACCTGACCAAGGTCTACGGACAGGGCGAGACCCAGGTGGTCGCCCTGGACAGGGTCTCGGTCGAGTTCCAGCAGGCCGAATTCACGGCCATCATGGGCCCCTCGGGCTCCGGCAAGTCCACGCTCATGCACTGCATGGCCGGTCTGGACGCGATCTCCGGAGGCTCGGCACGCATCGGCGACGTCGAGGTGTCCTCGCTCAAGGACAAGAAGCTCACCCAGCTGCGCCGCGACAAGATCGGCTTCATCTTTCAGGCATTCAACCTGCTGCCGACGCTGACCGCGCTGGAGAACATCACGCTCCCCATGGACATCGCCGGCCGCAAGCCCGACAAGCAGTGGGTGGACATGGTCGTGGAGACCGTCGGCCTGTCCGGGCGGCTCAAGCACCGGCCGAGCGAACTTTCCGGTGGTCAGCAGCAGCGTGTGGCCGTGGCGCGGGCCCTGGCCGGCAAGCCCGAGATCATGTTCGCCGACGAGCCCACCGGCAACCTCGACTCGCGTTCCGGCGCCGAGGTGCTCGGCTTCCTGCGCAACTCGGTGCAGGAGCTCGGCCAGACCGTCGTCATGGTCACCCACGATCCGGTCGCCGCGGCCAGCGCGGGCCGGGTGGTCTTCCTCGCCGACGGCCGGATCGTCGACGAGTTGTACAACCCGACCGCCGACACGGTGCTCGACCGTATGAAGCGCTTCGACGCCAAGGGACGCACCAGCTGACGCCGCACGCGGCGGCCTCCCGACCCGGCGCCGCCGCACCGTGGACCGGCGACCACGTTCCCCCCTCTCCCCCAGGAATCGACCATGTTCCGTACCGCCCTGCGCAACGTGCTTGCGCACAAGGCCCGGTTGCTGATGACCGTGCTCGCCGTGCTCCTCGGCGTCGCCTTCGTCTCCGGCACTCTGGTGTTCACCGATACGATCTCGACGGCCTACCAGAAGAGCTCCGAGAAGGGGTTCGGCGATGTCGATGTCGCCGTCCGGCCGCACGACAAGGACGACGACGCGACTCCCGGTGACCCGCCGCGGCTGAGCCAGCGCCTGCTGGAGCAGATCGCGGACGTCCCCGGAGCCGGGACCGTCACCGGGACCGTTGCCGGCTACGCCGCCGTCGCCGACAAGGACGGCGACCTCCTCGGCAACGGCTTCTCCAGTACCGGCGGCAACTACTACCCCGCGAAGAACGGCAAGGATCCGCGGTACGACCTCGACTCCGGCCGTGCCCCGCTCACCGCCGCCGAGGTGGCGCTTGACTCCAAGACCGCCGACCGCGGCGAGTACCGCGTCGGCGACACAGTACGGCTGTCCACCGACGGCCCGGTGCGCCAGAAGAAGATCGTCGGCATCTTCGCCACCGACGACGGCAACATCGCGGCGGGCGGCACCCTCGTGCTCTTCGACAACACCACCGCGCAGAAGCTGTTCACCAAGCCCGGCCGGTACGACCAGATCGACATCAAGGCCGCGGCCGGCACCTCCCAGGCGACGCTGAAGACCAGCGTGGACAAACTGCTGCCCGTCAGGTCGGAGGCGATCACCGGCAAGAAGCTCGCCGATGACCAGGCCAAGGACATCGAGGCCGGCATGAGTGGCCTGCAGACCGGCCTGCTGGTGTTCGCCGGGATCGCGCTGTTCGTCAGCGTCTTCATCATCGCCAACACCTTCACCATGCTGGTCGCCCAGCGCACCCGGGAACTCGCCCTGATGCGCGCAGTCGGTGCCAGCCGCCGCCAGGTGACCCGCTCGGTACTGATCGAGGCCACCGTCGTCGGCTCGGTCGCCGCCGTCACCGGTCTCCTCGCCGGCATCGGTCTCGGTTCCGCACTGCGCTCGCTACTGGGCGCCACCGGCTCCACGATCCCCGACGGACCGCTGGTCGTCTCCCCGGCCACCGTGCTCGCCGCGCTCCTCGTCGGCGTCGTCGTCACCGTCCTCGCCGCCTGGCTGCCCGGCCGCCGCGCCGCGAAGATTCCCCCGATCGCCGCGATGAACAGCGTGCACGCCGCCCCGAGCACCCGCGGCCTCGTCGTACGCAACACCATCGGCGCGATCCTCGCCGGCGGCGGTGTCGCACTGGTCCTCGCCGGGACAGGCATGAGCAGCGGTGACGCCAAGGCACCGGTGGGCTTCGGCGCCGGCGCGCTGGTGATCGGCGTGTTCGTGCTCACCCCCCTGCTGTCCAGGCCGATGATCGCCGCTTCCGCTCCACTGCTGCGCGTCTTCGGCATCTCCGGCAAGCTCGCCCGCCAGAACGCGGTGCGCAACCCCCGCCGCACCGCCGCGACCGCCTCCGCCCTCATGATCGGCCTCACTCTCATCACCGGTCTGACCGTGATCGCGGGCAGCGTGCAGAAGAGCATCGACGAGATGGCCGCAGGCTCGCTGCGCAGCGACTACGTCGTCTCCATGGGAGCCATCGGCGGCACCGGCCTCTCACCGGACGTGGAGAAGACCCTCAAGCGGACCGACGGCGTCAGCGCCACCAGCGCCCAGCGCACCTCCCCGGCCCTGGTCGGCGGCGGCACGACGACGCTCACCGGCGTCGACGGCAACACCATCGGCCAGATGATCTCGGTCGACTTCGACTCCGGCTCGCTCTCCAAGGCCACCGGAGACAATATCGTCGTCGACGACGACACCGCCCAGGACAACAACTGGCACACGGGCTCCGGCGTCCCGGTCACCTTCGTGGACGGCACCAAGAAGCGGTTCACCGTCGCAGGCGTCTACGAGGGCAACTCCCTGCTCAACGGAATCGTCATCGACAGCACGGTGCTCTCCGCGCACATGGACGACGTCACCGACAACAAGGTCATGGTGAAGACCGAGGACGGCCCGAGCCAGGCCACGAAGGACGCCCTGCAGAAGGCGCTCGGCGACAACCCCGCCATCAACGTGCAGGACAAGAAGGACATCTCGAATGACATCGCCAAGGCGATCACCCTGCTGCTGAACATGCTCTACGGGCTGCTCGCCATGGCCGTGATCGTCGCCGTCCTCGGCGTCATCAACACCCTGGCCATGTCGGTCTTCGAGCGATCCCGGGAGATCGGCATGCTGCGCGCCATCGGCCTGGACCGCAAAGGCATCAAACGCATGGTGCGCCTGGAGTCACTGGTCATCTCACTCTTCGGAGCGGTCCTGGGCCTGTGCCTCGGCGCGTTCTTCGGCTGGGCGACCGGCGAACTGATCGCTCCCTCGCTTCCGACGTACGAACTGGTCATGCCCTGGGGCCGAATGGGGCTCTTCCTGGTCCTCGCCGCCGGGGTGGGCATGCTGGCAGCGGTGTGGCCCGCCCGCCGCGCGTCCAAGCTCAACATGCTGGCGGCCATCAAGTCCCAGTAGCCTCGTGCCTCGCGTACCACCCATGTCGGCCGGGCCGGTCTTCCGGCCCGGCCGACGCCCGTTCGCCGCACCCGGGGTCATACTCCACGTTGCCTCGGTGGACCGCCTCACCCATCGCCGGGCGCATGGTCCGAAAGGCTGTATCCCTGCCTCTTGCCGCACACAGGTGCGGCGAACCCTCGGCGTGCGGCCTCCGTTCAGGGACGACAGCCACGGACGCCGAGCGAGCCACCGCGCCCACGCCACCGGGACGAGCGGGTCGGAGTCCCGGCGGCCCAGGAGGGCTCGTTCGAAGCGGTGCGGCACGATCGCCTGGCTGTCTCCGCCGATGTCCTCGACAGCAGCCGCGGCGGCTTCGAACGGGCCCGCTGCGGCGGCCGGCTCCAGCGGGCCCTTCTCGTCGACGGTGACGGTGCGTAGCTGTGCAGGCGGTCCGCGGCGCGCGGGGCGGCCAGGCCGGGCCCAGGTGGCGCATCCGGCGAGCAGCGGGCCGAACCCTCCCACAGCGGCGCAGACGCAACAGGGACCAGTCCCACACCACCGGCCAGGACGCGAGCGGCTCCCAGCTCCCATCGACTCGGTCGACGCCAGCGGGCAGCACCTCCTCCACCTGGGCAGCAGCGGAGTCGGGACCCAGCACCGCCTAGACCCGTCGCCGAAGGCCCACAGCCCACGCGAACGGGCGGTCCTGCACCGTTGGCGACCTACCGGCAACCGCAGCATGGCCTCCCCCGTCCGCTCCTACCACTCCCCCACGTGCGCGGCGCCGCGCACGTTCGCGGTGTCCGTGCCTGCCGCGTGGGGCGGGCGCGCGGCGAGCAGGTGCGCATCGACCTGGTCCGATACGGGACCACGCGCGCGGTCACTGCGCGAGCGGGAGGCCGGCGGCGCCCCCGGTGTCGAGGTCGAGAACCGTGCGGGACAGCAGCGGCCCGTCGAAGGCTGCCGAGGCGCCGCGGCGGACCTCGGGTCGACCTCAAGGACGAGGTGCCGCGCACCGAGCGCGGTTGCCTCGCCGTCACGGCGCAGCAGGCCCATCAGCCCGTACCGGACTGCCCGACCCACCGAAACGGGCCGCCACCGGCAACGGTGCGATGGCCGATCGTCGCCAACTCCCGCAACAAACCCGCGGAATCATGGCAGGACAGACCGTCGGCGCTCTGCCGAGCGATCCCCCTCAAGTTTCAAGTCGGCCAGTGCCGCGGCGGAGTTCCTGATACCAGGTCTATGGTCCTGGCATCAGGACCGCACACGAACGCCGGGCAGAGAAGCGGGGACGGCGGGCAGTTCGGTGCCCGGAGGCCGCAGGGGCGGGACGGTCGGCCGCTCGGGAACGACCGTACCGGTGCGCCGAAACCCGCTCGGACTGACGCCTCGGATCCGTTTGAACGCTGCGCTGAACGCGAACGCGTCGGTATAGCCCACGGTGCGGCCGATCTCCGCGACAGTCGCCGTCTCACGTTCGGCCAGCAGGTCCGCAGCGAGCGTCATGCGCCAGCGGGTGAGGTAGGTCAGCGGCGGGGGGGGGGCCCCCCCGCGCCGCCCCCCCCCCCCCCTTTTTTTTTTGTGGCGCCTCCGGGGGGGCCGCGCGGGCACCCACCACCGGGCCCCCGGGTGGCCGGGGGGGGGGCCCAGCCCCGCCCCCGCCCCCGACCCGCGTGCGCCCCGCGGCCCGCCCGCGCGCCAAAAGCCCGTGGGGGTGTGTGGGGGTGGGGGGGGGCCCCCCCCCGGGCCCCCCCCCCGCTTCGACAACGTGGAACGTGACACTCCGGTCCGGTCGGCCAGCGAGGACACCGTCCACGGGGCCGCTGGTTCCGCGTGCAGCAGGCGCAGCGCGTCGCCGACCACCGGGTCCCGCTGGGCGGCGTACCAGGCGGGTGGCTCGCCGCCGGGCCGGTCGAAGTACTCGCGCAGCGCGCACACCAGCATCCAGTCCAGCAGCCGGTCGAGAACCACCTGCTGGCCCGGGGTGTCGGTGGCGACCTCGGCGGCGAGGTGGTCGAGTACGGCGTCGGTCCCGCCGCCGGATACGACGCGCAGCACGACGGGGAGCCCGTCCAGCAGCCTGCGGCTGATCTCGCCGCGTACCGGGTAGGCGCCGACGATCAGCGTCGTCGCGCCGTCGCCGGCGTCGCCGTCGTTCCAGCCGAGCCGGTGCCGGGTCCCTCCCTGCTCGTGCGTCGCGCAGTGCTCGCCGCACGCGATCGGTTCGGCCCGGGTGCCGACCTCGTCGACGAAGGTGAACGGTGCGGGGCCCCGCACGATGACCGTCTCGCCTGCGCGGAGCTGTTCGGGCGGGCGGTGCTCCGGCACGATCCAACCCGCCCCGCCGAGCACGGTGCACAACGTCAGCGGCGCGCCGTCCACGAAGTGCAAAGCCCAGGGCGGGGTCAGGACCGAATTGCCGAACAACGAGCCCTGGGCCCGCATCCCGCGGAAGAGGTCACCGAACGCGTCCACCCCATCAAGGTTAGCCGATCACACATGCGATCCGGCTTTTCACCTATGTATTCGTCCGAGCAAACACCGTTGAATCGCTGCCATGAGCAACCACACCACCCTCGTCCTCGGCGCCACCGGCAAGACCGGCCGACGGATCGTCGCCCGGTTGCGGCTGCGCGGCACGCAGGTGCGCGCCGCCTCCCGATCCAGCCGGACCCGCTTCGACTGGTCCGACCCCGACGGCTGGGATTCGGCCCTGCAAGGCATCACCTCCGCCTACGTGGTACCCCCGCCCGTGCCCGGACCGGTACACGAGTTCGTGGCACGGGCCGAGGCCGCCGGCGTGCAGCACCTTGTCCTGCTCTCCGGGCACGGCGCCGACGCCTGGGGCGACTCCACGTTCGGCCTGGACATGCGCTCGGCCGAAGACGCCGTGCGCGGCTCGGCACTGGAGTGGACCGTCCTGCGGCCGTCGAACTTCAACCAGAACTTCGACGAGGACCTCTTCCACGCCCCGCTGGTCGCCGGCGAACTGGCGCTCCCGGCCGGTGCTGTCCCCGAGCCGTTCATCGACCTGGAGGACGTCGCCGACGCCGCGGCCGCGGTGCTGGCCGAGCCCGGCCGGCACGCCGGGCGGATCTACGAGCTGACCGGGCCGCGCGCGCTGACCTTCGAGGAGGCCGTCGAGCTGATCTCCCGGGCGTCCGGACTGCCCATGACCTACAAGCGGCTTTCCCCCGCCGAGTACACCGCGGCGCTGGTCGCGGAGGGGTGGGGCGAGGACGACGCGCACCACGTCGCCGAGATGTTCGTGTTGATGGAGCGCGGGGTGATTGCCGAAACGACGGACGGTATCGCCACCGTGTTGGGGCGAGCGCCCCGAAACTTCGAGGACTACGTGGTGCGGGCCGCGGCAGCAGGAGCCTGGCGGCCATGACCTCTCGGGCGGCCGTCCAGCGGCTGCGCCGGGCTCCGGCGGTGGGGGTGTTGCGCGCCGGGGTGGTCTCCCGACGGTTGCCGCCGCGCATCCGGTCCGCGCCGTCAGCCCGCCGTGATCGCGGTGAGCGAACGGAGCGAAACCTCCATCCACCATCATTCCAGCATCTTCTGAAAGGACCGCAATGAGCACCGCCACCAGCCGGCTGACCGCCGAGGACCTCGAGTTCCTCGGACGCCCCCTGCACGGCTTCCTGTCCGTGGCCGGGGGAACGCAGCCGCCGCAGCCCCGGCCAGTGTGGTTCGAGGCCACCGCAGAGGGGACGATCCAGTTCTTCACGGAGCCGGGCTCGCTGAAGGTGCGGCGCCTGCACCGCGACCCCCGCGCCTCGATCGTTGTCGCAGCCCCCGTGGGTGAGCGTGAGCGCTGGGTGTCCGTCGTCGGCCACACCACGATGGCGGCCGACGGAGCGCACGACCTGTGTTCCCGCCTCGCCGCTCGCTACTGGGACCTCGACGACCAGGCCCGGGCCCACGACCTCGCCATGATGCTGGCCGCTGGCCCACTCCGCGTCGTCATCCACCCGGAGACCGTGCACCGCTACGGGCACTGACCTCCAGCCTCAGCTCGCGCCACCGGTACGTCGGACTGCGCAGAGATGGTTGCCGGCGTGCCCTGGTTTCCGCGTACTCTCCGGTGCGCGGGCCGGGCCGGTACGCTTGAACGTGGCCAGTCGTCAGGCCACGTTGGTGTCCCGGCCGGTGGCCCCGAGGCAGTTCTTCAGACGGTAGGCCGAGGCAGTCGGTCATGATGTGCCGCTTCCCCCCGTTGATCTGCTTGCCTCCGTCGTAGCCGCGTGAGCCGGCGGGTACCGTCGCGGCCGCCTTCATCGACTGCGCGTCGATGATCCCGGCCGTCGGTTCCGCCTCGCGGCCCTCGCGGACCCGGACCCGGTCACGAAACCGGTCGTGGAACTCGGTGATCAGTCCGTGCTGCCTCCAACGGCGGAAGGAGGCGTAGCCGCGGTCCCTGCCGGGGAAGTCCACGGGCATTGACCGCCAGGAGATCCCGCCCGCCACGAGATAGCGGATCGCCTACAACATCTGCCGGTGGCAGTACCCTTCGGACTGCCCGCCCGGCCCTCCGTCCAGGCCGGCGTGGGCAACAGCGGCCTTACCACCGTCCACTCCTCGTCGCTCATGTCCGAGGAATACCGGCGCACCCGGTCCGGATGATCTGCCGCGTTGCCGTACACGTGCGCGAGGCAATCGCACGACCCACGGACGAGTTGAAAGTCGGCGGGCGCGAGCGCGTACAACAACGACAACGGGGCCTCCTTGGACCTCTCGGTCAGGTTCGCACCACCGAGCTTTCTTCGAAATCACCCTGCAGTGATACGCGTCGGCCGGTTCATGCGGTCTGTTCGCGTGAGGCGATGGTGACGTCCATGCCGAGGGCCGCGAGTTGGGCGATCAGACGTCGGGGGCTGGCGTTCCCCGCCGAGGCGGTTGGTGAAGTAATCAGGGCCGAGATCGCGGCAGGGCACAAGGTCGAGTATGTGCCAGGCGGCGACGAGGAGGGAGTGTCCGACGGCGAGGGTCGCGCGCTTGGCGCCCCGGTACGGGACCAGCCGCCGAAACTGTGCGCCCAGGTAGGTCGTCCTGCACGACGCTGTCGCCTCCATGCCGATCCGGGCGATCCTGTTCTCCGCCAGCCAGTCCCGCCATTCCAGCAGGCCGTCGTTCATCGTGGAGAACGTACGGACCTCGTAACGGGCGCGCTTGCCAGTGCCCGGGTCCCGGATGCACACCTTGACATCCGTCTTGCGCAAGTCGGCGCCCCGCACCGCTCCTCGATCACATCCATGTCCCGCCCCGCCCTTACTCGCGTGCGCCAGGAAGAGTGCCCGCCCACCAGGGACCACAGGATTCAAAGAAGCTCTCTTGCGTGCTCGCGGCAACACCACTGGACTCCTGCGCTTGGCCCCAGCCTCCGACTCCCAACGGGCTCAATGTTCGGCACCAAGCTCGATCGACGTCCTCCGGACGGGCACCAGCCCCGATTTTCCCGGCCACGGGGCGGAATCGACAGGGCCCAGGGGGACTGCCAAGAGGCTCCGTCTTCATGTCCGCACCACCGCAAGATCACACGACCAGGAGCCTTGTTCGACCTGCACGTTCCATGATCGGTACGACGACGGCCCCTGAGAGCTCGCAGACAGGCGGATGACTCTCCGTCATCGACGGTCGCCAACCAACCTGCATCACTCTTACCAACTACAAGGCGTCACGGACCTCTGACCAGCTCCAGCCAACGGCGGATCTTGCCAATCATGCTGCGCCGTCACATCGGTCGTCACCGACATGGAGACACTGCCGCGCACCGTGGCCACCGGGCAGGCCCGATCGCTGAACCGCCGCGCCTTTCGGTGCTCCTCGCCGGATGGTGCACCACGCGTGCGGGCTTGCTGCGGGCGAGCCGGGCCCAGCGGCGTCCGGCCCGCGCCGGCTTTGCCGGCGCGGCGGCCGAAGACGCTGCCGGGCCCGGATGAGGACGGTGTCTCAGGAGGTCCAGCGTCCGAGCATGTCCTTCATCGCGTCCGTCAGCGCCATCTGCAGCAGCGGGCCGTAGGTGATGCGGCCGACGCCCAGGCGGCGGAAGCGCTCCAGGTCGTGCCTGACCGGGTGGGCCGTGGAGTTCACGGGGACGGCGACGGCGCCGATCACCGCCTGGAGCAGATCGTCGTCGTCCTGGATGCCCACCGGGTAGAGGCTGTCGGCGCCGGCCTGCTCCATGGCCCGCAGCCGCTCGATCGCCTCGTCCAGGACGTCGGAGGCGTCCTTGGCGTGCAGGAAGAGATCGGTGCGCCCGTTGATCCACAGGGGGATCCCCGCGTCGTCGGCCGCCGCGCGCAGGCCGGCAAGGTAGCTCGCGTGCTCCTGCGTGCTGCGCACGCGTCCGCCCTCGGAGTGGACGGTGTCCTCGACGTTGAGGCCCACGCCGCCGACTTCGATGAGTCCGGCGACGAGATCGGCGGGCTCCTGCCCGTATCCGGCCTCCAGGTCCACGGAGACGGGGACGTCGACCGCCGCGATGATGGGCCGGACGGCGGCGAGCACTTCCTCGAAGGTCTGCCCCTCGTGGTCCTCGGCCCCGCGGGAGTCGGCGAGCGGATGACTGCCGACCGTCAGCGCGGGAAATCCGGCGCCGGCAGCCGTGCGCGCCGACCAGGCGTCCCAGACGGTCGGCAGTACGAGCGGCTTGTGGTCGGCATGCAATTGCTTGAGGCGTCGAGCGCGCTCAACGGTGATACGAGAGTCCATGCCCAGGACGCTACCCCTTGATCGCCACCAACCACCTGCGCATCAGGGCTACGGGAAGAGCAGCCGTACGCCGTAGGTGCGCTCCGCGACACGCAGGGCGGGAACCAGCGCGGTGCGCAGGTCTTCGACCTCCTGGGCGTGGGTGGCGAGGAAGTGCCGGCGCAGGGTGCACCGAAGCAGTTCGCGGACGGCTCGACGGGGCGCATACAGGTGGCGTACGCGCTGCCGAGGGCCCCGTCCCGGCGGGCGTAGTCCGGCGGTGGGCACGTTCGTCATGGTCTGGTCGACGAGCGCGAGGAACGCCACCTCGTCGCGCACGGTGTGGATGAGGGGCGGTTCGAAGCAGTCGATCTTCTTGCGGAGGTATCTGACGTACGTCTCGACGATGCGGGCGTCTCCGGCGAAGTCGTAGCGCCACACGTGATCGAGGATCTGGACCTTGCTCAGCACCCGTCCCGAGTTGGCCATCAGGTGGGCCAGCAGCTTGAACTCGGTCCGGGAGAGCGGGACGTACTGCCCGAGCGGTGCACTTCGTGCGCAGCCTCGTCGAGTTCGAGGGCGGCGTAGCGCAGCACGGTCTGCCTGAGGAGTGGTTCGGCTCCCTGAACGACCGTGCGGCGCAGGATGGCCTCGATGCGCAGAAGCACCTCCTCGATACTGAACCGCTGCGTCACTAGTCGTCGCCACCGGAGCCCAACCCCTTGATGCGGTCGTCGAGGCCGGTGCGGCGGGCGGTCGAGCGGACCTACGGTGGCTCAAGCTCCACCGCGCCTTCTGGCCCACGACTACGAATCCCTGCCCGCCGCTCCGAAGCCAAGATGCATATCGCCATGACCGACCTCATGGCACCGCCGCCTCACCGCGAGAACGCCATCTCCTGGCGAGAAACGACGCCAGCACACCAAAGCCGCAGACAAGGATGAGACATCAGGAGAGAACGACCTCGAAGGGCGGACGCAGGGCTAGACGTACGGCGCGGCATGGCACAGGCTCGGACGGGGCCCGCACGTGCCACCGGCGTACGGGACCACCGGCGTCCCCGGCACACGGCGACCTGGGGAACGCTGTACGCGTACACGCCGAATCCGCGAAGAACACGCGCACGTCCGGACCGCGAGGAAGGTGCGCGTCCAGGATCGCCAGCGAGGGGAACACGGTGAAGTTCAGCTACGCGATGCTGCCCGACCACCCGGTGCAGGAGTCCCTTGAGTCGATCCGGCTCGCCGACGAACTCGGCTTCCACGCCTGCTACGCCGCCGACGAGACCTGGCACAAGGACATGTGGCAGCTCTTCGCGGCCGCCGCCGCCCGCACGAGCCGCATCCGGTTCGGCCCCAGTCTGTCGTCCGTCGTCCTGCGCGAGCCCACCCTCATCGCCCAGGCCCTCGCTACCCTCGACGAACTCACCGGCGGCCGCGCCGAAGGGGTGCTGTCCTGCGGCAACTTCGGTCTTCTCGCCCAGTACCGCACCGACTGGCGCCGGATCCGGCCCCTGTCGCGCACCAAGGAGGCGCTCCACGTCGTCCGGACCCTGCTGGACGACGGCGCGATCACGTACGACGGCGAGTTCTTCTCGTACGACGGTCTGTTCACCTTCGCCCGCCCGGTGCAGAACCGGCTGCCGGTCATGCTCGGGGCCATGCGCGGGCCGAAGTCCTTCGAGGCCGCGGGCAAGCTCTCCGACGGCTGCCACCATGCCCTGAGCTACACCCGGGAGGCGTACGACTACGCCGTAGGGCACATCAGGGCGGGCGCCGAGCGGGCGGGCCGCGACTGGCGGACCCTGGACATCGGGGCGTGGGTCGTCGTCGCGGTCGACACCGACGGCGCACGCGCGCGGGAGGCCGCCCGCAGCATGGTGGGGATCTACGCCTCCTCGATGCCCGAGGAGCAGCTCCGCCGCAACGGCGTGGACCCGGGCGAACTCGCCCCGGCCGTTGACGCGATCGCCAAGGGCGACCTCGCCCGCGGTATCGAGCTGACCAGCCCCGCGGTGGCCGAGCGGCTGTCGGTGGCAGGCACCCCGGAGGAGTGCCTTGAGAAGATCCGCCGGGAGATCGAGCCCAGCGGGGTCAACCACATGATCTGCGCCCTCACCGACCGCACGCTGGTCAAGGCGTTCACGGGCCGGGAACTGGACGGCCTGGCGGATGTGAACACCCAACTCCGGCTCCTCCACGACCGCATCATGTCCGCCTGGGAGTGAGACGGCGCGCGCGGGATGCCGCCCGCAAGGGATGGCTGCCTCGGCATACAGGAGCGGCGTCTACGACGGCGACGAGCCATCCCCGTTCCAACACCTCTGGCAGGACACCACGGCCGCGTGGGAGGAGACACTTACCCAGGCCCGCGCCGACCCGACCCCCGCACGAGAACTCCTCGGCATGCTCACCGGCGGCTGCCGCACCCTCGACGACTACGAGAAGGAACGCGCCTGCCTGTACGGGGAGGGAATCCCCGCCGAGCTCCTGCCCGGCACCCGAACCGGGCCGCCTCGACCTCATCTGACGGTGTTCCACTTCATGGAAGTGGAACACCGTCCCCGGCGGTTCGTCAGAAGACCCGCAGCCTGGACCACCTAGCGGTACCGGCTCCCGCCCCGAGGGACCTGCCGCCCAGCCCCGGGATCAGCACCGCCGCCACCGCCAGATGCATCAGAGCGAGGGAGACCCGGGTGCCGTCGTCCATGCCGTCGCCGATGAACGGCAGGAAGGACACGGCCAGTACAGCGCCGGCCACCCCGGTCCAGAGGGCGCGGGCACGCCGCACCCCGAACCTCTCCAGGGCGGCCAGCAGTCCCCAGCCGCAGAGCGACGCGAGCAGGGCGACGACCGCCACGGGCACGGCGTCGATGTCGAGTGTCTGCTCGCCGTCGGCGATCCGCAGCCGGTGCCCCAGCAGTGGGTCCGCGACGAGCCACACGAGGACGGGGGCCAGTACGGCCAGGGCAGTGACCCACAGGCGCCTTGTCCGCGCGCTCACTTGACGCCCCCCGAGAGCGCCCCGTGCAGGAAGACCTCCACCAGCTCCTGCGGGGTCAGGTCGGGCTCGTCCTCCGTACGCGGCTGGGTGAAGAGCAGCCCGAAGAAGAGGGCAGCGATCTGCTCCGGCGACCGACGCAGGGCGGCCTTGTCGGGCTCCAGCAGCTCCGTGAGGGCCGCGCGGATACGGGTCGTCGACTCGTGACGGCCCGCGCCGCGCACCGTGCCGGGGTGCTTGCCGCCACCATGCCCCAGCGAACCGAGGATCGCACCCATCCTGGACATGTGCGCCTGCAGCGCCTCGGCCGCCTCCGCCAGCCGGTCGGGCAGCGGCTGGGACACGTCGATCGCGTCGAGTTCACGTACCGCGTGCTCCGGGGAGAGCGCCTCGGCCACACAGGCTTGCAGCAGCTCGTCCTTGTCGGCGAAGACCCGGAAGATTGTGCCCTCGCCGATGCCGGCGGCACGGGCGATCTTCGCAGTCGTCACCGCGGCGCCGTACTCGGCGATCAGCGGGACCGCGGTCTGGATGATCATCTCGCGGCGCTGCTCCGGCGACATGCCGGGGGCGCGGCGGCGGGTGGTCTGGTTCTCCTTGGGTGCTGTCATGACCGCAAGGCTACGGAGTGAGCACTCACTCCGTCAAGGAGTGAGTGCTCACTCCGCTCACGCTTCCCGCACCCGGCTGCTCATCGATGGCAGCCCGCCAAGTGGGACGCTGTGCCGGCGATTCGCTCGAGAGAACTGCGCTCGACCACGGGTGACCGTACGGCGCAGCCAGAGCCGCACCCTGCACGTCACCGCCGCCCCAGCCGTGCACCAACGACTCCCCACCCCCTCCCCCGAGCTGTCTCTGGCGCCTGAGCATCCGCGTGGGCATCGTGCGTTGTACGGCGGGTTGGACCGCGGGCATCTGGATCTGTCCCGGCTGCGCAGGGCGCTGGCGGGGCTGCCGCGTCCTGGCACCCTCCAACTACTTCCTGGAGCGCACGCGGTTTGTTCGGTCATGGTCGGGTTCGGACTGTGTCCGGGCGCCCGGGTACGGGTGGACCAGCGCGATGGGCTACTGCTGCCGGGACGGACGGAGTATCCGGCGCACGGCGCCGCGCAGCCACTGGTGGCCCCCGTCGGCGCTGTGACGTGGATGCCAGGCCATGGCGATCGTCAGTGGTGGCAGTGGCAACGGGATGTCCAGCAGGCTCAGTCGCAGTGCGTGCGCCGCGTCGCTGAGTGGTGAGGGGGGCTCGCCCGGCAGCGCGGTCGGCACCAGGCAGACCGCGTCGGTGACCGCGGCGAGGCTCATCGCCGCCAGGTGTCCGGGCAAGACGGCACTGACCTGCCGGCTGAGTCCCTGCTCGGCCAGGGCCGCGTCCAGTGGGCCGGTGAAGCGTCCCCGACGGCTGACCGCCACGTGCTCGGCGGCGGCCAGCCTGGCAGGCGTCAGGGTTCCTTGGGTGAGCGGGTGTTCTGCCCTGACGCCGACCGCCATCCGCACAGTGGCCAGTTCCTCGACCTGGGTCTCCGGGTCGACGTGGTCGATGGCTCCGATCTCCAGATCGATGCGGCCTTCGCGCAAGGCGGGACCCGCCTCCCACTCCTCTGCCAGCACCCGCAGCGAGACTCCCGGCGCCCGCCGCCGGGCCAGACCGAGCAGCCCCGGCGTCAGCGCCGCCGCGACCAGGTCCGAGGACTGGACGGTGAAGGTGCGGCGCAGTGTCGCAGGGTCAATCGCACCACCGGGGGCCAGCAGTGCCTCCAGTCGGCGTACCACCGTGGCGGCTTCGTCCCGCAACGCCTCGGCGCGAGGGGTGGGCACCATCACCTGGCCGGCCCGTACCAGGAGGGGATCCTGGAGCACCCGGCGCAGACGGGCCAGGGTACGACTCATCGCCGCCGGGGACGTATGCAGCCGTGCGGCGGCACGGGTGACGCTCTGCTCGGTCAGCAGAGCGTCCAGAGCGACGGCAAGGTTGGCGTCGAGGTTCGGGACTGGGCTGTTCACCGGCATTATTCCGTTCCAGGCAATGATTGGGTGCTGAAGTTCCCATTGTGGCAACGCGGTTGGTGTCCGCACGATGAAGGGGCTGTACCGATCCGACAAAGACCGCGAGGAATCAATGATCGTCATTACTGCCCCCACCGGGAACATCGGCCGACGGCTGCTGTCTCTGCTGCTCCGGGCCGCGCCCGCGCACGGGGAGGAGTTGCGTGTCGTGGTGCGTGATCCCACCCGGCTCCCCGAGGCGGCCCGTGGGCGGGTTGAGGTGGTCACCGGCTCGCACGGTGACGCCGCGACCGTCGAACGTGCCTTCACCGGGGCCGACGCCGTCTTCTGGCTGGTTCCACCGGATGCCTCGGTGACGCCCGACGACGCCTACAGCGGCTTCACCCGCCCGGCCGTGCAGGCGTTCGCCGCCCACGGTGTCGGCCATGTCGTCGGCGTCTCGGCGCTCGGCCGCGGCACCCCGCAGGCCGCCCGCGCGGGGCTGGTCACCGCATCTCTCGCCATGGACGACCTGATCGCAGGCGCCGGCGTCGCCTACCGCGCCCTGGCCAGCCCGTCCTTCTTCGACAACCTGCTGGAGGAGGTCGACTCGATCCGTGACGACGGTGTCTTCACCGACACCGTCGCGGCGGACCGTCCGGCGCCCATGGTGGCTGCGGCCGACATCGCCGCGACGGCGGCCGGGCTGCTGCTGGATCGCTCCTGGAGCGGCGTCGACAGCGTTTCCGTGCTCGGCCCGCAGGACCTGTCGCCCAACGACCTGGCCCGCATCATGACCCAGGAATTGGGCCGTCCGGTCCACTACCAGCGCCAGTCGCTCGACGAGTTGCGGTCCGCCCTGCTCGGTCACGGCCTCAACGAAGCGTTCGTCGAAGCGATGGTGGACATGAAGCGCGCCAAGGACCAGGGCCTGGACTCAGGCATCGACCGCTCGCCGCAGACGGGCCCGGCCACCACCTTCGCGCAGTGGTGCGCGCAGACCCTCAAGCCCGCCGTCCTCGCCACGCCGGAGGCAGCCGATGCCCACTGACCGAACCGAGCCGCCGGTCACCGCGTTCATGCTGGTGAAGACCACGCCCGAGTGGCTGGCGATGACCGTGGACGAACGTGTCCAGGCATTCACCACCCACGTCGTCCCGGCGATCGAGGCCCGCACCCGCGGTGTCCGCTCTCGTTTCTACGACACGGAGTTCTACTCGGCGCGGGTCACCGACGTCTGGGTCTGGGAGGCGGACGACCACGACGCCTACCGCCTGCTGATCGACGCACTGCGCGAAACCCCGTTCTGGGACCGCTACTTCGACGTGGTGGACCTGCTCGTGGGCGTCGAGAACGGCTACGCCCGCACCTACGACGTGGAGCCCGTGGCCACCATCGCCACCTGACCTCCGCCCTGCCGGCCGGTGCCGCCACCCGCCTTGCGCAGCACCGGCCGGCAGGTTCGGCCGAGCAGAGAAGGGGTCGCCTGCCGGCGCGCGGCCCGCCCGCGCTCAACGACCGGGCCCCCTACTGGACTTGTTGCCGGGCGTCCCGCCGAAGGTGCCGCCGCTCATCACCCGCAGCGGTGAACCCGCGCTCTGGGCACTGCGCATCAGCCCCCCGTCGCCCGCGCCGGTGGCATCTGGTGCCGGCGGTGCGGGCTGTTACGGCCAGCCGGGCGGCTGCGGTCCGCAACAGGCCCCGGTCTGCGTCTGACCAGCGTCAGCGGGCGGCGCCACAGCGAGCACCGCCATCAACGCCATGAACAGTCCAAGTGCGGCTTTGCGCACGGTCTCCTCCTGAATCCGGGTCGGGATGTCGAACCACTCGAAGCGGGTCACTCCTGCTAGACACACCGAACAGCGACCGGGTTGCACCGACCGGGCGAGTACGGACGACACCAGCTTCCTGACCCCGACACCTTCACCCGAACTGATCGATCGTGGGCATGGAGACGATGCCCCGCACCCGCGATCCCTGCGGGTGCGGGGCACCGTCGCCCGCGGGTCGCCTGGCTGAGCGCGGCCGGGCCGCGCTCAGCCAGGATGCGAGCGGTTCCCGGCCGCCGTCGACCCGCTCGGCACCAGCGGACAGCACCTTCTCCACCTCGGCTGCCGCGGGGCAGGGGTCGAGCGGCGCACGGGCCCGCTGCTGAAGGTCCGCAGCCCGTTCGGGCGAGCAGTCCTGGAGCACCGGACAAGCCGTGGCTCGGACCGGCACTTCGAGCGGTGAGCGTCTGTTCGATGACCAGGTGTCGCTGTTACTCACTTCCAGGTGACGACCCTGTGGGCACTGGGGTGGCGCAGGACCGCGGCCGGGGCCAGGAGGCACGCTTCTGCTGTAGTCGCACACACGAGCGGGCGTCAACCTGGTGCATTGCGAGGAATTCTTGGGGCCGCGCGATCCTCACGTCATCCAGTCCCAAATGGAGGGAAGACTGAGTGACGAGGTCGCATCGGCGTCACACCCAGGACCGCCTCGCCGGCATCACACCTATCGAAGGGAAGGCCCGCCATGACGAGTGTCGAACATGCTCCCCCCGCCGTCACACAGGCATCACTCGATGACCTGCGCGCCCGGCTTCGCGCCTACCGGCGGGTCTCACTCCCCTTCGGCTCGGGCTGGGAACGCGGAGTCGACGGTGACTACCTGAGCGGGCTTCTCACCTACTGGGCCGAACGTTACGACTGGCGCGAACACGAAGACCGGATCCGACACCTGCCGTGGGTCCTCACGGGTGCCACCGGCACGCCCGTGCGGTCGATACACCTGCGGGCACAGGACGCCGATGCGCCGGCGGTCCTGTTGCTGCACGGCTGGCCCGATTCGATCCTGCGGTTCGAGAAGGTCTTGCCGCTCTTGCCGGATATGCATCTTGTCGTGCCGGCTCTGCCCGGTTTCCCTTTCGCGGCCCCCACTGCTCCGCGTGGGATGTCAGCGGGCGCGCTGGCCGAGGCAGTCGCCGGGGTGATGAAGCAACTCGGCCACGACCGTTACATCGTTTCGGCGGGTGACGTGGGATGCGACGTGGCCGAAGCCCTTGCCGCCGCTCACCCTGAGCGGGTGGCGGCCCTGCACCTGACCGACGTCTCCCAGTACCGCTACCTGGTGGATCCGCCCCAGGATCTGTCGGAGGCGGAACGCTCCTACGTCGCCCGCGGGCACAGCTGGCAGGCGGCCGAAGGCGGCTACATGCACGAACAGTCGACCAAGCCACACACACTGGCAGTCGGACTCGGCGATTCCCCGGCCGGCCTGGCCGCCTGGATCACGGAAAAGCTCCGCACCTGGACCGACTGCGGCGGCGACATCGAGACGGTGTTCACCCGCGACGAACTGCTCACCTGGATCACCGCCTACTGGGTCAGCGGAACCATCGGCACCTCCTTCACCCCTTACGCAGAGAACGGGCCCAAACCACAGGGGCGGATCAGCGCGCCCACCGTGTTCACCGTCTTCCCCAAGGACCTTGTCAACGCGCCCCGGGAATTTGCCAACCGCTTCTTCGACGTCCGGTCCTGGACCGAGTACTCCAGCGGCGGCCACTTCGCAGCGTGGGAATGCCCACCGCAATACGCGGCAGGCGTGCGCGCAGCCGTGGAGCTCGCTCACTCTCCGCGCTGACACCGACCTACGCCCTCCGGCCGCATCCCCGTACACCAGAGCCACACGTTGAAAGACGCACCACATCCCGGCCTACCCGGCCATGAACTTCACTGCGCAGATAGCAAGCTTCTCGCAGTGAAGCAACCTGTGATCTTCACGGTCAATCCTCTGCTACGAGGAGCGCTGCTTACGTTCGCCAAAACGTCGCGGCCCGGCTTCGTGCCGGCTCACCACTTCTGCACGAGAGCCCATTCCGGCCCGTGCAGAAGTGCAGCCGGGCGCGAGGTGGGGACGAACGTTTCCTGACCTGACTGTTCCCATCGAGTCGGGGTATGAGCGTGCACCGCCAGTGCACCACCTTGCGCATCGGCCTCGCGTCGGCCCGCCCGAAGGACGGGGTGTCGACGGCCGGGACCGCAGCGGCGCACAGCGGGTCCAGCCTCTTCACTTCGGTGGTGCGCTCGACCTCATGCGTTACGCGATCAGCGCGGTCACTTGGGCGCAGACGTGTTACGGCTGTGCGGGGTCGTAGCGCGCCCAGCCCTGGTCGAGCAGTCGGAAGCCGGTCTCTACGGCCGATTCCGGGTCACCCTGGCGGGCCATGAGCGGGATCTGGAGTGCGAACCGGGCGTAGAAGCGGATCCCGTCGCTCGGTTCGGCCAGTCCGAACTCGGCGGTGAGCGCTGCGATGAGAGCGTCCTCGTGACGCAGCCACATCCTCTCGGCGTACTCGACCAGGGATGGAGTGCCTTCCATGAGGGCCAGGATGCGGTTCATTGGCTCGGTCTGGAGCATGGCGATCTCGGCGAGGTAGTGCGCCTTCAGCGCTTCGGAGATGGTCGTTCCCGGCGCGCGGTCGCTGACTGCCGCAACGAGCCGGTCCCGCTGCTCGCCCTCGGTGCTGAAGACCAGCGCCTCCTTGCGGGGGAAGTGCGCAAAGACCGTCTTGGGCGTGACATCGGCCTTGTCTGCGATCTCGCGCACCGTGACCGCGTCAAACCCACGATCGAGGAAGAGCGTGGTCGCCGCCTCCAAGATCGCCGTGCGAGTTGCCGTCTTCTTCCGCTCGCGTCGCCCTGCGGGCGCGTCGTTCACCATGCTCAAACTATACCCCCGAGATAGAACTATATCGAAGCTATAAGTACACTCGGTATAGTGTTAGTCCGGGTGAAGTCAGCGGGCTCCTCTGGATCCGTCCAGTTGGAGTCCGGGGTGCTGCTCAGACACAACCAAGGGGACCGGACATCGGGCTCCAACCGCGCCGCCTCCCACTACCAAGGACAGGGGGGCCTGGCGCGAGAAGCAGCACCGTCCTGTCCCCGCAGCTCACACGCAGCCCGCCGACATGCATCGACGTCGGCACTCCCGATTCAGAGAATCCCTCGCTCCCTCCCAGGCAAAGGACAACGGCCATGACCGACAGCAACAACATCGCCCCCCGTATCGCGAGCGCAGACACGCCGGGCTGGGTGCGCACCTGGGGTGCCTCACCGCAGGCGCCGGACAGCTCCGTCTCCGGCGTCGAGCCCTTCGAAGACACCACGCTGCGGCAGATCGTGCGGGTGAGCGGTGGCGGTAGCCGTGTGCGGATCCGCCTGAGCAACGAATACGGGACCGCGCCTGTGACGCTCGGTGCGGTGCGGGTCGCCCTCACCGGCGCCGATCACCTGAGCCAGGACGGCCGCGGTCACGCGGTGACCTTCAGCGGCCGGCCGGACGTCACGATCCCCGCCGGAGCACCGATACTCAGTGACCCCATCGACCTGCTGTTGCCCTCACTGTCGCAGCTGGTGATCAGTCTGTACCTGCCCGGCCGGGTCGACGTCATCACCTGCCACGGCACCTTCCACGCGCTCGGCTGGAGCATTCCGGGCGACGAGACAGCTTCAAGCTCGCTCCCCGCCGACGCGGCCCCGCTACCTGCCCAGGCATTCATCTCGGCCGTCGAGGTGGTGCCCGACCGGCCGGCGAACGCGATCGCCGTCCTCGGTGACTCCCGCGTCGACGGGGTCGGCTCCACGCCCGGAGCCGACCGGCGCTGGACCGACGTACTCGCCGAACGCCTGGTCGGGCGCGACACAACGACGCGTTACGTGATCAGCCAGGGCATCGGAGGCAACCGGCTGCTCAACGACGGCATCGGTGCCTCCGCCCTTGCCCGCTTCGACCGGGACATCCTCGCCACACCGGGCCTTGGACACGTGGTGATCGCCGTCGGCAACGACCTCGTCTTCTCCTACGCCCCCGACACCGAGGAGACCGCCGGCTTCCTCGCCATGTTCGGCGGGGAGCCGGTCACCGTCGAGGACGTCATCGCCGCCCACATCCAGGTCGCCGCCCGCGCCCGCGTGCGCGGCGTGAAGGTGCATGCCGCCACCATCGCGCCCTATGGCGGCTCGGAGATGTACACGGCAGAGGGAGACAAGGCACGCGAGCAGCTCAACGCGTGGATCCGTACCAGCGGCGTCTTCGACGGCGTCCTGGACTTCGACGCCGTCTGGCGTGACCCGGCCGATTCCTCCCGCATCCGCGGCGACCTGCACATGGGCGACCACCTGCACGGCAACGACGCCGGATATGACGCCCTGGCCCGATCGATCGACCTCTCCCTCTTCGACTGATGGCCCCTGACCAGGCGTCAGCCGGTCCACCGAACCCGCAGCAGAAGGAATCTTTCATGCATGACGTAGTGATCGCCGGCGCGGGCCCCGTCGGCCTGTTCCTGGCGAGCGAACTCGCCCTGGCCCACTGCTCGGTCGTGGTCCTGGAGCGCGAGACCGACCCGCACTCGCCGCTCAAAGCACTCCCGCTCGGGTTGCGCGGCCTGAACACCGGCTCGGCCGAGACGTTCTACCGCCGCGGCCTGCTCCAGCCGCTGCTGAAGGCATCCCGCGTAGACGCCGCGAACGTCGGCGCCGACCCCGAGACCGACCGGGCGCCCACTCCCCGGAGCCTTGGCCACTTCGCCGGCATCACTCTGGATGCCGCCGACATCGACCCGGCCGCATTGGCCGACCGGCTGCCCGGACCGGCGATGGACGGCTTCATGACGAACCTGGAGGCGATCAGCGACGTTCTGGCCGAACGCGCAGCGTCGCTCGGCGTATCGATCGTGCGAGGCGCCCGCGTCACCGCCGTGACCCAGGACGAGCGGACGGTGACGGTGACGGCCGCAGGCCAGGACCACCCGGCCCGGTGGCTTGTGGGATGCGACGGCGGACGCAGCACCGTCCGCGGGCTCGCGGACTTCTCCTTCGTCGGCACCGAACCGCTGTTCACCGGCTACGTCGCCAAGGTGTCCTTCGCCGACCCGCACGCGCTGCCCCTGGGCTTCCACCTGACGCCGACCGGCATGTACCTGCGCACGCCCCTCGAAGGGCACCTGGGCATGATGGACTTCGACGGCGGCACCTTCGACCGCACGCAGCAACCGACCCGCGAGCACCTCCAGGCGGTTCTGCGCCGCGTGTCCGGCACCGACGTGGCCCTCAAGGAGGTTCACCTCGCCTCCAGCTTCACCGACCGCGCCATGCAGGCCACGACCTACCGCCACGGCCGCATCCTGCTCGCGGGCGACGCCGCCCACATCCACTCGCCACTCGGAGGCCAAGGGCTCAACCTCGGTATCGGGGATGCGATGAACCTGGGGTGGAAACTGGCGGCGACCATACGCGGAGACGCTCACGAGGACCTGCTCGACACCTACACCGCCGAACGCCACCCGGTCGGCGCCGCCGTCCTCGACTGGTCACGCGCCCAGGTCGCAACCATGAACCCCGGCCCCAACGCTCCGGCGCTGCAGCAACTGGTGCGCGCCCTGATGGAGACGTCCGACGGGACCACTCATGTCTACCGCACGAGTTCCGGATTGTTCCATCGCTACGACCTGGGCGATGATCAGCCGCTCGTCGGACGCACCGCCCCCGACTTCCGCCTGACCGACGGGACCAGCCTGGGCGACCTCCTCCAGGAGGGGCGCGGCGTGCTGCTCGACTTCAGCCCCCAGCAGAGCCTGAGCGAGCAGGCCGCGCCATGGAGAAACCGCGTGCGCTACGTTCCCGGTCGCCCCGGCAACGACCTGGGGTTCAAGGCCCTCCTGGTCCGCCCCGACGGCATCGTCGCCTGGGCCGACGCCTCTGCCGCGGCAACCGACAATCAACTGAACAACGCTCTGACCCGCTGGTTCGCCCGCTCCTGAACCCGCTGCCGTGCCACCGCTGCTTATCGCCCGCACAGGCGATAAGCAGCGCGCTGCGGAAGGAGACAGGATCGGATCCATCCTGCCTTCCGCGCAGATGCCGTCCTCGGGACGGTGTCCTCGGGACGGGGACACAGGACGTCAGCAAGAGCACGCCGCGCACGGCACTCCTGCCCCGCCCGGTGCAGGCGCAACGGCGTTACGCAGGGAGCGGGTGGCGTCGTTGAGGTGGTGGGCGCAGGTCGTGGGCGGAGCCGCCGCTCCTGGTGACGAACACCCAGTGCCCCGCGTGATTGCGCTTCTCGTACACGCGGGCAGTGCGGCTGTAGTTGTTGCGAAGGGAACTGCCGCGGTCGCGGATCGCGGAGGGCAGGTCCTTACGAATGTCGGGCAAGGTTCGCGCGCAGCACCTCTTCGATGTCCAGCTCCACCTCGCGCGTGTGAACCCCGGCCGCGAGTGCTGCCCGGGCAAGCTCTCCGGACGCGGGGGTGAACGTTTCACCGAGCAGGCGGTCCTCCGCGCGCAGTGCGTCCTCGAGCGTGCCGTCGGCCGCGTCGATTGCTTCGGTAGCCGCGGCGCGGACACCGTCGGGCAGAGTCGCGATGGTCCGTGCGACCCACTCAACATATGCGTCCAGTTCTGCGACGGGCAGAGCTCGGTTCACCCATCCCCACCGCTCGGCAGTCGCCGCGTCGACGAGCCCGCCTGTCAGCACGATCTCGAGAGCGCGAGCGCGGCCCACGAGGCGGGGCAGGTGGGCCGTTGCACCGGCTCCAGGGACGATGCCGATCAGTGTCTCGAACTGGCCGAACGCCGCAGTCTCCAGGGCCGCGAATCGCAGATCCAGGCTGGAGACCAGCTCGGATCCACCGCCACGGGCGAGTCCCGCGACCTTGGCGATGGTGGTCTGAGGCAGACGCCGCCAGCGTTCATGAAGCCGCATCATCGGGCCCGTCCCGACAAGCGTCTCCTCCGCGATCGGGAGGGCGGCGTAGGCCGCGGGGTCCTCCACGAATGACAGGTCGCCGTGTGCCAGGAAGAACTCCGGATTTGCGCTCTGGACCACGATGACGTGCAGATCGGGATCCTTCTCGGCCGATGCGGCGACGGCGTCCAGGTCGAGCAGGAGCTGCGCCGTCATCAGGTTGACGGGCGGAACATCAATCGAGACCCACAGCACTCCGTCCTGGCGCTTGACATCGAGGGTGGGCAGGGACTGTTCGGTCATGAGATTCCTCTGGGTTGCCGGTATCTCTGGTATACCTGGCGCATGACAGGCACTTCAACGCAACCTGGTATCCACGAAGATCGCGCCGGTCACGAGACCATCGTCGGCCCGCAGCGCGAACTCCTGGATCAGCTGCTGGACAAGTGGGGCCATCTGCTGCTGGCCGCACTGTGCCGGCAGCCGCGACGCTTCAACGAGCTCAAGAGAGAGCTCGATGGCATCACTCAAAAATCGCTGACGCAGGCACTGCGACGACTGGAACGCAACGGCCTCGTCGAGCGCCGGGTACTGACGCAACGCCCCGTCGCTGTGGAGTACCGGATCACGCCACTGGGTCGCACGCTTGAGGAGCCCTTCTCGATCCTGCGCGCCTGGACCGCCGACCACCTCCCCGAAGTCGAACGACACAGGGCTGCATTTGACGAAGGCGCGGACACCCTTTAGCTGGCGGCTCGCGTCAGCAGCCGGCGAGGCAGGGTCGAGCACACGCAAGGGGGTTACGCATGGACTGGCAGCAGGGCGAGGACGGTGGGGGCGGGCTTCGGCGAGGCTGCGCATCGGGAGAGCCATGTCAGGAGGTCGATGGTGACGAATTGCAACGGGCACGGGGACAGCCCACGAGCGACGTCGGCCACGGACGCCTGGCGAGGCGCCTACCGCGAGAAGCTGCTGGAGGCGGCCGGGATCACCGGTCCCTTGCCGAGACCGTCACAGTCCTGAGGTTAACGTGAACGGATGAATCAGCTCTGGGCGTCGTTGATCGGTGTCGTACTCGGCGGAGGCATGTCCTACCTGGCCCAGTTCACCACCGCGCGCCAGGCCGCCCGCACCGAGGACAAGCGCCAGGCCACGCAGCTCGCCGAGGCCCGCCGTGCCGAACAACTCGACGTGATAAGGGAATTCATCCAGCTGACGCAGCAAGGCATACGCCTCGCCGAGGATCGCTACGAGGCACGCGACTGGCCCTCCGGCGGCACGCCCGAGTGGCTCACCGCCGCGCGGGCCCTCATCGAACGCCTCTGGATCTGCGAGCGGATGATCCTGGTCCTCGTCGGCCCGGAGCTCTACCAACTCGCCTGGGAGTACGCAGGTGAGGTGAACCACATCCTGTGGGAGGACCTCGGCGGGCCTGAAGCCGCATGGGACCGCCTGCGGGGCCCCATGAACACCTTCCTCAACGCCGCCCACAAGCAGCTGGGTTGACCCTGAATCCGAGGCTGCTGGGGGCTCCGTAGGGCTTCGGCGGTCGTGTCGGCGGACATCCTCGGCTATGACGGGCGTCCGCCGAGCTGCCAGTTGTGCACCTCGATGTCGGCATACTCGTCCGGGGTGAGGATGGAGCGTGCCGTGTCCGGGTCCGGCGCCCGGACCAACGCCGCCGTGCCCAGCCAGGCGGCGCCGTCGTCGGACAGCAACGGCCCGTAGGCGATGAGCTCGTCGGGGTCGGGCGGCACCGCGAGGTCTGCGGCTTGCCCTGCGCCGAGGCCGATCACCAGGTACCGGTTGCCGCCTGTCCGGCCGCCAGGGAAGCCCCACATGGTGCGCCCCAGCGTGTTGCGCCACCGCCGTAGAAGCACGTCCCGGTAGACGCCGGCCTGGTAGTTCGGCTCGTCGAAGGCGAATGCGCGGGCAGCGGCGGGAGCGGGCAGGTCGACAATGTGCACGCTTCCGGTGGGCGTGTCGCCGTCGTCGGCAAGAGTCGGGCCCCGGGCGATCATCTCCTTCGCGTACTGGTCCATGTAGGACCAATGCTCTTCCCGCAGCTCGTAGCGCAATGGCAGGGAGGCGGGCCGGTCGCGGTGGTAGCAGAGGAACTCCATGCCCTAAATGCTCCACACGGAGGTGACCAGGTCCAGCGGATTTCACTGCGAGGGCTGCCCGGCGGCCTGCTCCAGGCGGGTCCATGCGCAGTCCGTACAGCGCATCGCGGTCTTCTCGTCGAGCCCAAAGACCTCCGCGAGGTGGAGTGGGTCCGGGTCTTTGATCCTGGCTTCTTCGAACTGCCGGTCGTCGCGGAGTCCCCCCAGGGTCGCGTCCTGTCCTCGCCGCGCACCGCTGATCCGTTGGCTGCCGGTGTTCTGGGCCAGTCGGCGTCATCTTGGGGCAATGGCGGCGGCAGGGAGGTGAACCTCCAGCACGACCGCGGTGCCGGCGACGGTGCGGTCCTCGTGCATGTTGATCCGTTGGCCGGTTTCGACGTGCTTCCAGTGAGAGGGGGTGAGGGCAACGAGGCGGACAGTGGCTCGGCCGCCGGGCTCCAGAAAAGGTATGTCCTCAATCCAGAGTCCGGCAATGCTCACCGAAACATCCCCGGTGGGTGAGAGGTTCCCGATGTCCCACATGGGTCGCAGAACACCGTGACCGGATATCGGTGTCCTGCGTCGCGCCTCTTTAGCTGGACGGAACGTCAGTTCCGCTTCGAATCATCCCGTTTCGGATCTCGGAACACCGCCAGTGGCACCAAGCGGCGCTCCGCTCAAGCCGGAGCTGCTCAGCCGCCTCGGCAAGCTGCTCCCAGAACGTCAAGGGCAGCGGATGTCCGTCCCCGAGCTCCTACAGCAAGCTCAGAGCGATCTGCCATTCGTCATGGGCAAGGTAGTCCCAGACGTCTCGCACCGTGCCGCAGCGACCTTTTCCGGGACCAGGAGAGAAGCAGATTCGAGCAGCTCGGTGACATCCATGTGGCAAGTGTCGACCACGTTGTCAGGCTGCGTCGTCCCGCTCTCGTTCGATAACAGCGAGCCGGTTCTTGAACCGGTAGTAGCCGGCCCGGCAGGCCGCGCGACGGGCAGAGCGACGGCGATGTACGTCTTGCCGACCCCGGGCGGCCGAGGCAGAACGACGTTGGCCTTGTCCTCGACGAAGGAGAGGGTGGCCAGGCCCTTGACCTTGCGCGGGTCGAGGTCTGGCTGGAAGGAGACATCGTAGTCCTCCAGCGTCTCGTGGTGCGGCAGCTTCGACAGCCGTAGACCGCCGGCACCCCGCGTGGTGACGAGATGGGTCCTCAGCCGACCCGAGACGCTGAACGAGATCGAACAGCTTCGTCAGAAATGGCAGCCGACTGGGTGGACAGCGCCGAAGCCGACCAGTGGCGCCAGGAAGTGCGACACATTTTCCAAGCACTCGAAACAGCCACTGCTCACTAATCGTGACCGCTTCACTGAAGTCGCGCCAGAACCAAAACTCGTGAACAGAGCCACCGCCGTCCAGGCCGCCTACGGGCTACGGCCGGACATCCCGGCCGCCCGGCCGAACGCGCCGACCGCGGACCCGCGCCCCGGCCCGGGACCTCGCCGACAACGACTTCGCCCACCGCTGGACGGACCAGCTGCTTTCCACATGATCGCCTCGTTGGTGCCCGGGGCCCCGGCGGTCCTGCCCCAGATCAGTAAGGTGGGCGGCACCGCCTCGTACGACAACATCCAGCAGCACTTCGTCCGCCACGCGACGCATCCGATCCCCGTCTCGCGGATCGGCAGCATCTTGCCCGGATCGTGCACGGCACGAGGCTTCCGCGTTCCGTGCAGGACGCCTCAACCCGTGAAAGCGCGAGGCAAAGGCGTGCGCCCCGTCGTTCCAAGACTCCGCACCGCACTGACCGCCTCAGGTGACACGAAAGACCGGCCAGCCGATCTCGGTGCGCCACGCAGCGGGATCGCTTGTGTCACGAGGGCCGACAACGTAGACCTCCCGCACCGGCCCGGCCACCGACATCGCGTTCTCCACCACCCAGGTCCCGAGTTCGCCGTACGTGACCTCGATGCCGTCGTGCTCGCCGACGTGGGTGGTGACGGCCAGTTCCGCGGCCGGCAGAGTCGTGGGGTGCACGCGTCCGGTGCGAGGTGGCGCGGCGGTCGGCAGGTAGACGACCGCGTGACCGCGCTCCTGCTCGAAAAGGGCGTTGTCGTAGCTGCCGCCCGGCGGTCCGGTCACGGCGGCGCCGACGGCCGCCTCCAATTCGGCCATCGCGCCTGCGTACCAGGTCGTGACGTCGCGATGCCCGACTACGGCCTCCACCGCCGCGACCGTCCTGGCGGGCTCCGCACGCAGCTCGACGTCGATCGGTGCGGGGTCGGGCCGGAGCAGGCGGCGCAGGGACACGACCGCAGCCCGGGTGCGGTCGAGCACGTCCTCGAGGCGTTGCAGGTGGTCCGTGACCAGGGCCGCCCGGACACCGGGGTCGGGGGTCCGCAGGATCCGCTGCACATCGCTCAGGGGGACGTCGAGCTCGCGGAGCCGGTGGATGACCTGCGCGGTGGGGATCTGGTCGACGCCGTAGTAGCGGTAACCGGTGGTCTCGTCCACCACGGCGGGTTCCAGCAAGGCCGCCTCGTGATACCGGCGCAGGGTCCGTACGCTCAAGTGGGTCAGCCGCGAGAATTCCCCGATGGTCAGCATCCCCTCATTCTGAACGCTCTCCCTGCGGGAGAGTCCACGGCTTGACCCTCCCGCGCCGTGAGGTCACACGGTGGGCTCATGACACAGCACACCGATCTCCCGTCCGATCTGCTCCCGACCACCGTGCGCGAGTTCTTCGCCGCCCACATCGTCCGCGACGCCGACACCGCGTCGTCGTTCCTCGCCGAGGATGCGGTAGTCGTCGACCAGGGCGAGACCTTCCGCGGCCGAGAGGAGGCCCACTCGTTCCTGCGGGACGCCGGGTCCGAGTTCGACTACACGACCGAGCAGATCGGCGCTCACCGCGTCGATGACGCCCACTGGCTGGTGACCGTGCGGCTCGAAGGCACCTTCCCGGGTGGCGTCGCCGAGCTCGACTACCGGTTCGCGCTGCGGGATGACCTCATCGCGGAACTCGTCATCGCCAACCACCCAGGCTGACCCAACCCGCACCACCTCGATCTTCAGTGGAGAGACATGTCTAATTCAGATCGCGATCGCCTCGATGGTCGCCGAGCGCTGGTCACGGGCGGTTCGAAGGGCTCGGGCAAGGCCGTCGCGGAGAGACTGCGAGAGATGGGTGCCGACGTCTACGTGACGGCCCGAACGATGCCCGACGGGTACGAGCACCCTGACCGATTCATCGAAGCGGACATTCTGACGACAGAGGGCACCAACGCCGTGGCCGATCGCATCGCAGAAGCCGGCGGCACACTCGACATCCTGGTGCACGTCGTCGGAGGGGCGTCGACGCCGGCTGGTGGATTCGCGGTCATCACCAATGACCAGTGGCTCATCGAGCTGAACCTCAACCTCCTTGGAGCGGTACGGCTGGATCGAGCTCTTCTCCCGGCGATGATCGCGTCCGGGTCGGGCGTGGTGCTGCACTTCACCTCGATCCAGCGTGAACTGCCCCAATACGACGCGTCCTTGGCCTACGCAGCAGCGAAGGCCGCGCTGCGCACATACAGCAAGGGACTCGCCAATGAGCTCGCGCCGCGCGGCGTACGGGTCAACGCAATCAGCCCCGGCGGAATCGAGACCGAAGCCTACGAACGCTTCGTGGACCGGATCGCCGAGGGAAACGGACTCACACGTGAAGCAGCCAAGCAGACCATCTACGACTCCCTCGGAGGAGTACCCCTGGGACGGTTCGCGAACACCGAGGAAATCGCGGACCTGGTCGGTTTCCTGGTGTCGGACCGCGCCTCGGCAATCGTGGGAGCCGAGTACGTAATCGACGGCGGCACCGTCCCGACCGTCTGACCCAGGCAACCGGCTCCGGCTCCGGCTCCGGCTCCGAGCAGCCTATCGCGAACAGCCCGATCCGGCGGCGGAACCCCCTCCCTCACAAGGAGACCTCTCAGCGACTGCTCGGCAACACGAGAAGCGGGGGGGGGGGGGCCCGGGCGCGGGGGGGGGGGGCGCCGGGGCGGGGGGGGGGCGGCCCGCCGCGCCCCACCGGCGGCGCGGCACCAGACGGCGGGTGCGGGCGCGCACG
>NZ_JBIAQL010000004.1:172189-208935 GCF_042889045.1 Streptomyces sp. NPDC002701
CCTCCGCCCCCCCCCCCCCCCCCCGGGCCCCCCCCCCCCCCCCCCCCCCGCCCCCCCCCCCCCCCCGGCCCCCCGCCCCCCCCCCCCCGGCGCCGGCCCCCGCCCCCCCGCTTCCGGCGCTCGCCTGGTCGTCGAGATCGCGCCACGCCTCTCCAGACCGGCTGCGCGTCACCAGTCTGCGTGTGCGAGCGCTCAGGTCGACCCATCAGATGGCGGGCCGCAAGGGTCACGTGACATTGCTCGATGACCCGTGAGCTGGGGCAGGCAGACACCCACACCGCTGATCACCCGACGGTGATCACCACACCGGCCTCCACGCGCACCGCCAGGAGGTAAGAACGGCACCAGCCGATCCCACTCCGCATTCGTCAGGTCTCCGCGGCCCATACAACCAGCCTGACCCCAACACCCCACGCCCGTCCGGAGATCCGAGAAACAGCGCCTGGGGGCGGGAGGCCCGAAGGCGCCTTCGCGACAGCGGTCAGAGGCTGGCGCGTCCGTGGCTGAAGTAGCCGCGGAAGGCGATGTCGGACTTCGCCACGCCGCGTTCACCGACCAGGTGGCGGCGGACCCCGGTGGCCAGCGAGGATTCGCCGGCCGTGAAGGTGCAGAAGCGCCCCTCGGGAAGGCGGGCCTGTCTCACCGCGTCCAGGGCGAGGGCACCGGGTTTTGCGCCCGCGTCGGTGCGGGGCAGCCAGTGGACGGTGCTGCCCGGCGGTGCCTTGATGTCGCTGCGGATGTCGTCGGGCGACGGGACTTCCAGGAAGACCTCGGCGGGCAGGCTCGCCGCGGACTGTTCCAGGATGGCGAGGATCGCCGGAAGGGCGCTCTCATCACCGACCAGGAGCTGCCAGGCGGCGCCGGCGACGGGCGCGTAGCTGTGTCCCTCGTCGAGGAATGCGACCCTGGTGCCGGGCTCGGCGGCCCGTGCCCATCGGGTGCCCGGGGCAGCCGCGCCGGGGCTGTCGACTGCGTGGAGGGATACCTCGATGTCGAACGCTGACGCCTCGGGCCGAAAGCGCCGGATCGAGTAGGTCCTGACCCGCGGACGCTGCTTGCCGCCCTGGAGCGTGAGCTGGAGAATCCACCGCTCGCTGCTGGGCAGGAACACCTCCGCGGCGTCATCGGGATCGGCGAAGAACAGACGTCCTGCCTGGTCGAAACCTGACCGCTCCAGGTACTGGACGTCCTCGCCGCCCAGCGTGACGGTCATGAAGTGCGGACTGGGCTGCTCGCTTCCCTGCACGGTCAACGACAGCATCCGTCGCTTGCGCGGGCGCTGGATCCGGGAGGCCATCGCTACCTGCCCCGGGGGCAGGACTTGAGCTTCATCGTGGTCATGCGACCACTGTCGGCGTGGTGCTCCGTGCGAGACTACCGGTAAACTGACTCCTGATGCCGACAACCCGCCATTCTTCGCCGATGCCCGCTGATGAAGAGGATGAGATCCTGCAAGGCGGTGCATGGCTGCCGCACGGCTTCCAGCTCGATCCGCACAGCCACGCCCAGGGCCAGCTGGTCTACGCCGCCTCCGGCGCCCTGGCCACAGCGACGGAGCGCGGCACCTGGGTCGCTCCGGCGGACCGGATCACCTGGACGCCCCCACGCTTCGCCCACTCGCACCGCTTCTACGGCCGGACCGATGTACGGCTGGTGTCCGTTCCGCTCGACCTGTGCGCCGAGCTCATCGATCACCCCAGCGTCTTCACGGTGAGCCCGCTGCTGCGCGAGGCCCTCCTGGCGCTCACCGACGAACCGGAAAGGCGGGCCGGCGCCCACCGGCGTCTACTCGCCGTGATCGTGGACGAGTTGGCCGACGCGGCCAAGATCTCCCTGCACCTTCCCGAAGCGAGTGACGACCGGCTGCGCGCCGCCACCGACCTGCTGCGCGCGGACCCCGCCCGGCCTGCCACCCTGGCCGAGCTGGGCCGGGCGGCGGGAGCCAGCGAGCGCACACTCAGCCGGCTGTTCCACGCCGAGCTGAGCATGAGCTTCCACCGCTGGCGGACCACCCTGCGCATCCACCACGCTCTGGCGCACCTGACCGACGGGATGACGGTGACGGAGACCGCGCTCGCGTGCGGCTGGTCCAATCCTTCCACCTTCATCGACGCCTTCACCGAGGTCATCGGCCAGACTCCCGGCCGCTACCAGGCCGACCTGCGTATCCATAGGCGCTAGCCACCACGGCCGTTCACCCTATTTGCGCTGATTGAACACATGGTGCGCGAGGTCCGCGCCGTCTTGGCGGGTTTCCGATATCGGGTGTCGCCTTACCAGTGGTGCGCAGACCGTCGGGTCTTCGACAGTGGACAGCGAGCGGGCGCCGTCCCTCACGGGTGGCGCCGCGGTGTACGCCATTGGCGCGTACCGACCACTGTACGGATCACGGAAGGCCCGCACTCATGACTGAGACACGCGACGACACGGCCGTCGTCATCATCGGGGCCGGCGTCGCCGGTCTGACCCTCGGCAACTTCCTGCTGCGTAACGGCGTCGACTGCATCGTGCTGGAGAAGCACTCTCGCGCCTACGTCGAGAAGCGCCAACGCGCCGGAACGATCGACACCTTCGGGGTGCGCCTGTTCCGCGAATGGGGCCTGGAGGAAGTCCTGGCGGGCGACCCGATCCCGCACAGCGAGGGCGGCTTCTACATCGACGGCCACGCGATGCCGATCGACGTGGACGAGGACAACAACGAGAGCCTGTACTGCCCGCAGCAGGTCCTGGTGCGCAACCTCACCGAGGTCTTCCTGCGCGAGGGCGGTGACCTGCGCTACGAAGCCGCGGACGTCGCCCTGGAGAACCTCACCGTGGGCCACCCCGAGGTGCACTACAGGGACGCCGAGGGCGCGGTGCGGGCCGTCGAGTGCGACTTCGTCGCCGGCTGCGACGGCTTCCACGGCGTCTCCCGCCGCTCCATCCCCGCCTCGGCGCTCACCGAGTACTCCCACGGGTACGGCTACTCCTGGCTCAGCGTCCTGGCCGCCACCGAGACCAAGCCCTCGGGCATGGCGATTCACGAACGGGGCCTGGCCGGGATGATCCCCCGGGGCCCCGAAGCCAGCCGCATCTACCTGCAGTGCGCGGTCGACGACACCCCCGCACGGTGGCCGGACGAGCGCATCTGGAGCGAGCTGGAGGCCCGCTTCGGCACTCCGCCCTCGCGCGGCGAGATCCTGTCCAAGCAGATCGTTCCGCTGCGCAGTGTGGTGTTCGACCCGATGAGCTACGGCAGGCTCTACCTCCTGGGTGACGCCGCGCACATCGTGCCGCCGATGAGCGCCAAGGGCATCCACCTCGCCCTGCACGACACCGAGGTCTTCGCTCGCGCGGTGATCCGCCATGCCGAGGAGGGCGACTCCAGCCTCCTCGACAGCTACTCGCAGACCTGCCTGCCGCACATCTGGAACTACCAGGCGTTCGCGACGTGGATCACCGACACCATGCACAACGCCGGACTGAGCAGCTACGAGGGCGAGTTCAAGAAGCAGATCGCGCGCGCCGAACTCCAGCGCCAGTTCGCCTCCGAGTCAGCGAACAAGCTGTTCAGCGAGCTGACCGCCGGTACCAATTAGTGACCTGAGTCGGAGATTTGTCGTGGGTTCGGTAGGAGTCGTCCAGGGCCCAAGATTCCGCCGTTGTCGGTGACCGATGCCCAGCGGGCTGTGCTGGAGGGCTGGCTGCGTTGCCGCACGACGGCTCAGGCGCTGGCCCAGAGCGAGGGCTGCACGGCTTGTGCGGCGACCCGCGGCCCGGCACCCCCCGGAAAATCACCGATGCCCAGTCTGCCGATGCGGGCATGGATACGTTGACGCTATTGCCACTGACGCGAGCCGTAAGACGCGCTCGTATCGTTTTCGCAACCTGCACGGGTTGGCCATGGCGGCAGCCGCACCCGTCCGGTGAGGGCGACGCCTGTGAAGTCACCGGCGTCGCCGAGCGCACCGGACGGTAGGCCGAGGTCCAGCGTCGTGCCCCACCGTCCCGCTGGCATTCCTTGAGACCGCTTTGTCCTAATTACCCGAACGGCTTGGTCGGCGTCAGATGCATCAGTGACTTTCCGGTGGCGAAGTCGAGCGGCACCGAGACGTGGTCGTGGACCATCAGCCATTCATCCTCGATGAGGCGGAAACAGTTGGTGGTGCGCACCCACATATCGCTGGACTGGCCGTTCATGGAGCCGGTCAGGCGCACCATGAGGCGTGCGATGCTCAGGTCGGGTGATGCGATCACCTCAAGGTTGGAGAACTCGACCTGCAGCGGTCCTTCGAACGTCTGGAAGAAGTCGACCCAATTTTGACGCCACATCTCGCCGCCGCGGAACTCGATGGGGGGCATCAGGTCGAAGGCGCTGAAAGCGTCGCCGTCGGCGTAGAAAGACATCATGGCGTCGACGTCCTTCGCCTCGAAGCTGGCCCTCCAGTCCTGCATGCGCTTCGTGATCTGGTCGGTGATGTCGAGGTCAAGGGCGTTGGTCGTTGCAATAGCCATAGTTCTTTCCTCTGCAGTGAGATTGCGCTTCGTGCGGGTAGCGGCATCTACCGATGGCGGTGGGTGACCGTAAAGGCCGAGAAGCTTCGATCGGCCGACGCGAGGTTGGTGGTCTCTACTAGTCCGCCGGGCGGACCCGCTCGGTCAGGGCGGCGAGGAGCGTGCTGTCGGGTGACGTTCCGTCGAAGAAGGCGATGCCGTAGCTGGTGAGCGGGGGGGCCGGCGAGCACGTCAAGGAAGTCCCCCGTGCACTGTGTGCACGGGCCCGGCGGATGCCCTGCGGCCGATGTTGGCGGCAGCGAGCGTGAGATGTTCCCGATCGTGGTCAATGGTGTCGACGACGACGCCTGCAGCGGAGGCGATGTGCCGCTTCCGTCGAAGGGCGAGTGCGATGGGACATGGGGGTTCTCCGCGAGCTTCAACTCATGTGCGTGGCGAACCACTCGAGCATCTGCTGCGGCTCCCGCTGAAAATGCAGGTAGCCGTCCCAGCGTCGAGTCGTCCCGTGAATCCAGGTGAGCTTCTTGTCGGCCGGGATGTTGTCGAAGATCGCCTGGACATCGCTGGGCCGGGTCAGCAGATCATCGTGGACCTGGTACAGGAACGTCGGCACCATGACGTTCTTCGCGGCTTCCACCGGCGACATGTCCGCGAGCCCGAAGCTCGCGACGGCCTTGACCTCACGATCGAGTTCCTCGAAACGGTCGGACAGCCCCAGCCTTTCGAGAACCCGCTGCAGCAGCACCCCGACCGACAGCGGCTGTGACGCAACCATGCAGCGCACACCTTCGAAGTGCTCCGGGTGCTCGGCCATGGCGAAGATCGAGGCGGTGGCACCCTGGCACCGGCTGAACAGCCCGATCGTCATGTCCTTGAGGTCCGGCCGGGTGCGGGCGTAGGTGAGCGAACCGATGACGTCGCGCACCTCGTATCGGCCGCCGCTGTTGACGCCACCGTTGGCGGCACCGCTGTGGCCGAAGTTGCGCTCGTCATAGGTCAGGACGTTGTAGCCGGCGTCGTGCAGGATGCGGTAGTCAGGGATGAAGTCGACCTCGAAGTCGTTGCCGGTGGGGGCGCCGTTCGACCGCCAGGGTTCGAGGTGGGCTGGCAGGCCGTAGCGGTTGAACCACCGCGGGTGGTTGACGATGACCAGCTTGCCGGAACCCGCGCAGGGGATGTACCACGCTTCGAGCGGCACGCCGTCCAGCGAGGGAAACCACACATCCTCGAAAGCCAGGCCGAGGTCGGCGGGGGATCTCAGCAGCGGGGAACGGACGGAATCCAGCACACCCTCGTGACGCGCGATGCCCTTCAGCAACTGAGTGATCTCCTCGTCGCTGCGCACCCGCTGTTCCTCTGTTTCTCTCTCCGTGGCCATCCGTTGCGCCCTCTCGTGCTCGCTCTCCGGTAGTGCTGCCACCAGTTATCCGCCCACGCCTTGCTCCAGGTCCAAAGCCTCTTTCGCAGTAGCTGATGCATTTCAGGCATCACCGCAGCTCATGCACGACTCCCGGCGGCCTCAGCAATCATTTGCCGTGCTACGGTCGATGGTGTGTCGACCTCATCCACGCCCGTCGCAGACCTGGACCTGCGGCTGGTGCGGTACTTCCTCGCCGTCGCCGAGCATCGCCACTTCGGTCGCGCGGCGGCCGCCCTGCGAGTGGGACAGCCGTCCTTGAGCCGACAGATCCGCCGACTGGAGCAGCAAGTCGGTACGCGTCTGCTCGACCGCACCACGCAGGGCACCCGGCTCACCGAAGCGGGAGAGGTGTTTTGCGGCCAGGCCCAGGCTCTGCTGCAGTCGGCCGCCCATGCCGTGGCCTCCACCCGTGCCATCGCCCGGCCCAGCCACATCACCATCGGGTACACCACGAATCTCATCGTCACTCCGGCAGTACGGCAACTGCGCCGTCGGCACCCACACACTCAGGTGCGCACGGTGCATCTGCACTGGGATGATCCGGCAGCCGCCCTGCTGGAAGGGCGGGTTGACATGGTCGTGGCCCGCTTGCCGTTTCCCACCGATCGGCTTCAGGTGACGCCCCTTTACGACGAACCCCGCGTACTGGTGGTGTCGGTCGACCACCGCCTGGCGTCCAGGAAGTCGGTCACCCTCGACGACATCGCCGACGAGCCTCTCCCGAGAATGCCCGACGAGGCATGGAACGCCTTCTGGCGCGTCGATCCCCGACCCGACGGCAGCCGGGCGCCGGACGGCCCGCTGGTCGACAAGATCGAAGACAAACTCGAACTCATCGCAGGTAACGAGGCGGTGTCCATCGCCCCCGCCGGAGTACTCGCCTCAAGCCTGCGGCCTGACCTGACCGCCATCCCGCTCACCGACGTCGGGCCGAGCCAAGTCGTGCTGGCCACACGGTCCGACGAACAGAGCCGACTGGTCGACAGCTTCCGTGAACTCGCCGAACGACATCTGCCCACCTCTGGCACGGCGACTTCGACAGGGCGTAGCTCGTCCGCAGGGACTGTCTGAGCGAACCCGGGGGGCTGGATAGGCGGCCCCTGATGGTGATCCATTGGAGTGGACACACTGACGATGGATCCTGATGGTCCAGAGAGCGATGTCCAGGCGGGACGGAAGTCCTCATATATCACTGGGACAGTGGCGTCTTCCACGAGCTCCTGCTCGGCGAGAAGGACGAGCTCCCCTCCAGGACCCCGCCCTGTTCGGGACCGGTGACCAGTTGCTGCTGGACCGTTCCGCCGCGGACGACTGCCGCCGGGTCGCGGCCCAAGCCGACCTTCCGGCTCTGCGCGGAGGCGAAGGCGTACACGCCTCCGCATTCCGGACCGAGACATGTTGCGTTAGAGCGCACTCCGACTCCTAAGTTCGGCGCATGCGATACATCAAACTCGGAACGACCGGACTGGAAGTCTCCGCCATCGCCCTTGGCTGCATGAGCTTCGGCGAGCCGGACCGGGGCGGCGAGCCCTGGTCGCTGGGCGCGGACGCCAGCCGGGGCATCATCAAGCAGGCCCTGGAGAGTGGCGTCAACTTCCTCGACACGGCCAACGGGTACAGCGCCGGAAGCAGCGAGGAGATCGTCGGCCAGGCGGTCAAGGACTTCACCCGGCGTGAGGATGTCGTTCTCTCCACGAAGGTCTGGATGCGGATGCGCCCCGGCCCGAACGGCGCCGGGCTGTCCCGCAAGGCGATCTTCGCCGAGCTCGACGCCTCCCTGAAGCGACTGGGGACCGATTACATCGACCTGTACCAGATCCACCGGTGGGACTACGACACCCCGATCGAGGAAACCCTGGAGGCGCTGCACGACGCGGTCAAGTCCGGGAAGGTCCGCTACATCGGAGCCTCTTCCATGTACGCCTGGCAGTTCGCCAAGGCCCTGTACCTGGCTGACCTGAACGGCTGGACCCGGTTCGTGTCGATGCAGGACCACTACAACCTCATCCACCGAGAAGCAGAGCGGGAGATGCTCCCGCTCTGCGCCGACCAGGGCATCGGCGTGATCCCGTGGAGCCCGCTGGCGCGAGGCAGGCTGACACGGGTCCGGGACACCGCCACGGCGCGTGCCGAGACCGACGAGGGCGGCAAGATCCTCTACCGCGACGAGGACCAGGCAGTGGCCGAGCGCGTCCACGAGATCGCGGGCAAGCGAGGTCTGTCCCCGGCCCAGGTCGCCCTGGCCTGGGTCATGCGCAACCCGTCGGTGACCTCGCCCGTCGTCGGGGTCACCAAGCCGGCCCAGCTGGCCGACGCGGTCGCCGCGGTGGACGTCGAACTCGACGAGGACGAGGCCGCCTACTTGGAGGAGCCCTACCAGCCTCACGCGGCCGTCTACCTGGAGGAGTCCTTCTACAAGTCGCGCCCCGTGGCGGGCTCCCGGTAGTCCGGGCCACCACCGGGCTCTCCGGCAAGTCCTTGGTTCTCGGCCTTCACAGCCCTGTGGTGGGCCCGGCGGTGTTTGCGAATCATGCCGTTTTCGCTGCGGACGCGGGCCCACAGACGAGGAGGCCGAGGCGGACATGCGCCGCCTACTGGCCACCCGCTACGCCACGGTCCGCCCGTTCCTGTCGCTGCTCGGGGAGTCGCTTGCGCAGGGAACGGCCTCCGGCGGGACCAACTCGGCGCCCTCGGTCTCGTGCTGAATGCCGCCGTACTGTGGACGACCCGCCATCTCGGCGCCGCAGTCGAGCAGTTGCGGGCCCTGCCCGCCGAGGAGCGCGAGTACGACGTCCTGGACGAAGATGTCGCCCGCGTCGCCCCGCTCAAGCACGCCAACCTCAATGTGCTCGGCCGCTACAGCTGCACGGCCTCCACCCCGGCATCCGGCGCCCTGCGCCCGCCACGCGACGATGCCAGTGACGTAACGCTGGGTGACCGAGGCTCGCGGGGATCAGGACTCGCTGCGAGGGACGGTGGGGGTGAGCGTCCAGGAGGTGAGGAGATCGAGTGCGTGACGGGACGGGGAGCCTGCCTCGGTGCTGTAGAGGAAGACAGCTGCTTCGGTGTCTCCGGGGAGGCCGAAGGTTTCGTACTGCACGGTGACCTCACCGACGAGCGGGTGGAGCAGTCGCTTGGATCCGTAGGTGCGCTGGTGGACGCGGTGCTGCTGCCACCAGCGGTCGAACTCTGTGCTGTTTTCCTTCAGCTCGGTGACGAGGTCCTGAGTGCGTTGGTCGTCGGGGGTACGGCCGACGTCGAGGCGGAGGTTCTCCACGGCTGCGCGGGCCTGGATGTCCCAGTCGACGAAGAGAGCGCGGGCTTCCGGGTCGAGGAGGAGCCACCGTGTGTAGTTGCGTCGAGCCGGCGGCAGAGCGTCGAAGTCGGTGAACAGCGCCTTGGCCATCCGATTCATGCCCAGGACGTCCGCTCGGCGTCCCAGGACCAGGGCGGGGGTGCCCTCCATGGAGTCCAGCAGTTGGTGGAGGCCGGAGCGCAGGCGTTGGACGGTTGGCGGACGTCGGCGTCGGGGAACCGCGGTGGTGGTGCCGATGAGGTCGTTGAGGTGGGCACGGCCGGCTGCGTCGAGTTCCAGTGCCTGGGCCAGTGCTTCGACCACTGCGGGTGAGGGGACGATGTGGCGTCCCTGTTCGAGACGCGCGTAGTAGTCGGCGGAGACTCCGGCCAGTCGTGCCACCTCTTCGCGTCGCAGGCCGGGTACTCGGCGCACGCGGGCGTCCGGCGGCAGTCCTGCGCGCGCTGGGTCGCACTGGGCACGGGCCCGGCGCAGGAAGTCGGCAAGTTCGCGGTTCGAGGCGGCCATGGATCCAGTGTGGCCGATCCGCTGCGGCCACGGCCGCCTCAACAAGGACTGTCAGTCCTAGGCAGAGCGGACCTGGGAAGGCCAGGGCCGATGATGGCCGCCTTCGGGTCGCCGGGGCGGGTGACAGTGGAAGCGCTGCCGGGTCAGTCGATCCCGCGGCCCGGTCCCGTACCGCAGGCGACCGGCTGACAGCGAGAAGCCGAGGAAGAAGTCATGAGTCGCATTCTGATCGTCATGTCCGCAGCCGCCGTGTGGGAGCGCACCGACGGCTCGCAGTACCCCACGGGTTACTGGGCGGAGGAGCTCGCTGCGCCGCACGAGGCATTCGTCGGCGCCGGCCACACTGTCGACTTCGCCTCCCCCGGAGGTGTGCTGCAGCCGCTGGACAAGCACAGCGCCGACCCGGCGATCGCCGGTGAGGACTGCGCCCGGCACGTGGCCCACGCTCAGAAGGCGCTCAGGGACTTCGGGCCGCTGCTGAAGCTGGAGGAGGTCTCGGCCTCCGACTACGACGCCGTGGTGCTGCCGGGCGGGCACGGCCCCGTGGTCGACCTCTTCCAGGACGCGAACCTGGGCCGACTGCTGATCGAGGCCGATCGCGCCGGCAAGATCGTCGGCGCGGTCTGCCACGGTCCGGCCGCATTGCTGTCCGCGGTCGACGAGCAGGGCAAGTGGATCTTCTCCGGCCGGCGGATGGCCGCGTTCACCGACGAGGAGGAGCGCCTGTTCGGCACCGCCGACAACGCTCCGTGGCTGCTGGCGAGCCGTCTGCGCGAGATGGGCGCCCGGCACGAGCAGGGTGCCCCCTACCAGGCATTCACCATCCAGGACGCCAACCTCTTCACCGGCCAGAACCCGGCTTCCAGCACCCCGATGGCCGACGCGATCAACACCGCGCTGGCAGCGGTCTGACCTCTCACCCCGGGCCGCCGCTGCACACTCCTCCAGGCAGTGGCGGCCCGGGCTACACCTCTTGCTTTTGCTCCTTCGACGACGGGTGAGAAACCACCATGACGGACCGCACGCCACGCCCCTATGGCGTTGATGCTCTGCCGCAGGGGCTACTGATCGGCGGAAGGTGGCTGCCCGCAGCCGGCGGCGCCACGTTCCCCGTGGAGAACCCCGCGACGGGCGAAGCGGTAGCCCGGGTCGCCGATGCCGGCACCGCGGACGCACTCGACGCCCTCGGCGCGGCTGCCGGGGCGCAGTCGCAGTGGGCCGCAACATCGCCAGGACAGCGCAGCCGCATTCTGCGGCGCGCCCACGACCTGCTGCTGGAGCGCCGTCCGGACTTCGCAGGGCTCATCACTCTGGAGATGGGCAAGTCCCTCGCCGAGGCGCGTGCGGAAGTCGACTACGCGGCCGGATACTTGCGCTGGTTCGCCGAGGAAGCCGTCCGCGTCGACGGGACCTGGAAGGTCAGCGAGGACGCAACCGCAAGGGTTCTGGTCATGCGCCAGCCCGTCGGACCGTGCCTGCTGATCACGCCCTGGAACGCGCCGCTGGCGATGCCGGCCCGTAAGATCGCCCCCGCTGTGGCCGCCGGCTGCACGATGGTCCTCAAGCCCGCTCCGCAGACCCCGCTCACCAGCATCGCACTGGCCACAGTCCTGATCGAGGCCGGCCTGCCCGCCGGCGTCCTGAACCTCCTGCCCACCACCGGCGCTGCTGCAGTGTCCGAGGCGATGATGAAGGATCAGCGGCTGCGCAAGGTCTCCTTCACCGGCTCCACCGCGGTCGGCCGGCTGCTGCTGGCCCAGGCATCCGCCAACGTACTGCGCACCTCGATGGAGCTGGGGGGCAATGCCCCGTTCATCGTGTGCGCCGACGCCGATTTGGAAGCGGCGGTGGACGGCGCCATGACCGCGAAGCTGCGCAACATCGGTGAAGCGTGCATCGCGGCGAACCGCTTCCTCGTTCATGCCGACATCGCGCAGGAATTCACCGAGCGTCTCGTGGACCGGATGCGCGGCCTGACTCTCGGCAGCGGAACGGAACCCGGTACCGACCTCGGCCCGCTGATCGACCGCACCCAGCGCGACCGTGTCGCCCAGCTGGTGGAGGAGACCATCGCCGGCGGCGCGCGGCTGCACACCGGCGGCAGCACTCCCGACCTGCCCGGCTACTTCTATCCGCCCACCGTGCTCACCGACATCCCCGACGGCGCACGCATCAGCCGCGAGGAGATCTTCGGCCCCGTCGCCGCCATCCGGACCTTCTCCAGCGACGACGAGGCCCTCGCGCTGGCCAACGCCACCGAGTTCGGCCTGGTCGCCTACCTCTACACCCGCGATCTCGGCCGAGCACTGCGGATGAGCGAACAAATCGAGAGCGGCATGGTCGGCCTCAACCGCGGCTACGTCTCCGACCCCGGGGCACCCTTCGGCGGCATCAAGCATTCAGGTGCCGGCCGCGAGGGCGGCAACTCCGGCATCGAGGAATACCTGGAGCAGAAGTACATCGCCATCGACACGCCCGCCGACGCCGGTACCCCCGCCCCCCAGGACCCGTCATGAACACCCATGTCCCGCCGCCGGAACCCTTCTTCCTGACCAGCCGACTCGCGACGGACCCCGAACAGTGTGCCCTCTTCTGCGAGGACGCGACCCTCAACAGCTGGCTCGCCGCCGAACGCGCTCTCGCCCAGGCCCAGGCCGAAGCCGGAGTACTCACCCACGCGGAGGCCGCCGCCATCCGCGACGCCGCACAGTTGCACCACATCGACCGCGAAGAGTTGTGGCGCACTGCCCGCACCGTCGGCTACCCCATCCTGGGCCTGGTCCGGCAGATCAGCCGTCGGCTCCCGCCGGGACCCGACGGCCGGGTGCACTACGGCGCCACCACGCAGGACATCATGGACACCGGTCTCGCCCTGCAGATGCTCCGCTCCCTGGCCGCTCTCGAACGCCGGATCGCCGAACTCGGCGATGTCCTCGCGGACCGTGTCACCGAACACGCCTCCACCGTGATGGCGGCCCGCACCCACGGCCAACAGGCCGTGCCCACCACGTTCGGCGCCACCCTGGCCACCCTCCTGGCGCAGTTCACCCGCCACGGGCAGCGCCTGGCCCAGGCCGCACCGCGCATCGGCATGATCTCCCTGTCCGGAGCCGGCGGCACCGCAGCCGCCTTCGGCCCTCACGCGGCAGCCATCAGAAGCGGCATGGCCCGTCTGCTCGGCCTGCACGACACCGCGACCCCCTGGCACGTGGCCCGCGACGGAGTCGCCGAGTTCGGCTGGCTGTGCTCCTTGCTCACCGCGACCTGCGCGCGCCTGGCCCGCAACATCGTCGACCTGTCCCGGACCGAGATCGCCGAGGTCTTCGAGCCCTACAGCGACCACCGCGGCGCGTCCTCGACCATGCCGCAGAAGGTCAACCCGATCACCTCTGAAGGCATCATCGGACTGAGCGGCACCGCCGGCGCCCTCACCTCCGCACTGCTCCGCGCCCAGGAAGCAGGACATGAGCGCGCCGCCGGCGAATGGCACACCGAATGGCGCGTCCTGCCCGAACTCGCAGTATCCGCCGGAACGGCCCTCACGGAGACGACCGCCCTCCTGCGCGGACTCCGGGTCGACGCCCGCCGCATGCGCACCAATCTCGACAGCGACGGCGGCCTCGTCATGGCGGAATCACACATGATCACGCTGGCCGGACCCGTCGGCCGAGAACGCGCCCACGACCTCGTCCACGAAGCCGCGACCCGTACCCGTACCACCGGCACACACCTCACGCAGACATTGCGCGACGTCCTGGCCGAACACCACCTCGACACACTCCTGCCCGGCCTTCACACCCAGCCGGAGAACTACCTCGGACAGGCACACCGGACCGCCGAAACCACCACCCGCCTCTGGCGCACCCACACCGCATCGCTCCCCGAACCGCCAACCCCCCTCACCCAGCTCGCCGCCAACTGATCGCCCCGCCGTGCAGCGCCACAGCCGCGGCAGCGCGTCCGATGAACCCTCGTGATGTCGTGGGTTCTCGGCGGCCCGGATCCCATCAGATCCGTTGGCGATCGATGACAGGGTGGCAACAGGTAGGGTCCATTCCTCCGTCCGCCGCCACCCACTCCAGCGCCCGAAGTGCGCATTCGCTGTCCGGTTCGGCGGGCGGGCGAGGGCAGCACCGAGCGCACGGAGTCCGCACCGCACGTACCGCTCGGTGAGCAGGCTGACCACTCGCGCGCCGCAGCCGGCGCCACCTGAGGAGTAAATGACGATCGTGGAAGGTTGCCTGACGTATGACGACTGAAAGTACGGACGGCGCGTTCGTCCCCCTGCTCGATGCTGCTCGTACGGCGGCGACGCAAGCGGCGGTCGAAGCCGCAGCGACCGAGAGAGATCGGCGGATCACCGGCGTGAGTGCCGCCGCCGCTCGGGCTGCGGGTGCGTTCGCCTTGGGCGTCCGCCGGGCCGATGGAGGGATCGAGGCCGATCTCAGCACGAGGGTCCGGTTCCTGGCTGAGCTCGGACGGGGCTGCCCGTCGACGGCCTGGGTCGCGGCCACGACCTTCGAAGCGAAGCAGTTGTTGCAGATCGGCACGTCGGACGAGGCGTACAAGGACGCGTTTCGTGACGTCAACAGCGTGGTGTGCTCGTCCGCTCGGCCGGGGAGGGCCGTCCGTGGGCCCGGCGGGCTGCGCATCTCCGGCCGATGGTCGTACGCCTCAGGATGTGAACTCGCCGATTGGGCGATGCTTTCCGTGCAACTGCCTGGGGAGGGTGGCCGCCCGCCGCAGCCGGCTGCGGTGTTCGCCCGCACCCGGGATCTGACCATCGACCGAGACTGGCACATGGCGGGACTGTGCGGCACCGGAAGCCACACCCTCGTCGGCGACGATGTGTGGATCCCCGATTCTCATCTGCTCGACCTGCCCCGGATCGCCGCTGCGCTGTCCAACATCGCGATCGCGGTCGGGCTGTTCGCTCCCCTGTGGGGTGCCGCGCGCGGTGCCCTCGACATCGTGGTCGATGTCCTTGCCAAGCGGACGTCACCGAATCCCGCGCACCCCACGCTGGCCGACTCGCCCGGTGCCCGGAGGAACCTCGCCGTCGCCGCACACAAGATCGACACCGCTGAACGGCGCATGCTCGGGATCGCCGCTGCCATCGACGCCACGCAGTCCGGCCACGTGCTTGCGGCCGAAGAGCGTGCGCGGCTTCGAATGGATCTGATCGCCGCTGTGCGGGAATGTCGTAGCGCGCTGGAGGATTTGCTGGACCTGCACGGATCCACCGGTCTGGACAGCTCCAACCCCTTGCAGCGGTACTGGCGGGACTTCGCAGTGGGATCGCGGCACGTCCAGTTCACCTCCCACGTCGTCGAAGAGGATTACGGCGTGCTGTTGCTCGGCGTCGACGCAGCACCTTCCGGGATGCTCTGAGAACTTGACGGACACGAGGACGCTTGCAGGTCCTCGATACTGGTGGGCGATTGACGGGGCCTCAGAACCCCACCCCTGCTGAAGTCGTCCCACCAGTAACACCCCGTTACTTGCAGCCCGTTGATGACGACCTGCGGCAAGAGGCCCTGATCTCGCCGTTCAACATCTGCGGTCGAACGCGACCTCGTACCTCGGCGTCCTGCGGGTTGCGTTCGCTGAACCGTTCCTGGCCGCCGGGGATGCGGTTCGTGTCGAGGCGTTCGGCCCGTTCGCTGAGTACCTGACCGTGAAGCGAGTGGGTGTCGCTCAGCCCGGGGAACCGGGAGCGGCCGGGGGCGATCCGGCGCCGACCGCCCCCAGGGCGTGGAGCAGGACATGGTCCAGTGCTCGCTTGTTCTCCGCTGTGAGACCCGCATGGAGCTCGGCGTCCAGCTCGGCGGCGACGGCGCGGGCGTCGGAGAGCAGTGAGCTGCCTCGATCGGTCAGTTCGAGACGTGCCCGGTGTCCCTGCCCGGGCAGCGTGCGGCGCACCGCCCCCAGCTCCTCGAGCATGAGAACGGTGGCGCGCATGCTCTGGCTCGTGACGCCGGCCCGGCGGGCCAGGTCGCTGTAGGACAGGTCACTGTCGCGGGCGACGTGGCCGAGTGCTCCGAGGAGGCGCAGCGACAGCCCGAGGCCGGCGAGCCGCTCGTCCAGCCTCTCCTGCAGACGGCGGCCGCCTGTGATCAGCAGCATGACGGTCGACAGTGCACTCTCCGGTGCCTCGCCGTTCATCTGAGACTCTCCCTGTGTCGGATGCTTCCGGCACAGTCTCCCAGATGCCGGGGATCACGCCGGGGCGGAGATCCGCAGCCGTTCCGCGGCTCGTCGTGCGATTGGGGAGACGGCTTCTGTCCACGCGTGCGTTTCTGCGAGCGCGTCCCGGGTGAGCTCCGCGCCGGCCAGCTCGGGGGTGCCCACTCCGAACAGGGGGTGCGGCGCGTACTCGGCATTCAGCTCCATCCGGCGCGCGGCTTCGGTGCCGTAGAAGTGCTGGATCAGCCGCTGCGCGATCTCGAAGCACCCAGTTGCCGGTGGGCCCGCGGTGATCCGGCTCCGGTCCTCCACGACTTCGCTGGTCTCGACCACCGTCGCACCGAACTGACCCAGCAGGCCGTAGAAGTGGTAGTTGGTCGTGGCCCGGTATCCGCGGAGCAGACCGGCTGCACCCAGAACCAGGCTGCCTTCGCACACGCCGGCGACCCATTTCGCACGGGAGCCCCGGTCGGCGAGAAACGCAAGCGTGTCGGGGTCCTCCATGAGCTCGGGCGGCGTCGCCCCGATCAGCAAGACGTCCAGGTCGGCGGGGCAGTCCGCGAAAGTGGTGGTCGCGCGTGTGGGGAACCCCGCGTAACCCGAGAACTCCTCCAAGTCCTTCCAGACGAGATGCAGATTCACCCCGGGCATGCTGCCCAGGGCCGCGTGGAACCCGATGATGTCGACCGGCGCGTACTCGGGGCACACGACGATTGCGATCTCGAGACTGCTTTGTTCGTTGGACATGATCCTTCTTCCACTCGACTTGCAGCCAGACTACAAGTCTGACTGCAAGCATGTCGAGATGGTCCCGTTCTCGTAGAGCTACAAACGGGGACTAGGAGCGCGGTCCCCAGCGACGCTCTAATCCTGGCTTCAGGTTGATCGGGGAGAATGAGCGGCAAAAGTGTCGACTGGAAGGGGGCGGGCCGGCGTGCGGATCATGATCGCGGATGATGAAGCGGCCATCCGTGAGTCGCTGGAGCGGGTGCTCCAGGTCGAGGGTTACGACACCAGCACCGTCGCCAACGGTTTCGCGGTGCTCGACGGAGTCGGTGGGGCCGGCGGTGACACGCTGGATCTGCTGATCCTCGACGTGATGATGCCCCGTCTCGGCGGGTTGGAGACCTGTCGGCGGTTGCGGGCCGCGGGCCGGGATCTGCCGGTGCTGATGCTGACCGCCCGTGACCAGGTCTCCGACCGGGTCACGGGACTGGACGCGGGCGCCGACGACTATCTGCCCAAGCCATTCGCCACCGAGGAGCTACTGGCCCGGGTGCGGGCCCTGCTGCGTCGGCGCACGCCGACCGACGAGGAGTCGCAGATCCTGTCGTTCGCCGGCGTCCGGCTCGATCCCGACAGGTTCGAGGCGTGGCGGGGCGAGCGGCCGCTGCGCCTGACCCGGACCGAGTTCTCCCTCCTGCAGGTCCTCATGCGCAACGCGACCCGGGTCGTGACCCGCGACGCGCTGTTCGAGGCGATCTGGGGCTTCGACATGAGCGCCACCGCCAACAACCTTCAGGTATACGTGAGTTACCTGCGCCGCAAGATGGAGGCCGAGGGTGAGCCGCGATTGATCTACACGCTGCGCGGCCTGGGATACACCTTGCGGGAGACTCCTCCGTGAGCAGGCCCGCCGGCCGGGAACCACGCCGGCTGACCCGATGGTGGCGCCGGCGGTCCCTGCGGGCCAGGCTGACGGTGATCGCGGCGACGGCCATCGCCGTCAGCGTGTTCGTGGCCTTCCAGGTGGCCAGCGAGCTACTGGGCTGGGAGCTGCGGGACACCGCCGAGAATCAGCTACGCGCCGACTCCCGCGTCCTGGCGACGAACGCGCAGCGCGCCGGTCTGGCCGAGGTACAGCTACCGCCGTATCCCGGTTCCGGTCGGCTGGTGCGGGTCATCCTGCCCGACGGCTCGACCCGGACTCCGGCCGGCCAACCCGCACTCCCCCCCGTCAGCGAGCACGCCGGGCGCGTGGCGCAGGGCGCGTCGGCCGACCTGATGGAGTCGAACGACAGCGACGAGGACGGCTACCTCATCTACACGCTGCGGGCGGGCGACGGCGCGGTCCAGGTGGCCCACGTCACCGACGACAGCCCGATCAACCAGTTCGGGTTCGGCATGCTGCTGATCGGGCTGCTCTGCGTGGTCGGCGGTGCCCTTGTCGGGCGGACCGTGGCGCGGACCGGGCTGGCACCGATTGACCGGCTGACCGCCGCCGCGGTACGTGTCGCGCACACCCGGGATCTCGACGCCGACATCCCGGATGAGGGCGGTGGGGAGATCCGGCGGCTGATCCAGTCGATCAACGACATGCTCGCCGCGCTCCGGGACTCCCGGCGGGCCCAGCGGCTGCTCGCCGAGGACGCCGCCCACGAGCTCAAGACCCCGCTCACCAGCCTGCGCCTCAACGTCGAGCTGCTGATCCGCCTCGATCGGCGCGGCACCCTGGACAGCGCACTGCCGGCGGAGAGCCGGACCCGGCTGCTCAACGATCTCGGCGCCCAGGTGGCCGAGTTGGGCACCCTTGCCGCCGAGCTGACCGACCTGGCGCGCGGTGACATCAGTGACGAGAACACCGAGCTGCTGGACCTCGCCGACATCGTGGTGGCCGCCGCGACCCGGGCGCGTTCCCGCGCGCCCGACATCGAGGTCTCGCTCGACGTGACCTCCGTGTGGGTGAGCGGGCGTCCCGCTGCGCTCCAGCGGGCGGTGCTCAACCTCGTCGACAACGCCGGCAAGTGGTCCCCCGCGGACCAGCCGGTCCAGATCCGGCTCCGTGCCGAGGGCGCGTCGGCGGTGCTCGAGGTCGACGACGCCGGGCCGGGCATCGACGCCGCCGACGTACCGCGGGTGTTCGACCGGTTCTACCGTGCCGACAGCGCCCGGGCGTTGCCGGGATCCGGTCTGGGCCTTTCGATCGTGCAGCGGGTCGTCGACGCCCACGGCGGCCGGGCCACCGTCGCCCGCTCCGCACGCGGTGGCGCGCTGCTTCGGGTCGACCTTCCGGCCGCGGCCCCGCCCGCCCCGATCGCGCGCCGCACCGCCGGGGAGGACACCGCGGCGCGCTGACCCGCCCCGTCGGGTGCGGCGCAGGACAAGGGACGGCGGCCCTCGGGCATGGCCCGGCGCGGCTCGCCGTAGGGGGCAGGACACCGCGATGCGCCGACCCCGGCCCCGGCGCGTGGCGCAGACAAGGGGCGGCGACCGTCGGGCCCACGAAAAGATCCGGGACGGGCTTGGGGCCCCGTCCCGGATCTCGTCCGTGCCGCCGCGCTCAGCGCTGCAGCGCGGGCTCCTCGTGGTCGGCGAGGGGCTGTTGACCGCCCGGCAGCTCCGCCGCTGGACGGGACAGCCGGCTCGGCCACCAGATCCGCCGGCCGATCAGCAGGGTGAGGGCGGGCACCAGGACCGACCGCACCAGCAAGGCGTCGAGCAGCACGCCGAAGGCGACCAGGAAGCCGACCTCGATCAGCATCACCAGCGGAAGTGTGGCGAGGACCGCGAACGTGGCCGCCAGGACCAGTCCTGCCGAGGTGATGACGCCACCGGTGGCGGAGAGGGCTTTGAGCATGCCCTCTCTGGTGCCGAGGCGCATGGTCTCCTCCCGGGCCCGGCTGGCCAGGAAGATGTTGTAGTCGACGCCGAGCGCCACCAGGAACAGGAACGCCAGCAGCGGCACCGAGTAGTCGATGCCCTTGAACCCGAGGATCGTGTCGAAGACGAACACGCTGCCGCCGAAGGCCGCGGCGAACGAGACGATCACGGTGGCCATCAGGACCAGCGGCGCCAGGATCGCGCGCAGCAGCAGCCCCAGGATGATCAGGACGACGACGAGCACCAGCGGGATCACCAGCTTCTCGTCCCGCTTGGTGGTCACCTCGGTGTCGAGGTTCTCCGCACTCGGCCCGCCGACGATCGCCTCAGCCCCGCTCACCGCGTGCACGGCGGTGCGCACCCGCTTGATCGTGTCGTACTCCGCGGCGGTGTCCGGCGCGTCCTTCGGGAACACGGAGATGTTGGCCCAGCCACTGATGGTCTCCTCCGGGACGGCCTGGGCCACACCGCGAGTGTCCTTGACGGCGTCGAGCACCCGCTCCTGGTGCGCCGGCCGTGCGAAGACCGTCATCGGCTGCCCGCCGAGCTCCGGGAAGTGCTGGCGCATGACGTTGAAGCCCTTGACCGACTCCGGCGCGGACAGGAACTGGTCCTGCTCCCGCAGGGCGCCGGTGTTGCCCGCCAGCCCGAGGGCGAGCACGCCGAGGACTCCGAGCGAGCCGAGCGTCGCGACCCACCGGCGGCGGCTGATGGCGGTGCCGAGCCGTCCCCACAGCCCCGGCTTCTCCTGCACGGCCGTGCTGAACCGCGGGATGGCCGGCCAGAAGATCCGCCTGCCGAGCACCACGAGCACCGCCGGGAACAGCGTCAGCATGGCCACCAGCGCACACAGGATGCCGGCCGCACCGATCGGGCCCAGCCCGCTGGTGCTGTTCAGATCCGCGACGAGCAGGCAGAGCAGGCCGGCGACCACGGTCGCCGCGGACGCGATGATGGCCGGCGCCGCGCCGCGCAGCGCGTGGACCATCGCGACCCGGGCGTTCTCATGATGGTGCAGTGCCTCCCGATACCGGGCGATGAGCAACAGCGCGTAGTCCGTGCCCACGCCGAACACCAGGATCGTCAGCAGCGCCGAGTTCTGGTCGTTGACCACGATGCCGAAGCCCTTGACGAGCAGGTAGACGGTCCCCATCGAGGTCAGTGCCGCCGCACCGACGGCCACCAGCGGGATGATCCACAACACCGGGCTGCGGTAGGTGAGGATGAGCAGGAGCGTGACGACGATGATGGTGGTGAGGAGGACCTGTACGTCGATGCCGTCGAAGACGACCTCCATGTCGCCGTCGATCGCGCCCGGTCCGGTCACCTCGAGTTCCAGGCCGGAGGGGCGGTCCTTCGCGGCGTCACGCAACGGGCCGAGGATGTCCTCCGGGGCGCCGTAGTCCGTGCTCACCTCAAGGGTGAACATCATCGCCTTGCGGTCGGTGGAGGGGCTCATCGGTGAGCCCTCGTCGTCCTCGCCGGCCGCCTCCGTCCCCTTCGGCGGATACTGCTTGGCAAAGGTGTTGTAGTGGCGCTCGACCGTTGCGCGGTCGGCGTCAGTCATGCCGCCGGAGCGGTGGTACACGAAGACGAACGTGCTGCTCTCACCGCCGGGGAGACTGTCGTCCAGCGCCGCCACCTTGGTGGACTCGGCACTGGCCGGCAGGGTGTCCACGGCGCTGTCGGTGGTGACCGAGCTCAACTTTCCGCTCAGCGGCACCATGCCCACCGCCAACACCAGCCACAAGCCGATAACCAACCATGGCACCCACCGGCCGGCCAACCGGCCGGCCGGCGCTTCCCCGGACGGCGCTGCGTTGACTGCCATCACTAGCCTCCTACATACGGTTTACATCGCTGATCTGATGCCTACTTCCTAACGAGCGAACCTGAGACGACCGTTAGAGCCGTGAAGTAACCGGCGTCCGTTGTAGATGGTGATGGTGGCCATCGATGTCATGTGGGTGGGTGGGTGCGTCGCGGTGCTTCGTCCGCGCCGCTGCCCGTCGGACACCTCGGACGCCGGCGAGTTGGCGAGCTGGCGGACCAGGCATGACGCCTCGTAGCCCGCAGTTGAGCAACCGCGACGATCAGCGGCGGAGCTGTAGTGAAGGGCGGGGCGCTCTCCAGGAGCTCGTACACCAGAACGCCCAGCGCGCAGCTGTCGTTGGTGGCCCGCGGATGGTTCTCGTCAGGTTCCCCGCTGTGCGGAAGGTGCTGCTCAGCTGGTGAAGGCAGCGAAGCCTGACGCGGAGACATTTGCTGCGGCCCCGCCCAGCACCAACGCCGCCGCGGAGACCGGCGCCTGCGGCCGCAAGCCCGGCTGCAGCTGCTGCAACTGACCGCCGTCCCGGGGGCTGGGCAAGCGGTCAACGGTCAGCCTCCAACAGCCGCTGTGCTTCACCTGGGGCAGGTCACGCTCGTACACCTGGCTCTGAGCGCGCAGCAGGGCCGGAGGCAGGGTGCGCGCCGGCGTCGCGTACGGACGCGAGAACGCGCGGCTCGTTGGTCAGCCCCGCGCGTTACCCCGCGTAGGCAGAGCCGTATCGGCGCTGCCAGGCCGGTCACGAGGCCAAGGAGTCCTGCCTGGACACCGCCCGACACAACCGCAACTCCGGTGCGGTCGACGACCTTTACTCCACCCTCGACGGGGGCCTGCGTCACCCCGGCCACTGAGGTTGTGAAACCCCTCCCCCACAAGCCGTCCGGAACGGGGTCACACGCAACCCCTACTTCAAATCGTCCTCGCTGTACCATCCACCTTCGACGAGCACCTTTTCATAATTTGCTTTGTCTACGCTTACCGGCTGGAGCAAGTACGCGGGAACCACTTTCACCAGGTTGTTGTAGCTCTTCGTGTCGTTGATCGGCGGCTTTTTGCCCTTCAGGGTGGCATCCACCATCTCTGCAGCCACTCGGGCCAGTTTCCTGAGGTCCTTGTAAACAGTCTGCTTCTGCTGGTTCGCAATGATGGATTTCACAGAGGCCAGCTCTGCGTCCTGGCCGGTGATGACCGGCCACGGCTTGCCCTGGGATCCATAAGCGTCGGACTTGAGGGCAGATATGATACCGATGGAGATCCCGTCATACGGAGACAGGACAGCATCGACCTTTTCGCTTTTGTAGGAGGAGGTAAGGATGTCCTCCATGCGCTTTTGCGCAGTTCCGCCGTCCCACCTGAGGGTAGTTATTTGGTTCAGCTTGTCCTGTCCAGACCTGACGACGAGCTGCTTCTTGTCAAGATAAGGTTGCAGTACATTCATCGCGCCTTTGAAGAAGTAGCGCGTATTGTTGTCATCATTGGAGCCCGCAAACAACTCAATATTGAATGGACCCTTTTTGGACCCATCACGAAGTCCGAGTTCGTCTGCTATGTACCCCCCTTGCATCTCTCCTACTTTTTCATTGTCGAACGATGCGTAGTAGTCAACGTTCGCCGTCCCCAGAATGAGACGGTCATAAGCTATTACCGGCACATCCGAGTCTGCGGCCTGCTGCATCACATTATTTAATGACTTATTGTCGATTGCCGCGACAACTAAGGCTTTAACGCCCTGCGTTATCAAATTCTCAATTTGCGAAACTTGCTGATCAGGGTCGTCCTCACCGAATACCAGCTTGACCTTGTACCCTTTCCCCTCCAGCTCCTTCTTCACGTTCGCACCGTCAGCTATCCAGCGCTCCGAAGATTTCGTCGGCATCGCGACACCGATGGTCGCACCTGCGGTCTCTCCACCATCGTTGTCGTCGCCATTTTGCCCACAACCGGACAAGACCAGAGCGGCAAGGGCGACGGGAACGACTACGGAAGCCTTCATGCTGATGACTTTCCTTCCTTTTCGCTGATCAAGGCACGATCGGGATGTGACACGAGAGTGACGACTCCCCATCAAGCCAGCAGAGGAAGAACATCCGTCTCGTTCGATATATCGACAGGCGTTCGAAATCTGTGCAGACCCTAGAAGGCCAAGGTTGAACTGTCAATGAGATGGGCGCTGATCATTGCAAAAAGGGCGAGCGCTGTACCAGATGATTCCCAGCGCATGCCGTGATCTCCGGCGTCTCGAAGCTGCTTCACGAGCGCTGCCGGACTTGATCAATTGATGTGGGGCCCTTCGCTGAACCTGAGCTTGTTCACATTGCGGCGATCTGGCGGACAAGGGCGACCGGCCCGTTCTGCCGATCGCCACCCAACAGACCGAGCTGACCCAACCCTCCAGTGCTCGGCGCCCTCGCCGGCCCACCGGCCCAAGATCTTGCGCCGGCCTCGACCGTGACCGCGAGGGCCCCACGGATCGGCCTGATCAGCCGATGGGCTCGGCCACGATGAGCTGGAACCGCTCGAAGGACAGCTTCACGATGTTGTGCTGAGCAGTGGCAGTTCCGAGTGACTTGCCGGTGAACGGGTCCGTCAGGCGGTACCGCCTGTGGCCCAGACCGCGCAGCTCGACCGTCCCGTCCCACTGGTCGGCGTAGAAGGCGTAGTGGAGGGTCCGCTTCTTGGCCACGACATGCGCCTCGGGCTTGTCGAAACCGATGTCGTACAGCTCGCCGCGGTACTCGCCGGTGGGCAGCATGTTCTTCTCGTACAGCGACACCCACTTGCGCCAGAGGACCTCCTTCTCCGGGGTGAGGTCGGTCGCCGTGTCCGGGGCTCCGGTTCCGGGGAGGGTGAACTTGGTCGACAGGACGGCTCCGACCCCGTAGGAGGACGCGAAGTCGTCGCCGTTGTCGCTCAGTTCGACGTGGTCGCCGGCGTAGCTGCTGCCCGCGCCCATCAGGGCCTTCATCGATTTGCCCTTGCTCCGGACCTGGTAGGAGGACTCCGGGTCCGAGCTGGGGTACTGGTCGACGTAGGGCAGGTTGTGGAAGGCGAAGGCGGTGCCGCAGGGGCAGAGTTCGACGACGGCGCCGGGGTTCGCCGCGTGCGCGGCCTCGTGGATCGCCTTCCAGAACCGGGCCACGCCCTCGGTGGATTCCTCGGGGCGGGCGTGCCGGTGCCTGGGGTTGTAGCAGGGCGCGACGCTGTTGAGGTGCTGACCGTCGATCTTGAGCCCCTCGTAGCCCCAGTCGCCGATGAACTTCTTGGCCTGCTCGACGAAGTAGTCCACCGTCGGCTGGTAGGCCGGGCAGAGCGTGTAGGCGTCCCACCAGGTGACGTCCTGCTTGTTGCCGTCGCGGTCCAGCAACAGCATGTCGGAGCGGTCCCGCATCAGGTTGCTGTCGGGGTCCGCCGCGAGCGGGGCCCACCACAGGCGCGGTCGCAGGCCGGCGTCCCGTATCTCCTTGGTGAAGGCCCGCATGTCCGCTTCGCCGCGCGGGAACTTCGCCGTGTTGATGTCCCAGTCGCCTTCATTGGTCTGCCAGCCGTCGTCGAGCACGGCCCAGCGCAGGCCGACCTCGTGCACCTTCGGCAGCGCTGCGGTGATCTGATCGGTGGCGAAGTCGCGCTCGTAGCCCCAGGCACACCAGATGGGTTCGAAGGCTGAGGCGGGGACCTTGGGGGCGCGCTGGCCGATGTCGCTCATGTAGTCGCGGTACCGCTGGAGCGGCACGAAGTGGTCGCCGGGCAGGGCGGTCAAGAACGTGGTGCTGGTGCTGAGCCGACGGCCCGGCTTCAGGGTGCGGGCGGTGTCGTCCTGGATGGCGATGCTAGCTCCGGCGGCCGTTTTGCGGACCGGCATGCGCAGGACCGTCGCCACGGGCTCGACGTGTCCGACGGAAAGGCCCGCGCCCCGGCGCCAGACGGTCGCCAGCGGGGTGCCGCCGCCGTAGTCGGAGGAGTCCATCCCCAGCGAGTTCTCCTGGACGTAGCCGTCCTTCACCGGCATCACCCAGTCGCGGCGGTCCGTGTGGGTGGTGCCGGAGAAGGTGTAGAAGCCGCCGGGGGTCTGCAGGAGTTCGTGGGCCGCGTTGCGCCACCCGGTGACCTTCAGCGCGGTGGAGGACCTGTTGGTGTAGGTCACCTTCATCACGATCATGCCGGCCAGCCGCTCGAAGGAGGTCAGCTCGAGCGTCTTGTGTACGCCTTCCTTGGACGTGCCCTCGATCGTCACCTGGATGCCCGCGCCGTGGCGGGTGTGCCGGGTGGTGCGGGTCCGGTGTCCGCGGTAGGTGAACGCCTCGATGGTCTTGTCGCCCACCAGCAGGGCTTCGCCGGCGTCGAAGCGAGTGAGGTCGACGCCCTTCAACGCCACTCGGCTGCGCAGTTGGTCGTCGAACTCCAGGGTGATGGAGGTGTCGCCGACTCCGACGAGGTCAGGATCCGAGTTCGGTGCGGCGGCCGCGGGTGAGGCGCCCATGGCCACGGCGGGGAAGGCGGCCAGGCCGGCTCCCCCCAGCGCCACCTTCAGTACGCTTCGCCGGTTCATGTCCGTCATGTCGAACTCTCTTTCGGTCGCGGCGCCCACCTGGGGCAGCCGCCTTTGGTCCGTCGTTGTGGATCGTCAGAGTCGAACAGCGCGCCGGCGACGAAGCGACCGTCCGTAGCGCTTGTCGGTGCCCGGTCTGATCGGTGCCTGGTCTGCTACCGGTTTTCGCGGGAGGTCGGATGGGGTCGGGGGACGGCGTGTCGTCCGAACGGGCGCCCCGGTGCCAGGTCACCTCCCGCGGCAGTGCGCGGTCATCCTCGTGAGCTGAGACAACGTTGCCTCGATGACCGGGGGGCCCGGGCGCGGCGAAACGGAAGGTCGCTCCGGGGTGACTTCCTCATCACCGGGTGGTCTGCATCGAGAACGTAAGTGGTATTCGAGTGGCATGTCAACGGGTCGGCCGCTTGGGCGAGCGGTGAGCGCCGTCGATCGGATTGGTATGTTTCTGGTATGACGGATGCGAGAACGCCGATGCCCAGAGGTCTGTTCGGGGACGACGCCCTCCCGTTGTACGAGCGCACAGCCACGCAGTTGCTCGACGACCTGCGCGCCGCTGCCGCCCGCCCCGGTGACCGGCTGCCCTCCGAACGGGCTCTGGTCGACCGGTACGCCGTGTCGCGCGTGACGCTGCGAGCGGCCCTCGCGCAATTGCAGTCGCGGGGCATCGTGCGGCCGTCGTCGTCGCGCGGGTGGTTCGTCGCCGAGCTCGGTCTGCTTCCCGAGGCAACCATGACGTCCGCCTCGGCGGCCCCGCAGGTCCAGGGGTTCGCCGATTACGCCCAGGCCAACGGCTTGACCACGGCCGGCAAAGTGCTCTCCGCCACCGTTCGCCCGGCCACGGTGCATGAGGCCGAGCAGCTCCGGATCGCTCCGGGCGCCGACCTCTTCGACCTCCACCGGCTGCGTTTCCTGGACGGTCTGCTGGTCGTGCTCGAGCACAACCGGCTTCCCTTGGCGGCCTGCCCGGCCCTGACCGAAACCGACTTCAACACGGCCTCGCTCTACGCCACGCTGCGCGCCGCCGACCCGCCGCAGCTGCCCCGCGTCGCCGACTATTCGGTCGAGGCCCGCCACCCGACGCCACGGGAGATCGAGCTGTTCGAGATCGGGGAGACCATGCCGATGCTGGTCGCGACCCAGCTGACGTCGAACCAGGAATCACGCCCGATCGAACTGACCGTGCAGGTCTACCGGGGGGACCGCTACCGGTTCCGGGCCTCCATCACCAACCAGGCTTAACCGTTCACCAACTGGTCTTGAACGATCGTCCGGGATCGACCCTCGGCTGCCCAATACCAGATGCATACCAGAATAGGACTGTTGACGACCCTGAATAAGACCAGTACTGTCCGAAATCAACCGCAGGCCATGCCGGCACATGGGCTTGAGATGCGCGTTGAGTGAGGGGTTGGCAATGCAGAGCCCATTGAGCGAGGTGGTCCGGCGTCAGAAGGCCGGACAGCCGCTGGGCATCACCTCGGTGTGTTCGGCTCATCCGCTGGTCATCGAGGCAGCCGTGGTGCAAGCGCGGGAGACCGGCGGTCATGTACTGGTGGAGGCGACCTCGAACCAGGTCGACCAGTACGGCGGTTACACGGGCATGCGGCCCGCGGACTTCCGCGACCTCGTGTACGGCATCGCCGCCGAAAGTGGTCTGCCACTGGACCGCGTGATTCTCGGCGGCGACCACCTGGGACCGAACCGGTGGCAGTCCCTGACGCCCGACGAGGCGATGGAGCGGGCCGACGCCCTGGTCGCCGCCTACGTGACGGCGGACTTCACCAAGATTCACCTGGACTGCAGCTTCGTGTGTGCCGGTGACCCCGCGCCGCTGACCGACGACGTGGTCGCCGAACGCGCCGCGCGGCTGATCCGGGTGGCCGAGGAGACGGCCGGCCCCGAGCGGGCCGAGCGGATCCGGTACGTGGTCGGTACCGAGGTGCCCACGCCCGGCGGCGCGCACGAGACGCTCGGCGCTCTCGTCCCGACCACGCCCGAGGCAGCGCGCACCACACTGGAGCAGCACCGCAAGGCGTTCGCCCGACACGGCATCGATGAGGTCTGGCCGCGTGTCATGGCCCTCGTCGTCCAGCCGGCCGTGGAGTTCGACCACCTTCAGGTCGTCGACTACCGGCGGGAGCTGACCGAGGAACTGCGCAAGGTCCTCGACGACGAGCCCACCATGGTCTACGAGGCCCACTCGACCGACTACCAGACCACCGAGGCACTCACCGCGCTGGTCGAGGACCACTGGGCGGTCCTCAAGGTGGGCCCCGGACTGACCTTCGCCCTGCGCGAGGCGCTGTTCGCTCTCGCCGCGATCGAGGATGAACTGGTGCCGGCCGCCGCGCGGTCAGGGCTTGCCGAGGTCGTCGAGCAGCGGATGCTCGCCGAGCCGGCCGAATGGGAGGGCTACTACCCGGGCGGCGCCGCCGAGCAGCGCCTCGCGCGCCGCTACAGCTACAGCGACCGGATGCGCTACTACTGGCCCGACCCCGAGATCCAAAAGGCCCAGGCCCGGCTGCTGGACAACCTCTCGGCCGTGGACATCCCCCTGCCGCTGCTCAGCGCACATCTTCCGCTCCAGTACGCCCGTGTCCGCCACGGCGAGCTCGCCGCCCGGCCGCGCGACCTGGTCATGGACCACGTCCGCGATGTTCTGCGCGACTACGACCGCGCCTCCCACCCGAACCACAAGGAGCACGTGTGACCACGCCCTCCGGCACGCCGTCCTCGGACGACGGCGCTGCCCACACCGTCCGCGAGATCGCCCAGCAGCCCGCGCTGTGGCGCGAGGTCGACAAGATCGTCGCGGCCTCCCGGGACTCGCTGGACGCCTTCCTGCGTCCGCTCGTCGCCCGCGGCGACCTGCGCGTGGTGCTCACCGGCGCCGGCACCTCCGCTTTTGCCGGTCAGGTACTCCAGCCCGCCCTGGCCCGGCGGCTGGGACGGCGCGTCGACGCGGTCCCCACCACGGACCTCGTCGCCGACCCCCACGGTTGTCTCGCCGAGGACGTGCCCACGCTGCTGGTCTCCTTCGCGCGGTCGGGCGACAGCCCCGAGTCCGTGGCCGCCACCGTTCTGGCCGATCAGGTTCTCTCCGAGGTGCACCACCTCGTGATCACCTGCAACGAGCAGGGCCGCCTGGCCTGCGAACACGCGAAGCTGCCGAAGTCACACGTGCTGCTGATGCCGCCCGAGTCCAACGACCGCGGCTTCGCCATGACGTCGAGCTTCACGTGCATGACGCTCGCGGCGCTGCTCGCCCTGGGCGGCAGCGCCTACGACGGCGTCGCCGAACGCCTGGCCCGGGCAGCCGAGTCGATCACCGAGAGCAGCGCTGTCGACCGCACCGTCGGCGCCCTCCTGGAGAGCGCACCCGAGCGGATCGTCTTCCTCGGCAGCGGCCCGCTCAAGGGCCTCGCCGAGGAGTCGGCGCTGAAGGTGCTCGAGCTCACCGGTGGGACGCTCATGGCCGTCGCGGAGTCCGCGCTGGGATTCCGGCACGGTCCCAAGGCGGTGCTCAACGACCGTTCGGCCGCGGTGGTGTACATGTCGAACGACCCGTACACCCGCAAGTACGACCAGGACATCCACGCGGAGCTGTGCGGAGATTTGCCCGCCGGCAGCGTCGTCACGGTCTCCGCGGACTCCGGCGCGGAAACGGGGGGCACAGGCGCCGACGCCTGGCCGCTGCCGGGCCTCGATGGCGTCGAGGATGTCGCCCTGGCGCTGTCCGCCGTGGTGTACGCCCAGCTCATCGCCCTGCGCGCCTCCCTGGCCCGAGGTCTGCGGCCCGACAACCCGTTCCCCTCGGGTGAGATCAACCGCGTGGTGCAGGGCGTGACCTTGCACTCCCTGCACCACTGAGCAAAGGCATCAACGGCGCGGACCGAGGGCGCCGGACGGAGGTACAACGATGTTCCTAGGTGTCGACGGTGGCGGTACGAAGACCGCATTCTGCATGGTCGACCGGTCCGGACACGTCGTGGCGCGAGCGCAGGCGGCAAGTTCGTACTACTTCTCCCACGGCATCGAGCTTGTCGGACAAGTGCTGAAGGAAGGCGTCGAAGCTGTCTGCACGGCGGCCGGGCTCGCCCCCGCCGACATCGAGTACGCCTTTTTCGGGCTGCCCGGCTACGGGGAGGCGGCCCGCGATCTGCCCGTCCTGAACGCAACCCCGCGAGCGGTGCTCGGGCACGACCGCTACGCCTGCGACAACGACATGGTCTGCGGCTGGGCGGGTTCGCTGGGCGCGGTCGACGGCATCAACGTCATCAGCGGCACCGGTTCGATGACCTACGGCGAGCGGCTGAGCCGAGGCGTGCGCGTCGGTGGCTGGAGCGAGATGTTCGGCGACGAGGGATCGGCGCACTGGATCGCGATCCGGGGCCTCAACGCCTTCTCACGGATGTGCGACGGGCGGCTCCCCGAGGGACCCCTGGCCGAGGTGTTCCGGCGCCACCTGCACCTCGCGTCCGACCTCGACGTGATCGACGTCGTCCACAACCAGTGGCAGGGCGACCGGAGCCGGATCGCCGCGCTCAGCCGCTCGGTGGCCGAGGCCGCCGCTCTGGGCGACGCGGTCGCCACGGAGATCCTCACCGACGCAGGCCGGGAACTCGCCCTGCTCGTCGACGTCACCCGCGAACGGCTGGAGTTCGGCCCGGACGAGACCGTACCGGTCTCCTACTCCGGCGGCACCTTCGGCGCCCACGCGGTCCTGGAGGCGTTCGCCTCCGGACTGAAAGATCGTTCTACCGACTATGAGCTGCGACACCCTCTCTACGAGCCTGTCGTAGGTGCTGCTCTGTACGCGGCGAAACTCGCTGGAACCTCGCTCGACCCGGGCGCGCTCGACGCGCTGCGCATGGCCTCCGGGATCCCTGCCTCAGGAGAGGACGACCGATGAACAGAGGTACGAAGAGCTGGATCGTGTACGCGTCGCTGCTGGTCCTGTTCTGGGGTGTGTGGGGCGCCTTCTCGAGCGAGCCGAACAGCAGGTACGGCTATCCCAACGAGATGATCTACATCATCTGGGCCTGCACGATGCTCATCCCCGCCTACTTCGCGATGCGCGGCAACACGTTCGACCGCCGGCCGATAGCCGCAGGGTACGGACTGATCGCGGGCCTGACCGGCGCCGGCGGACAGCTGCTGCTGTTCCAGGCGCTCGCCAACGGCCCGGCGTACCTGATCTTCCCGCTGGTCTCGCTCTCCCCGGTGGTCACCGTCCTCATGGCGATGGTGCTGCTGCGTGAGCGGATCAACCGGCTCGCCCTCGTAGGTGTCGTCGCGGCGCTGGCGGCGATCGTGCTGTTCAGCATTCCCAGCAGCAAGGACGACTCGAACTCACACGGCCCGTGGCTGCTGATGGCCATCCTGATCTGCGTCGCCTGGGGCGTGCAGGCGTTCTGCATGCGTAAGGCCGCGGTGGTCGGGGTCAACGACGCGACGACGTTCGGCTGGATGACCATCAGCGGACTGCTGCTGGTGCCGGTGGCGTTCGTGATGATGGGCGATTTCCCGTCCGATGCCCCGTGGCAGGCGCCCGCCCTCACCGCGGTGACGCAGGTCCTCAACGCGGTCGGTGCGCTGTTCCTGGTCATGGCGTTCAGCCGGGGCAAGGCCACGGTGGTCGCCCCCGTCACCAACGCACTGGCGCCGGTGCTGACCATCGTGCTGTCCCTGGCGGTCTACCAGAGGCTCCCGAACGTATGGGGCACCCTCGGCATCGTGCTGGCCCTCGCCGGTTCGACCCTCATGGTCTACAGCGACGAGAAGAGCGGCGAGAGTTCCGTGGCCCCGGGCGCGGTGAACGACGGCGCGGACGTGAGTCCGGCCCCCCAGAAGTCCTGATCGCCCACGTATCCCTACCGGCCGAACCACGTAGCGGTACGGGCCGACACCGGCCCGTACCCTCCGAACCGACATGAAAGCGAGGGGACACCTGTATGCCCCTGGTTCCCACGCGCGAGCTCGTCTCGAAGGCCGCCGCCGCAGGCCGGGCCGTCGCCGCGTTCAACGTGATCACGCTGGAGCACGCCGAGGCGATCACCGCCGGCGCAGCCGCGGCGGGCGCCCCGGGGGTGATCCTGCAGATCAGCGAGAACGCCGTACGGTTCCACGGCGGCCGGGTCGAGCCGATCGCGCGGGCAGCGGCCGAGGTCGGAAAAGCCTGTGACGTCGACGTCGCACTGCACATGGACCATGTGACGGACATGCGGCTGCTGCGCACGGCGGCCGACGCGGGGTTCTCCTCCGTGATGTTCGACGCCGGGGCGCAGCCGTACGCCGAGAACCTCGCCGCCACCCGCGCCGCGGCCCAGTGGGCCCACGGTGCGGGCCTGTGGCTGGAGGCCGAACTCGGCTATGTGGGCGGCAAGCCCGACGCCCCCGCGAGCGCCCACGCGGCCGGGGTGCGCACCGACCCGCAGGAGGCGGCGCGCTATGTCGCGGATACCGGCGTGGACGCCCTGGCCGTCGCCGTCGGCAGCAGCCACGCGATGACCGAACGCTCGGCAACCCTGGACCATGCGCTCATCGAGCGACTGCGGGAGGCCGTGCCCGTACCTCTGGTGCTGCACGGTTCGTCGGGCGTCGGCGACGACGATCTGCGACGAGCCGTTCAGGCGGGCATCGTGAAGATCAACATCGGTACCGCTCTGAACGTCGCGTTCACCGGCGCGGTCCGCGAGACGCTGGCGGAGCACCCCGACCTCACCGACCCCCGCCCTTACATCAGCAAGGGCCGTGAGGCGATGGCGGAGACGGTCCGGGTCCTGCTCGGTGTGGTGAGTGGCTGAAGCGGGGCCGAGGCTTTCGGGGCTTCCACCCGACCTGAGCGGGCTGCCGCCGGCCTACCTGGACGTCGGCTCGGCGCAAACCCTGCGCGACGAGAGCGCCGCCTACGCCAATGGGTGGTGTTCATCTTGCAGGGCGGGGGCTCGGGGAAGGCGTAGCTCGAAGCATGCTCCGAGGGTCCGGGGGGTGAGGGTGAGAGTGCCTCGGTGGCGGTGGGCCAGGTCGCGGGCGATGGCGAGGCCCAGGCCGGTGCCGCCGTGGTCGCGGGAGCGGGCGTCGTCCAGCCGGACGAAGCGTTCGAAGATGCGCTCGGCGTCCTCGGTGGGCACGCCCGGTCCGTCGTCGTGCACGGTGAGGACGACCCAGGCGTCCTGACTCCGAACGGTGATCTGGATGCGGTGTGCTGCGTGGCGGGCGGCGTTGTCGATGAGGTTGCGCAGCAGCCGTTCGTATTCGTCGGGGTTTCCGTGTACGTGCGCGGGGGCGGTGCTGTCGCAAGCGACGGTCAACGACCGTTCGGCGAGGGGGTGTTGCTCGGTCAGTCGGGAGGCGAGAGCTGCCAGGTCGACGGTTTCGGCGCCGGCCACGGGGGTGCGGGTGTCGAGGCGGGCGAGGAGCAGCAGGTCTTCGGCGAGGGCCTGGAGGCGGCGGGTCTGTCGTGCGGCGGTGGTGACCGCGGCGGGCCAGTCGGCGCGTTCCGGGTAGGCGAGCGCAACTTCCAGGCTGGCCAGCAGCGTGGTGAGGGGGCTGCGCAGTTCGTGGGCGGCGTCCGCGACGAAGCGGCGCTGCTGAGCGGCGGCGTCGTCGAGGCGTTGCAGGGTGGTGTTGATGGTGGTGGCCAGGGCGGCGATCTCGTGTCCCGCGGCGGGGACGGTGACACGTTCACGGGGGTCGCTCGCGGTGACCGAGGCCGTGAGGACACGGATGGCTTCGACCGGCCGCAGCACGATACGGACGGCGAGGTAGATGACGGTGGAGATCAGGAGCAGGCTGACGGCCCCGGCCCACAGCAGTCGGCGGTCGGTGGCCTCGGTGATCGTCTCAGCGATCTCCTCGGCTGCGTGCGGGAGCACCACCACATAGACCCGCACGGTGGCTTCGTCGGCGATGCCCAGAGTGGCGACTTGGTCGCTGCTCAGTTCATCGGCCCGGACATCGCTGTACAGGACGAGGTATTCCCTGCTGTCCTTGCCGAACCGCTCCCATGGCTTGGAGTCGTGCCGGCCTGGTATGCGGAGGGGACGCATCGCGTAACCCCTCCCCGAATCGTCGTCCGGCGAGGGTCGCAGCTCGGCCTGTGGCGGCACGGGCAGCACATGGCGCGTTCGGGGGGCGAACTCTTCCATACCTCCGCCGTAGGCGACAGCGGCGCGGCGTCCGGTCGCGACGACCTCGTACGGCAAGGTGCCCTGGTTGACGGGAACCACCCCTTGCTCCACCTGAGCGGTGAGGCCCAGGAGCTGATCCTGTGCCTGCTCTTCGACGATCTGGGTGCTCTGGCGGTAGACGTCGTGGTGCATCCACCAGCCGGTGGTGGCCAGGATGACGGCGGCGGTGGAGGTGGCGGCCAGGGCCGTACGGGCCCGTACCGATCGGGGCCACCAGCGGCGTCGCGGCTCAGTCGCGTTCACGGTCGTCCACCAGTCGGTAGCCGGTGCCCCGTACGGTCTGCAACGACCGCCGGCCGAACGCTGCGTCCACTTTCCTGCGCAGTGCGCTGACGCGTGCTTCCACGAGGTTGGGATCGTGGGCTTCGTCGGGCCACGCGTGATAGAGCAGATCCGTCTTGGAGACCGCCTGGCCCGCCCGGCGGGCCAGCAGTTCCAGCACGGCGAACTCCCTGGGCGTGAGTTCCACCCGGGCCCCGGCCCGGCGGCAGACCCGGCCGGCGACGTCCAACGAGAGGTCGCCCACGGCGAGCACGGGCGGCGCGAGCGTGGCGGCGCGTCTGACCAGGGCCCGAAGCCGCGCGACGAGCACCACGTAGGAGAAGGGTTTGGCCAGGTAGTCGTCGGCCCCCGTGTCCAGGGCTTCTGCCTGGTCCCACTCCCCGTCCTTGGCGGTGAGGACCAGGATGGGGGTCGCGTTGCCCTCCCGGCGCAGTTGGGCACAGACCTTGTAACCGTTGAGCCCGGGCAGCATCAAATCCAGTACGACAAGGGCGTATTCGCCGGTCCGGGCCATCCACAGTCCGTGCCGTCCGTCATGGGCGAGGTCGACGCTGTAACCCTCGGCCGTCAGACCGGTGTGCAGGGTGTGAGCAAGGTCCACCTCGTCTTCGACCACCAGAATGCGCATGCGGTGCAGCCTCGCACAGCGTCGGTCCGCCTTCCTGATCGCCCGGTCAGGTTGGGTCAGGCTCCGGTCAACGAGGTCCGGGCACGCTGGCGCGGTCTCTTCGCCCCTGCTGAAAGGCCCTGTCGCCGATGTCCCTTGATGAACGTGCTCCCACCATGGTCAGGGCGGTCTCCTCTCCCGTACCGGTCCATCGACGATCGCCGGGCCCGTCCAAGACCCTTGTCGTGATCGCACCCCTGTCGCTGGCCATCGCTCTGGGGCTCTGGGGTCTCCGCAGGAAGAACACCATGTGGGGGGACGAGTCCGTCACCTATCAGCTCGCGCACCGCGATCTTTCGCATATATGGTCCACCGCCCAGCACATTGATCTGGTCCATGCCCTCTACTACGCCGTGATGCACGAGATCTTCGGTCTTTTCGGCGGAGGGCTGCTGACGTTGCGGCTGCCGTCCGTGCTGGCAATGTCCGCGGCGGCGAGCGGAGTCGGGCTTCTGGCGCTGCGCCTGGCGGGACCCCGTGCCGGGCTGCTGGCCGGGCTGGTGTTTCCGCTCCTCCCCCAGGTACAGAAGTACGCGCAGGAAGGCCGCTCGTACGCCATGGTCTGTGCCCTGGTCACCTGGGCCACCTATGCGCTCGTGGCCGGCGTCCCGCATCGCGCCCGGTGGCGGTGGGCGGTCTACGGCTCCACCATGCTGCTGGCCTGCCTGCTCCATGAGTTCGCGGTCCTCGTCCTGGTGGCACACGGCGTCACACTGATCGTCGCCCGTGCTCCACGACCAGTACTGAGAGCGTGGAGTGTGGCTGCCGCGGGCGTTGTGGCCGGGCTGTTGCCGCTGGCGATCCACAGTGCGCGGCAGTCGGAGCAGGTGTCCTGGATCGGCGGACCGGTGCGGCCTAACTATTTCCTGGTGGCGGCGGTCGTGGGCATGGTGTGTGCTCTGGTGCCCCTGAGGGTGAGGGGGCCCGTGCGGCTTTCCGCGCTGGCTGTGCCGATTCTCGTGCTTCCGGGCCTTCTGCTGCTGATCGCCTCACTGGTCAAGCCCCTTTTCGTCGACCGGTACGTGGTCTACAGCAATATCGGATTCGCCTTGCTGCTGGGCGCCGGGATGGACTATTTCCTCCGGCGGCAGCGGTCTTCCCGCTACGCGTGGATCGCGGCGGCTGTCGTACTGGCCGCGCTCGTCCAGCCGAGCCTTTCGCTGAGGACGCCCCAGAGCCGGAGCAATGACGTCACCGCCATCGGGGCCGCCGTACGCAAGGAAGGCCGTCCCGGCGACGGGCTGCTCTATCTCGCCGGCCAGCACCGGATCTTGACTGCGGCCAACCCCGAGGACACCCGTCTCCTGACAGATATGGCCCTGGCACAAGACCCCGTTTCGTCGAACACTCTTGCCGGTGTCGAGCTTCCCGCCCAGGAAATTGCGGCCCGCATGCTGGAGTTCGACCGGATCGTCGTGGTCCGCGCGGTGGGTGTGCACTCGCTGACCAACCCGCAGGAGGAAGCGAAAACGAGCACCCTACGGCGCCACTTCCGCGAGTACGGAACCACCCATGTGAACGGGGCGCGAGTCAGCGTCTACGTCCGAGACCACGGCATGTCTCCGAAGGCCGGTCCTGGGTCCGACAGCCCGGGTGCGAGCGGTGAGGTTCTGAGGTGACGGTGGTGGGGGCGGGCCGGGCCGCGCCCCCCCCCCCACCCCCCCCCCCCCCCCAACCCCCCCCCCACCCCCACCCCCGCCCCGCAACC
>NZ_JBIAQL010000004.1:208945-581924 GCF_042889045.1 Streptomyces sp. NPDC002701
GGGGGGTGGCCCCGCCGGGGGGGGGGGGGGGGTTTTTTTTGTGGGGGGGGGGGGGGGGCCCGGGCCGCCCCCCCCCCACCACCGTCACGCCGTCTCGCCCCGGAAGCCACGCGCCTCGGCTTGCCGGTCGCTGCTGCCGTAAGAGGCTGCGTCTGTTCTGTGCCGCTGCCCAACTCGTCACGACCGCACGCCAACGGCGCCTGCGATGCGCCCGTCACCGGCCATGACCGAAAGAGACCACCGACACGCTCAGTCGGCTCGGCACCTGAGACATAAGACCAGGTCGTCTACAGACGCGCGTTGCGCTCCGCACTACGCTGAGAAACGTCATGTACCGCAGACGTGACAACCCCCGTGACGAAGGCGACCGGGCCGCCATAGAGCAAGAGGGGACCCACATCGGATATCCAGTCTCCGATGGCCAGAACTGCAACAACGTCGATGTAACAGAACAGGAAGAGCGCCCCTGCGCCGAGCTTCATCATCGGTCAACCCCCTCCTGCTCCCCCGACCTTTCGTCTACGGCATGCCCGGCCCATCCTGGTCCGACACCACGCAGGGCATCCCGCCCGAGCAGGCACAGCAGAAGAGCGCACCCGTGGGTCATGGCCGGCGCCGCGCAACTGTCCACCCCCGCCGCCCTGGACGGCGAACCCATCGTGTGGGACACCGCCGGGCGCCTAGCGTTCGCGCAGCGGCTGACGTGGCCATGTGACCCGGGCGGACTCGGCCTGTCGCCGAGTCCGCCACGCCGGCTCCGCACGGGAGCCGGGCCGGTGTCACTCCATCAGCGCTGCAGTGTCAGCAGACCTGGCCGGTAGGGCCAGTGACCGTACTCGCCGCCGGAGTTGGGGCTGCGTCCCTGGTAGAGGAACTGCAAGTTGCAGGGATCGACGGTGAAGGTCTGATCGGCGGTGGTGCGGATCAGTTCGCCGTGGCTGATGTCGTTGGTCCAGGTGGCGCCGCTGTTGGCCTTGCCTGCGAAGGGGTTGCTCTCGGTCGCGGCCTGGGGTGTCCATGAGCCGTTCAGGCTTGTGGCCGTGAACGAGCGGAAGTAGCGGCCCTGGGAGCCGATCGCCTCGACGATCATGAGGTAGCGGTCCTGGCCCTGGAGCTTGTAGACCTGCGGGGCTTCGAACAGGTTGTTCGTCGTGTCGCTCATGATCGTGGTGTAGGTCGAGCCGAAACTGCTCGGGAAGTTACCGATCGGCATACTGGCCCGGTAGATCTTGCCGTTGTCACCGGCGAAGAACAGGTACATGTTCTGGCCGTCAGCGATAAGCGTCTGGTCGATGGGGCCGGTGCCGGAGCCGGTGATGCTTCCGGAGAAGAGCACCTGCTGTGCGGACCAGCCGTTGGGGTTGGACGGGTCACTCGACGTCCGGTAGGAGAAGGCGCTCCCGCCTCCCCACTGGTAGGCGAGCACCCAGATGTTCTTCGGCGCGAAGTAGAAGAGCGTGGGCGCCACGACGGAGTTCGACATCGTGTTCTGGCTGGTCGAGGCCATCTCCGGCCAGCTGCTGAACAGGCCGAAGTTCATCGAACCCCAGCCCGCTCCCGTTCCCGCGGCGCCGTGCGTCGTCGCATAGACGAGATGCTTGCCGTTGTAGGGGACGACGGTGAAGTCCTTGAGCGAGGCCCACCCGGCCTTGGGCTGCGCCAACGCGCCGGTAGACGTCCAGCGGTAGGTCGACGGGAGATTGCACGAGGGGGTGCCGCCGCCGACCTTGACGAGCTGCCACTGCTGGTTGGCGCCGCCCCAGTCGTCGTACTGGACGATGTTCCCGTTGTCGGCGGTGGAACCGCCTTGTACTTCAAGGGCCTTGTTGCTGTGGCGCGAGACGAACCGCACGTAGCCGTCCGAGCTGTCGGCCAGTCGCCACTGCTGGTTGGTGTCGTTCAGGTCGGTCCACTGCACGATCGAGCCGCCGTTCGCGGTGGACCAATTGTGGACGTCCAGCACCTTGCCCGAGTGGCGGGACTTGATGCGGTAGTAGCCGCCCCCGGAATCGACGAACTGCCACTGCTGCTGGATCTGATCGTTCCTGGTCCACTGGGCGATGCGGGCACCGTCGTCGGTCGCCATGTTGTAGAGATCCAGGGCCTTGCCGCTGTTGCGGTTGACCAGCACATACGAGGCGTTGGGATCTACAGTCGCCGCGCTGGCGGGCTGGGCACCGAGAAAGGCAGCCATGAGCAGGAGAGGCGCAAGGACGGCGAGTAAGCGTCTCAGGCGGGCCGGGGACGGTTGGGGGAACCACATCAGAGGGCCTCCTTCAAGGCGGGGTTGGTGACGCCGATGAACCGCGGAGAGGCCGTACCGGGGGCAGAGACAGTACCGAAACTTTCGAAGGTCCCCTCCGAACCTTTACGCCACAAGCTAGGAACGCGGGACCCTCCGGTCAAGGTCTGCCGTCGATCTGTCCACAAACAGTTCCTCTCGACACGTGGGAAAGTTCGCGATACGGCTGGACATTCCAAGGCCCGCGTGGACAAGGAGAGTTGAGCAAGCGGCATCTGCCGCTCGCTTGAGATTCCGAAAGATTCGGGCGATGAACAGAAACTTTTTCTGTGGCGAGTATTGACGATGCACCGTCAATCCCTCAATCATCCCTCTCTGAGTGACCGACCGACGTCCGAGATTCCGAACTGGTTTGCCCCGAGTGGTTGTGCTGCACGGCAGATCGGCGCATCGAAGCACCCTGTGCCACCCCGTTCCGTTCCGGTGAGGTTCGCACCAGCGCGTCCCGGCTGTTCGCACAGTTGGAGAAGTACGCGACGCCGCGTGGTGGCCTCCCGGCTGAGCCGCGATGGAGTACCGCATGCCTGTGTCGCAACACCGCCGTCCCCCGCCGTACGTCACCCGCCGGCCGACCGGCTTACGTCTCGTGCCGGCCGCGATCGTCCCGGTCCCATGACCACGGTGTCCGGCGATTCGATGCTGCCCAGGTGCCGGCTCACCCCGTCCATCTGCCGAGTGGGAGCGGACGACCTACTCCCCCGCACTTCACTCCTTCCGTGATCTCTACCCTGGAGGCACAGTCATGGGCTCGTATGCCCTTCCCAAACCCGTCACCCGACGGAAGATCCGCGGCCTGCTGTTGGCGCTGATCGTCGGCGTCCTCGCTGCAGTCGCCACACTGGTCGCGCCGCCGACCGCACACGCCGCCGAGAACACACTCGGCGCAGCGGCGGCGCAGAGCGGCCGCTACTTCGGCACCGCCATCGCCTCCGGCCGGCTGGGCGACTCGACGTACACGACGATCGCGAATCGTGAGTTCAACTCGGTGACGGCCGAGAACGAGATGAAGATCGACGCGACCGAACCGCAGCGGGGCCAGTTCAACTTCACCGCCGCCGACCGCGTCTACAACTGGGCGGTGCAGAACGGCAAGCAGGTACGCGGCCACACCCTGGCCTGGCACTCCCAGCAGCCCGGCTGGATGCAGAGCCTCAGCGGCAGCACGCTGCGCCAGGCGATGATCGGCCACATCAACGGCGTGATGGCCCACTACAAGGGCAAGATCGCCCAGTGGGACGTCGTGAACGAGGCTTTCGCTGACGGCAGTTCGGGCGCCCGGCGCGACTCCAACCTGCAGCGCACCGGCAACGACTGGATCGAGGTCGCCTTCCGCACCGCGCGCGCCGCCGACCCGGCGGCCAAGCTCTGCTACAACGACTACAACGTCGAGGACTGGACCTGGGCCAAGACCCAGGCCATGTACGCCATGGTCCGGGACTTCAAGCAGCGTGGCGTACCGATCGACTGCGTCGGCTTCCAGTCGCACTTCAACAGCGGCAGCCCTTACAACAGCAACTTCCGCACCACCCTGCAGAACTTCGCCGCCCTCGGCGTCGACGTGGCCATCACCGAACTCGACATCCAGGGCGCCTCGGCCACGACCTACGCCAACGTGACCAACGACTGCCTGGCCGTCCCGCGCTGCCTCGGCATCACTGTCTGGGGTGTGCGCGACAGCGACTCCTGGCGGCCGGAGCACACGCCGCTCCTGTTCAACAACGACGGCAGCAAGAAGCCCGCCTACACCGCCGTCCTCAACGCACTCAACGGCGGCTCCACCACGCCCCCCGAGGGTTCCGGACAGATCAAGGGAGCCGGTTCGGGCCGCTGCCTGGACGTGCCCGGCACCAGTACCACCGACGGCACCCAGCTCCAGCTGTGGGACTGCCACAGCGGCACCAACCAGCAGTGGACGTACACCGACACCGGCGAGCTCAGGGTCTACGGCAACAAGTGCCTGGACGCCGCCGGCACCGGAAACGGCACCAAAGTCCAGATCTACAGCTGCTGGGGCGGCGACAACCAGAAATGGCGCCTCAACTCCGACGGATCCGTCGTCGGCGTCCAGTCCGGCCTCTGCCTTGACACCGCCGCAAGCGGCACGGCCAACGGCACCCTGATCCAGCTCTACTCCTGCTCGAACGGCAACAACCAACGCTGGACCCGCACGTGAGGAGACCTGCGACAGGCGACAGGGTGAATCGATGAAGCCCTACGGTGCGGTCTCCCCCGCCCTTCCCCGAAGACATCGCTGGTGGTCCCGGGTCGCCGCCGTGGTGGCGGCGACCCTCGCGATCGGCATGCTCGCCGCGGTGCATCCGGCGCCCGCCGCGGCGGCGACCGTGGACACGAATGCCTGGTACGTCCTGGTCAATCGCAACAGCGGCAAGGCGCTGGACGTTTCTGGCGCGTCCACCGCCGACGGTGTGCGGGTCAGCCAGTGGACGCGCAGCGACGGAGCCAACCAGCAGTGGCAGTTCGTGGACTCCGGCGGCGGCTTCTACCGCCTCAAGGCCCGGCATTCGGACAAGGTTCTCGATGTGGCCGGCGCCTCGACCGCGGACGGTGCCGCGATCCAGCAGTGGGCCGACCACAACGGGGACAACCAGCAGTTCCGTCTGGCCGACTCCGACGCGGGCCACGTCCGGCTGATCAACCGCGGCAGCAGCAAGGCGGTGGAGGTGCAGGCGGCCTCCACCGCCGACGGCGGCAACGTCGTCCAGTACACCGACTGGGGCGGCGCCAACCAGCAATGGCAGATGGTCAAACTCTCATCCGGTGGTGACGGCGGATGCGGCAGCGCCCCGACGCTGACCAGCGGTACGCACACGATTCAGAGCGGCGGCAAGAGCCGCAGCTTCATCCTCAGGGTTCCCGCCAACTACGACAACAGCCGTCCCTACCGGCTGATCTTCGCCTTCCACTGGCGGGGCGGAACCGCCGGCGACGTCGCCTCCGGCGGCACGAGCGGGAACGCCTGGTCCTACTACGGCCAACAGGAACAGTCGAACAACGGCGCGATCCTCGTCGCCCCTCAGGGCCTCGGCAACGGATGGGCCAACTCGGGCGGTGAGGACATCACCTTCGTCGACGACATGATCCGCCGCATCGAGGGTGGCCTCTGTGTCAACCCGGCACAGCGTTTCGCGACGGGATTCAGCTGGGGCGGCGGCATGAGCTACGCACTCGCATGCAGCCGGGCGAACGTCTTCAGGGCCGTCGCGGTCATGTCCGGCGCCCAGATCAGCGGGTGCAGCGGCGGCACCCAGCCCATCGCCTACTTCGGAATCCACGGCCTCAGCGACTCCGTCCTCGACATCGCGCAAGGACGGTCCCTGCGCGACAGATTCGTCAGCAACAACGGCTGCACCCCGCAGAGCCCGCGCGAGCCCGCCCAGGGAAGCCGAACGCACATCACCACCACCTACTCGGGCTGCCGGGCCGGATACCCGGTCCAATGGGCCGCGTTCGACGGAGGCCACATACCCGGTCCTGTCGACGGCTCCTCCGGCGAAAGCGGGGCCGCCACCTGGACGAAAGCAGAGATCTGGAGGTTCTTCGCACAGTTCCAGTGACACTCCCGCACCACGAGTGGAGCCAGGATCATCCTGGCTCCACTCCGTCGATGTCCATCCCAGACAGAAAGCCAAAAAGGCATGTCCAGGAGAGGCGGCGCCGATCGGCTCACCGGGCTCGCTCTCTCCTGAGTTCGCATTCGCCCTGTGGTATCAACTGCGCACAGATTCGGAGCTGATGCCGAGTTCCCGGGCTACAGCGGTGGCACTTGCGGTCAAGGGATCGACGAACGCATTTGACCTTCGTTGTGTACCGCTTCACGTGCCCGTCTCCTACCAGGTGCTGCTTCCTCTGGAACTTCAGCAGCCCAGTCTCCAGACGTTCGCGGTCACGAAGAGTTCAGTGCCGCCTCGATCTCAACCTTCCACAGAAGGCAGTTCGAACGTGAAATACAGGCTCAGGCAGTGAGGCTCGTCCTCGCCGTCAAGGAAGTCCCACGAGACATCCGAGACTCTGATGTCCTGCTCACTCACCCAGGCGTGCGCCTTCGAAAAGACATGGGCCGCGCTCACACCGAGGAAGAGCTTTCTGGCTATCGGGTGCACCCCGGTCTCCGCCTCCGAATCGTCGAAGCCTTCCGGAACATCCAGCGAGAAAGAGGGGTTCAGCATCGCAGTACCGTCCGTGTCGATGGTCATAGCTGCACGCAGGCAGGGAAGTTATCGCGTGTGACACTGTGTAGGACGTCGTGCGGCGAGAAAGGTTGTCTCATGTCGGCCACCGGTCACCGCTTCAGGGACGACAGCAGCGGACGTCAAGCGAGCCACTGCGCTTATGTCACCGGGACGAGCAGGTGGGCGGTCCCGGCGGCCCGGGGCTCGCATGAAACGGTGCGGCATCAATCGCCCAGTTGTCGGCGCTGACGTCCTCGACAGCGGTCGGCGCGGCGGGTTCGAGCGCGCCGGCCGCGGCAGCCAACTCCAGCGGGCTCTCCTCGTCGGCGGTGAGGGTGCGTCGCTGTGACACCAGACTGACTGCGGCGCGCGGGTCGGGCGGCCCGGCCGGACCCAGGCGGCGCATCCGGTGAACAGCGGCTGAAACCCTCCAACAGCGGCGAGGGCAAATCAGGGACCAGTCCCACACCAAGTGTGGAGAAGCCGCTCGTTCGACAGTCTCGCTCACGGGGCGTCGGACGCGCGGAAGGCGCGGTTGCTCGCGATCAGCTCGTCGAGAGAGCTGAGTGTCTGCGACAGCTCGGTGATGTGGGCCTTGAGCTTTTGCCGCTCTTCGACCAGGCGGACGTGAGCGGCATCGGTGTTCTCGATACTCGGGCCGCTCAGGCACCACGGCAGCAGAACGGCGATCGTCCTGCTGGAGAGCCCCGCCAAGTAGAGCCGCTGGAGGTACCGGACGCGATCGATGTCCTCCTCGGTGTAGCGGCGGTGCCCGCCCGCACTGCGGGTGCTGCTCAGCAGACCTTGCTGCTCGTAGTAGCGCAGCGAGCGCACGCTCGCTCCCGTCCGTTCCGACAGCTCGCCGATACGCATCGTTGCCGTCCCCATGCTCTGCTGCTCCGGCTTCCAGCCTAGTCACGTACGGGTGGGTCCGGACGCGTAGTACCGGGCCCACCCGTGACGGTCACCGGCGGGCCAACACGTACGGCTTGAGGGCCGGTTCGACGCGATGGATCGGTGCGCCGGCGATGGTGGCGGTCGCGGTCTCGGTGAAGGCGGCCAGGTCGGACGCGAAGGTGCGCGGGTCGATGCCGGGCATGAAAGTCCGGTCGCAGACGGAGGAAGGTATGGCGGCCGGATCCGCCGGACCGTCGTGGGTGAGGGCATTGATCGTGAGCGCATAGGCGACCGGGTCACTTGTACCTATGCCGATGTGGTCACTGCGGTTGTCGGGACAGACGTCCTGCAGGGAGATGTTGGCGACCCGGCTGGCCGGGCCGCGCAGGTCCGTGGTGCCGTCGGGCGTGACGAACTGGTCGTGTGTCGTCGACAGGGAGGTGTAGGAGATGCCCGGAAAGGTTTCCCGCTCCGAGTTCGTTGCCTCGATGAACCGCGATGTCGTCCTGAGCTGGAGTCCGAAGGCGGGGCCGTTGCCTTCGGGGTACAGGATGTCATTCTGGCTGCTGCCGTGGTTGACGGCCGCCAGACCGACGTAGTCGGCGACCATGGTCCGGGTGTCCGGCCAGAAGCGCAGGGCGAACCGCGGGGTGACCCCACCCTGACTGGCCCCGATCACAGCGATCCTGTGATGGCTGATCCGGTACGCGTACCGGATCGCGTGCACGACGTACTCAGCGGACTCCTGCACGTCACCGACGGAGCCGTCTGGCAGAGCCACAGTGCAGTACGGGTGGTCGGCCTGATCAAGCGCGGCGAGCCAGTTCCACGAGTACGCCTCGGAGGGCCCGACACCGGTCCCTGGTACGAGCAGGGCCACCTCCCGGTCGGATCCGTACGCTGACGGCGTGCAGGTCACAGCAGCCCGCAAGTCGGCTGCGGGAACCGACAGCGGAGGGCCGGGCCGGTTACTCGGGGTATACGGGCCCGTGGAGTTGGCGGGGGCGGCGACCGCAGGTGACGTAGCGAACGCGAGCAGGACGGTGGCGAGGACAACCAGGAGGCGTTTCATGGCTCGACGTTACGACCTGACACCGGTGGCAGATTCAACCCCGAGGCCCGCCGAGTTGGACACCGCACACAGGGTGCGGCGCAGACCACAGGGACACCGTGGCGTCACAGATGCCCGGCGAGTCCCGGCATCATGACGCTGGGACTCGCCGCCACATGTCGGCGATTGAAGCGCAGCAATGACTGCTGGGACGGCAACATGCGCGAGCACGCAGCCGACCAGCCGGGCTTGGATCTGTGGGCGGTGGGCTACCTGGCTCGTTGTGTCTGGCATAAGGCGGGGTGATCTGACGAGTACCGAGTGCGTCCAATGTCAGTGCCGGCTGCAATCGCGAGATCGACCACGTGACCACGGCCCTGCTGACCGCCGCTGTCATGGACGTCATCGGGGGCGTGGCCAAAGCCGAGCTGCTGGGCGGACAGGCGCCGGTCGTCGCCGGCCTTCCAGGGGTGTCGGGGATCGCGGACGACGACTGGACGGCGCTGGGAACGGCGGAGTTCCTGCGGGCCTGGGTTGGCCACCCCGCCTTCCGGCTGGTCAAGTGGTCCAGACAGATCCGCGCCTGAGGTGGTGCTGTGACAAGGAACGTTCGCCAGGCTGCCTGATCATGCGGCAACAGCCTGGTCGGCGAGCGCGGCGGATGGTGCGGTCGGCCAGGCGGCCGTGTCCGGTCCTCGCCCCCGTGTACGTGGCCGGTCGAGGACCGGGCAGGGGCGTCAGGTCGGCAGATCGCGAGCTCGCTCACCGACAAGGTCTGACGGATCAGCGTCATCGATTGGCACCGCTCAGAGCCCGCTTCCTCGCCACCGACCCGGTCACCGACGCAACCTGCGAAGTGGATCTCCTCAAAGGCCCTGGGGCGGCTGATCGTCGTCATGGGCACCGTCCCCCGTTGGACCAAGACGACCCCGCCCCGAAGAACTGACCTCAGCAGACTCCACGACCGGCTGGAAAGCCTGGAATGGATCAGCGGCGCCGGCTTCGGGGCATACGGCATGGCTACCGCCCGGTCGTAGGGCTGAGCCAGCACACCGGCTTCCCGAAGGGCACGTGTGCGGCGTAGAGGTTCGAGACCCGCTCCCGGTCTCGGGCTCCTTACGGGTGGCGGCGTTCATCGCGGCCGACGGCACGGGCCTCGTTATCACGGTGCGGCGATCGCGATGGGGGCATGCATCGGCGCTTCTTGGGATACTTGCAGGTCATGGACTTGCTGTCAGAGGTGCCTCAAGCGGACCGGAATATGACCAAGCGGATCGCTGCCGGGGCCCCGCCCGGTCTTCACCGGGCGCTGTCGATGGTGGAGGAAGCGGCGGAGAGCTCCAAGCTGTGGTGCGCGGCGGCTGCGGTGATGGCCTGCACGGGCGGCCGGCGTGGACGGATGGCAGCCGTGGCGGGCCTGGCATCCTTGGCAGCGGCCCAGCTGATCTCCAACGGAGTGTGCAAGCAGCTCGTGGAGCGGCCCCGGCCCCCCAAAGAGTGGATCCCGCACGACGAGGTCGAGGACCGACCCGATTCCTCGTCCTTTCCCTCCGGGCACACCGCCGCCGCTGTCGCCTTCACCGCCGCGATCATCCCGACGTGGCCACTGGCCGGTGCACTGTGCACGGTGCCGGCCGCCATGGTTGCCGTCGAGCGCGTACAGTCCGGCGCCCACTACCCCAGTGACGTCGCCGTCGGCGCCGCCATCGGCCTCAGCAGCGCCTGGCTTGTCCGCCGCACCCCACACCTGATGCTGCGCCACTGGCTTTAACAGCTCCACACCCCCGCCTGCCACCCACCACCCGCCGACTGCAGACTGCAGATACAGGCAGAACGACAGGAACCGCTTTCCGGGGGCCCGAAGGCCCGACCACCGGGCAGCCGACGTGGACGGGCCAATCACCCCTTACGCGGCCCAGCCCGAGAGACGTCCCGGCGGCTACACCACACTCAAGGCTTCGGAGCCGTCGGGCTGAGCCCCTTCACAGCCAGCCTGAACAACCGGTCCGCCTCGGCAGCCGGGTCACCGCGGTGTTCCGTGGCCAGGACGATGCCCACCGCCAGCGTGATCAGGTCGCCGACCGTGACATCCGCCGCCACCGCGCCGTCCCGCACGGCGTGGTGGAGCAGCGGACCCCCCGCGTCCTCCAGAGACCGCGCGCACGAGTTCTCATGCACCGGGTCGGCCGCCGAGTCGTCGTAGGACAGCGCGACGGCCAGCCCGCGGGCGGAGACGCAATAGGCGACGACCTCCCCGAGCCACTCCAGCAGGGCGTCCCTGCTGTCGCCCCGGCCGGCCAGCTCGGCCGCGCGGGCGCTCAGCGCCGCGATCCTCGTCCGCGACACCGCTTCGAGCAGCGCGCGACGCGTCGGGAAGTGGCGGCGCACGGTGGCGGACCCGACCCCGGCGGTGCGGGCGATCTGCTCCAGGGAGGCGTCTGCCCCACGGGCGGCGACCTCTTCCTCGGCCACGGTGAGGATGCGCGCGTAGTTGCGCCTCGCGTCCGCACGCTGACGTTCCACCATGGCGTTCACCTCGTCCGTTGTTAAATGGCGGGCCCCGCCGTATCTTAGCCGAGAGGAAACGGCGGGCCCCGCCGTTTTGGTCGTCAGCGCCCTGAAGGAGCACTCCCATGCCCGCAGAACCGAGCTCGGCACAGGCACCGGTCCTGGTCACCGGTGCGACCGGCCGGCAGGGCGGAGCCACCGCCCGCGCCCTGCTCGCGGCGGGGACACCCGTACGGGCCCTCGTACGTGACCCTGCGTCCCCCCGCGCCGAGGCCGTCCGGGCGCTCGGCGCGGAACTGGTCACCGGGGACCTGCACGACCGCGACTCGGTGACGCGGGCTTCGGAAGGCGCCCGGGCGGTGTTCTCCGTGCAGATGCCCGAACTCACCGAAGCCGGCTTCGACTTCGAGGGGGAGGTCCGGCAGGGCGTCAACCTCATCGAGGGCGCCAGAGCCGCGGGAGTGACGCAGTTCGTGCACACGTCGGTGAGCGGCGCAGGCCAGCACGTCGAGGACCCCGGCTGGGCCGAAGGCCGATGGAAGTCGTCGCAGGCCACCCTGGGTGCCAAGACCGAGATCCAGGACCGGCTGCGCGAGGCCGGCTTCGCCCGCTGGACACTGCTCAAGCCGGGTTTCTTCATGGACAACTTCCGTCCGTCCATGGGCTTCCTGTTCCCGCGCGGTGTCGAGGGCGGCCTCGTGAGCGTCCTCAAGCCCACCACGCACCTGTCCCTCGCGGCGGTGGACGACATCGGCGCGGCGGCGGCCGCGGCGATCGCCGATCCGGAGCGCTTCCACCGGGTCGAACTGGAACTGGCGAGCGACTACCTGACGATGACGCAGATCGCCGACGTCCTCTCCCGGGCACTGGGGACGCGACTGCGCGCGCCGGACATGACGGAGGAGGAGGCCCTCGCCGCGGGCATGCCGCCGATGGGGGCCTCGCACGACCGGCTGAACGTGACCGGCCAGCCCGCCCGGCCGCAATACGCCAGGGACCTCGGCATCCCGCTGACCACGTTCGAGGAGTGGACACGCCGGACCGACCTCACCCTCCCCTGGTCCAGGTCCAGGTCCAGGTCCAGGTCCAGCCGTAGCCAACCTCATGGGACGACATTCCTAGCCCAGATACCGGGCCACCGCTTCCTGGATGCCCGCCGCATCCGCATCCTCCGCCGCCCAGGCCACGTATCCGTCGGGCCGTACCAGGACGGTCGTCCGGCGGTCGCCCGCCCAGTGCTCCACGGTCAGCCACCCCTCACGGACACCGGGACCTTCGTACGTCCCGGGCGTGATCACCACGAATCGACCGCCGCGCAGCGCCTCGTAGAGCCGACCGTCCTTCAGGGCCACGTCGGGGACGCGGGTGCCGGTGAGGCGGTGGGCGCCGCGGGGGGCGGGGTAGGCGTAGCCGATCCCGGTGATCTGCCCCAGGGCCTTGCGCTGGGCGGGCGGGGTCATGGCGACGAACGCGGAGACGAGGGCGCGGGCGGCTCGCAGCAGCGGATTGTGCGCGCGGGCCAGCCGGACCAGTCCGCCACTGCTGCGCAGCACCGCCCTGCCGACCGGGTGGCGCTCGGCCTCGTAGCTGTCGAGGAGCCCTTTGGGCGCCCGACCCTGGATGGCCGCGGCGAGCTTCCAGCTCAGGTTGGCGGCGTCCTGGAGGCCGGTGTTCATGCCCTGCCCGCCGGCCGGGGAATGGATGTGCGCGGCGTCCCCGGCGAGGAAGACCCGCCCGACCCGGTAGTGCGGTGCCTGGCGCTCGTCACTGTGGAAACGGGAGAGCCAGCGGGCGTCGTGCATGCCGTAGTCGGTGCCCAGGGCACGGCGGGTGATCTCCTTGACCTCGTCGAGGTCGAGCGGGGCGTCGTCGGAGACCTCGTTGCGGCGGTTCCAGCCCATGACCCGGTACCAGCCATCACCGAAGGAGGCGATCATCGCGAAGGCGTCGCCGCGGCCGTTGACCGTGAGGACGCCCTCGGGCTTCTCGGCCAGCCGGACATCGGCCAGCATCAGCGACTTGATGACGGAGACACCGGGGAAGCCCAGGCCGATCGCCTGGCGCACGGCGCTGCGGTGACCGTCGGCGCCGACGACATAGGCCGCCCGGAGGGTGACGGCCGCCCCGCCCGCGCCGCGTACGTCGACATCGACCCCCTCGTCGTCCTGCCGCAGCCCAACGACCTCGCTCTCGTACGCGAACTCGACCCCAGCCTTGCGGGCCCGCTGCTCCAGGAGCCGCTCTACCTCGTACTGCGGGGTGATGAGCAGGAACGGGAAGCGCGAGGGCAGCGTGCTCAGATCGAGGGAGAGGCGGCGGAAGAGCCGCAGGCCGGTGATGGTGTCCCCGGTGGTGAGGAGTTCGTCGGCGAGGCCGCGGGCATCGAATTGCTCCAGAGTGCGGGCGTGCACCCCGAAGGCGCGGGAGAGGTTGCTGATCTTGCGCGGCCGCTTCTCAAGGAGGGTCACGGTGACGCCGGCTGTGGCGAGGTCACCGGCGAGGAGGAGGCCGGTAGGACCGGAACCGACGACGATCACGGTGCGGTGGGTGGCGGTGCCGTTCATGGTGGCCTCCTGTTTGCCGACGCCTGCTTGCCCTCACCTGTTGCCAACGACTGTTGGCCAACGTTCGTTGACGAAGATAGCGAGGCACCAAGATGTAGTCAACAGCCGTTGGCAAACATTCGTTGGCCAACTCTTGTTGACCTACATTCGTTGGCCTACGCTTGTGGGCATGATCGGCAGCGACAGCACGCCTACAGTTCCGGGCTCCGGCGCCCCCCGCCGCTCCGACGCCACGCGCGGCGCGATCCTCGCGGCGGCCCGCGAGCGCTTCGCGACCGACGGCTACGAGCGAGCCACCATCCGCGCCATCGCCAAGGACGCGAACATCGATCCGTCGATGGTCATGCGGTACTACCGCAACAAGGAGGGCCTCTTCGCGGCGGCCGTCGCCATCGACCTGCGGCTGCCGGACGTGAGCGGGGCGGACCGCCGGCAGGACGTGGGGCGGATCCTCGTCGAGCACTTCCTCGACATGTGGGAGAACAACGAGGTCCTCACCGCCCTGCTGCGGGTCGGCGTGACCAACCAGTCCGGGGCGGAGCGCATGCAGGGCATCCTGCGGGACCAACTGCTGCCGGTCGCCCGGCAGGTGTGCCCCGACCCCGAGCAGGTCCCGGCACGGGCGGCACTCATGACGTCACAGCTGCTGGGGCTGGCCCTCACCCGGTACGTGCTGAGGATGCCGCCGGCCGTGGGGCTGACGCGGACGGAGGTCGTGGCATGGCTGGCACCGACGATCCAGCGGTACCTGACCGCGCCGAGCCCCTGAGGCTTGCCAAGCACTCGTATCCGCCGCGGCCACGGGACCGGTAGGGCGCTGGAACCCGCCGAGCAACGAGAAAACCGGGCCCAGAAGGCCAGCCGAGCGCGAGAACCCACCGAGCCTCCGATACGCCCAGGCTGTCTTCCTGCAAGGTCGGCGACGGTGTCCCGTCCACTGCTTCACGTCCCGGGACCGGCACGTCCCAGCAGGTCAGAGCTTCGTCTGTCCCGACATGGATGAAGCACACGGGATCAGGCACCGAAGCCTGACTCTTGGGTGCAAAGTCGTCCTACCGGCTCCGCAGATCACCTGGGAGGGTGAGTGGGCGTCGGTGCACAGGGCCGCTTGCGGCCACCTCGCATCCTTCGCAGAACAGGACTCTCAATGACTCGAGTGCGCACCATCCTGCCCGCTCTCGCAACGATCGCCCTGGCCGGGTTTGGCCCCGGCGCAGCGACGCCGGCCAACGCCACGCCTGCCGCGGCCGCCCCCGCAGCGGCTCTCGCTGCGGCATCCGATCTGGAGTCGGCCGACCGGATCATGAACCTTGGGTACCGGGACTTCATGCGCCATCCCCGGATCGCACCCTTCGACTGGGAGACCAACGGCTGCACGTGGGTGGGACCGCCGGCGAGGCAGATGTTCCACGACGCATGCGTGCAACACGACTTCGGCTACGGCAACTACGGCGCCAAGGGGCGCCTGAAGCTGGACCCCACCTCGGGCCGCAGGGCCTGGATCGATGAGCGTCTGTGGCACGAGATGCGCAACATCTGTCACGACCACTACACAGGCATCCTCCAGCCCGGATGCCTCACCAGCGCGAAGATCGTCTACGACGGCGTGCGTGAACTCGGCAAGGACTACTTCTTCTGAGAACGGCGGCCCAACCACAGCCGACCCCGGCAGCGCTGGTCGCTGACGGCCCGCGGCCTTCCGGGTGCTGACCGCATCCGTAAGGGCGGGTACTCCGCGCGCTTCACCTTGGCCGGGATCACCTTCTGCCCTCCGTCTTCCATCGCGTGACCGGCCGCCGCGGTTCACGCCTCGCTGAGATCCGGCGCTGGGTGCACACCCGATGCACCGTGTGGGCCCGCGGCCATGGGTCCGTTCCGACCACTGGAGAAATGAGTGACCCCATGAACCATTCGACCCGCCTGCGTCGAGTCGCCACCGTCGCGGCGGCTACCGTCACGGCCTTCCTGCTGTCCATGCTGTCGGCCGCCGCGGTAACCCCAGCGGCAACGACCGCCGCCGCTCGGTCCGACAGCACAGCGATGGCGGAACCCGCCCCTGCCTCCCGTGCCGGTTTCAAGTATTTCGAGTGCCATGACGCGTACCAGTGCGTCATTCCCTTTCTCCAGCCGCAGGGGGAAAGCGTCGTGTACAACATCGAGGTCACCGGAGGGGTGCACCAGCTTGTTGCGGTGAGCGTCGACCCGACCCTGAACGTCCCCGGGTGCCATCCGACGATCTACCCCGGTGAGTACCATCACTTCAGCTGTTACGACGCCCCGAACATGGGCGGCAAGATGGTTCTCCGGGCATGGGCGGGCGACAGGCACAACTACCGCATCGGCATCTGGCTCCCCTAGCGCTGGCCCCTCCGTGAGCGCGTTCTGCTGCTCACGAGGCCCCGGGCCCTGAACCGGCCCGGGATCCGGCCATATCGGGGAGCGGTCAGAAGGTGGCGCGCCACCGGAGCCGCCGTTCCGTCCCGGCCTCCGCCGTCAGGCTGACGGCGGAGGCCGGGACGGAAGCCAGGTGGTGTCTTCGGTCAGGACCGCTTCCAGCTCGGGCACATGCAACTCGTCCAGGGCGTGCGCGTACCTGGCCACCGCCTGCTGGAGTTCGGCGATCACGAGACCACCGTCAGCACGATCTTGCCTTGGATGTGGCCCTGCGCGGCTCGCCTGTGTGCGTCGCCCGCTTCGGGCAGCGGGTACGTGCTGTCCACCCCGACCTGGAGTTTGCCCTCGTCGAACAGGCGCCCGATCTCCGCGAGCTGGGGACCGTTGGAACGCACCTGAATGTTCGAGACGGTAATGCCCAACCTCGCCGTCTCTTGCGGGTCGTACTCGGCGAAGAACACCGGAAGCATGGTGCCGCCGCGCTTGAGCACGGTCAGGAAGCGTGAGCTGTCCGGGCCACCGACGGCGTCGATCACCAGGTCCACACCGCTGATGACATCCGCGACCTGCGTCCTGGTGTAGTCGATGAACTCATCGGCGCCGAGCTTGCGCAGGAACTGCTCGTGCCGGCCCGAGGCCACCGCGATGACGTGTGCCCCCTTCCATTTCGCCAGCTGCACCGCGAAGTGGCCCACTCCGCCGGCAGCCCCGTTGACCAGTACGGTCGTCCCCGGCGTGATCGGCACCGGCTGGTGCACCAGGCCGGTGAAGGGAGACGGCACGTCGTGGCCGAGATCAACCAGGTACTGCCAGGCCGTGAGCACGGCCATCGGCGCCCCGGCTGCCTGCACGTGGTCGATGCCGGCCGGCTTGTGCGCCAGGTCCGAAGCCGGCGCGGCCACGTACTCGGCGTACGTCCGGCCGTCGAATCCGGGGAATCGCAGCATGCCGAAGACCTCGTCACCGACGGCGAACCCCAGCACGTCCGGGGCGACCGCCTGGACCACGCCCGACATGTCCGTTCCCGGGATCAGGGGGAACTCCAGCGCCGGCCTCATCGCGGCCGGCATGACCTTCATCCCCTCACGCAGGTACCAGTCCGGCGGGTTGATACCCGCCGCATGCACCCGGACGAGCACCTCACCCGGGCCGATCTCGGGAACCGGCACCTCGTCATACTGCAAAACTTCCGGCCCGCCCGCTTCGTGGAACTGGATCGCCTTCATCGCGCCTGTCGCTTTCCTGGGGAAACATTGCTCCTTGCAGTCAACGCCCAGGACGGCAAGGCCGTCCAAGACCGGTCCGGCAACCTGCTCATTCCGAAACGGCATGACACGTACGCTGGAAGGGTGAACGATCTCGGGCAGGACCTCGAACTGCGGCTGGTGCGCTACTTCACCGTGGTGGCGGCGCACCAGCACTTCGGCCGGGCCGCCGCCGACCTGCACGTCGCCCAGCCGGCGCTGAGCCGCCAGATCCAACGGCTCGAGAAACATCTCGGCGTACGGCTGCTGGACCGCACACCCCAGGGCACCCGGCTCACTCCGGCCGGCCAGAGCTTCCTCCCCCGGGCCCAAGCCCTGCTGCAGGCCGCGCGCCAGGCCGAGCTGGCCGTGCGTGAACAAGCCGAGACCGAACGAATCGCCATCGGCTACGTCGAAGACCTGGTGATCACGCCCGCCGTACGGGAACTGCGCCGTCGTTGTCCGGACGCCGAGATCGCCACCCGGTACCTGAGCTGCCGCGACGTCGGGGCGCTGACCGACAAGCGCGTCGACGCCCTGATCGCGCGGGCCCCGCTGCCGTTCGCCGCCGACGACGTGTCCGCCACCCCGCTGTACGAGGAGCCCCGGATGCTCGCGGTCCCGCGCGGCCATCCCCTGGCCGACCGCGCGTCGGTGACTGCGGAAGAACTGGCCGGCGAGGAGGCGGCGCCGTGCGCGTTCGAGACCGCGGACTGGACTTCCTACCGGATCCTCGGGGCCGACGTGCCGCCGATCGAGAGCTACGAGGACAAGCTCGAACTCGTCGCGAGCGGCAGGGCGATCGCCGTACTACCGGTCGGCGATCGGCGTAGCTCACTGCGTCCCGACCTCGTCACCGTCCCGATCGAGGACGCTCCCCCCAGCCAGGTCGTCCTGGTCAGCCGCAAGGACGACCCGAATCCGATGATCAGGAACCTCAGGCTGGCGGCCAAGGCCGTCCTGACTGCCCCAACCGCGCAGCAGCACTCGCAGCCCTGACCACCCCTTCACCTGTGGAAACCCGCGCGGCCTGCGGCATCCTGCTCCAGTAGTGCCTCGCGACAAGGTTGCCCTCTCGCCCGTCAGCACGTTCAAGGTCGGATTTCGGTCGTCCAGACCCCGGCAGGGTGCTCACTCGGTCGCAGCCACAGCTGAGGCTGCGACTCCCGATGTCTCTCATCCACCTGTTCTTCCCAGTGAAATCGGTTGTCCGCGTCGGACCACGCAACTTGCAATACAGGAAAGGGAGGCCGCCGGTAGAACCCGATTGCCTGCCCGAAGAACGGCCGGTACCAACGGAGATCGACCTGCCTGAGCGCGACTTGGTGGCCGTGGACAACGCCAAGATGCCTTTGGCCGTCAGCAAGCACAGCACCCGCAGCGGACTTCACTCCGAGCCTGTTGAGCATGCGGTGCATGGCATGGATTTCGAGCTCGAACACGGCAAGTTCAGGTGCGCCGTGAGTGTGAGAGAGGCCAATCGTGTAGGCGAATCCAGGACCGATCTCGTCCTCGGGAACCACAACGACGTGCCATCCGTGCTGCTGCACGTTCTTGATGATCGCCAGATCCACGCGGTCCACTTCATTTCGGTCACCGTAGTCATGACAGAGGATGCAGCGGCACTGGAACGGATCATCAGTCATGAGCGAGGTGACGAATCGGCTCCTCGTGAATTTCTGTGAGTTTTCGGGCACGCCGACCACTCCTGGAGACGTCAGGCCAGGCGCCTGCTGGCGGCTTTGACCAACTGATCGCTGGCGTCGATTGCGGTCTGCCGCAGAGTGGCCAGTTCGTCGGTATCCACGGCCTGGCGGATACCGAACGCAGCTCGTGCGGCGGCGGTAGCGACCTCCGCGAGATCAGGGGCGAGCACCGAAACGGACACCAGCGGGGCGGTGACGGCTGACCTGGTGACATGTGACTGGCTACGGGCAGCAGCGAGGGTGTCGGCATCTGCTCCGGCCAGACGCAAGTCTTCGCGACGCCACATGGCGCGGCGGTGGTCGCCGATCGCAGCAACCAGTGCAGTGACTGCTGCGAGCTGGGCGTCTCGACGCCGCTCGCCGCTCTCTGCGTCGCGGATGGCGCGGGTGGCACGGGTCTGGAGGGCACTGGTGACGATTCCGCCGAGCAGTGTTCCGGCCACTGCGATGATGGTCGCCCACATGGCTACTTCCTCGTCACGGCGCGGCGGTCGGGGTGGTCCCTCATGTCCTGCAGGGCCTGGGCGCAGAGCGTGGCTGAGGTGGTTTCGGAGGTCACCTGCCAATCTTCCCGCAACCGTCGGTCTTCCGGGAGAAGAACGGAGCATGACAGCGCTGACTGCTGTCAGTGTCGACCGCGCCGCGTCTCCTGGACGTCCCTCATGTGCTGGGCATTCCGCTGCTCAGCACGCCGCCCGGTGTCCCGGCGAAAGTCGGGCACGTCGAGGTGGACGGTGGACGCTCGCGCATGGCTTCGAGCTTCTCTGTGGCGGCGGCCATCGTGGCCTCGGTGACGGCCACTTCGCCGAGCCAGCCCCGGCTCCTGGGTTCCTGTAGGCGGGCGACGAGGTTTGGCGTGGATCCCTTGGAGGCGTGGCATCTGGACCGAGTCCACGAGCAGTTGGGGACATCTGACGCAGGTTGGCCGGGCGGGCCCGCGAACGCCTGCGCGATGTCCAGCCAGCGGTCGGCGTCGGGGTCTTCCGCGCGGACCGCGAGGTCGGCGCGTCTTCATTCTGGCGTGGGGTCGAGTAGTCGCGGCCGCAGGTCCCCAGTGCGACCTTGACGGTTGAGCGAGCGTCCGCAAGCCGGATGCCGAGTTTCACGACCGTTCGCCGGCGCTGGCCGAGGCGGAGGAGCGCGCCGTTCGCAGGCTGTGCCTGGGCAACCTGCGACGGCAGCGCTATCACGACCCCGATCCCCCCGTGAGCTGACATCAGCCGTCTGACACGGCCGCTGCAGGACGTCTACGCCGGTTTCGACGTGCCACCCGCCGCGTGATCTGCCGGGGTGTCGGCCCGGCCGGAGTCGGGGTATCGGCGAGTCTGCCGAGGAGTTCATCGAGCGCGACCTGGCCGTCGGTGAGAGCGGCTTGTTCGTCCTCGGTGAGGCACAGCTCAACTCCTACCGACCGTCGGCGTCCGACAGGGCGAAGCAACGCGACGTCGACAGATCTGGTTACACCGAGAAAGTCGTTCATCTGACGGGCCCTGTCGCGTGCGCGGCTTCTACCGATGGGTGCGGAGTCCGTCGAGGATGAGCGCGAGCATGTGGGGCGCCCGGTCCTGTGGGCTGGACGCGGCGCGCCACAGTGCGCCGGTGAGTTGGAGGAAGTCGCCTGGGTCTGCGTCCGCGCGGATGCTTCCGTCCTTCTTCCCGGCGTCGAGGAGTTCCGTGATGGCGGCGATGACCGGCCCGTAGCTCTGCTCGCTGATCGCCTGGTGTGCGCCTGGGCCGAGGGCGTCGCCGAGGCCGTGTTTTCTGCGCATGGCCTCGACGAGGTCGGTCGTCCAGTTGCGGAGCGCTTCCAGTGGAGGCATCTGGGCCAGCAAATCGGACACGGTGCCGGTGATGCGTGCCACCTCGTCCTGGTAGACGGCCAGGACCAGCGACTCGCGCGTGGGGAAGTTGCGGTACAGGGTGCCTGGGCCGACTCCGGCGCGCTGGGCGATCTGGTTCATCGACGTGCTGCCGTCCGCTGTGAGCGCTTCGCGCGCGGCGGTGAGGATGCGTGCCCTGTTCTCACGGGCGTCCGAGCGGACCACGGGACCTCGCTTTGCTATGTGGAGAGCTCTCCACTACCGTATGTGGAGACCTCTCCAGATAGTTTAAGGAGCATCATGCATTACATCAAGCTGGGTACGACCGGCCTCGACGTGTCCCCGATCGCGATCGGCGCGATGACCTACGGCGAGCCCGACCGCGGGCACCCCGTCTGGTCGAAGGGCGAACAGGACGCGCGCCCGCTCATCAAGCACGCGCTGGAGGCGGGGATCAACTTCTTCGACACCGCCAACATGTACTCCAACGGTTCCAGCGACGAGATCCTCGGCCGGGCGCTCAAGGACTTCGCCGACCGCGATGCCGTGGTGATCGCCACGAAACTGCGCCATCCGATGCGACTGGGACCCAACGGACGTGGCCTGTCCCGCAAGGCGATCATGACCGAGGTCGACCACTCGCTGCGCCGCCTCGGCATCGACTACATCGACCTCTACCAGATCCACCGCAACGACCACTCCACCTCCTGGGAGGAGACGCTGGAAGCGCTCAGCGACCTCGTGCGGGCCGGCAAGGCCCGCTACCTCGGCGCCTCCTCCATGCACGCATGGGAGTTCGCGAAGGCCCTGCGCCTGCAGAAGGAGAACGGCTGGGCGCGTTTCGTGTCGATGCAGGACCACTACAACCTCCTCGCCCGTGAGGAGGAGCGCGAGATGATCCCGCTGTGCCTGGACGAGGGCGTCGGCACGATCATCTGGTCGCCGCTGGCCCGCGGCCGCCTCACCCGCGCCTGGGACGACGCCCGCTCGACGGTGCGCTCCGAGACGGACGGCGCCTACGCGGACCTGCTCTACTCGCCGGCCGAGGAGGCGTCCAACCACGCGATCATCGACGCGGTCGGGCAGGTCGCGGATGCCCACGGCGTCAGCCGCGCACAGGTCGCGCTCGCCTGGCTGCGACGCCAGCCGGTCGTCACCGCGCCGCTGGTCGGCGCCGGTTCGGTCCGGCAGATCGACGAGGCCGTGGCCTCTCTGGACATCGAGCTCACCGACGACGACGTGCGCGCCCTGGAAGCCCCGTACACCCCCCGCTACGACTGGCAGGGCGTCTCGGACGAGGCCGAGATGGAGGCCATCCGCCGGCGCGTGCCCGGCATGGCGCTCGCGTGAACCCCATCGTCCGCTCCGGCGCCGCCGCCCGCGCCGGAGCCCTGCTCATACCCCTTGGCCCGCTCGTGTCCTGGGTCGCCGAGTTCATCACCGCCGCCGCATGGCAGGACCCGCCGTACTCGCCCCAGTACAACTGGGTCAGCCACCTCGGCCTGACCGGTCCCCCGCAGACCGCGTTCGGACAAGTCGCCAACTCCCCTCGGCGCCGTGATGGACAAACGCCAACGCCGACAACAGCCTGATCGCGTTCCACACCTCCGGCGCGCAGGACGTCATGCTCGCTGACAACATCATGGCGATCGTCGTCGGTGCCAGCGGAACCCGCATCGGTCTCACCAGGGGCCGGTCAACCGCGAGCATCACTCTCGGCACCGCCGGGCTGATCGCGTTCCCTCTCTTCATGACCGACGTGTTCACCGGCTGGACGTGGAATATCGACCTGTTCGAGCGCACCGTGATCTACCCGATCATGATCGGCCACGCCCTCCTCGGAAGCACCGTGACCGCCGCCCAGCACCACCGTGCGACGCACCCGCTGACACCCCGCACCGCACAAGCCGAAAGCTGAGGAGAGACAGATGACACGAGTGCTGGTCACCGGAGGAACCGGCTTCATCGGGAGCTGGTGCATCCAGGCCCTGCTGGATGCCGGGCACGCCGTCCGCACCACGGTCCGCGACCTGCAACGCGCGCCGGCCCTGCGGTCCTGGCTGCACGCGGCCACACCGTTCGACGACGACCGACTCACGGTCGTACGCGCCGACCTCGAACACCCCGACGGCTGGGACGCTGCCGTCGCCGACTGCGACTTCGTCCTGCACGTCGCCTCGCCGACCCTGCGCCATGCGCCGACGAACGACGACGACCTGGTGGTCCCGGCACGCGAGGGCGTCCTGCGGGTCCTGCGCGCAGCCCGCGGCGCCGGCGTGCGCCGGGTCGTCCTGACCAGCGCCTTCGGCGCCATCGGAATCGGGCACCCGCCGCGCTCGACCCCGTTCACCGAGGAGGACTGGACCAACGTCGACAGCGACATCCCGCCCTACCAGCGCTCCAAGACACTCGCCGAACGCGCCGCCTGGCAGTTCGTCCAGGACGAAGGCAGAGGTCTGGAACTGGCGGCGGTTCATCCCGTGGGGGTACTCGGACCCCTGCTCGGCCTGGACGACCCGCCATCCCTGCGCCTGGTCCGCCGAATGCTCGAAGGACAGGTTCCTGCGTGCCCTCCGTTCGGGATGGGTTTCGTCGACGTACGCGACGTCGCGGATCTGCACCTGCGCGCGATGACCGACCCGGCAGCCGCCGGCGAACGCTTCCTGGCGATCGCCGGGCACAGCCTGCGCGTCATCGACATCGCACGCATCCTCCACGACCGCCTCGGCGAGCGCGCCGCACAGGCCCCGACGCGTGAACTACCCGTGTGGCTCGCCCGCGCACTGGGCCTCGTGAACCCCGAACTACGCCTGCTCAAACACCAGCTCGGCCGGGATCTCGATGCCACAAGCATCAAGGCGGAGAAGCTCCTGGGATGGCGAGCGCGCCCCATCGACGACACCATCGCAGACACCGCCGAGAGCCTCCTCGCCCACGGCATCGGGACAAAGACCCGCTCGTAACCGGCCGACGCCCTCACCCGAGCAGCAACAGCCCTCTTTTGAGACCACCGGTTCCTCGTCCCAGGATGTGACGGACCACGTCCGCGCCGCGGGCGCAGTTCGAGGTCGCGTTCGACCGCAGATGTTGAACGCCAAGCTCAGGGTTTCCAGGTGCGGAGGAATGCAGTGATCCGTTCCGCTGTGCAGCGTGGGTTGTTGAGTTCGTGGGCGAGGGCGGTGAGCTGTTCCCGGGTGGGGTTGACGGGGATGTTGCTGGCTTCGAGGTACATGACGGCAACAGCGCAGGCGACGGTGAGGTTGGAGCGTTCCAGCCAGCGGCAGCGGCCGAGGTTGTGGACCAGGGCAGCGGCGCGGGCGTAGGGGCCGTCGTAGACGGGGGTGTCGAGGAGTTCGCCGCGGTGTCGGGCGACGGCCGCGATGGGGACGCCATAGTCGTCGGCGGCCGGGTCACGGCGGCCGGCCCGCTCGGCTACCTCAAGGATCCAGGATTCGTCGACGTGCAAAATCACTCGGCAGCACCCGGTTGCGGCTGGGCGTACGGGGCAGCAAGCTGCTCCTCGCGGTCGTCGAGGAAGGCGCCGTGCTCTTCGATGAGCCGCCGGGCTGCCGCCATGCCTGCAGCGCGCCAAGCTAAGCCGGAACGGTGAGCGGCGTTCACCTAGACACCGGCGTCGGCATCGGCATCGGCATCGGCATCGGCAGGCCCGTAGCCCCCCGGCGCCCGCCCTCACGCCCAGAACCAAAGGCTGTGCGGGCTGCCGAGGGAGACGATTCGCCGCGGCGAGTTCGACAGATTCCCAGGAGGTGGGATCGGTCGCCGGTTATTCGGGAAGTCAGCCGTACAGCTGCGTAGGGTCGCCCCCAAGGGCGGCCTTGACGAAACGCGCAGGGTCGTCGACCAGGACCTCGATCGCTCCGGCCTCGATCCCGGCCAGGCTGGCTCTCGCGACCTCGACGGGGTCGATCTTGGGTCCGTCGTTGCCGGCCATCATGTCGGTGTCAGCAGCCCCCAGGTGAACTCCCTGGACGAGGATGCCCTTGCCCGCCAGCTCCACCCGAACACCGTTGGTCATGTTCCACTCCGCGGCCTTGGCCACCGAGTACGACCCCGACCCGGCAGCAGTGGCCACCCAGGACAGGACCGACAGGACGTTGACGATGGCCCCCTCAGCGTTGGCGACCATGACCGGAGCGAAGGCGCGGATGACGCTCAGCGTGCCGAACAGGTGCGTCTCCAGGTCCGTGCGGATGTCCTGGACCGGGGACGTCAGCAAGTTCGCCCCGGTGGTGATGCCGGCGTTGTTGACCAGCACGGTGACGTCCGAGGCGGTGACCGCCGCCTGGGAGATCGACGTCTCGTCCAGCAGGTCCAGGTGCAGCGGGACGACACGGGAGTCACTGACGTCCAGCAGGTCGGGCCGGCGGGTACCGGCGTAGACCTTCTGCGCTCCTTCAGCCAGCAACTGCTCGACGAAGCGCCTGCCGATGCCCCGGTTGGCACCGGTCACCAGCGCGATGGATCCGTTGATCTGCATGATCGTCCTCTCGACGTCGTACGTGGGAGTGGCGAGGGAACGTCCTCTCGCCGGCGCTGGGTACGCTAGGACTTGACGTCGACGTGAAGGTCAAGACGTGCAGGTCAAGTCGATGACCGTTCCGTCGTGAGCCGAAGGGGTGGGCCGTGCCGGTCGAGCACCTACGCATCGGGCAAGTGGCCCAGCAGGCCGGGGTGAGCACCCGCGCGCTGCGCTACTACGAAGAGCAGGGACTGCTGGAGCCGCAGCGCACCACCAGCGGCCAGCGCCTGTACCCGGCCTCGGCCGTGGCGCGGGTGCAGCTCATCCAGCAACTGTTCACCGCCGGGCTCAACAGCCCACTGCTCGCCACGCTCCTGCCGGCCATCGATGCCCGCCACCTCGATGCCGAGTTGTCGGCGCGACTGCTGGCCGAGCACGCACGGCTGGAGTCAGAGGTCGCCGATCTGCAGGCGGCCGGCCGCCGCCTCGCCGCACTGATCGGCCTCGTCGATCACCCCGCCGATGCGTCGTGCCCGGCGTCCCTCGACGAGGCAGTGGCTGATGGGGCACAGACATCGAGGAGGACGTCACTTCGCCCTGCGCGCAAGGCCCGCGTCGCGTGAGCACAAGCTCCTGAACGCTCGCGGAGCCAGCCAGCCAGCCACCCACCGTCGCCGACGGCCTGCACCGACTCATACGCCTCGCCGCCACCCGAGCACACGCCGAGGAACCCGCCAAGGCGGCTGACACCTGCCCTCCCGCGCCGAGAGGTGGCGTCACCTACTCACCGGCCCGGGCCACGAGCAGCGGCTGGAAGAAGCCGGTCTCCTGCGGCATCCGCCACTTGGGGTCGACAAATCCGGCCTCGGCTGCGAGGCGCCTCAGTCGGTCCCCGCCGAGTGCCCAGTAGGTAGTACGGCGGACCTGGACGCGCCATTCTCGGCCTGCCGGGAGGAGTTGGAAGTGCTCCAGGTCGTAGTGCTCGCCGTCGTCGTGCCAGTGCCAGAGCTGGAAGGTGACGGTTCGTTCGTCGCCGTCGGCGCAGTCGACGTTCCTGTGGACTTGTGGAGGCGTCGAAGTCGGGCGGTCGCGCAGCAGGTCGTCGTAGTGGCGTGTACTGACCAGCAGTAGGCCGTCGGGACGCAGCACGCGATGCATCTCGGCCAGGGCGGCGTGCACATCCAGCTCAGTCAGCAGGTGCGGCAGCGAGTTGTCGGCGCAGACGACGGTGTCGAACCGGCCATCAGAGAACGGGAGGCGTCGCATATCGGCAGCGGCCGTGCGCAGGCTCAGGTTCCGGCTGGCGGCCTCACGGGCAGCGCGGGCGGCGGCGCGGGGGCTGAGGTCGGTCCCGTTGACCCGGTGCCCGCGCAGAGCCAGGCCGATGGCCTGCGTGCCGATGCCGCAGGAACAGTCGAGGACGGCCGCGCGCTCTTCGCCGATCAGGGCGTCCAGGGCGTCCCCCTGCCGACGGATGCTCGCGTCCCAGTCTGAGTAGATCAGGTGGTAGTCATCAGCCAGTTCGTCGTAGAAGTGCGCCACCGATGTCTCGGGCATGGGCCGGAGATTACCGTGCCTGCGTCCCCAGAGGTGCCGGTTCATCGCCCGTGATCGGGTACGAACGCCCACGTGCGGGCCGGTGACGGGGGCGACGCGAAGGTCGGGAGAGGAGTTCGCCACTGCGGTTGGGCGGAGGGTCAGGTCTTCGCCCAACCGCAGCACGGACCTCACCTCACGGTGACGTGATGTGGCCCGCGAACTCGGCCTCCACGACCGAGGCACCCACATAGACCAGCACTTTGCCATCAGGGATCCCCCAGTCACCGCGGCCCTCGTCCCAGTACGACAACACCTCGCGCTCGCCGCGACAGGGGGGCAGCCACGGCACGCCGCTCCCCCGGCTTCAGCGTCATCGTGGTGAAGCCCACAGCTTGCGAACCGGGGTGTCGGTCCATGGCATCAGCATCGGGCCGACGGCGACCTGCTCCCCCGTCTCGCCGGTGAGCGCCCGATGCGCGTCGGTGGTCACCGTGTCGGCGGGGGCGGCGGGAAGCGGGTTGTCACGGTCAGGCCAGGGACTCGAAGTATGCCTTCTGCGCCGGGTAGTAGTCCTCGAAGTCTGGCCGTGGCCCGCCCGTGCGAGCGGCGGTGAGCATGTCCAGGTAGTACTCCCAGCCTGGTCCGGTCTGGCCGAGGTGCTCCGTGGAGGCGAGGTGATGGACCAGCCGGAGTTCGGTGGTGCCGTCGTTCTCGGACAGCAGCAGCTCCATCGACCAGGATCCGGCCTCGTCCTCCATGGAGATGGCGAGTCGGCGCGGCGGTTCGCATGCCTCGATGCGCACTGGGCACCAGGGCGCCGACTCCTCAAATACCATCTGCACCTCGACGGTGAGGCCGGCCGCCGCCTGGCCACGCCAAGGACCGAACCAGCGAGCGGTGCGCTCCGGCTCGGTGACGCTCGCCCAGACGTCGTCGGCGGAGGCGCGGTAGCTGCGGGTGAGGATCAGGTCGTGTCCCGTCGGGGTGGGAATGAGTTGTCCGGTGGGCTCAAGGGTCATGCCGTGTCCTCCTTGGAGTGGCGAGCGGTGGACTGATCGTTGGCGGACTCGGCCCGGTTACGGTCCCGTCGGGTGCGGTAGACCTCGGTCTCCAACGCGGCCAGCCGCTGCGGCCAGTCGACGTGCTGGGGGTCGAACTGAGTGAGCCAGGCGCCGAGGTCACCCAGCCGGGGACGGAAAAGGGAGTAACGCCGATGGCGTCCGATCTGCTCGTCCCGGACCAGGCCGCTCTCCCGCAGCACGCGCAGGTGACGACTGACCGCGGGTCGGCTGATGGTGAACCGGGCGGCGATGTCGCCTGCCGTCAGCGGGGTACGGCGCAACATCATCAGGATCTCCCGGCGCACCGGATCGGCGATGGCGTCGGCCACCTTGCTCAGGTCGTCCACACTCTAAGCGTAACCTACAGGTTACGCGTTAAGGTGGCCAGCTTCGTAAGTGGGCTCCGGGATGCGGCCGCTCCTTCCGGACGATCGACCGCGTCCCCTTCGGCCAACGTCCTCATGATCCCGACATCGGCCTGGACTCCAGCCGTCGAGACCGGCGGTGAGGTCCACGACGATGCCTGGGTCGTCGAACTCAGAGCGCGGCCTGGCCGCCGCGCACCAGCGCGGCGTCGATGTAGGGTCACGGCGCGGCAGCACGGGGTCGACCAGGACCCCGTGATACTCCAGGCGCACGTCCCCCGCGTTCATGCCGACCTGCGCCAGGTACCGATCCGGGCCGTCACCCAGGGGCGTACCTCCAGCACCCTCGCCAGCGAGAGACCGCACTGGTCGACGAGGGGGCGTCCGGGGTCGACGTACACGTCGTGGAGGTGTTCCAGAAGCAAGGTGGCGGGTGCCGAGGGCGGGAGCGGGGCTGGAGAGGAGTTCGTCGAGGTAGGCGGGTCCGGCGGTGGGGCGATGGGCGGGGTAGAGGGCGGCGCTACCCCGTACCGTGCCGGCCTCGTTGCGCAGGCCGTAGCCATGGCCACGCCAGGTCAGGGGCGGGCGGGTGCCGAGGACCGCCTCGCTCACCGCGGTCGTCCAGCGCTCCCGGTCGTCCGCGTGCTCGACGCAGCCGACCCCGAAGCCACCGCCGACGCCCACCACGCGTGGCGCGAGGCCCCGTGCGCGGCGCCTGCCCACCGCAACGCGGCGGAGCCTCCACCGGCCGCCGACGTCGTATCCAGCACAACGCCGAAACCAACACCTCGCGCCGTGGCGGCACCTTCGACGAGCACCCCACCGGCCGTACGCCCGGGAAGTCAACGGCCGCCGGGATCGTTCGCGTAGGGCAGCAGAGCCATTTCCCGGGCGTTCTTGATGGCGGCGGCGAGCTTGCGCTGCTGCTGCGCGGTGACACGGGTGACGCGGCGGCTGCGGATCTTGCCGCGGTCGGAGATGAACTTCCGCAGCAGGTCGGTGTCCTTGTAGTCGATGTAGGTGATCTTCGCCGCGTCGAGCGGGTTGGGGCGGGGCTTGACGGGCTTGCGGGTTTCCTGGCGGCGGGCCATGGGTGTCGCTCCTTGGAGTACGGGAGTGTTCGGTGGGTCAGGCAGGGTCGAGGAGGGGGTCGAAAGCGGCAGGGAGGGACTTCCACGCCTCGCGTCCGGCGGCGTACTCGGCGTCGGTCAGCAGGCAGGACTCGAGGAGTCGTTCGAGCCCTTCACGGTCCAGCCCCGGGGAGGTGAAGACGAGGTGCTGGCAGCAGTCGCCGTGTTCGGGGTGCCAGTCCAGTGAAGCGGCGGCCTGCCGCATGGGCGGGACCATCTCCCAGGCCGCGTCGGGCAGAGAGGCCAGCCACGGACCGGCGTTCTCCACGCACAACGCGCCGCCCGCGGCGTCCCAGGCGAGCAGGGTGTCGGGGCGATCGGCGAGCCAGAACCGGCCGCGGCTTCGCGCGGCGGCGCAGCACAGGTCCTCCAGCGCTTCGTACAGGCGCTCGGGATGGAAGGGGCGGTGACGGCGCCAGACGAGGGTTGCCACTCCGGCCTCGTCGGCCTCCTGGGGCAGGAGTGCGTACGCGGGGTGCTGGGCGGCGGCCGCTGTCTCGACGTCGAAGCCGGCGAAGGCGAGTTCGGCGAGTTCAGCGGAGTCCGCCGCCACCTGGCGGGCGGTGGGGTGCAGTTGTGTGAGGAGTGCGGCGTCCTCACTGTCCGCCTCCGCGTTGTCGACCAGCGCGAGGACGGGCGCGTACTCCAGCTGGCGGGCCCAGGTGTCGCCTACGGTGCGCTGATCGGTGGGGGCGGCCGCGAGACCGACTTCGGCCAGGTCGTCCCCGTTGGCCAGGTAGGGCAGCACCAGGGCGGGGTCGACAGCTGTCATCACGCCGGTGAGGAGCAGGTCGTCGCCCTCGTGCGCGGCGACGACCTCCGCCATCGCCTTGGGTTCGACCGAGTCCCAGAGCTCGACGACGGCGAGCCGGGTCAGGCCGGCGGCGGCCAGCCGCCGCAGCTCCGGGACGAGGTCCTCACGCAGCGCGCAGCAGGCACAGTCCTCGACCAACGGGGTCTCCGCGTCGGACAGGAGCCCGGAGACGTCGCGGACCAGGCGACGCACGGTGCCGCCGCTCGCACCGGTCAGGTCGTGGTGGAGGGCGACGCTGCCGGGGACGGCGCGCAGCAGCCGGTCGACGACTTCCGTGCGGGCCTCGGCGTGCAGCCCGGCGACGAGGACGACGGGCAGCCGGGAGTCCCGCGCCATCACCGGACTCCGTAGCGGCGCTCGAAGCGTTCGACGCGTCCGGCGGTGTCCAGCACACGGGCGGTGCCGGTGTAGAAGGGGTGGCTCACCGAGGAGATCTCGACGTCGACGAGCGGGTAGGTGTTGCCGTCCTCCCATTCGATCGTCTTGTCGCTGGTCATCGTGGAGCGGGTGAGGAAGGCGTGGTTCGAGGCGGTGTCGCGGAAGACGACGGGGCCGTATGCGGGGTGGATGCCGGGCTTCACGGCAGGGCTGCCTTTCGGGAGTCGAGTCAGGTGAGGTCAGGTCGGGAGAGGGGTCAGCGCTCTTCGCGGAAGTCGACGTGCCGCCGGACGACGGGGTCGTACTTGCGCAGGACCATCCGGTCGGGGTCGTTGCGGCGGTTCTTGCGGGTGACGTACGTGAAGCCGGTGCCGGCGGTGGAGCGCAGCTTGACGACCGGGCGGAGTTCGTTGCGTGCCATGAGGCTAGTATATGGGAACGATTTCCATTACCGATAAGGGATGGACGCAGAGAGAGGCAGGTAACACCCATGTCCGCACACTGCCAACTGACCGGCGCCGAGCCGGGCTTCGGCAACGCGATCTCCCACTCGCACCGGCGCACCTCGCGCCGCTTCGACCCGAACATCCAGCGAAAGCGTTACCGGCTCCCCAGTGAGGGCCGCACCGTCCGCCTGACCTTGAGCGCCAGGGCGATCAAGACGGTGGACGTGATCGGCATCGAGGCGGCCGTGGCGCGGATCCGGGCGCGCGGAGGGAAGGTCTGATGGCGAAGAAGAGCAAGATCGCACAGAACGAGAAGCGCAAGGCGATCGTCGAGCGGTACGCCGTCCGACGGGCCGAGCTCAAGGAGATCATGCGCCGTCCCTCGTCCACCCAGGACGAACGGCGCGTCGCGCTCGCGGAGTTGCGCAGGCAGCCACGCAACGCCAGCGCCACTCGCGTCCGCAACCGCGACAGCGTCGACGGCCGCCCCCGCGGCTACCTGCGCAAGTTCGGCCTCTCCCGCGTCCGCACGCGCCAGCAGGCGCACGCCGGCTTCCTGCCCGGCGTGACCAAGTCATCGTGGTGACGGTGACGGGACACCGCTGACACCAAGACTCCGACGGCACAAAAGTCTCGGTGCATTTCGGCGGGCACGCGACTCGCGGCTCGGTCCGTCGCACCGCCCCAACGCCGCTTCCGGACCGACCGCGGGTCACCCACGAACTTCCTGCCCGTTCCGGAGAGGCTACGTCTCAGAACACCTCCTCGGAGACCTGGCGTGGGCGGTGCGATCGCGGATGAACACGGCGGGCCACCGGTGCTGGAGTCCCACGGGCTTCGCCGAGCATCGGCGGTCAGGCATCCAGGAGGCCAAGGTCTGGCAGGCACCTCAGCGGATCAGGGTGGCGGCAGCGCGGCATCCGGCCCGCGATCGCGGAGCGGGGACAACCGCACGGCACCGGTCCGGGCACCTTCCGCTGGGTCGTCGAGCGCACGATCTCCTGGCTGCACGGCTTCCGCCGCCTGCGCATCCGATGGGAACGACGCGACGACATCCACCTCAGAAGGTTCTGAGATTGACGGCGGACGGCTGTCGGCGGGAGTCCGGAGGAAGTAGTGCACCTGCTCCGCCGGCGACAGCGTCGCCGGAAGCGGGTACGGCACGTCACCGGCCGCGACCCTCTCGCTCAGGTACGACGTCAGCCGCGCCCTGCGCCTGGGGTGGCGCAGGGCGGTGCACTTCAGAGCACTGATCACTCGTCGCGCAGTGCCGCCAGGACGGCCCGGACCCCGGCCTCTCCCCCGGCGGCCAGACCCCACATCACCGGGCGCCCACACCCACGGCCGTCGCGCCCAGAGCCAGGGCGACGGCGACGTCGGTGCCCCGGCGCACCCCGCCGTCCAACAGAACCGGCACCCGGCCCGCGACGGCGTCGGCAATCGCGGGCAGGCAGTCCAGTGCGGCCGGGACGGCGTCGCACTGGCGGCCCCCGTGGTTGGAGACGATCACCCCGGCCACACCGTGCTCGACGGCCAGCCGCGCGTCCGCCGGATGGAGAACCCTTTTGACCAGCACGGGAAGCGCGGTCATGCGTACCGCCTCTTCGAAGTCCCGCCAGGACAGAGCCGGGGACATGGGGATGTCGGTGAGGGAGCCGGCCGGGGCTCCCGGATTCCTCGAGGGCGTGCGGATGCCGACCCGCTGCGTTCGGGGGGTGCAGCCGGTGATGGCGACGAACGTCAGAACGTCCTGGCGGAGAGTTGCAACGGCCGGTTCGACCGGACGTGTACATACTGCAAGAGCGCCTGGCGCAGACATTCGCTGCAGAGCGCAGCAGAGGCACGGCGGAAGTGTCACCGCGCTCCTGCGCTTGGTCTTTGGGTGCGTGTTACAGGGTGGTGCGGCCCGGGGTGGTATCGGTGCCAGGTGTGTTCGGGACAGACCCGGGGGTGGGGGTGCCGTGCGCGGTGCCGGTATGGGGGGTTCCGTGCGCGTCACGGGGGCGGCCGTAGTGGTTGCCGATCTGATCGTGGTACAAGTCGTCGTTCAGGTGCGCGTCCTTGTCAAACTCCGGGGCGGCCTTGATCTCGTCCTTGGTACGGGAGACCTGGATGGTCTGCTCGTCGACGTTCACGGCTGTGATGGTGCCGGCGGGCAGGAGGACTTCCTTGCCGAAGATCCACACACCGGTGTCGACGACGATGTACTGGTCGCCGACTTCACCGGAGTGCTTGTCGACCTTGCCTATGCTGCCGTCACTGGCTTCGACCTTGAAGCCCGTCAAGTTGATGCCCGGGGCATGGCCGGCGGCCGGTTGGTACTGCCACATGTTGTCGCTCAAGGTTCCTCCCTCGCAGGTGTCCCTCACGGAAGAGAGGTGCAGTTTTGCACCATGTGCCCTCATCCGCGGCTTCCTGGCGTGTGTCCCCGTAACACGAGCCGAAACGGACGGACGCTGGCGCGACAGTCCTTGAGCTCCTAGCGGAAGCTATTGATCATGTGACTGTCCGTTTGATCGCTCGTTGGTCCGGTCATGGCAAAGCATCGGTCACGGCCGCCGTGAATCGTCTCAACGGCGTGTGGGACGCACTGCATCTGGTGCTGCTGACGGGGCTGCAGGCCACGAAGAAGTCTGACCGGTCACGGGCGGTGATCGATTCTTCCCATGCCAGGGCGGCCCGAAGAGGCCCAAAAGCGGACCCAGCCCGGTCGACCGCACAGCAAGCACCACGTCCTCACTGACGCGGGAATGACCGTCTGTGGGACACAGCGAGCCGGTACCAAGTCAACGGGCGCAGCAGGCCCCTGCCACGGTCGGTGACAACTGCTGTCGTGATGACAGCCTTCGATGGAGCACTGGTCGCCCGCATCGCCGTCAGCCACTTCGGCTTGCCCCGCTCCCTACGGTGCCGACGTAGACCTCGTTCAGGCGGATGGCGGATGGCGGATAAGGGCTACCAAAGGTGCCGCAAGGTGCCGCCTTGACCTGGTGCGGCGGCTTGCTGACGTTCCGTGCCCTGTCGTCGGCCGTGTCGTTGAACCCGGCGCCAGGCGAACGCCCGGGGAGGAAGCACGATGGAGGTCAGCGGCGTCCACCGCGCCCACCGGCGGCGAGCAGTGCTGCGCGGGGTCGACATGGATGTGCGGCCGGGCGTGCCGGTGCTCCTGCGCGATGAGCCGTGCCGGAGCGTCGGCTGGGAGACCTACCAGCGGTTCTGGGACCTCGCTGCCGCCCTGCGCGACACCGGCCACTCCGTTCACGTGATAGCTCACCTGACCTGGTATCTCGGGTGTCTCGACGAACTCTGGCACGTGGATGACGGTGTCCTCCGCCCTCAGGCGACCGCACCCACGGTTCTGCCGTCAACGCTTCGGAGTGCTCATGCTCGTGTCTCGTCGTGGACTCATCGGCCTGGCGGTGAACGGCTCGCTCGCCGCAGTGGCCGGGGCCCCCGGCGCGGGAAGCGGCCGCGCCGCCCGTGACGTCCGCCGTGGTCACTTCCGGGCCATCGTGATCGGATCCGGCTTCGGCGGTTCCGTGGCCGCGCTGCGTCTGGGACAGGCGGGGGTCGACACGCTGGTTCTCGAACGCGGCCGGGAGTGGCCCGTCGCCCCCAAGCGTCATCTTTTCGGCTCCGCGCACGGTGTCACCGACACCATGTTCTGGCGGCGGAACACCACCCGTTGGCCGGCCATGCTCCCGGTACCGGTTCGGACGGGTGCCGGGGTCATGGAAGTGTCGCAGGAGGCCGGCTTGGACATCGCCTGCGCGGCCGCAGTCGGCGGCGGGTCGATCGTCTACACGGGCGTCACTCTGGCCCCGCCCCGGCGCTACTTCGAAGCGCTCTACCCCGCCACACTCAGCTACCAGGCTTTCCACCGCTCGTGGTTCCCCAAGGTCCGTGCCATGCTCGGTGCCACTCGGATGCCCGAGGACATCTACCGCTCCGCACCTTTCACTCACTCCAGACTGTGGGACCGGCAGATGCGCCGGGCCGGATTCAGCACCTTTGTCTCGGACTCGACCTTCGACTGGTCCGTCGTCCGCCGTGAAACCGCCGGCACCGCGGAGCTGTCGGCAACCGTGGGCAACTCCGACTTCGGCTGCGGCAACGAGGCAAAGAAGTCCCTCACTCGCAGCTATCTGCCCGCAGCGCTCGCCACCGGCCATGTGCGTCTCCGTCCCCTGCACGAGGTCATCAGACTCCAGCGGAAGAGACGTGGCGGCTACCTCGTCGGGGTCTGCCGTCTCGACACCGACGGAACCGTCCTCGAGACACTCGAGCTGAGCTGCGACATGCTGTTCATGGCGGCCGGCACGCTCAACACGAACCGCCTTCTGGTCGCCGCCCGGGAACGTGGGGACCTCGACGGACTGCCCGCTGCCGTCGGCACCGGATTCGGCGACAACGGCGACCAGCTCAACCTGCGCAGCCAGCCCCTTGCCTTTCACGGCGGCAGCCAGGGGGCGCCGAGTGCCTCGGCAGCATTCCTGCACCGCGAGTTCGACCTGCCGTTGCTGGTCGAGAGCTGGGTGCTGCCCACGTACGAGGCAGCACCAGCCGTGGCGACCCTGGCCATGACCGTGGATCACGAGCACCGCGGCACTTTCCGCTACGAGCGAGCCACGGACCGCGTTCACCTGGCGGGCTGGACCCAGGAGAAGTCCGCGGCCGCAAGAGAGGCGGTGCGTGCCTACAGCCGTCGCGTCGCCGTCGCCAACCTCGGCACGCTGCCCCTCACGATCAACAACCCGCACCCCTTTACCGCCCATCCGGTGGGAGGCTGCGCCATCGGCCGGTGCACTGATCTCTTCGGACGCATGCACGGTCACCGCGGGCTGTACGTGGTGGACGGATCGCTGCTGCCGGGTAACGTCGGCGGCGCGAACCCGTCGCTCACCATCGGCGCGCTCGCCGAACACGCTCTGGCCGGCATTGTCACAGCGGGCGGCTGAACCCGTGTACCGGAAGCCGGAGGCCCCGCGGCTCGGACGGCGTTGCCATCCGGCCCGCAAGCAGCTCGAACGCTGCCGACGGTGACGTCAGGGGTCCGCCCGTGCTTCCGGATTCGAGATACCGAACCGGTTGTGCACATACCGTAGAGGGCGCGGACACCACCAGTTCAGTCTGCCGGCCATCTTCATGATGGCGGGAACCAGGAGCATTCTCACCAGGGTCGCGTCGAGAATGACTGCGAGGGTGAGCCCGACGCCCAGAAGCTTCAACGGGGTGAGCGGAGACGTGGCCATCGCCGCCATCGCGATGGCTAGCACGAGCGCGGCGGCGGTGAACAGCCGGCCGGTCTGCTCGAGCCCGAAGGCCACGGCAGAGGGGGTGTGCCCCGTACGGCGGTGCTCCTCCATGATCCGGGACAGCAGAAACATCTCGTAGTCCATCGAGACGCCGAAGGCGACGCAGAACATCAGCACGGGCAGCAGTGTGTCCGTGGTGCCTGTGACCAGGAAATGGCCGACCAGCCACCGCAGATGCCCGTCCTGGAACACGTGGACGATCGCCCCGAACGTGGCGGTGAGGCTGAGCAGGTTGAGCAGCACGGCCTTGACCGGGACGACGACGCTGCCGGTGAACAGGAACAGCAGCGTGAAGATGACGAACACGATGATCGCAGCGGCCGGTCCGAGCCGGTCCCCCACCACGGCCCTGGTGTCGACCAGAGCCGCGGCGTCACCGCCCACCAGAGCGGGAACGGGTGCCCGCACCGCCCGGAGGGCGTGGACCAGTTCGCCGCCCTCGACGGAGAAGGGTTCCGCGTCGGTGACGACCGAGAGCCACTGCCCATGGGCACCGGAGAAACGGGCGGACGACGAGCCGGGCGGGGCGGACAGACGGCCTCCCGCGTACGAACCCGTCGCGGTGTCCACCCTGAGCACATGGGAGGTCAGCGAGACCTGACGGGCGTAGTCGGCCAGACTCTCCGACCGCGTGCCCGTGAGACCGGGCAGCACGATGCTCGCCATGGCGGTCGCCTGGGTGTCGAAATCGTTGCGCATCACGTTGGTGGCTTGATGCACGGGCGAGGCGGCGCCCAGCGCCCTGTCGTCCGAGAGCCCGAACTCGACGCGGGCGAACGGACCTGCCAGGCACAGGAGTACGGCGACCACCACGACGACGGTGAGCACCGGCCGACGCATGACCGTCCGGGCGGTGCGGTAGAAGAGCCCGCCCTTCCCGCCAGCGGCGTAGGCGCCCGCCACGGCGGCCGGTGGCAGACCACCCCGCCCGACGACCCGGTCACCGGCCACGAGCAGGCACACCGGGAGCACGAGCACGGCTGTCAGTCCCGCCAGGACCGCCACACTCATTCCCGCGTAGGCCAGCGAGCGCAGGAAGTAGAGGGGGAAGACGAGCAGTGCCGCCATCGACAAAGTGACCGTCAGGGCGGAGAAGAACACGGTGCGGCCCGCCGTGCGCACGCTGGCCAGGACCGCCTGTCGGATGTCGCGGCCCGCGGCCAGCTCCTCCCGGTGGCGGGCGATGATGAACAGGCCGTAGTCGACGGCCAGGCAGAAGCCGAGCGCCGTGGTCAGGTTGACCGCGAAGATCGACACCCGGGTGAACTCACTCAGAGCGTGCAGCATGGCGAGGGTACCCACGATCGCGATGCCGCCGACGGACAGCGCGAGCAGGGCGCTCAGGACGTTGCCGAAGATCCATACGAGGATGAGCAGGACAAGGGGTGCGGCGATGAGCTCCGCCCGCACGAGGTCGTGCCGGCTCTGCTTCTCCAGGTCACGCTTCGCCACCGCACGCCCGGCCGCCGACGTCTTCAGCGGTTGCGTGCCCGTCGCGGCGAGTCGGCGGATTTCCTCGGCGGTCGCCGCAGTCTCCTGTTCACCGCCGCGCAGCCGCAGGCTGATGAGCGCGGTGCGCCGGTCGCGGGCGACCAGTGCGGGGTCGCCCTGTGGCCAGTACGAGTCGAGGTGCAGTACGCGTGCGTCGCCACGGAGCCGTTCCGTCAGCAGCCGACCGGCGGCCGCCGCCCGCGGCTCGTCGACGGAGCCCGCCGCGCCGACGAGCAGGACCAGGTCGGGGGTTCCGGACTGGAAGTGCTCGCGCAGCAGCGCGTCCGCACGTGCCGACTCGGAGTCCGCGGGGGTCCATCCGCCGCCGGAGAGCTTGCCGAACACGCCGACGCCGACGGCTCCGAGAACGATCGTCACCAGCACTGTCAGCGCAAGGAACGCGTACCGCCATCTCGACAGCAGCTGCACCAGGCGTTCGGGGAGTGTCAGCGGTGGGACGGCCGGAGCGGTGGTGCGCTTCAGTGTTCCGGTCATCGTTCACCGTTACCGGAGCGGACGGTGACCTCGTCCCCGCTGCGGACGACGAGGACGAGGTGGAGCTGCCCGGACGCGGTGCGGGCGGACCGCAGGTCGTCGCTCACCTCGACGGTGCACGGGTGGACGCCGGCCAGGCGGCCGACATGGTCCTTCACCGCGACGACCTCCAGATGGTCACTTCCCCTGGAGCCGGCCGGCAGGCCCACGGCCATGGCCATCGATCCCCTGAGCCAGTCCACCGCGTCCACCTCGTCGACGCGGACTTTCGTGACGCCGTCGGTGTGCCGGCACAGACCGCTCCCTGCCAGGGCGCTGCGGCGGGTCAGGAAGTCCCGGCGCTCGACGAGCGAGGTGCCTGCCAGGGGGCCGACCGGCAGCAGGATGTTGACCAGCCGCAGCGCGACGACGACCCGTCCGTCCACGCACATCTGGATGTCGATCGCCGACATGGGGCCGGGGGCCGTCCCCTCGGAGACGAAGCCGGCGAACCGAGCCTCGATCTCGACCTGACCGGTCCGCGGCGGTTCCTCGAACAGCTCCAGCCCGACCACCCGCAGCGGGTAGCCGACCACGTCCGCGCCGATGTTCGGGGACCAGCGCCACAGGCTGCCGGACGGAATCACCTGGAGGAGAGAGTCCATGAGTCCCTGGTTCAGGCATCCCCTGGGCACTGTGCCGCGGGCGGTGTCGGCGACGCCGGAGGATCCTGCCGCTCCGATGGCCAGCGACGTCAGATACCGGAACGCCGGTCCGTGGAACAACTCGGCCGAGGCATAGGGATCCGGCTGCGCGACGGCGTCCGGCAGCGGCTCGAACCGCTCCGGGCGGTGGTCCGGGCGGTCCCCCACGAGCACGGTGCCGGTGGCTACTTCCTCGAACCGGGACAGCGCCGGCGTGGCTGCCTCACGCCATGCCAGCAGCTTCACCGCCGGCTCCGTTGTCGACCCCGTCACCTCCGTCCGCAGCCGGACGGGTCCCGCGAGCGGGATCCAGCGCCGGAGCCGGACGTCGCGTACGGCTGCCACGGGGCGGCCGGTGTGATCGGCCGCGGCCTGTGCGAGCCGGTCGACGACCGACATCATCGGCAGCGCCGGAACGGTGAAGGTCGGGCAGTGGTCGCCCGTCCAGGTCTCGATCGCGGGGTCGATCGTGCTCTCCGCGATCCCGGACGGGCGGGCCTCGGACCGTCCGCCGTCGTATGGACGGTGTGCGTACGCGGTCTCGGCATCGCCGGCGGACACGACACGGACGCCGAGCCCGCGGGCGTGGTAGAGACAGATGCCGTCCCCCCAGAGCCGGGCCTCGGCGACCGCGTACGGTCCCCGCCTGTCCTCCGCGACCTCGGTGATCTCCAGGTCGATCCTGATGAGACGGCTGTTCGGGGTGATCTGGCCGCGGTACTTCCACGTCACTTCGTGGTCGAGCATGACGGGTTCGAACCGGGGGTTCGGGACACGCGCGGTGAGGCCGCGCTCGATGAGAAAGAACTGGAGCAACTGGCACATCGCCTCGATGCCGAGCGACCCGGGCTGGACCGGGTCCTGGAAGAAGTGCGCCTTGAAGAACCACTCGGCCGCGTCGACGTCCTTCTCCGAACGGATCCGCCCCAGTCCCGCACTTCCGCCCTCGGGCCAGTATCCCGTGATCCGGTCGATCATCAGCAGCATCGGACCGGGCAGTGCCGCCGCACCGGCGAAGTACCGGGCCGGGCCCGTCGTGAGATCGACCGTGCGCTCGCAGTGCTCTTCCAGGGCCGCCCGGCCGCCGTCCGGAACGGGCAGTCCGACCTGGTGGTCGAAGGAGGAAGGCGGGAAGAACCCGAACACCGTGGACAGTTCGAAGACCTCGTTGCCGTCGGCGGAGCACCGGACCGCGAACTCCACGATGATCATTTCTCCGGTCCGGGACAGAGAGGTCAGCTCCGCCTCCGTCCGCACGGTCCGGGTGGCCGGTGTCACCTCACCGGTGACCGTCCCCTTCCCGTCCAGATTGCGGAAGAGCAGATCGTCGTCACTGGCGAGGGGGCAGCCGACGTAGGCGGCCAGCCACCCGCACGGTTGGAGGGCCACCTCCATGAGCACGGCGAAGGGCATGGTTCGTCCGCCGCTCTGCTCGAAGTACCAGACCTCGTCGGGAACGTCGTAGTCGACGGCCACCCGGCTGCCCGGGCTCATACCGCCCTGCGGGCCCTCCGCCGAGACGACACGGGTCATGAAGTGGTACGGCGGCCCGGGGAGCCTCGCGATCCTCCGGGTTCCGTCGAAGATCCGCGCGGGGGCTCCGAACGCGTCGCTCGGCCTCCCCCACGCGCAGGCCAGCAAGGAGGGATAGTCGAACACGAGACCGTCGGGACCGGTCACGGCGCCCGTCTCGCGATGACCGACCAGTCCACCGAGCAGGGCCGGCGACACCGGGGTTCCGTTGGTCTGCTCGCGGTGTCCGCCGAGGTGCCGCCAGTGCGACAGGGGCCAGTCCGGCACCAGCCGGAGTGAGGCGTTCCTGGCGTGGAATGCCTTGACTCCGTCAACGGTGCCCAGGATGTCGGCGTACAGCGTCGGCTCGGGTCCTGCCGAGACCCCGTGCACGAACACCTCGTACACGATCCGCCGGCTGTCGGGGGTGGCCTGTCCCCGGCAGTGAACGGTGCAGGGGCGGTCGGAGACCGGCTCGAAGCGCCACCCGTCCCGGGCGACGGTGAAACCGAGTGCAGCGAGGTGGAGGGCCATCGCCTGCAGACCGGCCTGGAGCATCAGGGTGCCCGGCATGCACGGGTCGTTCTCGAAGTGCCCTTCGAAGAACCAGTCGTCCGGTCGGACGGGGGTCTCCGCACGGAGGTAGCCGCGCCCCCACGGACCTCCGACCGGGTCGAAAGCGGTGATCTCCCGCAGGAGCAGCAGCCGGCCGCCGTCCGGCCGGGCGGTGCGGACATGTGACCGGGTGATGTCCCAGCCCGGTCCGAAGCAGTCGGCCGGACGGCCTTCCGCGAAGGCGCGCACCTGTTCGGCGGTGAATGAGGAGCGTGTGCAGTGCACCGCGGGGGCGTCGTGGGGTACGTCCGGAGCCGGCGAGGAGGTGGCGGGGTCCCAGCGCACACCGGCGGTGTCGTCGAGTTCGGCCTCGGTGAAGAAGCCGGCCTGGCCGTCCCGGACGCTCAGCCGGAGTTCGTCACCGGCGAAGCAGTCGTAGCGGAAGAAGAACAGCCGGACATCTCCGTGCCGGGCGTGCCTGTCGATGTGGATCTCGTAGCGGAGTGTCTCGCCCGCCGACGGCGGGCTTCCGTGGTAGGTCAGCTCGCATCCGAGCAGCCGGTAGACGCGTTCTCCCCGGTTGAGCAGATCGATTCCGAGCCAGCTGACCAGTAGGAGATCCGCCTGCCCCGCCTCGATCATCAGTCCTGCCGGCATACGCCCGGCGGGGTCGAGGTACCAGCTGTCGAGCCGGATGTCGGTCTCGGTGGTGATCGTGCCGGTCGCGTGCTCCGCGCCGAGGTCGGCGAGAGCCGCGGGGACGGCGTCGATGCCGATGACCCGGTCGGCGAGCAGCATCGGCGGGCCGGGCATCCTGGTCTGCAGCTTGTATGCGTCCTGCTCGGCGAATCTCGGTCCGAACAGTGTGGAGACCGGCTGCGTGGCGAGGTGTTCCAGCTGCGCCCGGTCGAGCGCGGTCACCGGCGGATGGCCGCCGGTGACCGCTGGACCGGCGAGGGCGGGTGGACCTGCCGGATGCCCGAACGGCGTGGGCGGGGACGACGACGCGGCGTGGACGAGTGCGGCGGCGAGCCCGGCCCTGGTCTGCAGGAACCGCCGGTGGACCTCGAGGTGGAGGGCGAGGACGTCCTGGTGCAGTGCGGTCACCCGGTGGGCCTGGCGGGCGACCAGCATGCGCGGGTCCGTTACGCGCGGCACGTCCTCGGTGCGGGCAGCGGGCACGTCCGCGACAGGGTCCGCGGTGGGGCCGACCGGGACCGGTACCAGCCGGGGCGCCCTGGGCAGGGTCACCGTCGGCTGTCCGAGCGGCGGCGGGCCGGGGGGCGGCGAGCTGAGTGGAGGCAAGCTGATCTCCCAGTGAGCCGGGACGGTGAGGGCAGGGACGTCTTCGGGCACCGGCGACGCCGCGGCCCGCAGCCGCTCGAAGAGGGCCTCGGCACGGACGGGTACACCGGCGGCGACGAGTTCCGCGACGGCCAGGTACAGCTGCCGCAGTCCTCGGCCCTCGGCGTCGAGCGCGACAGCCACGTGTTCGCGGTCGCCCAGAATCCGCTTGGTCCAGCCCGTGCACATGCCTCGCGGTCCGTGTTCGACGAACACCCGGACACCGTCGGCCCACGCCTGTTCCACCGTGCCCGCGAAGTCGATGGTCCCGATGCCCTGGGCTGTGACGGCGTCGGCGGCGCGTTCGGCCGTGGGGGTGTACGCCTGTGTGGTCGCTCCGCTGTAGAACCGCACCCCCGGCACGGCGGTGGTGGGGCGATGATGGAGTTCCCACCATCGTTCGCGGACCTCCGACAGCTCAGGAGCGTGGGCGGCCAGGTCGTAGTCGACCGGAATCGCGTGCGCGGCTCCAAGACGTGCCATGACGTCGGCACACGCCTGTGATTCGCCGCCGACCACACACACGCCAGGGGCGTTGACAGCCATCAGATGGACGGCCCGCTCAGCCGCCAGTTCCCTACGGACCCGATCCATGGGCGCGGTGACGAGATAGCTCGCCCACCGGTCGCCGTCCACGCCGAGCCGCTCCCAGGCGCGGCGCACGCTCCTCAGTTCCCCGGTGAGCTCACTGGTGAACAGGCCGCTCTCCTGGCTGTCCCGGTGCAGCGCCTCGACGTCGCGCCAGGCTCCCAGGGCGGCCAGGGCCGTCGACTCGCCGGAGGAGTAGCCGACGGCGGCGTCGGGCCGCAACCCCAGAACGTTCCGTGTCAGTTCGACGTGGACGGCGGCCAGTCGGGCCGCGTCCCAGATCCGGTCGAGCACCGACGGAACGCCACCGGGCCGCTCCGCCCGCGGAGTTGCCGTCCCGTACCTGGCTGCGACCGTGTCGCCGAGCGAGGGCAGCGCCAGCTGGACCTCGCGACCCATGCCGGTGTACGCGGCCGACCCGTTGGTGAAGACGAAGGCGACCTCGCCGCCCACCGGGGCGGCACGGTACGCGGCGCCGGGCGGAGTGATCCCCCCTTCGGCGAGCCAGCGGCGTACGGCCTCCCGTTGGCTGCGGGGGTCGCCGTCGGCCACGTACGCCAGCCTCGCGGGGCCCTCACCCGACTCGTCACCCGACTCCAGCGCGGCCAGGACCTCTCGACGGTCGCGGCCCGAGAACACATGCAGCCGCGGCGCCGGACCGGGCGCCCAGCCCTCGGGGTCCGCGGCCCTCAGCCGCACCCGCGCCGGAGGTGCCTCCAGCGGTGACACGACCACCTGCGCGGTACGCAGCCCCGGTACGGGGACCGCCGGGCCGTCCGCCCGCGGCAGCGCGCGGTGCCGCAGCGCCGTCACGGCGGACGCGACCGCCAACAGCCCATGGGCGGCATGGGCCCGGCCGGCCGGCGTGGCCGGGTCGAAGTCGGCGTCAGGACAGTCACCGATCACCAGGTCGGGTTCGTCGGTGGTCGTCCCGTCGAGGAGGGCGAGGATACGGTCGCCGTCCCGGCGGGCGTTCGAGAGACGTTTGACGACGACCGCGACGGCGCCGTCCCCGGCCGTGGTCTCCCGGCCGAGGTCCCGCAGGGCGGCCCGATGGACCGGCTCGCACGAGAGATCGACGGCGCCGACGAGCGCGGCGTCGGCCTCCCCGGCACGGATCGCGCGCGCCGCGAGGTCCAGAGCGACCAGCCCGGATGCCTCCTCGGCCGAGACGGTGCAGCCGGGACCTCGCAGGTCGAGCTGGGTGTTGATCCGGTTGGCCACGAGATTGGGCAGCGTACCCACGACCCGCTCCGGGTCCATGGGAGCGGAGAAGGCGTCGCGGACGCGTGTGGCCGTGCCGGCGTCGCTGTGCCCGCCGGACTCCTCCAGCCAGGTAGGCGCCCTCCAGCGTGCGGTGGCACGGGCGTTGTCGATGTCCACGCCGGTTCCGACGAGGACCATGGTCCGCTCCCGCGGCAGGGTGATGTCCCGCACGGCCTCCCGGGCGGTTTCGAGCATGAGGATCTGCTGGGGCAGCGCCTTCCCGACCGCGACGGGCGGGAAGCGGAGACCCGGGAGAGCCACCTCGATCTCCGTGACCGGACCGCTCCGCCCGCCCTCGAGCAGCGAACGGCGGAAGTCCTCGGTGCCCGCGCCCCGGCCTGCCCGGACAGCCACCCCGACCACCGCCAGCGGCTCATCGGGCGGGCGCTTCGCAGCGGGCTGCGCCGTCACGGCGCAGCCCGCGCCGTCCCAGGCGTCGACGATCAGATGGGCGTTGGCGCCACCGAATCCGAAGGCACTGACCGCCGCCCGGCGAAGACCTGGCCACCGCTCGTGCGCGGCGAGCACCCGCATCGGTGTGCCGTGCAGTTCGGGCAGCGGCTCCTCGGCCGCGAGCGTGGCGGGCCGGACACCTGCCCGCATCGCCCCGAGCACCTTGAGCAGTCCGCCCATGCCGGCGGAGGCCAGCAGGTGCCCGACGTTGGACTTCACCGAACCGATGGGCACGTCGGTGCTGTCCGCGAAGACCCGCCCCATGCTGCGGACCTCCTCCACGTCGCCCACGGGAGTTCCCGTCGCGTGGCACTCCACGAGTGAGACGCTCCGTGGTGCGACACCGGCCATGCGGTACGCCTGGAGCATCGCCCGCTCCTGCCCCTCCCGAGAAGGGCTGAGCAGTCCCCTGCCGCGTCCGTCGTTGGACAGCCCGATGCCCCGGATGGTTCCCAGCACCGGTTTCCCCTGCGCGAGGGCGTCGCGCAGGCGCATCAGGGCGACGAACCCGGCGCCCTCGCCGGGCAGCAGCCCGTCGGCGTCCCGGTGGAAGGGACGGCTACGGCTGGTCCGGTTCACCGCGTTCAGGCCGCAGAACCCTACGTGCAGGAAGAGGCTGTCGGCGCGGTTGACCGCACCGGCCACCATGACGTCCGCCGTCCCGTCGTGCAGGCGGTCACAGGCCAGTTTGACCGCGTAGAGGGACGAGGCGCAGGCGGCGTCGAGGGCGAAGGCTCCCGCGCCGAGCCCGAGCGCCCTGGCCGCGAAGTGCGCGGGAAGCCCCGAGGAGAAGCGGTTGCGGGCGTCGGGCCTGTTCCGTGCCGCACCGCGCAGGAGGAAGGGTGCTCCCGCGGAGAGCCACACGTGTTCGGCGAAGGCCGTGCCCGCGCTCGTCGGGTACGACAGGTTCGCCAGGACCAGACCCGTGCGGGGCGACGGCGCCCCGTGCCCCGCCTCCCGCAGTGCCTGCCGGGTGCCGTACAGCACCCAGTGGAACAGCTCGTCCAGGCCGAGGATCTCCTCCGCGGGGACGCGGAACCCGGTCGGGTCGAACACCGCCCCGAAGTCCCGTACGTAGCCGCCGACATCGGTCCACGTACGGTCCAGATGGTCGTCGGCGGTGCCCATGGCCCACCGGCGGGGCAGCCGCCATCTGCCTTCCGGGACCGGTGAGAGGCTGCACCGGCGGGCGGCGATGTTGTCCCAGAAGGTGTCGGGGTCCAGCGCGTCGGGGAAGACGCACCCCCGGCCGACGATGGCGATCGGGTCGAAGCCCATACCGGTCTCATTTCATCAATGCGGACGGATCCAGGGCAGTCGGTCAGGAGGGGCGCCGTACGAGTTCCACGCCGAGCAGTTCCACCCTGGGCGCCCCGTCCGGGTCGATGAGCGCCACATCGCAGCGTGCTCCCGTCTCGTGGACCTTCTTGGCCCGCACCACCGCTCGCGCTGTGCCCGGTACGGGGCCGCGCCGGTGCACCCGGCACTCCGCGACCGCCATCGGCAGAGTCGCGTCACCGAGTGCCCTGTCCGCCCACAGCAGGGAGAGTTGCAGGGCACCGTCCGTGGCGGCCGCGTCGAGCTGCCAGTGGTCACCGCCCCAGCCGAGTTCGGTCAGACCGGTCACCGTGGCTTCGGCCCCGTCGTCGCCGACCCTGTGGACAGTGCTGAGTGCCTGGAAGCGCGGGCCGTGGAACAGCACCCGGCCGTCGTAGACAGTGCTGTCCACCGGTGCGGTGAGGTCCTGCGGGGCACCCCAACCCGCCGCTTGCGGCAGGCTCGTCCGGAACTCCATCTGGACGCGGTAGTGGGGTGTGCCGTCCTCACCGGTGAGTTCGGCCTCCACAGCCGCCGCCGAACCGGTCGCCGCGCGGCGCCCGTTCAAGGTGAGCCGGTGGCCCGCTCCGCCCAGGTCCGGCAGGACGACCTTGCTGAAGACACGCAGATCGCTCATCACCAGATGGCCTGCGCCCGGCCGCCACGCCATGGCCGCTGCGGCGAAGCGGTCCAAGACGATCGCCATGGGCAGGACCGGGACACCGGCGACGGCATGGTCGGCGAGGTAGGGATGACTGTGAGCGTCGATCCGCAGCCGCGCCGCGACCGGGTCAGTGACGGACGCCGTGGAATCCAGGCTGTCCCCCGCCGCGATGACCACCCTGGTATCGGCATCCACGGCGCCCAGTTCGGCGGTGAAGGCCGCGGCGCCCTGTGCGACGGGGATGAGCGGAACACCGGACCGGCCGAAGTGCGCGGCCAGCTCGGGGGTGACCATCCCGCCGTGCCACGGGCCCCAGGCGATGGACCGCACCAGGCACTCCGGCCGCTGGGTCCGTTCGGCGCAGGCCACATGGTTGAGCACCTCGTTGGCGACGGCGTAGTCGCTCTGCCCGGAGTTGCCGAACACCGCCGACACCGAGGAGAACAGGACGATCGTGTCGAGCGGATCACCCTCGGTCGCCATCAGCAGTGCGCGGATGCCTCCCACCTTGGTGGCCAGGACCTGGTCGAACTGTTCGTCGGTCTTGTCGGCGATGAGCTTGTCCGCCAGTACTCCGGCACCGTGCACGATCCCGGTGACCGGGCCCCACTCGTGACGCACCTCGTCGAGCGCGCCGCGCACCGCCGCGCCGTCACGGACGTCCACGGGGACGTACCGGACTTCGGAGCCTGCGCTCTCGAGGGCCGCAAGTGTGGAGCGGACCTCGCGGACCGCCAGGATCCTTCGGGCCTCCGCCGCGACGTCAGCAGGGGTGGCCCCGTCGGAGCGTTCCGCGAGAGCCCGGATGAGCGCGGGCACGTCGGTTGCGGCCGCCAGCCCGTCCGGTTCCCCGGAGAGCTCGGTGCGGCCCAGAAGCACGATGCGGGGCCGGTGGGCCCTGGCGAGGTCGAGCAGCGCGGCAGCGGTCACCCCGCGGGCTCCGCCCGTGGCCACGATCACGGAACCCGGACCGGTCGTCATGGCCGCAGAGTGCTCAGCCGGTACCGGGATCACAGCGGGGACGGTACGAGTGCCGTCCTCGCACAGACCGACCTCGGAGGCGGGCCCTCCGTCGAGCAGTTCCCTGACGATCGCTTCGGCGACGGCGTCCGCGTCACGCTTCCCGCGCTCGCAGTCGATGGCCTTGACCGTGGCCGAGGTCCACTCCTGTGCCGCTGTCCTGGCCAACGCGCCGATACCGCCGAGCCATGCCCGTTCCGGCCGGCCGCCCCGCAGCCCGAAGTCTCCTCCGGTGTCCTGAACCGTGACGAACAGCCCGCCCTCGGCGGTGTAGCGTGCTGCGACCGACCTCATCGCCCCGAAGACGTCCCGCTGCAACTCCAGCGCGGCCTCGGGCGACCCGGCCGGTGCGAGACCGCCGAGGTGCACGACGGCCCGTGCGTCCGGAGAGACGCGAGGGACGACGGTGGCCCGAACACCGTGATCGGACAGCCGCGCCGCCACCTTCTCCGCGACTCCGAGGCCGTCCTCGGTCACGGCGACCGGCTCGTCACCGAGACCTTTCAGGGTCAGTCCGGGGGCGGCGGTGGCGACCGCGCGGACGGCGAACCGGGAGAGTTCCACCGTAGGCGCGGGCTCCTCGGAAACCATGGGAATCTCGGCGCCTGCGGCGGCAGGAGCGACCACAGCCGTGGGAGCGGCCGTGATCGCGGGAGCTGCTGTCGTAGCGATGAACGCATCGACGATCTGCCGCAGCGTGCTGAGCTTCAGGAGCTCCCCGACCGGCCCGTCCTCCTGGCCACCGACCCGCTCCCGCATGGCGGAGAGGATCTCCACCCGCTTGATGGAGTCCACCCCCAGATCGGCCTCGAGCTCCATGTCCACATTCAGCATCGCGACCGGATATCCCGTTCGCTCCGCCACCACGGACAACAGCACCTCCTCGAACTCCTCGCCGGACATGCTCCGGGGCGTACCGGGAACAGACGACGTCGGTGCGGCCGCCTGCTCGGGAAGCACCACAGGCGCCGTGACGGGCATGACGGGCGCGGCGGGCAGGGGTGGTACGGCTGCCACGGCCGGCGCGACGGCCTTGGGAGCGACCGGCAGGGTGGACGGCGAAACCACGTTCAGGGCGTCGCCCGCGGGGGCGCCGGCCTGCGCTCCGAGCATCGTGGTGAAGGTCGTCTCCGTCATCTGCAGGAACGCGATGTGACTGTCGACCAGCATGCGCTGGCAGGCTTCGTGCGCCTGTGCCGTGTAGCGCTGCACGTTGTCGATCACGGTGAACCACTCGGCGTTCGTGTCCGCCGCGGCAGGCGCTGCGGACACCGGAGCGGGGGGCACAACGGCAGCAGGAGCCGGCACGGTACGAGCGGGCGGAGCGGGCTCGACGACAGCGGGATCGGCGTACGCCTGGCCGAGGACTTGTGTACCGGGCGTCGGAGCGGAGATGCGCGACGCGGACGGAGCTGCGTCGAGGTCGCGGGGCGGGTTCGGCGCGGGCAGGGCCGCGGCTCCTCCGTCGGGCGGGTAGACCCGGCCCTGGTTCCTGCCGTTGATCTGCACGGTCATCCTGGGCTTGCGCTCCTGGGCGGCTGCTGCGGACGGCGCGTAGGACGCCCACATGTTGTCGTGGTCAAGGGGTACGCCCCGCACGGCAAGCCGGCCGAGAGCGTCCTGCAGGGAGGTGATCCCGTCGCGGCCCTTGCGGTCCAGGCCGACGGCCAGGTGTTCCCGGTCGCCGAGGATCCGCGTGACGAGTCCGGTGAGCGTGTCGTCGGCGCCGACCTCGACGAAGGTCCGTACCCCCGCGGCGTACATCGCCTCGATCTCGTCCGTGAACAGCACGGGTGACGCGAGGTGCTCGGCGATCCTGCGCCGGATTTCCCCGGGGTCGGAGGGGTATACCGCGGCGTCGGCGTTTCCGTACACCTCGATCCGGGGCTCGCCGACGGTGATCCCGCGCAGGTGAGCGAGCAACGGTTCGCTCGCCGCGGCGACGATCGGACTGTGGAATGCGGTCGCGGCTTCCAGCCGCCGCGTGGTGATCCCCAGGGCGGCGAGTTCCCGTTCGACGGCTTCGACCGACCCTGAGGCGCCGGAGATCACGGTCTGGGCAGGAGCGTTGTGGTTGGCCACCCAGACGTCGGCGACGCCGCAGCCGGCGATGACCTCCTCTGTCCTTGTCCGCCCGGCGGCCACGGCCAGCATGGTGCCCGGCGCAGCTGCCGCCTCGCGCATCAGCTCTCCGCGCCGGCGGGCGAGGGCCACCAACGCGCCGGCCTCCAGGGCTCCCGCGGCGTGCAGCGCCACCAGTTCACCGAAACTGTGCCCCGCTACGCAGTCCGGCCGTAGGCCGAGACCGCGCAGCACCTCGAGCAGAGCGAGACTGTGTACCGCCAGCGCGGGCTGGGCCCACTCGGTCCCGGTCAGCAGGGCCTGCTGAGCGGCCCGTTCCGCGTCACCGAACGCCGGCGGTGGGAACACCACGCGGTGCAGCTCGCGACCGCCGAACTCCATGGTTCCCAGCCGGTCCCACACCGCCTGGGCGGCAGGCGAGAACATTGCCATGTCCGCACCCATGCCGATGTACTGGGCGCCCTGGCCGGGGAAGAGGAACCCGATCCGACCGGTGGCGGCCTCACCGGTGGCGTAGTGGACGCCGGTCGGTGCCGAGAAGCTCGCTTCTGGCTGCCGGCCGATCAGCTCGAATGCCTGCGTGAGTTTGTCGGCGAGGTCGCCCGGGTGCGCCGCGACGATCGCGAGGCGTACACGGTCGCCGGCCCTGAAATCCTGCTGGCTCTTCCGCGCGATCTCCGACAGCGGCCGACCGGCGTCGAATTGCCGCTCCAGGAGTGCGGCCGCCGACGAGGCGCTGAAGAGCACGAGTTCGGTGGGAGCGGTCCGGGTGCGCCAGGCCGTAGGTGCCTCGGATCCGCCGGAAGGCGTGTACTCCTCCAGAGTGACGTGGAAGTTGCTGCCGCCGAAGCCGAAGCTGGACACCGCCGCCCTGCGTGGCCGGCCCGCGGAGCGTACCCAGGGGCGCGGCAGGGTGCTCAGGTAGAACGGGCTGTCGTCGATCCGCAGGGCGGGGTCGGGCCGGTCCACCTTGGTCATCGGTGGCAGGACCTTGTGGTGCAGGGCGAGGACAGTCTTGAGCAGACCAACGGCACCGGCGGCAGCTTTGGTGTGGCCCACCTGCGACTTCACCGATCCGATGGCGCACCACTGATTGTCCTGTCGGCCGGATTCCTCGAACACCTTTCTCAGCGCGGCGAACTCCGCCGCATCACCCGCCGCGGTGCCGGTGCCGTGTGCCTCGACGAGTTCCACGCTCTCCGGCCCGTAGTCGGCGTCCTCGTAGGCGCGTCGCAGGGCCCTGGCCTGTCCCTCGGGCACCGGCGCGTAGATCGCACCGCTCCTGCCGTCCGACGAGGTGCCGATCCCGCGGATCACGGCGTAGATCCGGTCACCGTCACGCTCGGCGTCGGCGAGCCGCTTCAGCGCGTACATGGCGATGCCCTCGCCGAGCATCGTGCCGTCGGCCGCGTCGGAGAAGGGACGGCAGTCGCCGCTGGGTGACAGGGCGGGCGTCTTCGAGAAGCACATGAACGTGCCTGCGTCGTTCGAGGCGTCGACACCGCCGCCGATCACCAGGTCGGCCCGGCCGAGGGAGAGTTCGCTCACCGCGGTGGACAAGGCCGCGAAGGAGCTCGCGCACGCCGCGTCCGTGATGTGGTTGGTGCCGTGCAGATCGAAGCGGTTCGCGATCCGGCCCGCGATGACATTGCCGAGCATGCCGGGAAACGTTGATTCCTGCCACGGGGCGTAGTGACCGGTGATGCTGTCGCAGACTGCCTGGGCCTCGTCCTCGGGGATGCCGTTCTCCCGGAGGGCCTTGAGCCAGACCGGGCGCTGGATCCGCGCGGTCATGTGTGTCAGCAGTTCTGTGGCACCCGCGCCCAGGATCACCGAAACGCGTTCGCGGTCTGTCCCGTCGACTCCGCCTGCGTCGGCGAGGACCTGCTCGGCGACGGTCAGTGCAAGCAGCTGCACGGTGTCGGTGGCGGCGAGCGAGTTCGGGAGGATCCCGAAGGCCATCGGGTCGAAGTCGACGTCGGGCAGGAAGGCGCCTCGCCTGGCGTAGGTCTTGTCCGGCGCCGCCGGGTCGGGGTCGTAGTAGTCCTCGGCCAGCCAGCGGGTGGCGGGCACGTCGGTCATCAGGTCACGGCCGTGCACGACCGTGCGCCAGAAACCGTGCGCGCCTTGTTCACCGGGCATGAGAGCGCCGATCCCGACCACGGCGATCGGAACCTGTCGAGGGCGAGGGGCGGTCATGCTCTCCACTTCCTTGCTGTTTGGTGGGGTGGGGTCGTCCCGCGCTGAGGCGAGGAGGCGGACAGAACCCGGTCAGGCGAGGCGCCGGGGGGAAAAGGCGAACGCCGAGGACGGCACCGGCACTCCGCTGGTGCGGAGCTGGTGCACGCGGGTGGCAACCGCCGCTCCTTCGAGCAGGTTGAGCGCGATCTGGACCACGGTGCGGGCGGCCGGTTCCGCCAGGAAGCTGTCCGCGGTCCATCTGTTGAAGGCGCCCATCGCCGGGCCGCACCAGATCTGGTAGTCGGCGCGCCGGGTGGAGTCCCCGGTGATCGCCCAGCGGCTGGAGTTTCCCAGGTACCAGCGGAAGACCAGAGCCATACGGTGCCGGGGGTCCTTCTCCGCACGGTCGGCCTCGGAGGGATCGCGCTCTTCCCAGAAGCGCCGCGTCCTGGCCCATACCTCGTCGATCGGGGCGCTGAACACGTCCCGTTCGAGCTTGGCGCGCAGCTGGGCCGGCAACGCCTCCAGAGAGGGATGGGCCTGGTATGCCTCGTAGAGGTGATTGGCTCTCTGGGCGAACAGGGTCCCTCGGCGCAGGACCTGAAGCTTCACGCCCGCCTCGAACATGTCGGCGGATGGGGCCATGATCACGTCGGCGATGTCGGTGTCTGCCAGCATCGCCTTCGCGTCGTCCGAGATGCCCGCTTCTACAGCGACCTGGTTCACCGACCCCGTCACCACGTATTCCGCGCCGAGAGCGAAGGCGGCTGCCACCGCGTCCGGGGTGCCCAGCCCGCCCGCGGCGCCGACCCTGACCGCTCGTGTGTATCCGAAACGCCGGGCGGTCTCCTCCCGTAGACGCAGGATCCGTGGCAACAGGACGGCGAGCGGCCGGTTGTCCGTGTGGCCACCGCTGTCGGACTCCACCGTGAGGTCCTCGGCCACGGGCACCAGCGCGGCCAGTGCGGCTTCCTCCGTGGTGAGCTCCCCGCTTTCGACGAGGGGACGCAGCAGTGCGGGCGGGGCGGGCGAGAGGAAACGAGTGGCGACCTCGGGCCGGGACACCTTGGCGAAGAGTCTCGTACGCCGCATGATCCGCCCGTCCGGTCCCCTGCGCAGCCCCGCGGCCGAGCAGAGCACCACGGCCGGGGTGAGATCCATGAAGGCCGACGCCGAGATGCAGGGGACGGAGTGGCGCAGCAGCAGTCCGGCGACCCGGTGTTCCAGACCGGGCTCGTTCGGCGAGTGAATCAGGTTCACCCCCCAGTTCGGCATGCCGCCGAGTTCCGCGGCCAGCTCGCGCACCGCGTGTTCGACCTCGTTGAGGCCGAGGCCGCCGGCGCCGAAAAAGCCCATCATCTCGGCACGCGCCATCGCGGCGACCATCCGGGTCGTGGCGATGCCGTTCGCCATCTCCCCGGCCACGTAGGGGAAGCGGACACCGTGGGCTTCGCAGAAGGTCCGTCCTCCCAGCCACTCCGGATACAGCGGGGGCAGCGTGCCGACGATGTCGCCTGCGGGTCTGGGGCCGGTCACCAGGCCCAGCTCACGGCCTGTGGGTCCGGCGACGATGTGCACGTGCTCCCGGATCTGCCGGACGCGGACCGCGATCTGTTCCGGTGCGAAGGCCGGTGAGGCGGCCGGGGCACTGTCAGGACCAGCCAGTACGGACAAGGGTGGATCTCCCCATCAGGAAGGAGCGCGAACCGTGTGTTACCGATGCGAGCCGTGTGTCATGACCAAGGCGGCGCCAGCCCGGCGCGGTGGTGCGGCTCAGGGTGCTCCGGCGGCGGAGGTCGTCCGGCTCGTGCTGATGCCGGCGGTCAGGTAGTCGAGGTCGACGCGGACTCCCGACGAACACGGACCCAGCAGGTTCCGAACGCGGGTGTCGTCGAAGCGGCGGCGGTGGCTGAGGTAGGGCGTGAACCCCGGGTAGAGATGCACAGCCGCCTCCAGGGGAGCCGGGTCGTCAGGCTTCTCCCTGACGAGCCGCACTTTTACGGGCACGATCCGCTCCACCAGAGCAGTCAGGACCGTGGTGGCGACATCGTGGTCGTGCACGACGTGATACACGTCGGTACTCCCCGAGGGGGGCAGGCTCGCCAACCGGACCATGACGGCGGCCGCGTGCTCCACCGGCATCAGGTTCAGATGACCCCGGGGGTCGCCCACCAGCCGTACCACCGGACGTCGGCTCCCGGGAACGTCCTCTCCCGCGAGACCGCTACCACGCGCCGATGACTCAACGATCCGCGAGAGGAACTGCAGTGGGTGCGACGGAAGGTCAGGAGACGGCGGAAGGTCCGTGACCAGAACGCTCGGCCGCATGACCACGGCCGGCCGCCCATGGTGCTTCGACCAGTCACGTACCAGGACCTCGGCCTCGTACTTGGACTGCTCGTAGCAGTTCTCGAAGCCGTGCCGGTCGTCCAACTCGTCCTCGTAGATGACACCCTCCCGGCGCGCACCACCCACGAAGGCGGTGCCGATGTGGAGGAAAAGCGGTCTGCGGGCACCGGCAGCGGCCAGTTCCAGTACGCGCCGGGTGCCTTCGGTGTTGGTCCGGCGAAGGCACCCGAGATCGTCGTCCAGGTTGATGTTCCCCGCGCAGTGCCAGATCACGTCCAGCTCGTCCGCGAGCCGCCGGAACGCGCCACTGGACAGTCCCAGTTCCGGCCGGCACAGGTCGATCTCCACGACGCGAAGCCGGCGGGGAAGGTCCGCGATCAGCGAGGCGGGCGTTCCGCTCAGCTGCATGAAACGCGTGATCCGCCCCAGTCCGCAGCCGGATCCGGCGCGCACCAGGACCGTGAGCGAGTCGTGCTCTCGCAGCAACTGGCGGACGAGGCGCAGTCCCAGGAACCCGGTGGCCCCGGTCAGAGCGACTCGCACTGTTCAGTGACTCCTGAGTTGAGAGGGCAGAGACCGGTCGCCCTTCCGGGAGACCGCGGGGCCTGTGGAGGCGCCCGGATCATCCCGGCCGGTCTTCCAGCATGGACAACCATGCGGAGCTGAGCCGGGACACGAAAAACAGCCACACTTTGACTCAACTTCACTCGATTGGCCCTGTGCGCAGCCTTCATTCCGCCGGAGGTCGCCTGCTCCTGCTGCCGTTGCAGGGCGTCAAAAAGGCCGTTCAGCGGGCAAGTTGCCTGGTAGCGGGGGTGGTGGCGCACTTCCGAGGGCGGGAGCGCACCGAGCCGACTGCGCCTAGAGACTGCTGCCGCAGGATCTGCCGCCGTGGCAGACCGTCCACCACTACTAGCGGCGGTGGCAGCAAAAAAGGCATGCGGGAGCGCCTTCCGCTTCGGCGTGAGGGTCTTCTCGGGAACCTTGAAGTTCCCGAAAGGCATGGCTGGTTGTTCCTTGTCTCAGCGAGACGTCACAGAGGGCCGCTGCCGTGAGCAGGTTGTTCAGATGGACGCGATCAGGCCGCGGACTCACCCTTGCTCTGCCGGGGTTTTGCGCCGCTAGCGCAGTTGCGTGACCGCGGCGTGGAGTTCGTCGAGGGCCGCGCGGGTGAGGGGTGCCAGCTCGCCAGGGTCCTCGTCCAAGGAGGGGTCGGTCCATCGGCCGAAGCCCGTCCTGAACGCGAGGACGCCGAGTTCCGCGGCCACCTGCGCCACGGTCTCCGGTACGCCCCGGCCCCTCAGCGCGCCGGCCATGGCCGCGGCCATGCCGGTGCTCTTCGACGCGTCGCGCCGCTTCAGCTCGTCGTTCGCCTCGACCGCTGCGTGCATCAGCGGGCCGAGCTCGCGGTTGAAGGAGGTCATCTGGTTCGAGGCGCGCTCCAGGCCGACCGCGACGGCCGTCATCGGCGTCGCGTCTGCGGGGGCGTCGGCGATCCCGTCGGCCAGTAGGCGGCTGAGGGTCTCCTGGCCCGCCGCGAGCATCTCCCGCTTGTCGGCGAAGTGGCGGTGGAAGGTGCTCCGCGTGAGCCCGGCACGCTCGGAGATCTGGGCGACTGTCGTGTCGTCGTAGCCCTTCTCGGCGAACAGCTGGAGCGCTGCCACGATCAGGCGCTGGCGCGCGTCCGGCTTCCATCTGGGCATGCGGCCATCCTAAGCGATGCGACAGATGTCGCATCAGGCGTATGGTGATGCGACACCTGTCGCATCACTTCGAGGAGCCAGTCATGCGTGTCTTCATCACGGGCGGAACCGGGCTGATCGGTTCGGCCGTGGTCGCCGAACTGCTCGGCGCCGGTCACACGGTCACCGCACTCGCCCGTTCCGACGCCTCCGCGACCCGCGCCGGGGCCGCCGGCGCCGAGGTACTGCGCGGCGGACTCACCGACCTCCAGACGCTTCGTACCGGCGCCGAGAAGGCGGACGGCGTCATCCACCTCGCCTTCGGCAACGACTTCAGCTCGCCCGAGGCCCTCGCGCGGGCCGTCGGCGAGGAACAGGAGGCCCTCGCCGTGCTCGGCGACACCCTCACCGGCAGCGACCGGCCACTGGTCACCGTGTCGGGAACGCCTCCGCTGCCGGGACGCGTATCGAGCGAGGAGGACCCGCTGCCGACCGGCGGCCCCGTCGGCGGACGCGCCGAGTCGGTGAACCGGGCCCTCGAGCTCGCCGCGCACGGCGTGCGCAGTTCCGCAGTGCGGCTGCCGCGCACCGTCCACCACCAGGGCCGGGGCGGGTTCGCCGGCATGCTCACCGACATCGCCCGCCGCGACGGCGTCGCCGGCTATCCAGGAGACGGCACGCAGCGCTGGCCGGCCGTGCACGCGCTCGACGCGGCCGTCCTGTTCCGGCTCGCACTGGAGAAGGCCCCGGCCGGAAGCGCGTGGCACGCCGTCGCCGACGAGGGCGATGCCGTACTAGACATCGCCACGGTCATCGGACGGCGCCTGGGCCTGCCGGTCGCATCGGTGCCGCAGGAGAGCTTCGGCCCCATCGGCCCGATCTTCGCCATGGACCAGCCCTCATCCAGCGCCCACACCCGCACCGCTCTCGGCTGGCGCCCCACCCGCCCGAGCCTCCTCGCCGACCTGGAGAACATCGAACCCTGAAGCCGTCGCCGATCCGGCGTGGACGGGACTGGACCGGTCTGACCGGCTGGCCGAACCGGTCGGTCCGGCGGGGGCGCAGAGCGGTTCAGGCGTTCCTTTCGTGACCGTCGGCGGTCTGGCGCGTTCCGTTTGTCCTGCTCGGGGAACTTGCCCACCGAGTGCGCCGGCAGCCGGACCGTGACCGGAGACCCGAGACCGGAACCGACGTACCTGCCCCAACAGCGCGTCCGGCCCCTCCGGGGCCTTCGAGAACGTACGGAGGACTCATGAACGACACTCCAGGCCCCACGCGTGTACCCGTGGCGCTGATCACGGGAGGGGACTCGGGAATCGGCCGGGCCACCGCCGTACGGCTGGCCGCGGCCGGGATGGACATCGGGATCACCTGGCACAGCGACGCTCAGGGCGCCGAACAGACCGCTGCCGAGGTACGGTCCCACGGCCGCCGGGCCGTCCACGCGCACCAGGACCTGACGGACCCTTCCAGCGCCGCGGACGTCATCGACGGCCTGGTGAAGGAGCTGGGGGCGGTCGACGTCCTCGTCAACAACGCGGGGACCGGTACGTCCACCCCGTTCCTCGACATCGAGCACGAGACGGTGCAGCAGGTTCTGGACGTGGACCTGGTCGGGCCGTTCCTGTGCTCGCAGCGGGCCGCGCGCCACATGATCGCGCGGGGCGAGGGCGGCCGGATCGTGAACGTCACGTCCGTGCACGAACACCAGCCGCGGGTGGGAGCCGCGCCGTACTGCGCGGCCAAGGCCGGCCTGGGGCTGCTGACGCAGGTGATGGCGCTGGAGCTGGCCGAGCACGGGATCACGGTCAACGCGGTGGCGCCCGGTGAGATCGCCACGCCGATGACCGGTCAGGAGGACACGGACGTGACCAAGGTACGCCGCCCTGGTATCCCGTTGGGCCGACCGGGTGACGCCAGAGAGGTCGCCGCCGTGATCGCCTTCCTCGCCGGGACGGACACGTCCTACACGACAGGAGCCTCGTGGGCGGTGGACGGTGGCATGCTGCGCATGGGCCCACAGGCCGGATCCCACCTGGACAGCGACGACTGGCGCAGGCCGTGAGGAGCACCGCGTCACCGCGGGGACCGCGGTGACGCGGTCGCCTGTGATGAGGTCGCATGTGATGCGGTCACTTGTGAGCCGTCAGGTGTGGGACAGGGCGAAGGAGACCAGGAAGCCGCTGACCGTGACCAGCCCGATGGCCAGGTGGGCTTCCTCGAACGCTTCCGGGATCATCGTGTCGGCGACCATCGCGAGGATCGCCCCGGCTGCCACCGCGGTCACGGCGGCGATCACGGCGGAGGAGAAGCCGCCGACCAGGGTGTAGCCGAGGACCGCCGAAAGGGTGCTCGCTGCGGCGATGGCACCCCACACCCCGAAGACGTACGCCTTGTTGCGGCCGGCCTTCTTCATCCCCGCCGAGCTGGACAGCCCTTCGGGAACGTTGCTGATGAACACCGCCGCCACGGTCACCAGACTCACCGCTCCGCCGTCGCGCAGGCTCACGCCGATGACCGCCGACTCCGGGACGCCGTCGAGCAGGGCACCGAAGGCCAGGGCGAGTCCCGAACCACTCTGCTGGTCCTCGGAGGGCTGCGCCTGGTCCCGGTGGTGGCCGGAGCGCTTGCGGTGGCGGGCGCCGCGGCGGGCCAGCCACATGTTGCCCGCCGTGTAGGCCACGGCACCGGCCAGCGTGCCGATGGCCGCCGGCGCCAGTCCTGCCTGCTCGTAGGCTTCCCCGACCAGCTCGAAGCTGACCGCTGACAGCAGCACGCCGGCCCCGAAGGCCATCACTGTCGCGATCACCTTCTGCGGCACCCGCAGCCCGAACCCCACCACTGCCCCGAGGAGCAGTGCAGAACCTGCCACCAGCCCCCACAGACCCGCCTGAATCACTTCTGTCATGGGCCCACAGGTACCCGACCTTGGTCATGTCATCAGCCGGTGGCGCCAAAGTTCCCTGTGGTGGGGCAACGGTTCGGCGCGGGATCAGTGCGTTCGGGTGTGTGAGCCGGGGCGGGTCAGGCCCATGACGGCCACGGCCACGAGCGCCAGGGCGGCGAGGCCGGAGATCAGGGGCAGCACGGCCATGCCGTCCTTCAGCTGATTCGCGGCGTTGAACGCCAGGAGGACGCCGGCCAGTAGGTAGAGAACACTCAGGGGTCGGCTCGTCGGGATGATCCGCCAGGTGCGCTCACTCATGTCTGCCTCCAACTCGACTGTCGTGCAACGCAGTTCACTTGCCCGAAGATCCAAGATCCATTCACGCCGTGCCGGCGCCCGACAGCATCCTGCCGTGTCTTGCCTGGTCAGACCCGGCGGCTGGCGGTCAGCCTCCCCGTGATCAGGTCGTGGGCCTGGGTCACGATGCGCTGGATGACTTCGCGGACGGTGGGGATGTCGTCGATGAGGCCCTGGGCCATGCCGGCGCTCCAGATACCGGCGTCCAGGTCGCCCTCCTCGAACACCTTGCGTCCTCGTGCACCGGCGACCAGATCGCGTACGTCGGCGAACTCTCCGCCCTCGTCGAGCACCTCGACAACCTTGCGGCTGACGGCGTTGCTCGCCACCCGGGCGGTGTTGCGCAGCGGCCGGAAGATCAGTTCGGTGGCGAGTTCGTCGTTGGCGACGATCTGTTCCTTGACGCGCTGGTGCACCGGGGACTCCACCGTGCACAGGAACCGCGTGCCCATGGTGATGCCCTCGGCTCCCAGCGCGAGCGCCGCCACCAGTCCCCGCCCGTCCGCGAAACCGCCGGAGGCGATCACCGGAACGGAAAGGCGGCGGGTCACCGCGGGAATGAGGACCAGGCCCGGAATGTCGTCCTCACCGGGGTGGCCCGCGCACTCGAACCCGTCGATGCTCACCCCGTCCACGCCGATCTCCTCGGCTTTCACCGCGTGCCGCACGCTGGTGCACTTGTGCAGGACCTTCACGCCGTGCGCCCGGAACTGCGGCAGGTGCTCCTGGGGGTTGAAGCCGGCCGTCTCGACGACCTTCACACCGGACTCGATGATCGCCTGCCGGTACTCGTCGTACGGGGGCGGATCGATCGACGGCAAAATGGTGAGGTTGACGCCGAACGGCTTGTCCGTCATCTCCCGGCAGCGCGTGATCTCCTTGACCAGGGCTTCCGGTGTCGGCTGGGTGAGGGCGGTCAGGAAACCCAGTGCGCCCGCGTCGGCGACCGCGGCGACCAGCTCCGCCCGTCCCACCCACTGCATACCGCCCTGGACGATGGGGTGTTCCACGCCGAACGTGTCGCAGAATCGTGTGGTCAGCACCGTTGTCTCCTACAGCCCGTAGGTCTTGCCGATGATCTCTCGCTGGATCTCGCTCGTTCCGCCGTACACCGTGGAGATGAGGGCCGAGCGCAGCAGGGCCTCCATGCCGTACTCCGTGGCGTATCCGTAACCGCCCATCATCTGCATGCCTTCCAACGTCACGTGCTTGGCGAGTTCGGTGCATTTGAGTTTGGCCATGGACGCCTCGCGTGCGAACACACGGTCGGGTTCGGCATCGATGGCGGCGGCCACGTCATCGAGGAGGAGTTGCGCGCATTCGAGTTCGGTGGCCATGTCCGCGATCCGGTGCTTGAGCGCCTGAAAGGACCCGATGGGTCTGCCGAACTGTTCGCGCTGGCGTACGTAGGTGAGGGTGTCGTCGAAAGCGCGCCGCGCGAGGCCCAACATCATGGCGGCCAGGATCATCCGCTCGAGGTTCAGCCCCGTCATGAGCTGGGACCATCCCTGTCCGGGCGTACCGACGACCGCAGCGTCGGGGACGAAGCAGTCGGTGAAGTACAGGTCGTTGACATCCTTGCCGCCCATGGTGTCGATGCCTCTGATCTGGAGGCCGTCGGCATCGGTCGCCACCATGAACTGGGTCAGGCCGTGGTGCTTGGACTGGCCCTGTTCCGTACGGGCGATGAGCAGGATGTGGTCGGCGAAGTGCGCGTTGGAGCACCAGGTCTTCTGCCCGTTGACGACGTAACCGCCGGCTACGGGTTCGGCTCGGCAGGTCAGGGCGCCCACGTCGGAGCCGGCACCGGGCTCCGACATCGAGATGGCCTCGACACGGCCGTTGACCACACCTTCGAGCACGGTGCGCTTCTGTTCCTCGGTGCCGAACTTCTCGTACGCCGCGGCCGCGATGACGGTGGTCCCGAATCCACTGATGGGCGCCAGCCCGTAGGAGGTCCCCTGCAGGAACAGGCACAGGTCCGTCATCCCCTGGCCCGCGCCCGCGTACTCCGGCGGGATCGCGATGCCCAGCCAGCCCAGCGCAGCCATCTTCTCGTACAGCTTCTGGTTGTGCTGCTCCTGGCCGTTAACGGTCAGTTTGTCGCGCTGTTCCTTCGTTCCGCATTCGCGGCGGCAGAAGTCGGCGATCGTCTTGACCAGATCGCGGCGTTCGTCTGACAGGACTGAGGGCATGACGCTCTCTCTCGTCGGCGGGGGCCCTGAGAGGGGTTCTCACTCCTCCTGCAGGGCGGGAAAGACCGTGTCGACCAGGTGGAGCACGGTGCGGGTCAGCATCACGTGCAGGTCGCTGCGGCTGAGGGTGCCGCGTACCAGCCATTCGCGGGAGGCGGCCTTGAGCATGCCGCTGTGGGCACGGATCATCGCGCGCAGCTTCTGCCGTCCCTGGGTGATGTCCGTCATCATCGCCGCCTCCAGAACACGGTCGGTGGCGATCTCATCGGCTTCGAGCATGATCTGGTCGATCTCCGGATCGTTGCCCAGGGCTTCCAGGCCGATCGCGGACAGCCACATCTCCTGGTTGCGTTCCACGACCTCCAGCCACCGGTCGACGCAGATCGACACACGTTCTTCGGCCGTGGTCGGAGGCAGCCGCTCGGAGACGGAGGCCGGAACGACCATCATCTGGCGCACGACCTCCAGGTAGAGCTGCCGTTTGCTGCCGAAGTAGTGGCTGACCAGCGCACGCGCCACACCGGCCTCGGCGGCGATGTCCGAGAGGGACACGGTGGTGTAGCTGTTGGCACCGAACAGCCTGCGTGCGACGCCGAGGATCTCGGCGCGTCGGGCGTCCGGCTCCATCCGCCGTCGCTGAACGTCGCGTTGAACGCCCATGAGCTCATGTTCCCTTCGTCGTCGCAGGTGGGTGACCTACGTGTACATCGACTCGATCACAGCGGCGTGCAGTTCGTCGATGGCACGGCGGCGCAGGCTCATCTTGGGTGTCAGCTCACCGCTCTCGGCGGTCCAGGGACCCGCCAGGACACGGTGTTTCTTGACCTGTTCCGCCCGCGAGAGCACCGCGTTCGCCTCGGCGACCGCCCCGTCCAGCACAGCCGACACCACGGGGTTGCCGGCCAGCGCGCCCAGATCGCACTCGGTGATCCCCTTGGCCTTGGCCCACAGCGGCGCCGTCTCCGCGTCCAGTACCAACAGCGCGGTGACATAGCGCCGCCGGTCGCCGATGACGGCCGCGTGAGCGATCAGCGGATGGGCGCGCAGCAAGGATTCGATCCTGGTCGGGGCGATGTTCTTGCCGGCGTCGGTGATGATGATCTCTTTCTTGCGGTCGGTGATGGTGACCAGTCCCCGTGAGTCGACCGTGCCCACATCCCCGGTGGGCAGCCAGCCCTGCTCATCGGTCGCGCTCTCGATGCGGCCGTCGTCCTGCAGGTACCCGGCGAACACGACGGGGCCGCGGACGAAGAGTTCACCGTCGTCGCCCTCCCTCACCTCGATGCCCGGCCCGGGCCGGCCCACCGAGCCGGGCGCGAAGACCTCCGGTGTGCTGACCGTCGCCGCGCCGGTGGTCTCGCTCAGCCCCCAAACTTCGTACACCGGTAGTCCCACACTCGCCAGGAACTCCAGCACGCTGACAGGGATCGGTGCCGCACCGCTGACGGCCCGTCGGCAGTCGTCGAGCCCGACGGCCGCCCGCAGGGGTCGCATCACCTGCTCGTCGAGGTGCTCCAGCGGTTCGGTGAGCTGCGCCGGAATGTCCTTGCCGTCGCAGCGCAGGCGATACACCTCCAGCGCGATCTTCTGGGCCTGGGCCACGGCATCCGTCTGCTGTCCGTCGAGCGCGGCCAGCTTCGTCTGCAGGCCGGCCGCGAGCTTCTCCCACACTCGGGGAACTCCGAAGAAACCCTGCGGACGCACGGCCAGCAGCGCGGGCAGGAGCTGGTCGGGCTCCGGGCAGATCGTGACGTGGCCGGCGTTGCAGATCGGCATGTAGATGCCGAGCACCCGTTCGGCGATGTGCGCCAGCGGCAGGTACGCGAGCGATCTGGGGTGCTGGGGGACGGGGACGAGCTGGTCCTGCATCAAGGACTCGTAGATCACGTTGCGGTGCGTGAGCACTACGCCCTTGGGTTCGCCGGTGGTGCCCGAGGTGTACACCAGGGCCAGCGGCTGATCGGGGGTGACGGCATCGGTGAGCGCCTCGAAGGCGGTGTCGTCGGGCGGCACCGCACCGCGCACGGCGGCATAGCTGACGAACCGCGGATCATCGGGTGGGGCGGCCTCCCAGTCGAGGACGACGACAGCGCGCAAGTGCGGTAATTCCTTCAGCACCGGTTGCCACCGGTCCATCTCCTGCTTCCCCTGCAGGACGACGACAGCGGCCGCACTGTGCCGGGCCAGCATTGCGATCTGCTCGCTGCTCAGCGTGTCGTACGTGCTGCACGCCAGCGCGCCGAGGTGGATCGCGGCCAGGTCGGCGATCCAGTGCTCGGCCCGCCTGGGCATCGCGATGAGCATGCGATCCCCCTGCTTCAGCCCCAGGACGGTCAGACCGCGGGCGAGGGCGGCCACCTCCGCGCGCAACTGCGACCACGACAGGGTCCCGGCGTCCGGCCCGATGCCGGTGGTCAACGCCGGGAGCTCGGCGAACTGCTGGGCGTTGCGACGCAGCAGCGCGGGGATCGTCAGCCCCTCGACGGACGCGTACAGCTGCTCTGCTGACACGGCGGACTCCCTCCATCACATGAGCGACTTCCTGGGGGGTCCCCACAGTGAACCGCTCTTGGCTTTGAGTCAACACATGCAGCAGCAAAAGCCCGCTGCCGAGGACTCGACGCGTGCGCGCATCACCAACTCCCGCTGGCGTACCAGTTTTTGATCTCAGCACCGCCTATTGACGCATAGCCAATAAAGGCACTTACTTGTTGCCACCGCACTCATCACGTGCACCTCAGGTGCCCGCAGCGGCAGGCAGCGGCCTGCCGACGGAGAGGATGTGCAAGGACAGTGGCCGACGCCTTCATCTACGACGCGATCCGCACCCCGCGAGGGCGGGGCAGACACGGCTCTCTCCACCACGTCAAGCCGGTGTCCCTGGTGACGGGCCTGATCGGGGAGCTTCGCCGCCGCCACCCGGGACTGGATCCGAACCGCCTGGACGACGTCGTGCTCGGCGTGGTCTCACCCGTGGGCGACCAGGGCATGAACATCGCCAAGACGGCGGCGCTGGCATCGGGACTGCCGCACCACGTGGCCGGCGTGCAGCTCAACCGGTTCTGCGCCTCGGGTCTTGAGGCGGTGAACACGGCCGCGCAGAAGGTTCGCTCCGGCTGGGAACAGATGGTGATCGCCGGCGGGGTGGAGTCCATGTCACGCGTGCCGATGGGCAGCGACGGTGGTCCCATGGCCGCGGACCCCGAGACCGCCTTCGACACCTACTTCGTGCCGCAGGGCATCGGCGCCGACCTCATCGCCACCGTCGAGGGCTTCTCGCGCGAGGACGTGGACGCCTACGCGCTCAGCTCCCAGCAGCGGGCCGCGCACGCATGGTCGACCGGCTACTTCACGAAGTCCGTGGTGCCGGTCAGGGACCGCAACGGTGTCACCGTCCTGGACCAGGACGAACACCTGCGCCCGCACACGACCACGGCCACCCTCGGCAAGCTCGACGCCTCGTTCGCGGACCTCGGCACGACGGCGGGCTTCGACGCGGTGGCGCTGCAGAAGTACCACTGGCTGGAGCGCATCGAACACGTCCACACACCGGGAAACTCCTCCGGCATCGTGGATGGTGCGGCCGTCGTCCTCGTCGGCACGCGGCGCTGCGGCGCGGAGATGGGCCTGACGCCCCGCGCACGCGTCGTGGCCACCGCGGTCAGCGGAGCAGACCCGACGATCATGCTCACCGGACCGGCCCCGGCGACCCGGAAAGCGCTGGAACTCGCCGGGCTGACAGCGCAGGACATCGACCTGTTCGAGATCAACGAAGCGTTCGCCTCGGTCGTGCTGCGCTACGCCAAGGACCTCGATCTGCCCATGGAGAAGGTCAACGTCAACGGCGGCGCGATCGCCATGGGGCACCCGCTGGGCGCCACCGGGGCGATCCTCGTGGGCACCGCCCTGGACGAACTCGAGCGCCGCCGCGCACGCAGGGCCGTGGTCAGCCTCTGCGCCGGTGGCGGCATCGGCATCGCCACCGTCATCGAGCGACTGTGACGACCTCGCGTCCTGTTGCCGCACCTTCCCCGGAGAGGAACACCGCCCCCCATGCCACAGAACGACATGATCCGCTGGGAACAGGGATCCGACGGCGTCGTCGTGCTGACCATGGACGACCCGCATCAGCTCGTCAACACGATGAACAAGACCTACATCGACGCCATGGAGAGCACCCTCGACCGTCTCGACGCGGAACGCGAAGGCATCAGCGGAGTCGTCCTTGCCTCCGCCAAGAAAAGCTTCTTCGCCGGCGGCGACATCGACTTCATGAGCCGGGCACGCCCCGAGGACGCCGCGCAGCTCAGCGAGCTGTGCACGCTCTTGAAGTCACAGCTGCGCCGGCTGGAGACGCTCGGCAGGCCGGTGGCCGCGGCCCTGAACGGCACAGCTCTGGGCGGCGGGCTGGAGATCGCGCTCGCCTGCCACCGGCGCATCGCCCTGGACGCGCCCACCAGCCGTTTCGGGCTTCCCGAGGTGACGCTGGGGCTGCTGCCCGGCGCCGGTGGCGTCAGCCGCGTGGTGCGTCTGCTGGGGCTGCAGGAGGCGTTGACCGGTGTTCTGCTCACGGGGCAGCAGTACGAGCCCCACGAAGCGCTCGCCAAGGGCCTCGTCCATGAACTGGCCCCCACCCCGCAGGAAACCCTCGCCCGGGCCCGGCAGTGGGTCCTGGCGCACCCCGAGGCCGTTCAGCCGTGGGACACCCAAGGCTTTCGCATCCCCGGCGGCGCCCCCTCCCATCCGAAGGTCGCCGCGACCCTGCCCATGCTGCCGGCGCGCCTGCGCAAGCAGCTCAAGGGCGCCGACCTGCCCGCGCCCCGCAACATCCTGGCGGCGGCGGTGGAGAGCGCGCAGGTCGACTTCGAGGCCGGGCAGAAGATCGAGACCGGCTACCTCGTCGAGCTCATGACGGGCCAGATCTCGACCAACATGATGCAGGCGTTCTTCTACGACATGCAGCACATCCGATCCGGCGGCAGCCGCCCTCAGGGCCACCCGCCCCACACCGCCCACCGGGTGGGTGTCCTGGGTGCCGGCATGATGGGCGCCGGGATCGCGTACTCCTGCGCCCGCAGCGGCATCCCCGTCATCCTCCGGGACGTCTCCTACGACGCGGCGAAGAAGGGCAAGGGGTACTCCGAGCAGCTCCTCGCCAAAGCCGTGGCGCGCGGGCGCCTCTCACGGGCCGAGGCCGACGAGGTCCTGGCGCGGATCATGCCGAGCGCCGACTCTGCGGACCTCAACGGATGCGACCTGGTGATCGAGGCCGTCTTCGAGGACCCGGAGATCAAACAGCAGGTCTTTCGTGAGGTCGAGGACGTGGTGGCGCCGGACGCCGTACTGGGGACCAACACTTCCACCCTGCCCGTCACCGGACTGGCCGAGAGCGTCAAACGGCCGGCCGACTTCATCGGTCTGCACTTCTTCTCCCCCGTCGACAAGATGCCCCTGGTGGAGATCATCGCCGGGGACAGGACCGGCGAGCACACCGTCGCGAAGGCCATCGACATCGTGCGGCAGATCGGCAAGACGCCCATCGTGGTCAACGACGGCCGGGGCTTCTTCACCAGCCGGGTGATTTCGAAGTTCATCGACGAGGCGGTGGCCATGGTCGGAGAAGGCATCCCCGTCGCCTCGATCGAACAGGCCGGCTCCCAGGCGGGCTACCCCGCGCCGCCGTTGCAGCTGCTGGACGAACTGACCCTGACCCTGCCGCGCAAGATCCGCCAGGAGACCAGGACCGCGGTGCTGGCCGAGGGAGGGCAGTGGTATCCGCACGGGTCGGAGCCGGTCGTGGACCGCATGATCGACGAGTTCGGGCGCGGCGGACGCTCCTCGGGAGCCGGGTTCTACGAGTACACCGACGGCCGGCGCGCCGGCCTGTGGGCCGGACTGTCCGAGCACTTCACCGTGCCAGGACGTGCGATTCCTTTCGACGACATGAAGGAGCGGATGCTCTTCGCCGAGGCCCTGGACGCGGTGCGCTGCCTCGACGAGGGCGTCCTGCGGTCGGTGCCCGACGCCAACGTCGGCTCCCTTCTGGGCATCGGCTTTCCCCCGTGGACCGGCGGCGTCCTGCAGTACGTCAACGGCTATCACGGAGGGCCTGCCGGCTTCGTCACCCGTGCCAGTGAGCTGGCCGGGCGCTACGGACAGCGCTTCGAGCCGCCCGCGTCGCTGGTGGCCATGGCGGACAAGGGCGGGCGCTACGGATGAGGGGCGCGCGGCGGATCGAGCATGGGCACGAGGAACTGCCGGGCCACCGCACGCACCCGCTCCTCGTCGTCGAGGTCGACGACATGGCTGGGGATGACCAGGAACGACGCGGACATCCGCACCATCATCTCGGCCACCAGGCCCACCTCCACATGGGCGCCGATGTGGCCCGCACGCTGTTCCTGACGCAGCCGGGAGGCGACGAACTGCTGCACCACCCTCAGCGTGCGGCCCCCGTCGCTGGTCATGGACGGCACGACAGCGTCCGGCTCGACGGCCAGCAGACCGCCGATGAGACGGTTGTGGCGGATGGCGCGAAGCGAGCTCACGAACCCCAGGACGACCCGGTCGGCGACAGTCGGGGCATCGCGGATGTCCACGATGAACCGGTCGAAGTACCGCCGGAACTCCCGCCGTACCACGTGCTCGACGAGTTGGTCCTTGGTGGCGAAACGACGGTAGACGGTGATTCGGGAGACACCGGCGAGGCGTGCCACGTCCGTCATGGTCGAGCGTTTGATGCCCATGCGGCAGAACTGCTCATAGGCGGCGTCAAGGAGACGCGCCGACACCTGATCGTCCTGCCCGGAGCCCTCGACGGCCTCGGTGAAGGCGATCTCCAGCACGGACGGAACGTCGGACGGTGGTCCGAGAGCCGACAGGACGGGTTCCACATGTGCCTCCCTGATTCGGTGAAGCCTCTGGCGCTCACGGCGCACATGTGCTCCTCTGATGAAACACGGAAGCACAATGCGTTTCATCGTACCAACCCAGACCGTGGTGCCACAGAACTCAAGGAGGAGTTCGAAGCGATGGACGGACTCAGCAGGCGCAGGATGTTGTTCACGAGCGGGGCCCTGGGAGCGTTCGGGGCGCTGAGCGCCGCGTCACCGGCGAGCGCGCGGTCGCTCTGGACGTGGGCGCCGGGCGGTTCGGTGGCCGGCACGGGCGCGGGCCTGGACCCGGAGTGGGTCTGGGACGAGCAGGCCGACCAGCTGGTCGCCGCCGTGATCGACCGCGGCGACGTGCCCAGGGTCAACGAGGCGCTGCGCACGTGGACCCGCAACGACCAGCCGCTGCCGACCGCTCTGCCCGCGGACCTGCGCGCCTTCATGGACAGCGCCCGCCGACTGCCCTCCTGGGCGGACCGGAACAAACTGGAGACCGCGGCCAAGTTCAACGAGTCCAGGGGCCTCTACCTCAACCTGCTCAACGGAGTGGGAGGCGGCATGCTCAGCACCGCCATCCCCCGTGAGGCGCGCTCGGTCTACTACTCCAAGGGCGGCGCCGACATGGAGGACCGTGTCGCCAAGACGAGCATGCTGGGCTTCGCGGTCGGGGACCTCAACGCCTTCCGGCCCGATGGTGACGTGATCGTGCAAGCCGTCAAGACCCGCCTGGTGCATGCCGCCGTGCGCCACCTGCTGCCGCAGTCACCGGCCTGGTCCCAGACCAGCGGCGGCCAGACGATCCCCATCAGCCAGGCGGACATGCTGGTCACCTGGCACAGCCTGCCCACCTACGCCATGCGCAAGATGCTCGAGTGGAAGGTCCCCATCACGCCGGCCGAATCGGTGGCCTATCTGCACGTGTGGCAGGTCACCGCCCACATGCTCGGCATCCGGGACGAGTACATACCCGCCACCTGGACCGAGGCCGACAAGCAGTCCGATCAGGTACTCGACCCCATCCTCGCCTCCACGCGCGAGGGCATCGAACTGACCGACATCCTGCTGCGCCAGCTCGCCGAGCAGACCAGCCCCGGCGGCATCGACCGCCCCCTCGTCAACGCGCTCGCCCGCTACCTCGTCGGGGACCAGGTCGCCGACTGGGACAACATCCCACGCGAGCCGTTCTGGGAGAAGACGATCGCGACCGCCTGGCCGAAGCTGGTCGCCTTCCGCGAGAAGCTGATCCCGCTGCCGATGGTGCCGCCGCTGGCCTGGACGATCGACGAGGCGATCCGCCAGTACATCCTTTTTTACCTCACCAAGGGACAGGGAACGCACATCGAGATCCCCGAGACCAACCGCCCCCACTGACCGGCGCCGGCACCCGCGTGAGCGCAACGCTCCCGCACCGGCGGCCACAACGCCACCTGCCCCAACAAGCGCCCGGTCCACGCGCAGGAAGCACTGTCGACGACAAGACCGCACAGGCTCCAACTCCCCAGGAGACGTCGCGATCCGCACGCCCCGGGGACGACTGCGCCAAGCACACACAGGTGATGGCGCCTCGCCGCCCGTACGCACCGTCCGGGGGATCGCCCCCGCAGGAAGACGCAGCACAGCCCTCTCACACCACGGTGAGCCACGGCAGGACTCGAGGAGGAGTTCCGAGCGATGGACGAACTCAGCAGGCGCAAGATGTTGGTCATGGGCGGAGCGATGGGCGCGCTCGGGGCACTGGGCGCCGCGTCGCCGGCGAGCGCACGCTCCCTGTGGACGTGGGCGCCGAGCGGTTCGGTGGCCGGCACGGGCGCGGGCCTGGACCCGGAGTGGGTCTGGGACGAGCAGGCCGATCCGGTACTCGCCGCCGTCATCGAACGCGGCGACGTGCCCCGGGCCAACGCAGCCCTGCGCACATGGACCCGCAACGACCAGCCGCTGCCGGCCGGTCTGCCCGCCGATCTACGCGACTTCATGGACCGCGCCCGCCAACTGCCCTCCTGGGCGGACCGGAACAAACTGACGGCCGCGGCCCAGTTCACCAAGAAGAAGGGCATCTACACCGGCGCCCTCTACGGGCTCGGCAGCGGCCTGATGAGCACCGCCATCCCCCGCGAGGCGCGTGCCGTCTACTACTCCAAGGGCGGCGCGGACATGAAGGACCGCATCGCCAAGACCGCCCAACTCGGCTACGACGTCGGGGACCTGGACGCCTACCAGCCTCAGGGCGGAATGATCGTGACCGCCGTGAAGACCCGGCTGGTGCACGCCGCCGTACGGCACCTGCTGCCCCAGTCGCCGGGCTGGTCCCAGACCAACGGCGGCCAGACGATCCCCATCAGCCAGGCCGACATCATGGTCACCTGGCACAGCCTGTCCACGTTCGTCATGCGCAAGCTGACGGACTGGAGGGTACCGGTGAGCTCCACCGAGGCGGAGGGATTCCTGCACGTGTGGCAGGTCACCGCCCACATGCTGGGCGTCCAGGACGAGTACATCCCCGCCACCTGGGCCCAGGCCGAGGCGCAGTCCCGGCAGGTCCTCGACCCCGTCCTCGCCGCGACACCCGAGGGCAAGGAACTGACCGACGTCCTCCTCGACATCGTCGCCGAGCTCGACGCCGGCCTCACCCGGCCCCTGATCAACGCCTTCGGGAGATACACGCTCGGCGACCGGACCGGCGACCTGATCGGACTGGACAGGGAGCCCTTCTGGCAGCCACTGATCAGCGCCGCCTGGCCACTGCTGGTGGCCTTCCGTGAGGGCCTCATTCCCCTGCCGCTGGTCCCCGCGGCGGCGTGGACCGTGGAGGAGGCCATCCGCAAGTTCGTCCTGCTCTTCCTCTCCGAAGGACGCGGCATCCACCTGGAGATCCCCGACACCAACCGTCCCTCCTGAGCCACCTTGCACGCCCTCGGCGCGGGGACATCCCCGAGACGGCAGGTCCCCGCGCCGGTGCACGAGCTCTCCACAACCCGCCCCGGCCGCCCGCACCCGCCAGGTGACCTCCCGCCGACCGTGAACGTGAGATGCAACGATGCCGACACCGCGCACTGACGCGACGACACGGGCCCATCCTGGGCCCGACACCCGTCCCCGGGCGGCCTCCCGCCTGCTGGACGACAGCCACAGGGGAGGCCGCCGGTGACAGGAGCCGATCACCCGGAGCGGCCGGAAGGCGACTCATCGCCTCTGGCCAGACGCCGGTTCCTCGGGTACGTGCTGGCAGCACCCACGCTGATGGCCGCGGCCGAACTCGTGCCCGCCTCCCCTGCGCGGGCAGACATCCCCTCACCGGAGATCACGGAACTCATCGATCTCAACGACGTGATGACGGCCGCGGCCCTGCCGACGTCCGGACTGATCACGGTCGAGGTGAACGAGGACGGCACCGTGTCCTTCGCGCTGCCGCGCGCCGAAGTGGGACAGGGCATCACCACGTCGAGCGCCATGGTGATCGCCGAGGAACTCGGCGTGCCCCTGGAACGGGTCCACGTCACCCTCGCCGACGCACGACCCGAGCTGCTGTTCAACCAGCTCACCGGCGGATCGAACACGACGTTCTCCACCTACACCCCGATCCGGGTCGCGGCCGCCATCGCGCGCGATCGGCTCCTGCAGGCGGCGGCCGGCCGATGGGGCACCCCGGTCACCGATCTCTCGCTCGCGGCGGGAGTCGTCACCGGCCCCGGCAACCGCACAGCCGATATCGCATCCCTGTCCCGCATCGCCGCCGGCGAGCGGACCACTCAGGTGGCCGTGCGTCTCAAGGCCCGCGACCAGTTCCGTGTCATCGGGCATCCGCACAGCCGCGTCGACGCCCTCGCCGCGGTCACCGGAGGCAAGAAGTTCACCCTGGACCTGGACGTCCCCGACGCCATGCCGACCATGGTGTGCCGCCCGCCGACGATCAACGGCAAGGTCGGATCGGTGTCCAATCTGCCGGCGATCCGCGCCATGCCAGGGGTCAGCGACGTCGCCGTGATATCGACCGGGGTGGCGGTGCGGGCAGCCACGTTCGGGCAGTGCATCGAGGCCGTACGGGCCCTGAGAGTGTCCTGGAGGCCGGGGAGCGCGGAAGGCAAGTCCGACGAGTCCGTACGGGAGGAACTGCACTCGGCCGAACTGCCCCTCGGAATGCCCCCGCTGACACCCAGCGTGGAAGGCAGGTTCACTTTCCACTTCCGCAGCAACAGCGCGCTGGAACCGAACTGCGCCATAGCCGACGTGCGCCCCGACCGCGCCGAGATCTGGTCCAGCCTGAAAGCGCCGATCGTCGCGAAAGAGGCCATCGCCGCCAAACTCGGTCTGCCGTTGCGTTCCGTGACCGTCCACGTCACCGAGGGGGGCGGCTCCTTCGGCCGCAAACTCTTCTTCGACGCCGCCCTGGAGGCAGCCGAGGTATCGAAGAAGATCGGAAAACCGGTCAAACTCATGTGGCACCGTGCGGACGACGCCCGTCAGGGCCGCACCCACCCCATGGCAACCTCCCGCGCGCGCATCGCCTACCTCGGCAACACCGTCGTCAGCTACACACAACGGCACACCAGCGTCTCCACCGACCTCAGCCACGGCCTGGGAGAGATCTTCACAGCCCTGGCCGCGCGACTTCCGGTGGGCGACATCGGATTCTCACAGACGTTCTTCCAGCTCTCCCAGTCGATGCCCTACGACTTCGGTGCCAACAGCCGGCTCCTGAGCGAGACCGACAAGGGTTTCAACACCGGCAGCATGCGCAACGTCTACTCCCCCGACGTCACCTGCGCCCGGGAACTGCTCATCGACCAGCTTGCCGCCAGAATGGGCAAGGACCCCTACCGGTTGCGGCACGACTTCCTGCGCGAGGACCGCTCCCGTGCGGTGCTGGACAAGGTCGCCGATGTCGGCGACTGGGGCCGCAGCCTGCCTGCCGGTGTCGCACAGGGCATCGCCTTCCACTCCGAGTACCACGCTGTCAGCGCGGTGCTGGTGGAGCTCGACTGCCGCCCGCAGACGGTCGACCGCCCCATCCGCGACGGTGTCGGCGGCCCCCGTGTCACCAAAGCGGTCATCGCCGTGGACGTGGGCCTGACCGTCAACCCGCGCGGTCTCGAAGCGCAGATGATGGGCTGCCTCATGGACGGCATCGCGCTGGCCCTGACCTCCAGCCTGCACCTGCGCGACGGGCACTTCCTGGAGGCCAGCTGGGACAACTACTTCTACACCCGGCAGTGGAACACACCGCCCGAACTGCAGATCATCGTCATGCCGGACACCAGCGGCGAACCCGGCGGCGCCGGAGAACTCGGCGTGGCGGCCTCCATGGCCGCGGTCGCCTGTGCGTACGGCCGCGCCACCAAGGCCATGCCCACGGTCTTCCCCATCAACCACGCCACCCTCTCCTTCACCCCGAAACCCACCGTCCCGCCCATCCCCGCGTCGCCCACCGACGGCCTGGACCACGTCCGCTGACGTCCGCCCCATGAGCTGGGAGCTCTCGTGCCTGAACACACGTTCCGCCTCAACGGCGAGCAGGTCACCGTTGAAGCCGCCGACGACGAACGGCTGCTGTGGGTGCTGCGCGACATCCTGGGCGTCACCGGCCCGAAGTACGGCTGCGGCATCAACGTCTGCAAAGCCTGCACCAGCCACCTCAACGGCCGGGCGGCCAACCCGTGCGCCATCCCCGTGAGCGCGCTGCGGCCCTCCGACGAGATCACCACCATCGAGGGTCTGCCCGCCACCGCGGGCGCCGACCTGCACCCGATGCAAGAGGCATGGCTGGCGCAGGACGTGGCCCAGTGCGGCTACTGCCAGCCCGGCCAGATCATGGCCGCCGTCGCCCTGGTCCGCCGCGTGAAGGAAGAAGGCCGTGCGATCACCGAGGCCGACCTGGACACCATCCGCAACATCTGCCGCTGCGGCACCTACCCTCGTATCCGCGAGGCGATCAGAGCCGGCGCCGAGAGCATGTGACACACCACAGACAGGGAGGACATCGTGTCCGCTCGCCGTTCATCGATCGTGCTCAGCACCGCAGCCGTCATCCTGGTCGCGCTCGCGGCGGTCACGCGCTTCGTCATTGCCCCCAACGCCACGAAACTTCCCGAAGACACCGACCAGACAGTGCATTACGCAGGCACGGCCGCGGTGCTCGACAGCAAAGCACTGCAGTCCGGGGACACCGCCCATGCCCTCAGGTCCGATGTCCCCGTCACGGCCGACCGCCGCGTGCAGGTCACCTCGGTCCACGGCGACACCGCCGTCCTCAAAGACACCATGACGATCCGCCTGGGCAAGCAGAGCCTGCCCAGTTCCACAACGTACGCCCTCGACAGACGAAGCAGGCAGGGGACAGCACCACCCGCCTCGGCACGTGTGGAACCCTCCCTGGGCGCCCTGAGCTCGGCGTTTCCGCCGGATGCCGCGCAGGACGACTCCTACACCTACTACGACTCCACGACCCGCTCGATAGTGCCGGTGCGCTACACCGGAACGGCCAAGCGCGAAGGCCGCGCGGTGAACGTCTACAAGATCACAGCAGCGGCGCCGGTCAAGGACCCCGCCGTGCTCGAACCGCTGCCGTCCGTCCTGCCGAAGGACGTCGTCGTCGGCATGCTACCCGCACTCGCCCCCGAGACCCGCGCCTCTTTGACGCCTGCGGCATTGTCCGCGCTGCCGGACCTCGTGCCGCTCGCCTACCAGGGCCGATCGACGCTCGTCGCCTACATCGACCAGCAGACCGGTATTGCCATCGACCAGACAGTGAGCAGGAAAGTCGTCGCCACCACCACGGTCCGCGACAAGCCGGCGCCTCTGCTGCCGGTGTCCGCCCTCACCGTCACGATCACTTCCGCGAGTGCACACGATCTCGGCGACAAAGCGGCCTCTGCCGGCCTGATGCTGACCCTCCTGAAAGTCATCGCGCCCCTGGCCCTCATGGTCACTGCGACTGTGCTCCTTGCGATCGCCTTCATACCCAGGCGCAGCAGACCGACGGCATTCCCGCCCACGGCTTCCACCAGTCGAGAAGCTCTCAGCGGGTGAGGTCAGAGCGTCTCGCTGGGGATCACGCAGTTCTTCGGCTGCTCCTTGCCCGTCGGCCAGCCCAGGCCCACGAACTTCAGCCTGCCCTCGCCCTTGCGGCCCGGGTCGAGTTCGACGATCGCGGCCGGCTTGTCGTAGGCGTTGCCGCCTGTCGTGAGGCAGATGAGGCCGCTGGTGCCCTGGACACGGTGGCGGGAGTGGAGGAGGGACCACTGGCGGCCCACGTCCTCGCGGGTGGGGACCGTCGTCTCGGGGGCACCCTCCTGGGCCTGGTGGAGGGCCTTGCCGATGGTGATGAGGCCGTCGTAGACGAGCATCGTGCGGGAATCGTCGAGGTTCGGGGCGGAGCCGAGTTCGATTCCCTCGCGCCGGGTCTGCGTGATCTGGCCGCGCAGGGTGTCCAGGGCCGCCTTCGGTTCGGTGAGGTACTGCGGGAGGTCCTGGGGCTTCGGTGCGCCACGGTGAGTGGCCGACCACGTCTTCGTCCAGGCCGTCAGTTGTGTGGTCCAGGCGTCAGGGTGGGCGGGGGCCGCGTACTGGACCGTCACCTTCGCCCGGCCGCCGTCGCCGCGCAGCCGCTCCCAGTCGTTCTCCCTCATGTCCTCGCGCAGGGAGGCCGCGTCGGAGCCGCTGATGATGGTGTAGTGGCGGCCCTTGCAGCCGACCTGGGCGAGCTTGAGGGCGAAGATGCGCAGGTGGAGTGTGCGGCCGGCGAAGTACACCGTGTCGGCCTCGGAGTCGCAGATGTTGTTGGCGGTCTGCGTGAACTGGTTGCCGGTGGAGCCCGCCTCGTCGATGGACGGGGACTCGAAGGACATCGCGGCGGGTCCGGCCGGGCCCTTCTCCTCGATCCGGCTGAACGCCCTCGCCAGCGACTCGCTGTAGCCGTCGGGGCGTTTGTCGTAGACGAGGACCGTCTTGAGATTCCGCCGGCCCCGGTCGCCGTTGTAGTCCGCCAGGGCCTGGGCGGCGTCGTTGTTGGTGGGGAGAATGCGGGCGAGGCCCGGGAAGCGCAGCTTGGCCAGGCCGTCCGCCCGGTCCTCGTTCGCGATCCTGTCCCCGCTGATGCGGGCGGCCAGCACCGGGATCCTGTTCTCCGTGAGGCGCCGAACGGCCGCTTCCGTGTCGGCGAGGCTCAGGTTGAAGCCGGTGACCGCGCGCAGCCGGTCCTCGGGGGATGCGGCCATCCGCAGCAAGGTGTCCACGACCTTCGACTGGTGGCCGTAGTTCCGCCCGGGGTTGGCCAGGACGAGCCGGATCTTCGGGGGTTCGCCCTCGCCCGCGTTGGCCTGGCGCTGCCCGAGGTACGCGCCCTGCAGGTCACTGCGCATCTGGCGGCGCAGGGCCTCCCGGTCCGACTGGAGCGGCAGCATCATCGCCACCGTGACGTGCGGCTGCTTCTCGATCCTCTGGTTCTCCCGGGCGACGGCCCGGGCCACGTCGGCGATCTCCGGGGTGCCGAAGTCGTAGCCCTCGCCGTTGACGCCGACGCACTCGCCGTCGATCCGTTCGACGCCGTCGGCGCAGGTGTCGGGCTTGCGGATGAGGGAGGTGGTGAGGGCGACGCCCGCGACGAGCACCACCACGACCAGCAGCGAGTACAGGATTTTCTTCCATCTCGGCATGCCCGTTATCTCCTTCGCCGGAGCTGTTCGGTGCAGGTGCAGCGCAGCAGGGGTTGCTCGTTCTCCGCCAGGGTGCTCCAGTCCGCCGCCGTCCTGCTGAGCCGGCCCGCGCCGTCGAAGTCCATGATCGAGAGCAGGTCGAGCAGCTTGGCCAGCGTGCGGGCCGTCTCCTTGCCGGTCGGTCTGGTCCGCTCCTCGCACAGCCACACCGCGTGCAGTAGCTGGTCGACGGTGCGGCGCAACGGCGTGCCCTCCGCCGCCACCAGGCCCTGGGCGCGCTCCCGCCGGGCGTCCGCCCCGCCCGGATAGGGCGCCTGCGCGATCTCCAGCAGTTCGGCGCACCACTCCAGGGGGCGGCCGGGGAGGGTGGCAGCGAGGTGGGTGACGACGTCGTCGGCGCCGCCGGACACCAGGTGGTGGTTCATCCGGTGCGCGGTCGGGGAGCGGAAGGCGCCGCCCGAAGGAGCCTCTCCCCCTGCCTCGCGCCGCGCGTAGTGGTCGCGGAGCAGGTGGTGGTCGGCGTACCAGGCGGCGCCCTCGGGGCGGAGGCCGTAGAGCCGGTGCACGAGGAGCTGGCGGAGGCCGAAGTCGCCGATGAAGTGGCGTTCGCAGACGGGCCAGCCGGTGTCGGTGAGGAGCCGGGTCACATGATGGGCGGTCAGGTGGTGGAGGTGGCCCGACTGGTGGTGGCGGAGCAGTACGTCCGCGCACTCCGTGTCGTGGGCCACCGACAGATGGGTGAGGAGGTCGAGCCAGTGCGCGTGGTGCTCGGTCGGCAGGCGTACGGGGAGCTGGTCGAGGATCAGTTCCCGTAACAGCACGTCTGTGACGGGACGTTCGGGGGCGTTGTCGCCAGGAAGCCGTAAGGGGGCCTCCAGGATGTCCCGGTCGTTGGCGTCGGCCGGCATGCGGAAGGCGGCTGCCGCTGCGGCGAGGCGGATCACCGTGTGGGGCCGGCCCCCGCTCAGCCGGGCCACGGCGGCGTCGATCCGGCGGCGGTCGGTGCCGCCCTCGGGCTCGGCGTGCTGCTGTCTTCGCACGGTCTCCCGGCGGAGCTGGTCGCCGGTGAGCAGGGGCATCCGCAGCAGGAGCACGCCGTCGGCGAGCGGTGCCCGGTCGGCGCCTTCGTCCGTACGGCGGGACCAGGCCGGCGGGGAGCCGTCGGCGGGGCGGTACTCCGCCGGGGGTGTCGCCTCCTCGGGCGGCAGGCCGCCGTGCAGGAAGGCGCCGCCGTCCGCGCGGCGTGCCGTGCCGACGATGACGACGCGGTCGCGCTGCCCGCCCCGGCGGTCGGTGAGTACGGCGCGCAGCAGCTGCTCGCCCAGCGGCGACTCCGCGTGGTCCAGCAGCAGGCCCGGGCGGCCGACCCGGCGCAGCCAGCCGACGGGTGAGGCGTAAGCCGCCTCGAGGTCCTCGCGCAGGGCCCGGAAGAGGAACCCTTCCGCGACCTCGCGTGCCTCGCCGCCGGCCCGGAAGTCGGCGGCGAGGATACGCAGTCCGATCCTGGGCTGGCCGGCCGCGCCGGGATAGGCGCCGTAGAGCCGTTGCAGTTCCGCCTTGCCCCGGGGGGCCGCGCGCTCGAAGAGGGCGTCCAGCAGGGCGTTGCTGACGGCCGCCGAGTACGGGTCGAACACCTGGCCGGAGAGGGTGGTCAGCAGGTTGCGGGTGGTGCCGTGCAGCACCCCCCGCCAGAAGTCGCCGGCGCCCAGGCCGCGCAGCCGTGGCCGCTGGGCGAGCTCCTCGTACCGCTCGGCCTCCGTGGCCACGTCCTCGGGCGTACCGTCCCCGGCGGCGGTGGCGGTCATGGCGAGGCCGGCGAAGAGCCGCGGGAAGGCGAACGAGCCGCCCGTGCCCTGCCAGGTACGCAGCCGATGGGCGACCTCGACCAGGGCCTCGGTGGCGGCCGAGCGGGCGCCGGGCTCCGGGTCCGCGCGGTCCGCGTACACCGGGGAGGCACAGTCCAGGTGGATCACCGGCACCTTGGCGGCGAAACGGTCCCGCACGGCCCGCAGCAGCCGGCCCTTGCCCATGCCCGGGCCGCCGGTGAGCAGCACGACGGGCGGGTCGGGGCCGTACAGCAGATCCCGGCCGGCCCCCGACGGCGCCCGCCCGAACAGCCGGGCGAAGAAGCCCTCCTCGCCGACCAGTCTCTCGAAGCCCAGTTCTTCACACACGGTTCCCCCATGCAGTGCCTGCCCGCCCGGGAGCGGGTGACCCGTGACCGATGTGCCAGAAAGATTCAGTGGAACACGGAAGGGACTGTTCGGACAACGGGGGTTGCATGGAGGGGAGTTGGCCGCGGTGCCTACGGAGGCCGGTCCGGCGTCGGCCACCTGTACGGCAGCACGTCCGAGACGCCGGGGAGGACGTCCGCGTAGGTCGTGGAATCCCCGCGGACCAGGACCGAGCGGTGGCCGCGGTGGAAGGAATCTCGCCCGGCGGCGGGACTGCACCCTCGGCGGAGGTCTCGGAGCGCCCTGCGGGTGTCGACCGGCATGCCTGGCCGCGCACGCGCTGGAGCAGATCGGGGCCAGGCGCCGACGGCCGCCATTGCCCCTGTCCAGTTAGGCTGAGCAGCGATCATCCGTACGGGCGGGGAAGCGATGCCATGACGAGCGCAGAAGGCAGACACACGACGGGAACGGGGCGTCCCACCTCACGGGACGTCGCCCGGCTCGCGGGCGTGTCACACACCGCCGTCTCCTTCGTCTTCAACGGCCGCGCCGAGGGCAACCTCTCCCCCGCCACCCAGGAACGTATCCGGCTGGCCGCCGCCCAGCTCGGCTACCGGCCCGATCCCGTCGCCCGCGGCCTGCGCCGCCGCCGTACGGCCGTGATCGGGCTGGTCACCGACGAGATCGCGTCCTCCCCCTTCGCGGGGCAGCTGCTGCGCGGGGCGATGGAGACGGCCTGGGCGAGCGAACACCTCGTGCTCACCATCGACTCCGGCGGGGACCCCGCCAAGGAGGACGCGGCCGTCGCCGAACTCCTCGACCGGCGGGTGGACGGCATCATCTACGCCGCCATGTCGTTACGCCGCGTCCGCGTCCCCGAGGGGCTGCACCGTACCCACTCCGTCCTTGCCAACTGCCTGCCCGAGGACGACTCCCTGCCCGCCGTCGTCCCCGCCGAGCGGGCCGGCGGCCGTACGGCGGCCCGGCTGCTGCTCGACCACGGGCACCGCAGGATCGCCCACATAGGCGGACTCGACGACATCGCGTCCGTGGAGCGGCTGCGCGGCTTCCGTGACGCGTTGCGCGCCAAGGGGATCACCGTCCCCAAGGAGTGGGTGGTACGCACCGGTGGAGAGATCGCCGGTGGCTACGACGGCGCCATGCGGCTGTTCGACGGCGCGGACCCGGCTCGCCGTCCCACTGCCGTCTTCTGCTACAACGACCGGGTCGCAGCGGGCGTTCTGCACGCCGTGACCCGGCTCGGCGTCGCCGTCCCCGCCGAACTGTCGGTGGTCGGCTATGACAACCAGGAGCACATGGCCGCCTTCCTCACACCGTCCCTCACGACGGTCGCGCTGCCGCACCGGGAGATGGGTGAGTCCGCCGTCCGCGTCCTGCTCGACGCCATCGGCACCGGCCGTACCCCGCCGGCTACGGCCCGCCGCCTGGCCTGCCCATTGGTGACTCGTTCGTCGGTGGGTCCGGCCCCAGCTGTGTGACGAAGCAGGGGCCACCGCAGGGCCGGTGCGGCGGTGTCGTTCCGTGCACCGCCGGGAGGACCGACAGGGCGCGCTCATCGGCCGCAGGCGCTGCCCAGCGACGTCAGGACAGGTGACGTGAGGGCGGACGGGATGACGGGCCCGATGCTCAGTTCAAGGTCGGTCCGACCAGCTCCCACGCCGTGACGGCCGAATCGGCGCCCGTGACGGTCAGTTGGGGCGCGTCGCCGGGGCGTCGGTAGACCCGCTCGGTCACCGTGGCCCGGTCGTCGACGAACACCTCGTAGAGCGAACCGTCTACGAGGACACGGACGTTCAGTTCCGCACCGCGCGCCACTCGGACCTCCACCGGCGCGGGCCGCCCGGCGCGGTGTACGGCCAGGGTGCCCGAGGTGGGGTCGATCCGGAGCATCAGCCCCTCCCCCAGGCCGACCGTTGTGACCGTGCGGGCGGTGACTGTCAGGTCGTACGCCTCGGGGAGCCGCGTGCCCGTGCCCGCTCGGGTGACGAACGGCTCCGGCGCCCGCAGCGTCTCCAGCTCCGGCGCCGGCAGGACCCGCAGGGTGCCGTCGGCGTGGACGTCGACGACACGCGGCGCGGTGAGCACGCCGGCCCAGCCGGCCCGCTCGGCCTCGCCGGGTCCGCGGGACTCCCAGGACCAGCCCCACATCAGCGCCCTCTCGGGCTCCTGCAGGACGGCGGGCGCGTAGAAGTCACGGCCGTGGTCGAGAGGGCCGCCGGTGCGCGGAGTGAACCGCAACCCGGCTTCTGCTGACGGTTCCAGACGTCCCGTCAGGTAACCCGTCGCACTCGGGTCCCCGTTCCACAGTGACACCAGCAGCACCCAGTGCCCTCCGGGAGTCACCAGAAGCTGTGGGCACTCCCAGCCGACGGCCTTGTCGCCGAACGCGTCCACCGCCACCGGGTCGTCACCGTCCAGGAGCACACCCGCGAATCGCCAGTCCGTCAGGTCGTCGCAGTCGTACAGCAGGACCGAGGGCGTGCCGTCGGCGTGGCCCGCGCCGACCAGGGCCCAGCGGCGGCCGGCGTGCCGGAAGACGAACGGGTCGCGGAACATCACCACGTCCAGGGCGTCCGGCGGGCCCGGCACCACGGGCAGGGACAGCGGCTTCCACTCGGTCAGCGCCGGGTCGTCCGGGTCGGCCGCGCGGGCCAGGCACACGGTGCCGACGCCGGTGTGATGGTGGTCGATGCCCGTGTAGACCGCTGTCGGTACTCCGTCGTCGTCGACCACGCAGCCGGACCAGCAGCCTGCCTCGTCGGGCCCGCCGGGCGTCGGGGTGAGCGCGATCGGATGGTGCTGCCAGCGGGCCAGGTCGGGGCTGGAGGCATGACCCCAGTGGACGTTGGTGTGCACCGGTGCGTCCGGGTTGTGCTGGTAGAAGAGGTGGTAGCGGTCACGCCAGCGGAACGGACCGTTCGGGTCGTTGATCCAGTTGGCGGGCGGGCGGACCCGGAAGCGTGGCGCGTTGCTGTCGCGGCTCAACGGTTGACTCCTGCGGAGGTGATGCCCTCACGAAGAGGGCGTTGTCCCACGACGAACACGGCGACGGCGGGGAGCATGGAGAGCACCACACCGGCGAGCACCACCGAGACGGACCCGGTGCCGAGGTTGCCCTGGAGGGAGACCAGCCCCAGTGGCAGGGTGTAGTTCTGGCCGGAGGTCTCCAGGATCAGCGGGCGGAAGAACTCGTTCCAGTGGTAGTTGAAGGCCAGTACGCCGACGATCGCGAGACCGGGCGCGGCGAGCGGGGCGTACACCGAACGGAACACGCGCCACGGGCCCGCCCCGTCGAGCATGGCCGCCTCACCCAGGTCCTTCGGCATGCCCAGGAAGTACTGGCGCATCAGGAAGGTGCCGAACGCGGTCGGGAACACCGGGACGATCAGGCCGAGCAGGGTGTCGGTCAGCCCCATCGACTTCAGCACCAGGAACACCGGCACGATGGTGACCTGCAACGGCACCATCATGGTGGCCAGGACCAGGGCGAACAGCGGCTTCTTGAACCGGAACTCCATGCGGGCGAACGCGTAGCCGGCGAGCCCAGCGGTGATCATCTGACCGACCGCGATCAGCGCCGTCACCAGCGTCGAGTTCAGGGCGAGCAGCCAGACGTCGATCTGCGTGAAAACCCCGCGGTATGCCTCGACGGTCGGCTCCGAGGGAATGATCTCCGGCGGCAGGTCGAACGACTCGGCGGGAGTGCGCAGCGAGGTGCAGACAGTCCAGATGACCGGACCGAGGGTCAGCAGGGCGCAGACGGCCAGCGCGGCGATCCGCGCCCACGGCGCGAGGGAGTGACGCACCCGGCCGGTGGTCAGGGTCGTGTTGCTCAAGGGACTCACCCGGCTCACTGGTAGTGGACGAAACGCCGGCTGAGCCGGAACTGGAGGGCGGTCACCGCCATGATCAGCACGAACAGCAGCACGCCCACCGCGGACGCGGTACCGAAGCGCAACTGCTCGAAGGCGCTCTCGTAGATGACCATCACGACGGTGCGGGTGGAGTCGCCGGGACCGCCGTTGGTCAGCACGTACGGCTGCTCGAAGACCTGGAGCGCGTTGATGATGCCGACCACGGACGCCACCAGCAGCGTCGGCGACAGCAGCGGCAGGGTGACGTGCAGGTGCTTGCGGGGCCCGGTGGCACCGTCCAGGGCAGCGGCCTCGTGGACCTCTTTCGGGATGGTGTTGAGTCCGCCCACGAACAGCAGGAACGAGAAGCCGAACTGCTGCCAGACATAGACCAGTATCACCGTGGCCATCGCCCCGTTCTCCGAGGTCAGCCAGGGCACCGGAGTGATCCCGACCAGGCCGAGCAACCAGTTCACCAGCCCGAAGTCCTGATTGAACAGGTATTTCATCACCACGGAGATGGACGCCGCGGACAGCACCAGCGGGAAGAAGAAGGCCGACCGGAACACCGATCGCAGCCACACCGGCATCCGCCCGTTCACCGCGATCGCCAGGACCAGCGCGATCAGCAGTTGCAGCGCGACCGCCAGCACCATGAAGAGCAGCGTGTTACGGAAGGAGACCAGTACGGTCGAGTCGCCGAAGACCTCGCCGTAGTTGGCCGCCCCGGCGAAGGTCGGATCGTCGATCACGTTCCAGTGGAAGAGGCTCAGCACCACCGAGCCGACGATCGGAACGACCGTGAAGACGACGATGCCCACGATCGTCGGCGCCAAAAACAGCGCGGCCAGCAGCCTCGTGCCGCGCTCCCGCGCGGCAGGACGGAGCACGGCCGCGGGCGGCCGGGGCGCCGGCTGCGACGGGACCGGCGGGGTCTGGATGTTCGTCATACGTCACGCTCCATGGCCTTCTCCAGATCGTCCTGAAGCCGGCGCAGCGCCGGACGAACCGCGCGCGGGGACGACAGGGCGGTGCCGGTGTGCTTCAGCAGCACCTGCTCGACCTCGGCGACCTGGGCCGGTGCCGGGATGGGTCCCGTGTCGGGGAACCGGTCGAGCGTGTCGTAGAAGACCCGCCAGTGGTCGGGGCCGGTCTCCCGGTAGCGGTCGGCTGTCAGCATCGACCGGCGCGCCGGCGTGGTCTGGTTGGTGGTGAACAGCCGGGTCAGGGTGTCCTTGCGGGCGGCGTACTTGATGAACTGCCACGCCTCCTCCTGCCGTTCGGAGGTGCGCAGCAGCGCGTAGCCCGCCGCTCCGAACTGGTGGCGTTGGGTACGCCAGCGCGGGAAGTACTGCGCGTCGTAGCCGTCGGCGGGCATCCCCGCCTGGTGCAGGCCGCCGGCCCAGAAGCCGCCCGCGGGCGTCACTCCGACCCGACCCGTGGAGAACACGCCGACCAGGTTCTGCCCGTTGCCGCCCTCGGGACGGGTGCACAGGCCCTCTTCGATGAGGGAGGCCAGATACTCGTACGTCTCCTCGAAGCGGGCGCCGGTCGCCTGCGGCGTGGTCCAGCGGAAGCCGCCGCCACGCCCCCGGCGCTGTTCCGCAGGGTAGAAGGCGTCCCACAGCCAGTCTCCGCCGGGCGCCTTGGACTCGGCCAGCAGATTGGTGCCGTTGGCGAAGAGCCAGGGCACCACCCCGCCCCACAGCCGGTTGGTCCAGAAGTACGGCGTGAAGTGGGAGCCGCTCGACTTCTTCATCCGGCGCAGCAGCGCGGTGAAGTCGTCCCGGGTCCAGTCGGCCGGTGGACGGTCGGCGCCGGCCCGTCGCAGCACCTGCCGGTTGAGATACATGTCGGCCGCGTTGAACTCCACGGGCAGCTGGTACAGGCTGCCTTCGTACATCATCGACTCCACCAGTGAGGGGTGGACGTCGGCGAAGTACTCCCGCAGCTCGTCGGCGTCCCGCCGAACCCAGTGGTCCAGGGGCGCCCCGAGCTGCCGTGCGAACAGCTGCACGCCCTCCGTCGCGACGTAGACCAGGTCAGGGGCCATGCCCGCCGCGATCTGGGTGAGGATCTTGGCGAAGAAGTCCGACCAGTCGACGGCCTGCACCGCGTTGATACGGAGCTTGATGTCGGGGTACTGCTCGGCGAAGCCCTCCGTGAGGGCGCGCACGGCGGCCGGGCCGTAGGCGGGGCCCAGGGTGGCCACGACGAGGGAACCGTCGTCGCGCCCGGGGATGTCGGCCGCGGTGAGCCGGTCCCAGGAGGCGGCCGTGCCGGCCAGCGCGGCGGCCGCCGCACCGTAGGCGCCGTACCGCAGCAGGCTGCGGCGGGTGTGCGAGTCGGTCATCGAAACGGGCCTAACTCGTGTTAGTCGAGAGCTGATGCCACCGATGATGGGAAGCGCGTCGCATGCCTGTCAAGGTCCGGGAACCCCTTGACCTTTAACGAGTTAGGTCTACAGTCCTGGTTCCACATGAGCCGCCGTTCCGAGCCACCGATTCCCGGGGCCCGATCGAACGAGAGGAACGATGTGTGATGCGTGGACCGTCCAGACGAGCACTCTTCGCCGGATCCGCCGCGAGCGCCGGCGCCGCACTCCTGCCGACGGCGGGCCCCGCCGCGGCGAGACCCCGCGCCGCCGCCCCGGCCTGCGCCCGCTACCGGGCGGCCTACCACTTCACCGTCCCCGACCAGTGGAAGAACGACCCGCAGCGCCCGATCTGGATCGACGGCGAGTACCACTACTACTACCTCTACAACCCGGACTACTTCGCCGGCGGCACCACGGCGGGCACCGCCTGGCGCCTGGTCACCAGCACCGACCTGGTCCGCTTCACCGACCGCGGAATCGCCGTCCCGAAGGACACCACGCCCAACGGGGACGTCTGGTCGGGCTCGGCAGTCGTGGACACGCGCAACACGGCGGGCTTCGGCGCCGGCGCCGTGATCGTGCTCGCGACCATGGAACCGGCGGGCGGTGCGCAGGCCCAGTACCTGTACCACTCCACCGACGGCGGCCGCACCTTCCGCCCTCACGGCACCGCCCCGGTCCTGCCCAACCCCGGCGCCCGCGACTTCCGCGACCCGAAGGTGATCCGCGACGAGGAGCGCGGCCGCTGGGTGATGGCGCTCGCCGAGAACAACAAGGTGGGCTTCTACCACTCGGCCGACCTGAAGAGGTGGACATACGCCGACGGCTTCATCAAGGACGGCATCGGCGTGCTGGAGTGCCCCGACCTGTTCCGGATCACCGCCGAGGACGGCACGGTGAAATGGGTCCTCGGGGTGAGCGCCAACGCCAAAGGCGCCGGGTTGCCCAACACCTACGCCTACTGGACCGGCGCCTTCGACGGCAGCTCCTTCGCTCCCGACACCTCGGACCCGCAGTGGCTCGATTACGGCTGGGACTGGTACGGCGCCGTCACCTTCGAGAAGAGGAACGCCGACGGCTCCCTCGACGAGCGCACCCGCCACGCCATCGGCTGGCTGAACAACTGGGACTACGCCAACACCACGCCCACCATCGACACCGACGGGTTCAACGGGACCGATTCCATCGTCCGAGAGGTGACCCTCAAGCGCGCCGCCACCGGCACCTACCACCTCGCCTCCCGCCCGATCGCCGCCCTGGACCGGTACGTCTCGCGCACGGTGCGACTGGGCGACCTGGAGGTCGAGGGCACGCGGGTACTGGACTACCGCGGTACCGCCTACGAGGTGAGCTGCGAGATCACCTGGGACCAGCTCACCGGCGCAGGTCTCCAGTTGCGCCGCTCGAACGACGGTACCCGTCACGTCGACGCGGGGGTGTACCGCGACTACGCCTTCCTCAACCGGCGGACCACCGTCAACCCGGATGCCTCGGGACGCTGGCAGGAGAGCAAGAGCCCGCTCGATCCGTCGGCGCGGCGGGTGCGGCTGCGCATTCTGGTGGACCGCACGTCGGTGGAGATGTTCGTGGACGACGGCCGGTACGTGCACACGTCGGAGGCATTCCCGTACCTCATCGACAACCGGCTCGCGCTGTTCACCATCGACGGCCGGGCGGTGTTCCGGAACACGGTGATACGGGAGTTCACTGTGTGAGGCCGCCGATCTGGCAGCGGCGACTCTGCTGCTCCTGCGGGAGTAGCAGGGCTGCTGGGTCCGCGGGGAGCGGGGCGGCTCTTGCTGGCCGGACACTGGCCCTGAGAAGGCCGTTGGGTGCGCTCCGTTTCCGGTAGGCAGACAAGGCTGTTCTCGACGTGATGGCCGGTGGTGGCGGCAGCCGCCAGGACCTCATCAGTGACGGCTCGCAAACAAACCAGGCTCTCACTCATAAGGATCATGATCACCTTCATCCGCTCCCGGCAGCCCACGCCCCACCGTGACCACCCGTATTTGTTGCCGCTGCCTGCCGGAATGGCGCTCGCAGAGAGTCACGGTGTTGCGGCCGGGCTCACCGGTCAGGGGCACCGGGGTGAGTGCGGACACGGTCGGGACCTGCTGCGTGAGGCGAGCTTCAGCCTGCCAGCCGACGGTGTCTCAAGCTGCGACCCCAGGTCTGGCTCGGAGCTTCGATATAACGGTAGGTCAGCAAGCACAGGGGCAGCAGTACGGCGAAGAACGCCATTTCGAGCACGAGACTGTCCTGCCGACGTCGGCCGGCCGTGCTGTCGATGACCGTCAGCAGCAGTGGATGCACCAGATACATCGAATAGCTGATCGTTCCCAGTCCGGTCAGGAAGCGCGGCGCGTACCGGCTACGCAACGCATGTCCAACACCGAAGGTAAGCACAGCCAGCAGGAATGCGGTGATCCAGCCGCGTCTCGTGAAGTGGTCACCGTCGCCCCACCGGTACGCGCTGCCTACAGCGCAGACGGCCACGGCGACGGCGGTGCCTGTCGTGTAACGCCAGGTGCATTGACCGTTCTCGGCACGGTAGACAGCGGTGCCGAGGAACATCACGGCGAGAATCACCAGGCCCTCCCACAAAGGGACAGTACCGTTGAACAGGACAAGTACGAGCGCCAGCATCCCGCCCAGCACGCCCCCGAACCCCCGGAGCACGGCTGAGCTGGCACTCGCACAGCACAAGGCGACCCCCATGGCGATCGAGGCGATTGCGATCACCGGGCCGGTGCCGATGAGGCCGGACAAAGAGGAGGGCGGCAGCACCACCCCTGCCGCCACGCTCCCGGCGGCGAGCACGGCAAGGATGACCGCGACCGCCGCGGACCGCCGGTGGCAGCGGACCGAGAAGAGAGCGACGACCAACAGGTAGAAAGACATCTCGTAGGAGAGCGTCCACAGGACAAGCAGGAGACCGGGCGTCCCCAACAGCTCCTGGAGCATGGTGACGTGGGCGACAGCCGCAGTGACGGCGCTCTGCGGACCAAGGTCACGTATCTCCGCGATGCCCAAGGCGTTGCAGGCCAAGAGCACGGTCACGACAGCCGCCCACAGCGGGTACACACGGAAGATCCGTCCGATCCAGAACGTCCGGACACAGCCCTGGCGCTCCAGCGAGCTGGGGATGATGTAGCCGCTCACCAGGAAGAACACCATGATGCCGTAGCGACTGGTGTTGAAGTACGGCATCAACTCCCGCCGGAAGTCCGCCATGAAGGTGTACGACGAGTGGTCGAACACCACGACGAGGGCGGCGATACCACGTAGTGCGTCGAGCCAGCCCAACCGTGACGACCGGGCCGCCGAGAAGACGGTAGGCAATCGCGAGATAACAGACGATGACTGCTTTGGTGAAGCGGTGCCGAGGAGTGGGAATTTCATGGGTGAGCAGAGTCCTCTTCGATCAGGCAGGCCCAGGTCGGGTGCGCTGATCACGACTTCACGGGCTGGAGCATTGTTCGGCAGTACCGTTCTGGCGACCGAACAATGAACGGGGTGCAGGTATGGCGGGGCGTCGTGAGGTGCCGGTGGATGCGGCGGAGGGGCCGGTGCAGCAATTCGCGTTCGAGTTACGCAAACTGAGAGCAGAAGCGGGCGGGATCACCTACCGGTCGCTGGCCCAGCGGGCGGGCTACTCAGTGACCACGCTCTCCCAGGCGGCGGCCGGCGAACGATTGCCGACGCTGCCGGTCGTCCTGGCCTATGCGGGAGCGTGCGGTGCAGACCTGCCCGCATGGGAGGCCCGGTGGAAAGCGGCGGTGGAGGAGTCTGCTGGTACCGACTCCCGGGACGAGGACGGAACACTCGCGCCCTACCGAGGTCTTGCACGGTTCGACACTGGGGACTCCGGCCTGTTCTTCGGCCGGGAACAGCTCACCGCCGACCTGGTCGACCTTCTGCGCCGTCAGCGGTTCGCCGCTCTTTTCGGCCCCTCCGGCAGCGGCAAGTCCTCCCTGCTGCGGGCCGGCCTGATACCCGCCCTCCGGGGCGCTCAGGAGCCGGACCCGCGCCCGGCCAGGATCCGGATCCTGACCCCGGGTGAACATCCCGCCCGCAACCACGCGCCCCTTCTCACACCCGCGACACCCCGCGACGGCAGCACGGGGGCGGACACGATCGTGATCGTCGACCAGTTCGAGGAGGTCTTCACCCTCTGCCACAACGCGGACGAGCGCACTCGGTTCATCGATCTGCTGCTGACAGCCCGGCGGCCCGAAAGCCGTCTACGAGTGCTGCTGGCGGTGCGCGGCGACTTCTACGGTCGCTGCGCCGAGCACCGCGACCTGGCCGACGCACTGCGCGACGCCAATCTCCTGGCCGGAACGATGGACCAGGCAGAACTGCGGGACGCCGTCGTCAAGCCGGCCAAGGCCGCCGGCCTGATCGTGGAACGCGCCCTGACCGCCCGGCTGGTCAAGGAGGTCGCCCACGAACCCGGCGGGCTGCCGCTGCTGTCCCACGCGCTACTGGAAACCTGGCGTCGCCGCCGCGGCAAGACACTGACCATGGCGGGATACGAGGCGGCGGGATGCCTGGACGGCGCGATCGCCAAGACCGCCGAGGAGGTCTACAGCCGGTTCACCGGGGACCAGGCGGCTGCCGCCCGCCGGGTGTTGCTGCGCATGGTTGCCCCCGGTGACGGCGCCCCCGACACCCGCCGTCCTGTCAGGCGCGCGGAACTGTCCGGGAGCGGCGGCCGGGATGGCGCCGGCCAGGTGTTGGAGGCACTTGCCGGCGCACGTCTGCTCACCGTGGACGGCGACACGGTCGAGATGGCACACGAGGCCCTCATCACGGCCTGGCCCAGGCTGCGCGGCTGGATCGACGAAGACCGCGAACGACTGCGTGTACACCGGAACCTGACCGAAGGGGCTCACGTCTGGCATGAACTGGGGCACGAAGAGGGCGCTTTGTATCGGGAAAGCAGGCTCGCCGCCGCTCTGGAGCAGTTCGGTGACGCATCGCGCAAGGAACTGACCGACTTGGAGCACGCCTTCCTCGACGCCAGCCGTAAACACGAGCAGAAAGGCCGCCGCCGATACCGGCTGGTGCTCACTGCGGTCACCACCGCCCTGTGCCTCGCTCTCGTCGCCGCCGGACTTGCCGTGGGGCAGTGGCAGAACGCGGTCACCGCGCAGCACCTGGCCCAGTCCCGGCAACTGGCCGCCCAGTCCGGTGCACTACTGGACTCCGAACCAGACCTCGCCGCACTGCTCGCTGTCCACGCCTACCGGACCAGCCCGACCCGCGAAGCAACCGCCGCCCTGTATGCCGCCGCGGCGCTGCCGCTGCGCAAGCGTCTAATCGGCGGCACCGAGCCGGTGGATTCCCTCGCCCTCAGTCCGGACGGGCACGCCCTCGCCACCCACAGCAGGGACGGCAAGATACGGATGTGGGAGCTACCCGAAGGCCGACTCCGGCACACGTTCTCCGCACATGGCGTCCGTGAGGTCGTAACGTTCAGCCCCGACGGACGCACCCTCGCCGTCACCACGACCGGTGACAGCGACGGGCTGGCCTTGTGGGAGCCGGTCACGGGCAAGAAACTCAAAACCTTCGCCGTCCCTGACAGCTCGGTACGCGGGATGGCCTTCAGCCCTGACGGACGCACCGTGGCCGCTGCCTCCGCGCTGGCGGTACGCGTATGGGACGTGGCCACCGGTCGGACGCGGCACCGCTTCACCAGCCACCCCGACCCGCAGGCGGTCACCTTCGGCCCCGACGGACGCACCGTAGCCGCGGCGGGCGGCGACGGACTGGTGCAGGTATGGGAGGTGGCCACCGGCCGTGTCCGGCACACCCACGACAGCCAGATCAAGGCTGTCACGGTGAGATTCAGCCCAGACCGCCGGACCTACGCGCTGGTCCGCGTCGACGGTTCGGTGCAACTGCGGGAGGTGGCCACCGGGATCATCCGGCACACCTTGAAGGACCTTCCCGTCGGGTTGAACGAGGTGGCCTTCGCCCCGCACGGACGGACGCTGGCCGTCCCGGGTCCTGCGGACACGCTGCGACTGTGGGACACCGTCTCCGGCGCAGCGCAGACCACCCTGACTGCCGGTCACCGCGGACGAGGAGCCATGAAGGTGGCCCTCAGCGCGGATGGCCGAACGCTGGTCACCAGCAGCAACCTGGATCCCCATGTCCGTGTCCATCGCCTGCCCGGCGATCGCCCGCGCACCACTCTGCGCGGCCATTCCAGCACCTACGTCGCGGGCATGGCGTTCAGTCGGGACGGACGCGCGGTGGCCACGGTGCGGCGAGGGCCGCCCGGCCGTGGGTCGGTACAGCTTTGGGACACCGGAACCGGGCACCACGCAGCCTCATTGGCACTCGACACCGACCCGGCACTCCGGGAAGAGCAGCTACCGGTCACGGTCAACCGTCTCGGGACCGTGGCATTCAGCCCGAACGGACGCGTCCTGGCTGCCAGGACCGGCAAACACAGGGTGGTCGAGGTACGAGACATTGCCACGGGCCGCCTTCACCAAAGCCGTGCCCTGGGCGCCGTCGACACGGCAGTCTTCAGTCCCGACGGGACACGGCTAGCCGTCGTCAGCAGGGATAGTTCAGTGCGAATCTGGCACCTCGCAACCGGGGCACTGCACACCCCGCACACCGGCCACAGCGCCCCCGTCAGGGCGGTGGCGTTCACCCCGAACGGCCGCACACTCGCCGTCGTGAACACCAAGGCCGACGGCGAACAGGTCACTCTGCTCGACGCCGCAACCGGCCGTACGCAGCGCACGATCGAGCCGGGTGCCAGGAGCCCGCTGTCCCTCGCGTTCAGCCCGGACGGACACACCCTGGCCACCAGCAGCAACAGATCTGTGAAGACCTGGGATGCACGCACCGGCCGGCTCCTGGACAGCTTGAGTGTCAGCAGCACGGCGGCTCTGGGCTTCAGCTTCGACGGGCGCACCCTGGCCATAAGCAGCGTCGGAGGGGTCCAGCTCTGGGACCTCGCCACCGGCCAAGTCAGAATCACCTTGCCGACCCGCTCGCCGGAAGCCGTGGCGTTCAGCCCGGACGGACGGACCCTGGCCATCGGGACGGACGGGTCCGTCGGGCTGTGGACCGTCGACCTGCCCGACCCGATCCGTGCAATCCGCACCATCTGCACCGCCGTCGACACCACCCTCACCCCACTGGAACAGTCCCGCTACCTGAACGGCCAGACCGCGCAAGGCGACTGCCAGCAAGCCGAGTGACAGCGGCATCGATCTGTCGCCCGGAATGATCGATGTGGCCCGTCGCCATCACCATGGGGTGCGGTTCGATCTCGGTTCCATGACGGACCTTGCCTTGGCTGACGCCTCCGTGACTGGTCTGGTCGCCTGGTACTCATTGATCCACATTCCTGACGACGAGATCAGCTCGGTTCTTGCGCATTTCCGTCGAGCGTTTCGACCCGGCGGGCCTTTGCTGCTCAGCTTCCATGTCGGCGCGACGGGTCGCAGTTGAAGACGGAGGGCTATGGCGGGCACCCGATGAAGATCTATGTCCATCGGCGGCAGCATGACCAGACGATTGAGTGGCTTTACGAAGCTGGCTTCACCGTCGAGACGCACAAGACTCTCACCTCCGCCGAGAGCAAGTTGGAGGGAACATCCTCGCGCGTCGTCAGCCTTGAGCGTCTCCGCCCGTCGCCTGGCGGAGACGGGATCAAGTGGCTCGTGCGGCGATCTCGCGGAAGGTCGCGATCCCGACTTGTCGCTCAATCGACAGAAGGGCCCTGGGTTGCCTTCTCGTAGGTGACGAGTTCCTCTGGTGTGCCGAGAAGGGCGGGACGGCATGCGGTCGGCAGTCGTTCCACGACGAGGGCAACGGCTCGCGCGGCTGTCTCCGCAGCCCCCACGGTCTGTGAACGTAGCGGGCCCGAAACCCAGTAACGGCCGTCGGCTGCTGGCTGAATATAGGGGATGTCCCACGTCCACCGTTGCTCGGTGCACCGGCTGAAGTGCAGCTCCCCCATGCCCGTCCAAGGGAACAACTGCCGCAGGCTCGGTTCAGCGTAGGCGAGTTCCAGCAGTTCCGGACGCACGCGTCCGTCGGCGCGGACCGCTGTTCAACCCTCTTCGACCCTGTCCTCGCTCGATGGATTCGTTCTCATCGAGCCATCTTGAACGCCGTGCCCTCGGTGTCGCGAGGTAGGACCGGTGCTTGCTCGTCGATGTTTACGGAGCGGCGCCTTACGAACCCGGAGGCCGATCAGGGCCGGGACGGGTCGGCGAACAATCCCTTGGTAGTGCAGCGGCATTCTCCGCCGTGACCAGACGCAGGCAGCGTGACCGGCGCATTTCATCGCGGCAAGTCGCCCAGTGCTGCGGATGCCAGTCGTGCCGCTGGTGGTAGTGGTGCGTGGTGAGGGCATGCCTCGAACGCCTGGATCACCAATCCTGCGAAGCGTCGGGAGGCCATGACCTGGGTGGCGGTCGATGTGGCTTGGATGCCCTTGTTGGCCATGAGTACGAGAATCAGGTCGTCCAGGACGAAGTCGGGCCGCAGGTGCCCTGCTTCCTTGGCTCGTTGAGCCAGTGCGGCGACTGCTTGCACCGTGTGCTCGCGGCCCGCTGCGACATCCGTCACCCCGGGGAAGGCCGACAGGAAGGCTTCGGTGAAGCCCCGGTCGCGGGCGTGCAGCTCACAGATCTTCTCGATCACCAGGCGCAGGCCGCGCCACGGATCGGGATCCGCGCATCCCTCGTCGACAATGGCGCGGCATGCCTGCAGTTGGTCCGCGAAGGCGTCGGCTACCAGCATCTGCTTGGTCGGGAAGTGACGGTACAAGGTGGCAGGTCCCACACCGGCACGCCGCGCGATCTCCCGCATCGGCACGTCCAGGCCCTCGGCGGAGAACAGCGCTCGGGCGGCGTCGAGGATGCGTTCGCGATTCTCCCGCGCGTCGGAACGCAGGGTATGAGGCAAATGATCGGTCACCACTCTCACTTTACGTAAACGGACGGGGGTGTCCGCTACCGTCCAACGGGTCGAAGTTCGCCGAGATCATCAGGGCGCGCAGCGCTGAGGATCCATCCTTGGCGGCGGCGTGCAGCCCTTCTCGTCAGGCGGCGACCGGTGGCGGGTGTGGAGCAGGATCGCGCTTGAGCGGTCCGGGGACGTGGAGACGACAGTGAAGGCAATTGCGATCCAGACGTACGGAGGTCCTGAAGGACTGGCTGTGGTCGACCTGCCGGTACCCGCACCCGCTGCCGGGCAGGTGTTGATTGCCACTGAGGCGGTGGGCGTCGGTGGTGTCGACACCTTGATCCGCAGCGGGGCTCTGGCCGCCTACGGCTTCAAGGAGGGCCACATCCCGGGTGGCGAGGTGGCGGGCACCGTGACCGCGATCGGCGCCAGCGTCGACGCGTCGTGGATCGGCCGGCGGGTGTGGGGCTTCACCGGCACCGGCGGAGGCTACGTCGAACAGGCCGTCGCGCCGGTCGAGGAGATCCTTCACCTTCCCAGCAGCCTGTCCGCCGTCGACGCGGTCACGCTCGGCAGTTCCGGCGTGGTGTCCCACTTCGGGCTTCGCCACGCCCACTTCGCTCCCGGGGAGACGGTTTTGGTGCGTGGCGCGGCCGGCAGCATCGGGATCATGACAGTGCAGCTTGCCGCTCGCGGTGGTGCCGCCGTGGTGGCGGTCACCACATCGTCGGTCGAGCGCGGCGAACGGCTGCGCCGTCTCGGCGCGACCCATGTGCTGAAGCGCTCCGGCGACGGGGGCGAAGACGCTCCCGCGGGCTATGACGTCATCATCGACGTTGTGGCCGGTGAGGACATGCCGTCGTTCCTCGACAGGCTCAACCCGAACGGCCGGTTGGTGGCCGTGGGCGCTGTCGCAGGTCAGCCGCCAGCAGACTTCGGCACGAAGATCATGACGGCGTTCCAGAAGTCGATGTCCTTCGCCGCTTTCAGTGCAGCCAGCGTCCCCCGAGCCGACCGGCGTGCCGTGCGCATCGAGCAGTTCGCCGCAGCCAGTCGCGGCGAGATCGAAACGGTGGTGCACGAGCTGCTGCCGCTGGAGGAAGCCGTGCTGGCGCACCAGAAGATGGACGCGGGTGAGGTCTTCGGCAGGATCGTGCTGACACCGTAGCCTCCGCGCTCGCCGACTGGGAGGTGTCCTTTCCGGGGCGGGGTCGGGTGAGCCCGCGTAAGTCCCGCCGCATGGAGATACTGTGCTGCTGCGTCAGCCCGTCAGGACCGACGCGACGAGCCCTCGCACAGACCAACAGACGTAACTCGCCGGTGAGTTCAGAGGAAGGCCGGCGGCGGGGCTTCTCCTGGGGAGGCCGCACCGGCGCAGTGGTTTCATCCGGCTGTTCAGCGCAGGTCGAGTACCGCCTTCCCGATGATGCCGTTCTCGACGGTCTCGTGCGCTGCCGCCACATCGTCGAGGCTGAAGGAGTGCACCGGCAGGGGCGTGAGAGCGCCCTGGCGCAGGGCTGCCGTGATCTCGGCGGCGGCGCGCAGCAACGCGTCCCGCGGTTCGGTGAGGAACAGCGCGAATCGCAGCACCAGGTTGGACCACATGAGCCGGAAGACGGGCAGGGTCGGGTCATCGAGCTGTGCTGCGTAGGTCACGATGATGGCTCCCGGGCCGGCGACTGCCAGGTCCAGTTCGAGGTTGTCGGTCAGGGAGACCTCGATGATCCGGTCGACGGGTCCGGCTCCGTCGAGGATCTGCTGTGTGGCGTCGGCGTCCCGGTAGTTCACGACGAGGTCTGCGCCCGCGGCCCTGGCCAAGGCGGCCTTTTCCGGTCCGCTGACCGTCGTCACGATCCGTGCGCCCGCGATCCGGCCGAGCTCGATCGCGTAGTGCCCGACGGCACCCGCACCGGCCGCGACGAGTACCGTGCGGTTGCGCGGCGATCCGTCGGCGTGCAGACACCAGTGCGCGGTCATCGCAGGTATACCGAGGCAGGCGCCGAGTTCGTCGGAGATTCCGTCCGGCAGCGCAACGGCCTGCTCGGACGGCACTACGGTCCACTCCGCCGCGGTCCCCCACGGATGGCCCGCGCCGGCCATCCAGATCCACACGCGCTCGCCGACCCGGCTCGGGTGGACACCCGAGCCGACCGCGTCGATCGTGCCTGTGCCGTCCTGATGCGGGATGCGGCCGGTGCGCTCGCCGACGCGCTGGAAGTCCTGCGGGGTGGAGTTCAGGCGCATGAACATGTCGCCCGGGTTGATCGCAGAGAGTGCGACGCGGATGCGGACCTGACCGGGGCCGGGCTCGGGGCGCTCGACATCGAGCACCTGCATCACGCTCTTCGCGGGACCGGGCGTGTCGTAGAAGGCTGCCCTCATTGCTGCATCTCTCCTCTTGATCGTGGATTGATCGTGGCGCGATCCGGGGCACCTGTCGGGGACCGCACACATCACCACGGCGGGGCCACGTACCGCGTGGTGGTCTGGTTCCTTGGCTGCGAGATCGCCGCCTCGCGAACAGTCAGCCGAGGTCAGGGGCCTTCCCTGGCCGTGGCTGTCGCTCTACAGGCCGGCAGCGACGCTTCGCATGACCGATTCCAGCTCGTGCTCGCCTGCCGGCGTCTGCACACCGTGCTCCAGCGCACCTGTCATGAGTCGCGCCGGCAGATCGCCGCTCACCAGCTCGGCCCATGCGTCGTTCTCGGCTTGCAGACCTTCGGCGAGGTCCGCCGGAGGGACCAACTGCTTGGTGGCGGCGATGAGTTCCGGGGACAACGCGGCGATCTTCTCCGCCACGCCGTCGACAAACGTGTCCAGCTCGGCCGCTGGTACCGCACGGTTGATCCATCCGTATGCGGCCGCAGTGTCCGCATCCACCAGATCGCCGGTGAGCAGCAACTCCAGCGCCCGGTTGCGCCCGACCCGCTCGCGCAGGTACTGCGTGCCTCCGCCCCCCGGCACGATGCCCATCAGTACCTCGCTCTGGCCAATGCCCGCGGTTTCGCGCGCGGCGAAGATCATGTCGGCCGCTGTGATGAACTCGGCGCCTCCTGCTCGCGCCTTGCCCACCAGTTTGATGATCGTCACCTGCGGCTGGTGGCGCAGCAGTTCGCCGACTTTCTGAAAGAGGTTGGCATACGGGTTGCGGTCCGCGACTGCCTGCAGCTCGTCCATCTCGTCGAGGATGTGGATGTCGACATGGGCGATGAAGAACTCGGGGTTGGCGCTGGAGAACACGATGACGCGGACCGAGCGGTCGTCCCGGAGCGTCCCGAGAACGTCGTGCAGTTCGCGGATCAGGGTTCCGCTGAGAACGTTGACAGGGGGGTTGTCCAGGGTGATCCGCGCGACTCCGGCATCGATGGCGACACGGAGGGTCGTGTACGGGGTCAGGTTCATGAGTGCTCCAAGGTTTGCGATGAGCTAGTAGGTTTGCATCGCATACCAACCCTGGGATCTGCTCCACGAACGGTCAATAACGCACTTTTCGCAAACTAAGGATCATGATGGATACCAGCCCTTCACCCCTGCCTCCCCGTGGCACCCCGCGATTCAGCGCCGAGTGCCCGAGCCGGCCCATCCTCGATCAGATCTCCGACAAGTGGTCGATGATGGTCATGGCGGTTCTGGAGCGACCGACACGGTTCAACGAGATCAAGCGCCAACTGGAGGGCGTCACACAGCGGGTACTGACCCAGACGCTGCGTAGACTCGAACGCAACGGAATGATCAAGCGCCGGGTGCTTGCGACCTCCCCGCTCGGCGTGGAGTACTCCCTCACGCCCCTCGGTGAGTCGTTCCGCGGCCCTTTCACACGTCTGCACGAATGGACGATCGAGCACAGCGACGAGGTCCTGTCAGCGCAGCACGAGTACGACGAGCGGTCAGCGGGTCAGTAGCCGCCCGGTCAGCCCTTGGGCATCCGACCTGCGTTGACGTGCCACCGGCGCCGGACGGAACACCTGAGTTGACGCGACGCTGGAACGGGCGAGGGATCGCTTCTCGCTGTCTCATGAGTGCCGGTGATAAGCCTTGTTGGCGATGCGCCACCTGTCGCCGACGCGGACCAGAAGGAAGAGGTCGGTGAAGGTGTCCGCGCCGTGCTGGAGCGTCATGGTCGCGGTCGCGATGGTGCCGTGGACGTCGACGGTGTCGATCCGGCGAGAGCGGCCCTGTTCGTCCGGGGCCGAGTGGCCGTGAAAGAGAGCGCAGTATTCGTCCAGAGGCCACGAAACGAAAGCACCGCCCCGGATTCCCTCGATGTGGGCGGTGGGCAGGAACGCGTCGCGGAAGTGGGTGGGCTCGCCGGTGGCATGTCCGCGTATGTAGGCGCGGAGCGGTTCGAGAACGGCGTCCGGCACAGCGGGGGCCGTGGCTGCAACGGCGATGTCGGCGTCGGGGGCGGCAGGGGTGTCAGCCAGACCGACGGCGCTGCGCAGAGGCGTATTCGACGCGTCGGCCAGCAGAGTCATGTCCTTGACCAGTGCACCGATCGTGAAGTCGGCGGTGCCGACGGACGACCCACCGTCAAGGAAGGCGCGTTTGCGGGCCACGAGCCCACCGAGCTGGCCGAGTTCGAGGACGTCCAGCGCCTGCGGGCGCTGCAGGCCGAGGGCGTCGGCCTGCCGCAGTGAGTCGCGCAGTCCGAGAACGGCGCCGGCGAGGCTGTTGTTGGCGATCAACTTGAGCGCGGCGGCGGTGGCGGCGTCGTCGACGCGCCGCACGGTGCCGAGCGCTTCCAGGACCGGTCGGGCCCGAACGAGCGCGTCCTGGTCGGCGGCGGCGAGAATCTGCAGGTCGCCCGGGGCGACAGCCTGCACGGAGCCGAGTACGGGCGCGTGGACGTAGGACGGGCCGAACTGCCGGGCCAAATGCGCCGCTTCGGCAGGGGCGATGGTGCTGGTGTTGAGCACGATCGTGTCCGGTCGCAGCGAGTCACGGACGTCGTCGAGAACTTGCCGGCAGGCCGGGCCGTCGAACAACGCCAGGAGCACGAGGTCGGCCTGTGCCACTGCCTCGTTCGGGCCGCTGGTCGTCTTGACGGCGCCTGATGCGCGCCCTGAGCGTGCCCAGCCGACGACGTCCCAGTCCTGGGCAGTGAGTCGAGTCGCGATCGCGCCACCCATGCGCCCCAGGCCGAGGACAGCGATCGTGTGCGGTGTGGTCATGCCCGCCACAGTGGCGTACCGGGAGGACTGCGACAAGCGCACATCATGCAGGCCGGCCATGCGAGAGACGCATGCCGACCGTGCATACTGATGCCATGGATCTGACGGTGTGGCGGACCTTCGTGACCGTGTGCCGACTCGGGTCACTGTCGGCGGCGGCCGCCGAGCTCCATCACACGCAGTCGGCCGTCTCACGGCAGATCGCCGGGCTGGAGCGGCAACTCGGCGTACCTCTGGTGCAACGCCATGCGCGCGGTGTGCGTCCGACGCCGGCCGGTGAGGTGTTCCGGCACCACGCCGTGGCCACGCTCAACGAGGCGGACCGCGCTGTTCGTGCCGTACAGGACGTCCGTGACGGGACGTTCAATCGACCGCTGGCTGTCGGCGCGACACCGTCTCTGGCCGCAGGGATCGTTCCCGAGGCCATCCGAGGGCTGCTCGAGCGAGCCGGATCCATCCGGTGGAACCTGCTACCGGGCCTGAGCGCGCAACTGCACAACCGCGTGATCGCCGGCGATCTCGACATCGCTGTTGTCACCGATGCACCGCCGGGGCTGCCCCATGACCCACGGGTTGAACGCCGGTTCCTCGGTCTTGACGACATGGTCGTCGCACTGCCCGTCGACCATCCGCTGGCCGGGCGCGGCCCGGTGCACATGCAGACGCTGGCCGACCAGACCTGGGTCGAGGACAACGACGGTTCGGCGGCGCTTCTGCGCCAATACTCCGCCCGCGCCGGGGTGAGCGTCCGCATCGACCTCACCGCAGCCGATCTGGTCGGCAAGCTGGCCCTGGTCGCGACCGGTCACGCCATCGCGCTGATACCCGGCGTACTGACGGGCGCTCTGCGGACCGGAGTCACCACCTTGCCCCTCGTCGATCCTCCGACCCGTGGCATCTACGTCATCACACCACGCCGTGATCCCCACCCCTCCGCAGCGCCCCTGCTCGACCAACTCGCCACAGCCTTCGCCTCGGTCCGTCCTACCCACACTCCTCATCAGCCGACGGAGAAGGACGCGGATGCCGCCGCGCTGACATTGCACGACAGCGCTACGGACACGCCCTGAGCGTGGACCGTTGTGCCAGGGCAGCTCGGCGCCGGCCGCTCATCACCGCGCTCAGGTCGCGGACGAGGCTCCTGCCGCCCGGCGGGCGGGGTCCTCTCCCGGTCCCCTCCCCGTCGTCGGTCATCTTCGCGCGAGGATCGCGGACAGGCCGAACTCGAAGCGCTCGCCAAATGATTCCGCGTCGAGATGGCCGAGGGTGCGATGGAGGGCGGGATGGGCCGTCTTGGAGACCGCGTTCGCCAGACGGCCGTTCGGGGACTGGTGGGCCGCTGCCTGTTCTTCCTGGGTGAGGCCGAGGGCCAGGTAGATGATCGTCCACGCGGTCCAGGCGGACTCACGCTCGTCCAGACCGCTGTCCAGCAGCGCGGCCACCAGGGTGTCGGCGAAACGCAGGGTGTGCGGCTCGGCGGCGTGGGTGCCGACGACGAGCGTGGCGCCGTCGCGGTGGGCGAGCAGCGCGCGGCGGTACCGGCGGGCCAGTTCGCGAACGCGCTCGTCCCAGGGGGCGGGAAGGTCGTCCAGCGAAGCTTCGCCGACGACGGCGTCCGCCATCAGCTCCAGCATCCGGGCCTTGGTCTTCACATGCCACAGCACGGTGTTCATCCGTACGTCGAGCCGGCCGGCGACCGCCCGGGTGGACAGGGCGTCCAGGCCCTTTTCGTCCAGCAGTTCCAGCGCGGCACGGATCACCGTTCCGGGGTCCAGCCTCGGGCCGCGGTCCTCACTCACTTGCCTCTTGGTCATCGACCTAGTTTACTGCGGACCGGATAATTGGTCACTGACCTAGGACGTGTTCATGGAACAGCAGGTTGTCATCGCCGGAGGGGGTCCGGTCGGGCTCTGGCTCGCCGCCGAACTACGGCTGGGCGGGGTTTCCGTCACCGTCGTCGAGGAGCGAGCGGACATCGACCAGCGCTCCAAGGCCCTCACCATCCATCCGCGCACCATCGAGATCCTGGCCTCGCGCGGCGTGCACGAGCCCTTCCTCGCCGAGGGCCTGCCGGTCCCGGGCGGCCACTTCGCCATGCTCGACGACCGGCTCGACTTCCGGCTGCTGGAGACCCCGTTCCCGTACACCCTCGCTCTGCCCCAGGCCCGCACCGAGGAGCTGCTCCAGGAGCACGCGCTCGCGCTCGGCGCCACGGTCGTGCGCGGTCACAGGGTCACCGGGTTCACCGAGCACACGGAGGCGGTGACCGTGCAGGTGGACGGGCCGCACGGGCCGTACGAACTCAAGGCGGCGTTCATCATCGGCTGCGACGGCTCCCGCAGCACCGTGCGCACCGCCGCCGGCATCGACTTCGTCGGTACGCCCTCCACCGTCCTGGGCTGGATGGGCGACGTCACCCTTGACGGCCCGCCGCGGCCCGGGTTCAGCACCTTCGGGCGCCGGGGTGGGGTGATGGTCGCGCCGCTGCCCGATGGGCGGCACCGCGTGGTCGGTGTCAGCCCCGACAGCCTCACGACGGAATGGCCCGGCGATCTCACCCTGGAGGAGCTGCGGGTCAAGACCGTCGCCATCACGGGCGAGGACTTCGGGATGCGCGACCCGGTCTGGCTCTCCCGCTTCGGTAACGCCACCCGGTTGGCCGCCCAGTACCGGCGAGGTCAGGTCCTGCTTGCCGGTGACGCCGCCCACCAGCACTTCCCGGCGGGTGGCGTCGGGATGAACGTCGGCATCCAGGACGCGCACAACCTCGGCTGGAAACTGGCCGCCACCCTCCGCGGCTGGGCTCCTGACCACCTGCTCGACAGCTACCACACCGAGCGCCACCCGATAGGCGCCCAGCTGATGGAACACAGCCGCGCCCAGACCGCCCTGATGACGTCCTTCACGGCCGAAAGCCTCGACCTGCGCTCCCTGTTCAGCGGTCTGATCGCCACTCAGCCGGCACTCAACAAGGCCCTGTCCGAACGTCTCACCGCGCTCGCCGTCAGCTACCCCACGCTGGATCCGACAGCCCACCCGCTCACCGGCACCCGCGCCCCCGACCTGGCCTTCACCGGCTCCCAGAACCACCTGTTCTCCCGGTTGCGCCCGGACAGCCACCTCCTGCTCGATCTGACGGCGGGCGTCCTGGCGAACCGGACGCGGCCGGGGCTCGCGGTGCACACGGCAACCCTCGACCAGCCCCCGGCCGTATGGGCCACCGTGCGCGCCGCCCTCATCCGCCCCGACGGGCACGTCGCCTGGGCCGGCACCGATGAGGACAACACCGCACTGTCCGCCGCCGCGGACCGCGCACTCGCCGCCACCCACCGCACTGCGGCCCGCTGACCGCACCCCGCCGCTCGGGCGTCTGACGTACGAGGCCAATGATGATCGTGGTTGCAGCCACCGGCAGGGATCACCACTTATCCGGTCATGAGCCACCGGCTCCGTATCGGACCTAGGGCCCCCAGTCCGCTGGGGCCACCTACGGCTGATCGGACGTCGGGGCACTCGCGCGTTCACGAGGGGACCTTCCGGCTGGTACGAGTGCGAGACCAAGGGCTACAGGCCCACGTCGCGGCTGCGGATGTCGTCCAAGGACTCCCGCCGGACCATGAGGCGAGCGTGGCCGTCGCGTACGGCGGCCACAGGTGGGCGGCCGACCAGGTTGTAGCCGGAGGCCATGGACAGGTGGTACGCGCCGGCCACGGGTACGGCGAGCAGGTCCCCGGGGTGCACGTCGCCGGGCAGATCGACGTCGGAGGCCAGAACATCGCCTGCCTCGCAGTGGCGACCCACCACGGTCACCCGAGTCGGGGCCGCGGTGCTGTGCCGACCGACGAGGCGAGGTGCGTAACGCACGCCGTACAAGGCGGGGCGCGGGTTGTCGCTCATGCCGCCGTCCACGGCCACGAACACGTGCTCACCCGTGTGCTTGACGGCCAGCACGTGGTAGAGGGCGACGCCTGCCGGGCCGGCGATCGCCCGGCCCGGTTCGATGATCAGGCGGGGCTCGGGCAGTCCGGCCGTGGCACAGGTATCGGCGAGTTCCGCCCGGATTCTGCGGGCCAGGGTCGTCAGGTCAAGGCTCTGTTCGCCTGGGCGGTAGGCGATGCCGTGTCCACCGCCGAGGTCGAGTTCAGGCAGGACCAGGCCGTGCTGCTCGTACAGGCGCATCATCAGGCCGACCATGCGCCGCACAGCGACGAGATACGGCTCGACACTGGTGATCTGGGAGCCGAGATGGCAGTGCAGGCCGGTCAGTTGCAACTGCGGCTGGTCCAGGATGCGTGTGATGGCGTGCTGGGCGGAGCCGTCGGCGATCGACAGGCCGAACTTCTGGTCGTCCGTACCGGTACGGATCTTGTCGTGGCCGCCCGCGCTGATGCCGGGCACCACGCGGACCATGACCTTCTGGTGCCCGTTCGGGCCCACGGCGGCCGCCAGCCGCGCGATCTCCGAGGGACTGTCGATGACGATGCGGCCCACGCCCAGGCGCAGGGCGGTGTCGAGATCACGCGGCGCTTTGGCGTTGCCGTGCAGCACCATCCGATCCGGCGGGAAGCCGGTGGTGACGGCAAGTTCGAGTTCGCCGGCGGAGCAGACGTCCAGACCGAGGCCCTCCTCATCCACCCAGTGCGCCATGGCCCGGCACAGGAACGCCTTGGCGGCGTAGAGGACCTCGGCGTCGGGGAAAGAATGCCGATAGGTGCGACAGCGTTCGCGGACCTCGGCCTCGTCGAGGACGTAGACGGGGGTGCCGAAGCGGCCGGCGACCTCCGTCAGGGGTACGCCGCCCACGGCAATGTCGCCGTGGACGAGTTCTGTGGTGGAAGCGGGCCATACCGATAGCTCGGTCCTGGCCACACTGGGCTCGGATGCGTTGACGACGGTCATGGCGTGCGTCCCCTCTCAGCCGACACGCAGCGCGGGTGCGGGCACGAATTCGGCAGGCCCCGCCGCAGCCGGGGCGGCTGCCGGAGCGGTGAACTGCGGGTCCACCGTGACGAGAGTGACGCCCAGCGGCGCGATCAGCGTGCGCAGCGCGAACTCGCCGAGACGGATCCACGGCTGATCGCCGCCGAGGGTGGCAGCAAGCCTGAGCTCGGAGGTGAAGCCGACGGCTGTGCGCCGGCCGAGGGGGGTACGGAAGAGCCGGGTCGTGCATCCGCAAGGGCCCGGCCGGACCGGGACGTACAGGGGTCCGGCCGGGAAGCGTTCGGAGGGCTCGGGGTCCTCGCCGAACAGCAGCTCTTTCATGGGGTTCTCCTCAAGGCCGCGACGTGCGCAGGAGCGTGTGTGGACAGGTGTCCGGAGTCCCGGGGCGCCTGGAGGCGCACCGGGGCACGCTGTCGACGCTAAACCTCGCGTGCCTTGACCAGGGCACCCCTGACGAGACGCTGACGGCGACGCGGACAATGTTGACGAGCCGCTGACGCGCTCACCGGGCCGGTCTGAAGACGGTGGTCGTGGTCGGAGGCGTCGGGCGCGCGATGGCAGCAGGCAAAGAGGCCCACCGGTCCTGTCGCGGGAGGCATTCAGACGGTCAGGCACCGGCCGCGACAGCGATCTGTGGCCACACGACCGCTGCGACTCGTCAGATCCTCAGTCTCGGTGCCCGTCGGTCGGTGCCTTCAGCAGTCGCTCCAGTTCATGTTGTCGCACGGCCTGAGTGCATCCAGTACGCGAGTCATGCTCCGCTGTGCTCCGCTTGTCGATGCACCGCGCCGGACACCGCGGGCTGACTGGCCGACCTGATCAGACCTGATCCAAAAAAACGCCCTGGCTCCAGGCGGCTCGGACGGTGGCTCCGGCCGGTGCGGTGAGTTGTGCCATCAGACCGGCGAAGTCCTCGAGGTGCCAGGTGGTGACAATTCTGTTGTCCCGAACCTGGTGGATGTCCATCGTTCGCATCTCGATCCGCCGGCCGGTGGGCTCGTGCCCCATGAAGGCACCCTGGTGCGTGCCACTGACCGTGTTCCTCACGGCGACCCGGTCATCTCCCACCACAAGGTCCTCGTGCTCGACGGAGTAGTCGGGCATGGCCCGGCGGAACAGCGCGATCTGAGCCGCCATCCCCGCCCGTCCCTGCTCCTGACCGGGCGCGAGAGGGATGTCGACCCAGTTGTCGGCGAGGATCTCACCGTAGATCGCGGTGTCACCGGTGCGGAACGGCTCGTAGAAAGCGCGGACGACGTCGGTGATGCCCGCGTCCGGACGGATGCCGGAGCCGGAGCCGGACACGGCAGACGCGCCTGGCCGGTTCTGAGTGCTCATCAGGAAGAGTCCTTGTTCTGGGTGCAACGGGGCGAAGAGGCAGAAGCAGTGAAGGTGGTGACAGGAGGCGAAAAGGGGTCCGTCGTGGCCCGCGTTTTCGCTAGACCAGCGCGAGGACCATCCCTGCGGCGACAAGGACCAGGGCAGTGACCCCGTGGACGCCCAGCGCGTGGGCGAGTGTGCCGCCGTTCCTTCGGACGATGACGGCGTCTCCGACGGGGGTGATCGCCGCCGCGACCAGGGCCCAGCCGAAGGCGTGGGAACCGGCGGCGGCGAGGACCACGAGCGGCACGATGCCGGAGGTGATGTCGCGGACCCCCTTGATGCTCGTCAAGGCGCGCAGGCTGTCTTCGGGAACCCCGAATCCGGCCATGGCGACACGGGGAGCCAGCAGGAAACGGCCGCCGATGAACATGATGAGGACACAGCCGAGGAGCGCGATCACAAGAGCGGCAATCGTCATGGGGGAACCTTTCCGAGGTTAGATAACGAGGTTTTATAACGACGTTAGCATACGATGCGTCATGTGGCATCGCCGTACCTCGAAGAGGGGTCACACCACCGGCGAGACGTCACGCCAGGTCATTCGAGTCGCAGCCGAGTTCTATCGATGTTACGTAACCGTGCTATCGTTGGACCATGTCTCCCAGGCCGGCTCCGGACCTCGATCTGAGGCGGGAGCAGATCGTCCGCGCCACACGCGACCTCGCCGAGTCCGACGGCTGGGCCACCGTGACGATGCGCCGGGTCGCCTCCGAACTCGGCGTCACGCAACCGGTGCTCTACTCGGTCTTCACCGGCCGGCAAGCACTCATCGACGCGGTGGCGCTCGACGGCTTCACCGCCATCGCCGTGGCGCTGGAAGCGGTCGAACCCGAGCCGATGGCGCGCATGCGCACCTATCTCGAGTTCGCCGTCACACAACCGCGCGTCTACGAAGCGATGTTCTCGATGCCTTCAGGACTGGCGTTCGGTGCCGGTGATGGCCCCGAACCCCTTCGGCGCGCCTTCGCGGCCATCAGCGCGGCCTTCCCGGACTCCGACGACACCAGGGCGGAGGTCGCCTGGGCAACCGTGCACGGCCTGGCCGCCCTCCAGAACAGCGGCCGCCAGCCGGCGGCACGCGCGCAGACCCGGCTGGAACTCGCCCACCAGATGCTCACCCGGTGACGAGCTGGTGCGTGACATTTCGGGGGGGGGTGCGGGTGTGAGGACCCAGCCGACCGAAGCCGCCGGCGCCGGCCTGGCGGTCGTCCAGACCGGCTGGCGGCGGGGCGACGTCACCCAGGGATGCCGAGCGGCGGGTGCTCGAGCACGCGGGGCTTGTACTCGACCAGCTGGATGCGGCCGTCGAAGGTGCGGTGCTCGATCATTTCGAGGGCAACGTCCGGATAGCCGTCGTAGATGCGTTCTTCGCCCGTGGCCCCGGTGATCACCGGGAACATCACGACCCGGAAGCGGTCGACGAGTCCGGCTCGTAGCAGGGACCGGCACAGGCTGAGGCTGCCGATCGTGCTGAGGAGCCCCGAGCCACTCGACTTCATGGCGCGGACCGTCTCGACGGCGTCGTCGCGGACGAGTGTGGAGTTGGTCCACGTCAGTGGCTCCTCGAGCGAGGAGGAGAACACCACCTTGGACGCTTGCGTGAGTTCGTCGACGGACGCCTCCTCTTCGGGCCTGAACTCGTCCTGGCCAGCCGGGACCTCGCCTGCGGCGAAGCCCGACATCAGGCGGTAGGTGTTCGCTCCCATCAGGTAGGTGGCCTCTGGCTGCTTGCCGAGCCATGCGAGGTACTCCGGGCCCTCGAGGCCCCAGAACCCGGGCCATCCCTCTCCCGATGCGTAACCGTCGAGAGAGGTGATGAAGTCGACGAGAAGCTCCGACATGGCAGTGTCCTTTCCTGAGGTGTCACGAGCTTGGACCGGCCCGGAGCCACAAACTCATCGGCCGCGCTGGGGAGTACCGAGAAAACTCATGACACGCCTCAGCTCAACCCCACCCGCGAACGCACTTCCGTGAGTACGGCCCCTCCGTTCGACGGCGAACCGTACAGGTGGCGTTGCGACCCCGCAGAGGCTGTCTGGGGCAGTGGACGCCAGCAGGGTCCTACCCGCTGGGAACTTCGCATCGCAGGATTCTTCTACCGTGTTCCGGCCGCACCCCGTGGTGGGTTCACGCGCTCGAGCTTGGTCCAGCCGGTCCAGCCCCGCTTTGTCAGCAGTTCGATCAGCCGACGGGCCGGCGGCAGGGTGTCGAACACGTGCGTGTCCAGCAGCTCGGCGAACGGCGGCTCGATGCCGGTGTCATCGACGTAGGACTCGCCCTGCTCGTTGGCCATCTGCGTGATGTAGACGGCCAAGCTGTCGGCCAGTTCGACCAGGCGTGGGTCGTCGTCGGTGCGGTCGAGAGCTCTGCTCAGCGTGAGATAGAAGTCGATGACCCGCGGGTCGGCGATCTGCTCCCGCTTGCGTTCCATCCACTCCGGGACCCGCTCGGGTGTGCGCGCGGCCAGCGGGATCCAGCCGTCGCGCTCGACCTGGACGATCCGTTCGTCAACCCCGAGCGCCCGCAGCCGGTCAAGGTGATCGACCACCTCCTGGGGCAGTGCCAGGCTGTCCCCGGCGGCGAGGCGGGCGATCCGCTCGCGGTGCCCCTGCCGCTCCCGGATCTCCGCCCGCAGCCGCTTGTCGATGTCTGCGACCGCCGCGGCGAACTCCTCCCCGTCGGCCTGTAGCAGCTCCCTCACGCGCGCCAGGGGGACCCCGGCCCCGGCGAGGGTCCGGATCCTGACCAACTCGAACACGGCGCCGGCGCCGTACCTTCGATAGCCGGAGTGGTCCCGCTCCGGCTCCGGCAGGAGCCCCTTGGCGTGATAGTGCCGCACCGCGCGCACCGTCACTCCGGCATACGACGCCAGCTCGCCGATGGTCAGCATCACACCAGTCTCCTAGTTCGCAGCCCGGGTCCGGTAGAGACGCCGTGACCAGAGGTAGCCGACCAGTCCGATCACCACGCACCAGCCGATGGCCCAGAGCCCGTCCGAACCGTCGGGCGAGCCGGCCAGCAGACCGCGGAAGGCATCGATGATCGGCGTGAACGGCTGGTACTGCGCGAACCACCGCAGCCCGGTCGGCATCGACTCGACCGGCACGAACCCGCTGCCCACGAACGGCAGCATGATGAAAATCATCGGCCAGTTGCTCGCGGCCTCCGGGTTGGGACTGGCCAGCCCCAGCGCCACGGTGAACCAGGTCATCGCGAACGACAACAGCGCGAGCAGACCGATCAGACCCAGCCACTGCATCGCCGAGGCAGCGGTCTCCAGACCGAGCCAGAACGCGACGCCGAAGACCGTCGCGAGTGCCAGCGCAGTCTGGATCATCGCGCCCAGGACGTGGCCGGTCAGCACCGAGACCTTCGCGATGGCCATGGTCCGGAACCGGTCGGTGATCCCGCCTGACATGTCGGTGGCGACCGAGACAGCCGTGCTGATGGACACGCTCGCCACCGCCATCACCAGGATCCCGGGAGTGATGAACGTCAGGTAGTCGCCGCGGTCCCCCGCCGGGGCTCCAGTCAGGCCGACGCCCATCGTGCCGCCGAAGACGTGGACGAACAACAGCAGGAACAGCAGTGGCAGGCCGATCAGCATCAGCGTCTGCGACGGGTACCGGGCCATGTGCTTCAGGTTGCGGCGCAGCATGGTCGCCGAATCGCGGACGGCATACGTCGCGGTGTTCATGCCGACACCTCCTCGGGAGACTCGTCGGCGGTGGAGTGGTCGGTGAGAGCCAGGAACACGTCGTCCAGGTCCGCAGTGTGCACGGCGAGCCCGGTGACCGCATCGTCGTCGACCTCGGCCAACAGCCGTCGCAGCGTGGTGAGACTCCCGTCATGCGGCAGGGACAGGGTCAGCGCCGCGGCGTTCGGGCTCGCCCCGGGGAACCGGCGTGCCAACTCGGCCAGCCGTTCACGGTCGGCCGCCTGCAACTCGACGTGACCGCCGGGGACCAGGCGCTTCAGCTCGGCCGCGGTGCCCTCGGCGATCAGGCGGCCCCCGTCGAGCACACCGATCCGGTCGGCGAGCTGGTCGGCCTCCTCCAGATACTGGGTGGTGAGGAAGACGGTGGCCCCGTCGGCCACCAGCTCCCGCACGATGTCCCACAGGTCACGGCGGCTGCGCGGGTCGAGGCCGGTGGTCGGCTCGTCGAGGAAGATCAGCCGCGGTCCTGCGACCAGGGTCATGGCCAGGTCCAGCCGCCGCTTCGTACCGCCGGAGTACGTCACCGCGCGTCGGTCGGCGGCCTCAGTCAGGTGAAACCGCTCCAGCAGTTGCTCCACCACGCTCTTCGCACGGCTCCGGTGGAGGTGACCCAGGTCGGCCATCAGCCGCAGGTTTTCCCGCCCGGTCAGTAACTCGTCCACGGCGGAGAACTGCCCGGTCACTCCGATCGACGCACGCACCTGGTCCGCCTCGCGGCGTACGTCGTATCCGGCGACCCGAGCCTCACCGGCGTCCGCAGGCAGCAGAGTGGACAGGATCCGGACTGTGGTGGTCTTGCCGGCCCCGTTGGGTCCGAGCAGGGCGTAGACGGTGCCTGCGGGGACGGTCAGGTCGACTTCGGCCACCACCTCGTGGTCACCGTACGACTTGCGTAGCCCGGCGACCTCGATGGCATGGGTTCTCGTCGTCATGCCGACCATCCTGAGAGGTTGCCCCTGCGTCAGGGTCAACTGTTGCGGCTACGTGGCATCGCACCCCCGAGACGTCGGCCTCTGCCTCACACCGGCCAGTCGGCTGTCGCACCAGCACGCCGAGTACCCGGTGACACGTCGCCGAGAAGCACGGCCACCCCGTGATCAATTCCTTCCCGGCGAGGTCAGCCGGTGCCGGTGCAGCGGACGGGCCCCGTCGTCGGAGAGCAGATGGGCTCTGCTGGTCAATCCGCCCCACGAGCGCCCCAACTCCTCGTGCCCATCTGCTTCTTCACGAGCCCCGCCCTCTTTTGCGGATTGTCAGCCGGAGCCTTGCGGGGCGCCACACCTTTCCGCCGGTGCGTGGGCGTCAGGCACCGGGTTCCTCCTGGAGGGCCCGTACCTCGATCCTGCTGCGCAGCGCCCGCGATGCCTGCTTGGCCCATTCGATCGCGACGTCGTCGCTCTCGGCCTGGATGATCCAGAAGCCGCCGAGGTACTCATCGGCCTTGGCGAACGGGCCCGGTGTGAGTACAGGGCTGTCTCCGGAGTAGTCCACCGTGGTCGCGGTCGACGGTGGCTGCATGCCTCCTGCGGTCACGAACGCGCCCGCCTCCTGAACGGCGGTGTCGAACGCGCCGACCGCGGCCATGACCTCCTGCAGTTCCGCGGGGTCCATGCTCTCCATCGTCGGCTCCTCGGCGGAGTCGTGCGGGAGGCTCAGGAAGTACTTCGTCATCGTCGTCTCCTCGTCCTACGGCCGGTGACCGTTGTCTGATGACCGAAACGCTAGGCGGGGCTCGCCTCTGACGTATCAGTCATCGTGACTGGTGTCCGGGGACCGACGACCGGCGTCGGTCACGGAACGAGGTGGGCCAGTTCGGCACGCCCGGTGACGCCGAGTTTCGGGTACGCCTTGTACAGGTGGTGGCCGACGGTTCGTGGGCTGAGGAAGAGCTGTGCGGCGATCTCCTTGTTGGTGTGACCGTCGGCGGCCAGCCGTACGACCTGCAGCTCCTGCGGGGTCAACAGGGTGAGCGGGCCGCTGTGTTGTGGCTCGTCGCCCCGCTCGCCGAAGGCGGCCAGTTCGCCGCGCGCACGCTCGGCCCAGAGCTGTGCACCGAGGCGCTCGAACGCGGACACCGCCGCCGCGAGATGGCCGCGCGCCTCCGCACGGCCACGATGGCGCCGCAGCCATTCGCCGTAGACCAGCTGGGTGCGGGCGTGCTCATAGGGCCCGCCGTGCCGTTCGTGGAGCCGCAGTGCCTCGGCGTACAGCGCGTCGGCGTCGTCGTGGGCCAGCAAGGCCCAGCACCGCAGGGCGAGCCCGGTGGCCACCGGGCGGTCGACGTGCTCAGCCCAGTGCCGGAAAACCCCCAGGGCTGCTTGTCGGCGAACTCGGGCATGACGTGACGATCGCCCGGAATCCATGCCGTTGCCGTACTCGCTCTCAGCCGAGTACGAACGGGATCCTGGCAGCCAGCGGCCCCAGCGCCGTCGTCTCCGCCGGCGTCGGGGCCCGGCGTCCCGTCCCGACCAGCAGCGCGTCCGTGTCGGAGAACGACGCCGGGAACGGCGCCCCGGCGATCCTCTCCAGCGCCGCGCGGGCGGCCGCGCGGGGCTCGGCGGGCGGTTCGGTGGCCTTGGGCAGGTGCGCGATGAGGTCGAGGTGATGCAGCGTCGACTCCATGACGTACGCGGAGAGGTACTCGGAGACCGTCAGCACCTCGTCGCGGGTGCTCACTCGCGCGTCCTGGTCGGCGAGTTCGGCGGCGCGCCCGGCGGCGGAGCCGACGTCGTCGAAGTGGAACCTCAGCAACTCCGGCTCGCCGTACGCGGCGGCCAGCCGGGGGATCAGCGCGTCGAGCGGGTCCTGGCCGGTCGGGGGCGCGACCAGGTGCCAGTAGGTGACCGAGTCGATGGTCGGTTCGGTGTCGGCGGGCGTCACCAGCGTGATCAGGACGTCCTGGGCGTCGATGATCAGATGGCACACCAGGTCCCGCACGAGCCAGCCGGCGCAGCCTGACGGCCGTTCCCAGTCCTCGTCGGAGAGGCCGTCGACGGCCGCGCGCAAGGCCGTCCAAGAGCGCATGAAGAGGTCCACTCCGGCACGGTAGTGCGGCACAGGAGCGGCGGGCAACCAGAGGTTGCCCCCGGTTCCGCTCCGCAAGGCCCGAGGGTCAGCGACTGCCCTGCTCACCGTTGCCCGGCGTGTCTCAGGGGTAGCTGGAGCGACGAACGCTGTTTCGACCGTCGTCGGATACGCCTGGGGCTTTCCGTGGTCGGCCGGTTCCCGGTCGATGCCGGACAGGTCGGGACTCCACCCCTCGCGACGGGTTGATCAGTCCTGCGTCACGTTCGCCGCGGTCACGTTCTCGATCACGTGGCCGAGTTTGGTCTTGGCCCGGGTGAGGTCCTGGATGCGTGCGGCGATGCGGTCGCGTTCGACGATGAGCTGGTCGAGCATGGCGGGGGTCGCGACGCCGGTGCTCACGCACGGCAGGAGTTCGACGACGGTACGGCTGGAGAGGCCGGCCGCGAAGAGGTCCTGGATGAGCTGGACCCGCTCCAGGGCTTCGTCGGGATAGTCACGCTGCCCACCGGACGTCCGCGCCGATTCCAGGAGCCGTTGTTCCTCGTAGTAGCGCAGGGCCCGCACGCTGACCCCCGACCGCCTGGCGAGCTGTCCGATGCGCATGACGCAGATCGCTCCCTTCCCGCTCGTACCTCACTTCGACGTCAGGTTCAGGCTAGCAATGTCGGCTCCGGTGGCGGCCTCTGGGGTGAGCGAACCGTTGCCGGTGCCGAGATCGACCAGGACCCGGTGACGGACTCATGGGTGGCCGCGCCTCCCCTCCCCCGGCCGGGCGACAGTCGCGGCTTGCATCTCACGTCAACGTCAGGTTCTAAGGTGACGAGCGTCCGACGGACACGTCATTTCAACCCGTCAAAGTAAGGCAGACCACTATGCGCGCAGCGCGGTTCCACGAATACGGCGGAGCGGAGAACCTGGTGATCGAGCAGGTCCCCGACCCCCACCCCGGGCCCGGTGAGATTCGGGTCCGCGTCGCGGCGGCCAGCGTCAACCCCATCGACTGGAAGCTGCGCTCCGGCGCCCTGCAGCAGATCTTCCCCGTGGATCTGCCCGACATTCCCGGGCGCGACGGCGCCGGTGTGGTCGACGAGATCGGCGACGGGGTGCAGGGGGTGAGCATCGGCGACCGGGTCTTCGGGCTGGGCGGTGTCACCGGCGCGACCGCTGAGTTGTTCATCCTCTCGGCCTGGGCGCACACGCCCGCCACGTGGAGCGACGAGCAGGCCGCGGGCGCCGGTCTCGCGTCCGTGACCGCGATGCGTGGGCTCGACGCGCTCGGCCCCCTCGCGGGGCGCACCCTCCTCGTCGAGGGCGCCGCCGGAGGCGTGGGCAGCGCGGCGGTCGAGATCGCCGTGGCACGAGGTGTCGGCACGGTGATCGGGACAGCCAGCGAACGCAACCACGAGTTCCTCACCTCACTCGGCGCCGTTCCCACCACCTACGGTCTCGGCCTCGCACAGCGCCTCACCACCCTCGCTCCGCAGCGTGTCGATGTCGTGCTCGACACCGCGGGTTCCGGCTCCCTGGACGACCTCGTCACGATCGCGGGCGACCCGAAGCGCGTCGCGACGGTCGCCGACCACGCGGGCGGGCAGCGCCTGGGCACGCATGTGGCCGCCGCGGTGAACGACTCCGCTCTCCTGTCGGTGGCGGCGGAACTGGGCGGGCAAGGCCGCTACACACCCAGTATCGAACAGGTCTACCCCCTGGAGCGGATCGCCGACGCCCACGCGCACGCCGAGCGCGGACGCACCCGAGGAAAGATCGTGATCCGCATCTGAGGAGGCTGATCCATATCTGAACTGGCCCACGAGAAGGGTCACTTGCGACGTGCGGTCCTACGTGGCGAGCGTGCCCTCGAACGGTGCCGGCGAGCGGGCGGTCCGGAGCGGACCGATCTTCATAGCCCCGCCCACGGCCTGTCGGCGCACAGATCTGCATCCCCCGTCACCTTCTGCCGTTCGATTGTCCGGAGCCCGCCGCCAGCCCTTCCGGACAATGCCCGCGGTTTGGACTCTGGTGTCTGCCTCGGACCAGATGGAGCCACACGAGCCCCACCACTGAAGCGGACACGGACAACGGGCACGGGAGGAAGCGACATGCCGGCACCCGGACGAGGGGCTGCTCGCAGCAACGGGCGTTTCAGACGACGAAGGACAGCCCCCCAACCGGCGGGCGTCGGCGACGCAGAACGTTCCCACACCAGCGCACTCTGCTCGGCCGACCTGCCACGCGACACCGGCGCACTTCGCATCCTGGACACCGCGGCGGCTCACCACGCCGCCCAGTGAGCCGTCGCGGAGCGGGGTCATGGCGTGATCGGTGTCTCGGCGGGTTTTTGGAGGGTACGGCAGGTGATCGCCGCGTGGAGGGTGGGCAGGTCGGTGGGGCGGGTGGCGTCGAGGCCGGTGAGTCCGGTGATCTTGCGGAGTCGGTAGAGCACGGTGTTGGGGTGGACGTTGAGGCACCGGGACCGGGACCGGGACCGGGACCGACTGAGCCCTCGCACGCGGGGCCGACAGTACGCGACCCAAGGACACCGTCCGCACCCTCGATGGCAGCCCGGCGCCCACCCGTTGGATGTCCCCGGCGGCCCGGGGCCGGATCCGTGGCGTCAGCGCAGTGACTGAACGGCGTAAATGGCCCCGAAGGCCGCGGCCAGGGTGCCGAGCAGCAGGCGCAGGGCGGTCTCGGGCAGGCGGGACTGCAGGTGCGCCCCGAGGTAGCCACCGACCAGCCCGCCCACGCCGCAGGCCAGCCCGAGGGGCCAGTCGGGGCCGACGTCCCCGGAGCCGGTCAGGGACAGCAGCGCGAAGGTCGCGGCGCCGGCGACGGACGTGACGAAGGTGGAGGCGAGGGCTGCCGGGGCGACCTGGCTCACGGGCATGCCCCGGCCGACCAGGACGGGACCGAGGACGGAGCCGCCGCCGATTCCGTAGATCCCGCCGATGATGCCGACGGCCAGGCCCAGGCCGGTGACGGTGCGAGGGGAGGGCTCCGCCGCCGGGGCGGGCAGGGCGGGCCGGAGGGAGCGGGCGATCAGCCAGAGGCCGAGTGGCATCAGCAGTCCGGCGACGAGCAGGCGGAAGACAGCGGGACCGGGGACGGCGAAGACCCGGACCACGGCTCCGATGACCACTCCGGGCAGGGTGCCGATCACCAGGCGGCGGGACAGCGGACTGTTCAGCAGGCCCGCTCGCCGGTAGCGCAACAGGGCACCGGGCCCGGCCACCACGTTGTACAACAGGTTGGTGGGAGTGACCGCCGGACTGGGCACGCCGAACACGCTCAACTGCACCGGCAGCAGGAACACCGCACCCGACACCCCGACGGGCGCGGTCACCACAGCGATCGTCAGACCGACGGCCAGCCCGTACAGTTCCACCGACCCCGCCACCTCACCTACCGGTCCCTGGGCGCAGGACGCCTCCTTCAGTCCTCGTTCGCGGCCGAGTACGCCGGCTGCCGTGCCTGGTTCCGGAACTGTGCGGGCGATGAGCCGACCACGCGGCGGAACGCGGTGCTGAACGCGCTCTCGGACAGGTAGCCCGTGGCCCGTGCGAGCTCCGAGATCGACAGAGAGTCGCGGGCGAGGGCGTCGCGCGCGAGACTCATGCGCCATTGGATCAGGTACTCCAGCGGCGGGACCCCGACGTGGCTCTTGAACGCCTGGGCGAACGCGGAACGCGACATGTGGCTGATCTCGGCGAGCTCCTTGAGGCTCCAGGAGCGGGCCACGTCCGCGTGCACGGCACGCAGGGCGGCACCGATGCCGTCCTCGTTCAGGGCGCCCAGCCAGCCGGTGGGCCGGTCCGTCCGACCGGCGTGCGCACGCAGCATGTGCACGAGCAGGATCTGCGCGAGGTGGTTCTGCACCAGCGGGCCGCCCGCGGCGGCGGCCCCGACCTCGGTGGCCAGGAGATCGATCAGCTGCGCGAGCCGCCTGCCATGAGGATCGGCCACGCGGACGATCACGAGCGGCGGCAGAAGATCCGTCAGGAGGCCCGCGTTCCTGTCGTCGAACGCGATGTGCCCGACGCAGAGATAGAGGCTCTCCTCGGACTCCGGGCCGATCCGCACGAACCCGTCCTCGGCACCCGCCAGCACCTCCTCCGCGTGGCGCGGGCTCGCGTCGGGCGTGCCGGCCAGCACGTAGGGCGGCGGGTTGCCCAGCATGAAGGTGTCACCCTCCCGCAGGAGCACCGGCTCGTGCCCTTCGAGGATCAACCAGCACGTGCCGCGCACGAGGCCCCCGACCCGCACGTGCAGGAACGTGTCGAAGCGCAGGGCCCACTCCCCCGCGGCCAGGAGACTCGGCCCGATCACCGTGCGGGGCCGGAGCAGGCCGATCGCGTCAGCCACAGGGTCCCGAAATCCCAGCACCGACGACACCTCCTGGACGATACGTAAAGAATGACGGACGCTGCATCATGGATAGTATCCGCGATCTCCCGCAGTATCGAGGTCGAGGGATCGGCCACGAGAAAGTGATGGAGACACCGACATGGGACAGCTGGAAGGAAAGACGGCGGTCGTCACCGGGGGCAGCAGCGGTATCGGTCTGGCCAGCGCCGTACGGCTGGCGGACGAGGGTGCGTACGTGTTCGTCACCGGGCGGCGCGAGGCCGAACTGGAGGCCGCCGTCAAGACCATCGGAACGGACCGGGCCACCGCGGTCGTCGGCGACATCGCGAAGCCGGCGGACCTGGACCGGCTCTACGAGGCGGTCCGGGCGCGAGGCCGGAAGCTGGACGTGCTCGTGGCGAACGCGGCGACCGGTTCGTTCATGACGCTGGAACAGACCACCGAGGAGCACTTCGACCAGACCTTCGCGGTCAACACCCGGGGCACGCTGTTCACCGTGCAGAAGGCGCTGCCGCTGCTCGACGACGGAGCCTCGATCGTCCTGGTCGGTTCGACGGCCGCTGACCGCGGGATGGAGGCGTTCGGCGCGTACGCGGCGTCGAAGGCGGCCGTCCGCTCCTTCGCGCGGACGTGGTCCACCGAGCTCAAGGGCCGTGGCATCCGGGTCAACGTCGTCTCGCCGGCCTGGATCGAGACGCCCGGGGGCACCGCCGCCTTCGGCGACGAGGAGACCGCCCGGGCCATCAGGGAGCAGGTCGCCGCGACCGTGCCCAAGGGCCGCATGGGCCTGCCCGAGGAGGCCGCCGCGGTCGTGGCCTTCCTGGCCTCGGAACAGAGCAGCTACGTCGTCGGTGCGAACATCTACGTCGACGGCGGCGAGAACCAGACCTGACCGCCCTCACCCGGACCGGGCCACGGCCGGCTCATCGCCGTCGCCACTCTTCCGCGAGGAGCTGGTAGGAGCGCACCCGGTCGGCGTGGTCGTGGGTGATGGTGGTGATGATCAGCTCGTCCGCGTCGGTGGCTTCCTGCAGTTGTTCGAGCTGATCGGCGACACGCCCCGGGGAGCCGACGAACTGGGTGTCGACGCGGTCGGCGACCAGGGCCCGGTCGGCTTCGGTCCAGGGGTGGGCGCGGGCCTGCTCCGGAGTCGGGAAGGGGATGGCGCCCTCGGCGGTGCGGATGCTGCGGACCCACGGGCCGTAGCCGGTGGCCAGTTCGCGGGCGGTCGCGTCGTCCTCGGCGACGACGACGTCGGCGGAGACGCTGACGTAGGGCTTGTCGAGGTTGTCGGACGGCTGGAACGCGGCGCGGTAGCCCTCGGCCGCCTCCAGCACGGTGGCCGGGCTGACGTGGTAATTGGCCGCGAAACGCAGGCCGTTGCGGCCCGCGACGTCGGCGCTCTGTCCGCCGCTGCTGCCGAGGATCCATATCTGCACCTCGGCGCCCTCGCCGGGGACCGCGTGTGCTTCGGTCCCGTCCGAGGCGCGGTGATCGCCGCGCAGGAGGGCGAGGATGTCGTCGATCTGCTCGCCGTAGAACAGCTCGTAGCTCTCGGCGTTGCGGTCCCACTGGTCCTCGGGCGTGACGTGGAACAGCTCTCGCTGGGCGGTGCCGTTGCCCTTGCCGATGATCAGGTCGAGACGGCCCGCCGACAGGTGATCCAGGGTCGCGTAGTCCTCGTACGCGCGTACCGGGTCGAGCAGGCTGAGGGTGGTGACGGCGGTGAACAGCCGGATCCGGGAGGTGAGCGCAGCGATGTGGCTCAGCACGACCGGTGGCGAGGAGGAGATGAACGGGCGCTCATGGCGTTCGCCCACGCCGAAGCCGTCGAATCCGAGTTCCTCGGCCAGCAGCGCGTTGTCGATCACCTCGCGGAAGCGCTCGTTGGTGGACTTCTGGACGCCGGTCACCGGATCCGGGGCGTGCACGATGAGAGTGATGGCCAGGAACTTCACGACGCCGCCCGCCGGGTCTCCGGCTGCGCGCCGGCGTCGGGGTGTGCCAGGCCGAGGTGGTCGCGGAGCGTGCTGCCCGTGTAGTCGTGGCGGAACACACCGCGTTCCTGGAGCAGCGGGACGACGGTGTCGGCGAACCCGTCCAGGCCGCCGGGGGTGATGTGCGGGACCAGGATGAAGCCGTCCGCCGCGTCCGTCTGGACGAAGGCGTCGATGGTCTCGGCGACGGTGGCCGGGGAACCGACGAACGACTGGCGTCCGGTGGTCTCGATGACCAGCTCCCGGATCGACAGGTTCTCCGCGGCGGCGCGCTCGCGCCACTCCCTGGCGACGGCGAGCGGGTCGCGGAACATCCGGACGCTGGCCCGGCCGCGGGCGATGGTGTTCTCGCCGGGGTCCGGGTCGATGTCGGGGAGCGGCCCGTCCGGGTCGTAGGCGGAGAGGTCCCGGTTCCAGACGTGTTCGAGGAACTTGATCGCGGTCTGGCCGCTGACCTGTTGGCGTCGTATCTCGTGCGCTAGCTCCTGCGCCTCGCCGTCGGTGTCTCCGAGTACGAAGGTCGCCGCGGGGAGGATGAGCAGCTGGTCGTGGGTCCGGCCGTGGCGGGTCAGACGCCCCTTGACGTCGGCGTAGAAGTCGCGGCCCGCCTCCAGGGTGCTGTGCCGGCTGAAGATGGCGTCGGCGCTGGAGGCGGCGAACTCACGCCCCTCGTCGGAGTCACCGGCCTGGAAGATCACCGGGCGGCCCTGCGGGCTGCGCGGGACGTTGAACCGACCGGCGATGTCGAAGTGCTGTCCTCGGTGGACGAAGGCTCCGGCCTGAGCGTCCTTCAGGAAGATGCCGGACTCCTGATCGGCGACGATCTCGTCGCCGTGCCAGGAGTCGAACAGCTCGGTGGCGGTGGACAGGAACTCCTTCGCCCTGGAGTAGCGCTGCTCCTGCGGGAGGAAGCCGCCGCGCCGGAAGTTCTCGCCGGTGAAGGCGTCCCAGGAGGTGACGACGTTCCAGGCGGCGCGCCCGCCGGAGAGGTGGTCCAGGCCGGCGAACTGGCGGGCCACCTCGTAGGGCTCGTTGAAGGTGGAGTTGATGGTGCCGGTCAGGCCGATGTGTTCGGTGACGGCGGCCAGCGCGGACAGGACGGTGAAGGTGTCGGGCCGCCCCACCACGTCCAAGTCGTAGATCTGGCCGCCCTGTTCGCGCAGCCGCAGCCCCTCGGCGAGGAACAGGAAGTCGAACTTGGCCCGTTCGGCGGTCCGTGCGAAGTGCGCGAACGAGCTGAACTCGATGTGGCTGCCCGCCTGCGGGTCGCTCCACACGGTGGTGTTGTTGACGCCGGGGAAATGGGCCGCGAGATGGATCTGCTTCGGGGGCCTGCCCGTGGCCGTCTTGCTCGTGGCCTGCGTGCCGGTGCTCGGCGTGCCGTCGGTCGGCTTGCTCATGGTCGTACGACTCCTCCGGCTTCAGGCAGCGGCGTAGCGGTTGGCGGGGCGGGCGAGGCCGAGCAGCCCGCGCAGGGTGTCCGCCTCGTAGGTGTGCCGGAAGGCGCCTCGGCGCTGGAGTTCGGGCACCAGGCCCCGCGTGACCTGCTCCAGGTCGTGACCGATCGCTCCGGGACGCAGCCGGAAGCCGCTGAGGCCGGCCCGGCGCCACTCCAGCAGGAGGTCCGCCAGCTGCCCTGGGGTACCCGTGAACACTTCGGCGTCGCTCGTGTACGGGTCGCCGGCGAGGTCGTCGAGACGGGCCTTGCGGTCCTCCGCCGCCGGGGAGTCGTCGTCCAGGAACACGACCAGGTCACCGAAGACGTGCAGTGGCTCCTCCGCCCGCCCCGCCTCGGCCTGGGCGGCACGGATCTCCGCGACGGCGGCGCGGGCCTGGCCGGTGTCGTGCGGGGTGACGTAACCGATGTCGGCCGAGCGGCCCACCAGTCGGTACGGGACGCTCTGGTGCGCGAGCGCGCTGACGACGGGCTGTCCCTGCGGCGGCCGAGGGGTGATCGAGGGTCCCTTGACGCTGAAGTGCCTGCCCACGAAGTCGATGTGGTGCAGCTTGTCGCGGTCGATGAACCGCCCGGTGGCGACATCGCGGATCTCCGCGTCGTCCTCCCAGCTGTCCCACAGGCGGCGCACCACCTCGACGTAGTCTGCGGCCTCGTCGAAGAGCTCAGCGATCAGCTCGCGGCCGTCCGGGGTGTCCCGGTCGTCGAAGCGGAGACGGGGGAAGGTCCGGCGGCCGAAGTGCGCGGCCTCGTTCTGCCGTGCCGACACCTGGACGCGCAGGCCCGCGCGACCGGCGCTGACGTAGTCCAGGGTGGCGATCGCCTTGGAGATGTGGAACGGCTCGGTGTGGGTGGCGACCACGGTCGGCACCAACCCGATGTGCCGCGTCAGCGGTGCGACCCGGGCGGCGACGAGCACCGCGTCCAGCCGGCCCCGCACCTGGTCGGTGCGCTCGTCCGGCTCCGTGGGGTGCGAGGACTGCGGCCCGAGGGAGTCCTCGAACGTCACGAAGTCGAGCAGGCCGCGTTCGGCCTCGGCCACGAGGTCGGCCCAGTGGCCGGCGGTGAACAGGGCGTCGGGCCGGGCGCCCGGCTCGCGCCATGCGGCCGGGTGCCAGCCGGTGCCGTCCAGCGCCACAGCAAGGTGAAGAGGGGGAGGTACAGACACGAAAAGGGTGCCTTCCTGGTCGACCGTATGTGATCACCGGCCCTCGTCCGGAGGGCCCAGCGGCGAAGGATCAGGTCAGGGACAACAGAGAGCGCCGGCCACCCGTCGCAGGTCGATGTGGGGCCGGGAGTACGGGCGGACGCAGCCACGCGTGGCGCCGGCCCCGGCAGCCGGGACGAGCACGCGGGGAACGGGGGACGACACCGTCACCTCCGCTCTTCCGGCCGCTTGTCCTGCTTCGAGACGGGCCCTGCCGTGCTCCCGCCTGCAGGGCCCGTGTAGTCGCAGGTTAGGCGGATCCGGACGGACGAAGGTGGAGGGCGTGTTGCGGTTCCATGAAACCGTCCGGACACCGCTGGGCGGGCAGGTCGGCTGCCCCGTCCATGATGTGCACGGACCAGTCCAGGATCTGCACCGCAGCACCTGCGGCCTCCAGTCCCTGGCAGTGGGCATGGTGCCGACGGGCGATGCCGTCCAGGTCGAGGTGGGTGCCGAAGGCGGGGTGGGCGGCCAGTCGCCGTGCATAGGCCCACAGGTGCGGATGGCCGGCGATGTGGTGGACCGCGGCGGCGTCCAGATGCAGCCGGTGCACGGTGTCGAGTTGCACCAGGGTCACCCACAACTGCACGTCCGCGGCGGTCAGTTCGTCGCCCAGGACGAATTCCTGCTGGGCGAGCCGCCACTCCAATGAGTTCAGCACGCGGAGCAGGGAACCGAGGGCGGTCTGCCGTGTCGTGGCGTCGGCGCCGGGCTGCCCGGCGTCCTGTGCGGCTTCGTTGACGCGGTACTCGCAGAGGCGTCCGACGGCTTCGATCTCCTCTTCCGCGCCCTGTGGGTGGAGGTTGGGCCGGTCGGCGCCGTCACCACCGAAGTGCCTGGCCAGGTCCCGCAGGATGCCCGGCGTGTGCGTGCTGACGATCCGCCCCGTCCAGTCGTCGCTCAGCACCGGTGCGGCGGCCGGACCGGGATGCCGGTGCGAACTGGCCTCGTACAACGGGCGCAGAGCGGAGTGACCGCCGTCGGGGCTGTCGGGCACGGACGGCAGCAGCGCCAGCGGGAGGGTCTCTTCCAGGCCGAGCAGGCTGTGGGTGATGGCGATCCGCAGACAGTGGGGGCAGGACAGCGAGAGGTGGAGGCGGTAACGGCGCGGCACGGCGTAGTGGCCACTCCTCGCGTCACAGCCGATCCTGCCCCGGAACGACGGCGCGGAGGGGAGGGACGGCACGGTGGGCAGGGGTGCGGCGGGCATGTGTCTCCCTGGATCCGGGTTCCGGCTTCTGGTTCTCAGAGGCGCGCAGGGCGGCGCACGTGGGGTGAGGGCGCGCGGCGGCGTCGGCGCGTACCCGTACCCGGCGGGGATGCGGTGCCGAGGGGCACCGCCGGTGTCATCGCAGCGGGTTCGCCGCGCTGCAGACACGCAGGAGATCGATGTGACGGCGGGAGGTCAGCAGGAGAGGCTTCCGTCCGGCGCACACGGCGCCGTCGGCGAGCGGCTCCGGACACTCCATGATTTCCCGCCAGTTCACTAGGAATCTCTGCTTCGGAGTGTCAGGCGCTCGTCGTGCCACGTCAAGAGCGCCTTGGCACCGGTATGAGTTCAGGAGCCCGCGAAGGGGATCCGGGGCCTGTCGGGGGCGTCCGTGCGCGCGGAGTCCGCGGGGGTGTGCCGAGCGCCCGCCGGAAGGGTGGTGGAGGCCGAGGGGTGGGCCCACAGTCCCTGGGCGGCGAGGCGCGGCAGGACGTTCTCGCCGAACCAGTAAGCCTCCTCCAGGTGCGGGTAGCCGGAGAACACGAACTCGTCGATGCCGAGCCGGTGGTACTCGGCGACCCGTTCGGCCACCTCGGCGTGGCTGCCGACCAGTGCCGTACCCGCCCCGCCCCGCACCAGCCCGATGCCGGCCCACAGGTTGGGATGGATCTCCAGTCCGTCCCGGCCGCCGCCGTGCAGGGCGAGCATGCGCTTCTGCCCCTCGGACTCGCTGCGGGACAGCCCGGCCTGTACGGCGGCGACGGTCTCGGGGGTGAAGCCGTCGAGGAGCCGCTGTGCCTCGGCCCATGCCTGCTCGGAGGTGTCGCGTGTGATGACGTGGAGGCGGATACCGAAGCGGATGTTCCGCCCCTGCTTCTCGGCGAGGGTCCGGATCCAGGCGATCTTCTCGGCGACAGCGGCGGGCGGCTCGCCCCAGGTGAGATAGACGTCCGCGTGGCGGGCGGCCACGTCGCCGGCGGCGGGCGAGGAACCGCCGAAGTAGATGTCCGGCCGCGGGTCGGGCACCCGGGCGAGCCGCGCGTCCTCGACCCGGAGGTGCTCGCCCGCCAGATCCACGGTCCCGCCGTCCCACAGTGCGCGGACCACCTGGAGGAACTCGTCCGTGCGGGCGTAGCGGGCGTCCTTGTCGAGGAAGTCACCGTAGGCGCGCTGTTCGTGGCTCTCCCCGCCCGTGACCACGTTGAGCAGCAGCCGGCCGCCGGTCTGCCGCTGGAAGGTGGACGCCATCTGCGCGGCGAGTGTGGGCGAGACGAAACCGGGCCTGAAGGCGACCAGGAACTTCAGCCGCTCGGTGTGCTGGCTGACCATGGCGGTGGTCAGCCAGGCGTCCTCGCACCAGGCTCCGGTGGGGGTCAGCACACCGGTGAAGCCCAACTGCTCGGCGGCGCGGGCGATCTGGGTGAGGTAGCCGATGCTCGGCGGCCGGTCACCGCCGGCCGCGGTGACCGGGGTGCCGTGGCCCCCGCCGACTACATGACGACTGTCGCCGTTGGTGGGCAGGAACCAGTGGAAGGTGAGGCTCATGGAGGCTGACGCCTTTCGCTTATCGTCGGCGGTCACGGTCAGGCCGCTCGTCCGGCGGCCGCCGGCCGGACCGTACGGCTGCCGAGGGCTTCGGAGAACTGGTCGACGACCTGTGCGAGGGCCTCGGCCGGGCCCGGCGCGACGGTCAGGGTGCCGTCGACGCCCACCGCCAGGTCCTTGTCGAGCGTGAACCAGCCCTGGACGATGTGCGCGGCGCCCATCGAACTGAGCACCGGGCGCAGCGCGTAGTCGATCGCCAGGACGTGCGCCGTGCTCCCGCCGGTCGCCAGCGGGAGGACCGTCTTGCCGGCCAGGCCGTACTGCGGCAGCAGGTCAAGGAGGGACTTCAGCAGCCCGGAGTAGGCGGCCTTGTAGACGGGTGTGCCGACCACGACCCCGTCGGCGCGGGCGAACAGTTCGGCCGCCTCGACGATCGCCGGGTGCCGGAAGTCGGCGCCGAGCAGGGCCTCGGCGGGGATGGTGCGGACGTCCAGGGCGATCACCTCGTGTCCCTGTGCCGCCAGCCGGGTGTCCAGGTGGCGCAGCAGGCGGGCGGTACGTGAGGTGGCGGAGGGGCTTCCGGAGACGGACAGGACGGTGGCCATGGCGGATCCTTCGGGAGCGTGAGGGAGGTGTGGGACCGGTGCGGGGCCGCGTACCGCGGCGTACTGCGGCCCCGCGTCCTCGGCGGCTACTTGTTGGTCCTGGGGAGTCCGGGCGGGTTGATCTCGGACTTGGTCACGGCCTCGTCGGACAGGCCCCAGCGCTCCAGCACCTTGTCGTACGTGCCGTTGTCGATGATCTCGTTCAGCGCGGCGGCGAGCGGCTCGACCAGGCCGCTGTCCTTCTTGGTGGTGGCCGCGATGAGGCCCTGGAGGGTGGAGCCGGCACCGGAGTGGTGGCCGACGACTTCTGTCTTCCCGGTGGTGGCCGCGTGGTAGGCGGCGGTCGGGTTGGGGCCGAGGTAGAGGTCGATACGGCCGGACTGGAGGGCGAGGTAGGTGTCACTCTCGTTCTGGTAGTACTTGATGTCCACCGGCTCGCGGCCGGCCTTCTCGTTCTCCTTGCTCCACTCGACCAGCAGCTTCTCCTGGTTGGTGCCGCTGCTCACGGCGACGGTCCTGCCCGCCACGTCCTCCGCCCCGGTGATCTTCAGGCCGCTGCCCTTCTTCGCCTCGAAGCCCAGGTTGTCCTCGCGGTAGGTGGCGAAGTCGTACTTCTCCTTGCGTTCCTCGGTGACGGTGATGTTGCTGAAGCCGACGTCGTACTTGGCGCTGTCGAGGCCGACGAAGATGTTCTCCCAGGAGACCGTGTTGATGTGCAGTTCGAGGCCGAGCACGTCGGCGACCAGGGAGGCGATGTCGGGCTCGACGCCGATGACGGTCTTGTTGTCGGTGGCGTGGAAGGTCAGGGGCGCGGCGGAGCCGGACGAGTCGACGATCTCCAGGGTGCCTCTCTTGCGGATCTTCTCCGGGACCCGGACCGCTATGGAGTCGACCTTGTCGGTGGTGACGCGGTCCTGGTCGGGGCTCAGGTTGATCTTCGTCTTGCTGCCCGACGCGGCCGCGACCTCGGTCGTGCCGCCGTCGGAGGGGTTGCCGCACGCGGCGAGGACGAGGGCGGCGGTCAGTCCCAGCGCGGCGGCGGCGGTGGTGCGGCGGGTGATCGAGGTGGACATGGTCGTGCTCCTTGCTGGTGGGGAGGGGTGAGGGGTGGTCAGAGGACCTTGGAGAGGAAGGCGCGGGTGCGCTCGTGGCGCGGATGGTCCAGGACGGCCGCGGGCTGGCCCTGTTCCACGACGACACCGGCGTCCATGAACACCACGGTGTTGGCGACCTCGCGGGCGAAGCCGATCTCGTGGGTCACGACGATCATGGTGGTTCCGGTGCGGGCCAGGTCCTTGATGACGTCGAGGACTTCGCCGACGAGTTCCGGGTCGAGTGCCGAGGTGGGCTCGTCGAACAGCAGTACCTTGGGTTCGAGGGCGAGTGCGCGGGCGATGGCCACGCGCTGCTGCTGTCCTCCGGACAGCTGTCGTGGATAGGCGTCGGTCTTGTCGGCGAGTCCGACTCTCTCCAGCAGCCGGCGGGCGGTCTCCTCCGCCTCCCCGCGCGGGCGGCGCAGTGCGGAGACGGGAGCCTCGACGAGGTTCTCCACGACGGTCAGGTGCGGGAACAGGTTGAAGTTCTGGAAGACGAACCCGATGTGGGTGCGCTGCCTCAGAACGTCCTTCTCCTTGAGCTCGTACAGTGTCCCGCCGGAGCGGCGGTAGCCGATGAGTTCGCCGTCGATGGCGATCCAGCCGCGGTTGACCTTCTCCAGGTGGTTGATGGTGCGCAGCAGTGTGGATTTTCCGGAGCCGGACGGGCCGAGGATCACGGTGACCTCGCCGGTGCGGACCTGGAGGTCGACGCCGCGCAGCACCTCCAGCGGGCCGAAGCTCTTGTGGACGCCGTGGACGTCCACCATCACGTCGTCGGCCGCCGGCCTGGCGTCCTCGACGGCCACCGTCACGTCGCTCATCGGCTGTCTCCCAAGGGCTTCAGGGGTACGACGGGCTGGTCGCGCTGGGCGGCCGCCGCGCGCAGGCGGCGGCCGAAGAGCCGGGCGCGCTGGAGCGGGGTGGGCGGCGGGGTGCGGTTCGCGCCCCGGGCGTAGCGCCGCTCCACGTAGTACTGCGCGACGGACAGCACCGAGGTCAGCACCACGTACCAGGCGGTGGCGACGAGCAGCAGCGGGATCACCCGCCCGTTGCGGCCGTAGATCACCTGCACCTGGTAGAACAGCTCCCCGATGGCCATCACGTAGACCACCGAGGTGCCCTTGAGCAGGCCGATGATCTCGTTGCCGGCCGTGGGCAGGATGGCGCGCATGGCCTGCGGGAGCACGATCCGGCGTATCTGCCGCAGCCGGGGAATGCCGAGCGCCGCGGCGGCCTCCAGCTGTCCGTGGTCGACGGCGATGACACCGCCCCGCACGATCTCGGCGGCGTAGGCGGCCTGGTGCAGCGTCAGCCCGATGACGGCGGCGCCCATGGTGCCGATGATGCTGTTGCTGTCGACGGACCAGAACACCGGCCCGAAGGGGATGCCGACGCCCAGCCTCTCGTAGAGCGCGCTCAGGTTGAACCAGAACACCAGCTGGACGATCATCGGGATGGACCGGAAGATCCAGGTGTAGGTCCAGGCGACGGTCTGCAGCACCGGACTGCGCGACAGGCGCATGAAGGCCAGGACGGTTCCCAGGAGGAAGCCCAGCACCGTGGCGTAGGCGGTGAGCTGCAGGGTCACCCACACCGCCTGCACGATCGTCTCGGACAGGACGTAGTCGCGGAAGACGCTCCACTCCCAGACCGGGTTGGTGGCCAGCCCGTGCACGAACTGTGCGACCAGCACGGTCACGGCGCCGACCGCCACCCAGCGGGCGTAGTGGCGGGCGGGGACGACCTTGAGCGAAGCGGGGTCGTCCGGCGTGGGCGGTGCTTCGGGGCCGCCGCCCGGGACGGCCGCGCCCGGCGGCGCGGTTTCGGTGTTCGGTGTCATGGTGGTGTTCCTGCTCGACTGTCATGTGTGCTCGGGCGGATTGATCCGTGACGTCTCGATCGCGGAGGGGGAGGTGCCCCACTTCTTGAGGATCCGGGCGTATGTGCCGTCCTCGATCAGCTCGTTGACGGCTGCCCGGAACGCCCTGGTGAGCGGGGAGCCCTTCTTGAAGACGAAGCCGACGTCGAGGCGGTGGTACTCACCGAGGAAGGCGGTCTGTGCGGCGGGCTGTGCGGCCTGGTACCGCAGGCCGTTGATGGTCGACATGATCACGTCGATCCGGCCCTGCTGGAGCGCGGTGAGGGTCGCCCCGTTCTCCGAGTGGACCTTCACGTCGTACGGCTTCTTGCCCGCCTCGGCGCACACGTCCTTCTGCGCCGTGAGGGTCGCCTCGAAGGTGGTGCCGGCGCCGGTGCCGATGGTCAGCCCGCACAGCTGGACGAGGTCGGTGACCTTCGTCCTGAGCGCGGTGCCGCCCTTCTTCACCGCGAAGCCCTGGCCGTCGTTGATGTAGGTGACGAAGTCGATGGTCCTCAGGCGTTCGGCGGTGACGCCGAAGTTGCCGGTGCCGAAGTCGTACTTGCCGCTGCCGAGGGCGGGCAGGATCGTCTCGAAGGAGGCGTCCTGCCGCTCCAGCCGCACGCCGAGGACCTTGGCGACCGCGTCCGCAATGTCGATGTCCTGGCCGGCGGGCGGCTTGTCCTGGCCGTTCGGGTAGTAGGCCCCGGGCGGGAACCCGATCGAGCTGCCGACCCGCAACGTGCCGGACGCGCGGACGTCGGCGGGCAGCAGGGCGGCGACGGAGTCCACCTTGCGTACGGCGGTGACCGGGTCGTCGGTCGGCGCGGGGGACGCCTGGGCGCCCGCCGGTGTGGTGCCGGAGGTGTCGCCGCCCCCGCAGGCGGTCAGCGCCAGGACGGGCAGCAGCGCGAGGGCGGCAACCATGCGCAGACGGGTTCTGGTGCCGTGGACGTTCACAGACCGGCTGCCTCTCCTTGGGGTGGTGCGTCCGGCAGGTGCTTCTCGAAAGGCAGCGGGCCGATGGATTCCGGGTCGGCCTCGGTGTCGAACAGCGGGGTGTAGCCGGTGGCCAGGTACAGAGCGCGGGCCTCGGGCTGGCGCGGCCCGGTGGTCAGGTGGATCCGCCGGTAGCCGCGGGCCTTCGCCTCGCGCTCCAGCTCGGCGACGACACGGCGGGCCAGACCACGCCGACGGTGGGCTGAGTGCGTCCAGATCCTCTTCAGCTCGGCCGTGATCTCGTCGTACCGGCGGAAGGCGCCGCCGGCGACCGGCTCGCCGTGCAGGAGGAGCAGGAGCAGCACACCGCCGTGCGAGGCGGTGAACTCCTCGTCGGGGTAGCGGGCCAGTTCCGCGTGTGCCTCCCTGCCGTAGCGCGTGGAGTACTCGTCGCCGAGCTCGCGCAGCAGCGGCCTCACCCGCGGGTCGGACACGGTGACGTGGATGACCGCCGGCTCGGCCGAGAGCGACGGCGGTCGGGCGACGGAGGTCATCCACGCACCGCCGCGAGCGTCTGCGGACCGCGGGCCGCCCGCCGGGCGTCGCGCTTGGCGACCTCCTCGCGGACGATCGGGATCACGTACCGGCCGAAGTCGATCGCGTCGGCCAGCAGGTCGTAGCCGCGGGCCGAGAGGATGTCGACGCCGAGGTCGTAGTAGTCGAGGAGCGCCTGGGCGACCGTCTCCGGGGTGCCGACCAGGGCGTTGGAGTTGCCCGCGCCACCGGTCGCGGCAGCGGTCGGGGTCCACAGGGCGCGGTCGTAGCGCTCTCCCGCCTCGGCGATGGCGACGAGCCGCTGCGAGCCGGTGTTCTGCGGCCTGGTGTCGCCGTTGTGGCGCTTGGTGATCGCCTCACCCTTCTCCTTGCGGGCCTTGATCGCGCCGACCGTGCGGTGGGCCTTCTCCCAGGCCAGCTCCTCCGTCGGGGCGATGATCGGGCGGAACGCCACCTGGATGCGGGGCACGTCGGTGCGGCCCGTGGCCCGCGCGGCGGCCCGCACGGCCTCGATCTGCTCCGCGGTCTTCGCGAGGGGCTCACCCCACAGGCAGTAGATGTCGGCCTCAGCGGCCCCCGCGACGTACGCGGCCGGCGACGAGCCGCCGAACGACACGTTCGGACGGGGCTGTTGCACGGGGAAGACGTCGCTGACGAAGTCGTGGAAGCGGTAGTGCTCGCCCTCGTGGTCGAAGGGCTCGTGACTGGTCCAGATCTTCTTGACGATCCGGATGTACTCGCGGGTGCGGGCGTAGCGTTCGTCCTTGGTGAGGGTGTCGCCCTCGCGGCCCTGCTCGTGGTCGTTGCCGCCGGTGATGAAGTGCACGGTCAGGCGGCCCTCGCTGATCCGGTCGAGGGTGGCGAAGGTCTTGGCGGCGTAGGTCGGGTAGGAGACGTTGGGCCGGTGGGCGAGCAGGATCTGGAGGCGGTCCAGCCTGCTCGCGATGTAGGCGGCGGCCGGCGAGGGGTCCGGGGACCCGGAACCGTACGCGAACAGCACCCGGTCCCAGCCGTGGTCCTCGTGGGCCCGGGCGAGCCGGAGCGTGTACTCCCTGTCGAAGGCGGCGCCGGAGCGCGGGGTGGTTTCGGAGCCGTCGTTGGTGGCGGCGATGCCAAGGAACTCCACTGGCATGGAAGATGACCTTTCCTCAAGTCCTCTGGGCCGTGCCGTGGGTGGCACGCGGCACGGCGGAGCAGCCCGCGGAGCGGCCGGGTGTGACGGCGCTCCAGGGTGCTGGGAACCAGGCGGTGAGCAGGTGTGATGACGCCGGGGCGGGGCCTCGGGCAAGGTCGGGCGGCGGCAGCGCGTGTCAGGTCTCGCGCACCGTTCGTACGCGGATGCGGCGTGCGTTCAGCGCATCCGCAGGACGGTGCTGCGAAGGGAGGAACTCGGCCCGCGACGGGGTCACCGAGGGAGGGAAGGGCCGGTCAGACGGCCCGCTGCCGCGTCAGGCGCAACACGCCGCGGACCACACCCGACCGAAGTCGATGTGGTCACGGGTGACCAGGCGCTGCTCGGCATTCATGCGGTCAATTGAGCAGTACATCTCGCTTCTCGTCAACTACGGCCCGGATGCCGGACCGGCGCCCGGCGGTTCCTGCGCGTTCTCGACACATGCGCGTTCCTGACACATGCGTGTGGTTGACACATGCGTGTGGTGCGCCCATACGATCGAGAACGGAACGGCTCCGCCCGCGCGCGGCTGCCGTACCGGCCGCGTTGAGGGACGCGGCGCGCGATGACGCCGGACCGAACCCCAGCCACACCGCCCCGTGTTCGCACCGCGCCCGTACCGCGCCTGCCCGGAATCCACGAACGGGCGCCGTCGGGTGGTCACCGACGCCCGCGCCTCCCTCCCTTGGAGAGCCCCCTGATGGTCTCGCCGTCCGACATCGCCGATCCCTCCCGTGTCCCAGCCGCCGTCCCGGTCGCAGCACACCTCGGCGCCTCCGGTCACTCCCCCGGCCACCCGGGCCCCGACGACGATCTGCCACGGATCGTGCCGCGCCGACACGTCGGCCGCCGGCTGATCGCCGCCGCCGCGCTGCTGGTCCTCGCGATGGGTGTCAACTCCGTCCTCCGCAACCGCGCCTTCCAGTGGGACGTGGTCGGCCGGTACTTCACCACCGCCGCCGTGCTCGACGGGCTGCTGCTCACCCTCTGGCTGACCGGTGTGGTGATGGCGCTCGGCTTCCTGCTCGGCATCCCCCTGGCCGTGATGCGGCTCTCCGCCAACCCGGTACTGCGCACGCTGAGTTGGGGCTACGTGTGGATCTTCCGGTCCACTCCCCTGCTGGTGCAGCTGCTGCTCTGGTTCAACATCGGCGCCCTCTACCCGACCCTCGGCCTCGGCATCCCTTTCGGGCCCGAGTTCGTCACCGTCAAGACGGTCAACCTGCTCGGACCCACCCTCACCGCCGTCATCGGCCTGACCCTGCACGAAGCGGCCTACGCCGCCGAGGTGGTGCGCGGCGGCATCCTCTCCGTCGACGCCGGCCAGACGGAGGCCGCGCAGGCTCTGGGCATCGGCAGACGGCGCACCCTGCGCCGGATCGTCGTCCCGCAGGCGATGCGCTCCATCGTGCCGACTGCCGGGAACATGCTGATCGGCACCCTGAAGGGCACCAGCATCGTCAGTGTGCTGGCCGTGCACGACCTGCTGTACTCGGTGCAGTTGGTCTACAACCAGACGTACCAGGTCATCCCGCTGCTGATGGTGGCCACCCTCTGGTACATCGCCGTCACGACCGTGCTCGGCGCCGGGCAGTTCTACGTCGAGCGCCACTACGCGCGTGGTTCCGCCCGCGCGCTGCCGCCCACGCCCCTGGGCAGGCTCAGAGTGCACCTGATCGCGCTGCGCGCCCGGCTGTACAGGGCGACGGCGCCCGACGCCCGCCCGGCGGTCGACGGTGACCGGTGACGCCACGCAGCACCCCGCGCGGTGCGCGCGGTCACAGGAAGTGTGACTGACGTCCCGGGCGAACGCCGCTGTCCACGAGCATGGCGCTCCAGGACGCCGACGGACTGGCGTTGAACACCAGCGCTTCGGCGGCCCCGGTCGTCCCGTCCCTGGCAAGCGCCGAATACAGGTTGAGCAGCACGTCGTTGGGGCCGAGATGACCGTAGCGGCGGAGGTTGTCGGGGCATGCCTCGTCGATGGTGATCCCGAGCGCGTCCGCGTGGAAGCGGAAGGATCCGGCCGACATGTTCTGGGTGATGTGGTAGCGGATGTCCGACGGCTGTCGGCCGTTGCGGTCGAGGATCCGCCGGTACAGCCCTCGCATCCGGACACGGGTCTCCATCGCCAGCTCGAAGGAGTAACGGGGGACGTCCGTGCATTCCTCGCGCCACCGCTCGTAGGGCCGGTGGCGGAAGTCGACGCGGAACAGGTCCCAGTAGGCGCCGCTGGTCTCCGCCACGATGTCGAGGATCCTGACGGGCCCCTCCCGGGCGACCACGAGCGCCTGCCCGCAGTCGCCGTACACGGTGACCGGGTGGCGGTAGCGGTGCGGGGCGGCGGGTTTGCTGCCGTGCGTCACCAGGACGTGCCGGACGTCCGGATCGGCGTACAGCAGGCCGCGGGCGGCCAGCAGACCGGGGACGATCGAGGTGCAGCCCAGTCCGCCGACGGAGAAGGCCAGCGCTCGTCCGGCACCGAGCAGGGCCTGCGTCCTGGTCGCCTCGGAGACGGCGAACGCCTCGGGGGCCCGCGAGTCGATCACGATCAGGGCGTCCAGTTCGTCGGGACTCAGACCCGCTTCGGCGAGCGCCTGCCGGGAGGAGCGGACGGCCAGTTCGACCGAGTCCAGTTCGTCGTCGACGCGGATGTGGTCGATGCCGAGGGCCAGGCAGGTGTCCCGCTGTGCTGGGGTGAGCGCGGCCAGTTCGGGCAGTTCCTTGACGGTGACGGACCGGCTGGGCAGGTACCAGGACGCGGCACGCAGTGCGAAGGCGGGCATCGCTCACTCGGCCAGTTCCGCGAAGGCGCGGGCGCCCTCGTCGGCGAGTGCCTCGGCTTCCTGTTCGGTGTGGCGGCCGTCGTACAGGAGGATCAGTTGCAGCTCTCCCTGGGTGAGCGTGGTGGTCAGGACCAGGGGGAACGCCTCGGGCATCCGCTCGGGGGCGCGGGCGAACCCGTCGCGGCGGTTGCGCAGGAACGTCACACCTGTGTCGAACGCCGATCCGTCGTGGGTGCCATGGATGACCAGTACCTCGGGTTCGGGCAGCGCGCGCAGCGCTGCGATCGCCGGCGCGGCGGGGGTCAGATGGCGCAGGATCCCGTAGCCGACACCGTCGTTGGGGACGGATCGGACGCGGTCGGTGATCGCGGGCAGGTTGTCCCGGACGCTCGCCGTGGGGTCGACCGGCAGCATCAGCGGGTGCACGCTGGTGAACCAGCCGATCGCCGGTGACCGGCCGGCGGGCCGGTAGACGTTCGGGGTCGCCGCCCCTTCCGTCATGACGTACGCGCCGGTGGTGCCGGACCAGCGGGCCAGCGCGCAGGCGAAGGCACACATCGCCGCCTCATCCGCCTCCGGGCCGCCCTTGAGTACGGGAGCCACCTGGTCCGGGGGAAGGCGCCGGCGGGCGACGCCTCCGGGGCCGTGGCGCGGTGGCGGCGGGTCGGTGAGGAGGGCGGCGCCGGAGCGCAGTGTGCTGGTCCAGTAGGCCAGTTCCCCGGCCAGTTCGTCGCAGTCCGCCATGTCCTGGAGGTGCTGTGACCACTCCCGCCAGGTCCGTGACGGCTGTGGCGGGGGCAGCGGCCGTCCGGCGAGCAGTTCGGCGAGCGCGGCGTCCAGGTCGTCGATGAGGACGACGGTGGCGACGTTGTCGAAGACGAAGTGGTGGATGACGAGGACGAGCCGGCCGCCTCGGCCGTGGCCGCGGTCGTAGTAGCGCACGCGCAGCGCCGGACCACGTTCGAGGTCGATCAGCGACCTCAACTGGTCCAGGTCGGCCGCCAGGTACTCGCGCTCCTCGCTCTCGTCGAGGGCGGGCAGCACCTGGACGTCGAAGACGTCGAAGGCGCCCGGTTCGGCGCACTCGACGCGCCAGCCCAGGCCGTTGCGGCGGAAGCGGTAGCGCAGCGTCTCGTGCCGGGCGAGGAGGTGCTCGACGGCCGCGCGCATGATGTCGCCGCTGATGCGGGTCGTGGTCTCCAGTGAGTGGACCTCCAGGAAGTCCGGTGCACCGGGGGGCATCCGTTCGAGGAAGCCACGCATGATGGGGGTCAGGCGCGGAGGGTCGGCCGGCCGCGCGACGGGGGCCTGGACCATCGCCTCGGTGTCCTGGGGCGGCGGCTCGGGCGGGTCCACGGTCGCGGCAGCCGCGAGTTCCCGCAGGGTGTGGTGCTGCAGCAGCTGCTGGGGGGTGAAGTGCACCCCCGCCTTGGCGGCGCGGGCGGCGACCCGCACGCCGAGGACGGAGTCGCCGCCCAGCTGGAAGAAGTTGTCGTCAGGGCGGACCTCGTCCACCACCAGCAGTTCGGCGACGATCCGCACGAGGACGTCCGCGGCGCGGGCCGCGGATTCGCCGGTCGCCGGTGACGTGACGACGACGGTTGCGGCGGGCGTCGGCGCGGTGGGGGTGCCCGGTGCGGTGGTCGACATGGCCATCTCCCTCAGTCTCCTGCGGTCGAGTTTGCCGGTTGCGGTCCGTGGCAGGCGGTCGTGCGGTACGACCGCACTGGGCACCATGAACGAGGGCAGCGCTCGTGCCATCCGGCCGAGCAGTTCTTCCTCGGCGGGTACGGGCGCCTCGGCCGCCACGTGGGCGACCAGCCGGGTGGATCCGCTCGGCGCCATCACGTCCACGACCGCGGCCTCGCGGACCGCCGGGTGGGCGAGCAGGACCCGTTCGGCCTCGGCGGGCTCGACCCGCCGGCCGCCGATCTCCGCCTGGTCGTCGAGCCGGCCGGTGAACTCCACCGTGCCGTCCGGGCGCAGCCGTCCCAGATCACCGGTCCGGTACCGGCGCGCGCCCGGTCGGGTGGCGTGCGGGTCGGCGACGAACCGGGCCGCGGTGAGCCCCGGCAGTCCGCGGTAGCCACGGCCGACCGCGGCTCCCCCGACGGTGATCTCCCCGGTCTCACCGGCCGGGACCGGCCGCCCCGACGGGTCCAGCAGGCTGACGGACGTCGCGGTGACCGGCCCACCGATGGAGGGCACACGGTCCGCGCCGGCGGCCGGGCCGATCTCACCGGCGGTGGAGACGACCGTGCACTCGGTGGGCCCGTACATGTTCACCAGCCGGAACGGGAGGCCGGGCGGCGGGTGTACGCGCAGCCGGTCGCCGCCGGTCGCCATCACCCGCAGGTGCAGGTCCGGCGGCCACCGCCCCTCGCTCAGCACGATCTCGGCGAGCTGGGTCGGCAGGAAGGCCGCCGTGATGCGGTGGTCGGCGAGCCGGCGCAGGTACGTGCCGGGCTCCTCCAGCGGATCCGGGGCGAAGTGCAGCGTGGCGCCGCGGGACAGGGCCGACCACACCTCCAGCACCGTGATGTCGAAACCCGGCGCCGCGATCTGCAGCACCCGGTCGTCCGCGGTCAGGTGCAGTTCGTCCTGGTACCAGCGCACCAGGGTCGTCAGGTTGCGGTGCTCGATCTCGCAGCCGTGCGGCCGGCCGGTGGAACCCGAGGTGTAGGCGATGTAGGCGAGGTCGCGCGGGCCGGACCGCCGGGGCCGGTCCTCCTCGTCGCCCGGGCCGGGGTCCGTCAGGTCGATCGGCGTGCACGGCCGCCCCGCCAGGTCACCGAGGATCACCGGGGCGCCGCCGCTGCCGGTGGCCTCCAGGTCGGCGAGCACGTCCTCGATCCGCGGGCGCGGCCAGTGCGGGTCGACCAGGACGAACGCGCCGCCCGCCCTGGCCACGGCGAGCCAGCCCACCACCAGGTCGACGCCCCGACCGGCGACGACCGGCACCGTGCTGTGCGTTCCCACCCCGGCCGCGACGAGCCGGCGGGCCAGCCGGCCGGCCATCGCGTCGACCTCCCGGTAGGTGTGCACGCGCCCGTGGGCGACGACCGCCGGATGGTCGGGGCGCTCCGCGGCGCGGGCGGCCACCTCCTCGTGCACGAGCGGGCCGTCCTGGGCGGTGGGCGGGGCGCCGGTGAGGACGGAGGGCCGCGGGACGGCGCGCGCGGGCATCGGCGGCAGGTCGGCCACCCGCCGCCCGGGGGCCCGCATCGCGGCGGCGAGCAGCGCGGGCAGCCAGTCGGTGAGCCCACGTACGGTCTCGCGGTCGAACAGCGCTACCGCGTACTCCACGTAGGCGTGCATCGGGCCGTCGTCCTGGTCGGTGACGCCGAAGGTGAGGTCGAACTTGGCGGTGCCGGGGGCGATGCCCGCGATGTCCCGGTCGAGCAGGAGGGTGACCTCCAGGTCGGCCGGTACGTGGGCCGGGGCGGGGGCGTTCTGGTACGTGTAGGCGACGTCGTAGAGCGGGTGGCGGCCGGGTTCGCGGGTCCGGCACACCGCGGACACGATCTTCTCGAACGGCGTGTCCTCGTGGTCGAGGACCCCGGCGACGGTCTCCGCGCACCGGCGCACCACGTCGGTGAACGTGAGATCGCCGCCGAGCTGCGTACGGAAGGGCGGCAGGTTGTTGAAGTAGCCGATCAGGTCGTGCGTCGCGGGGTCGACCCGTCCCGAGGTGCCGACGCCGACGACGATGTCGTCGCTGCCCGTCCAGCGGTGGAGCAGGACGTCCACGAGAGCCAGCATGGTGACGAACGTGGTGACGCCCTGGGCGCGGCTGTACGCCCGTACGGCGGTGGCCGCTTCGGCGCCGATGGTGAACTCCACCAGGTCGCCCTCGAAGTCCTGCGCGGCGGGGCGCGGCCGGTCCAGCGGCAGCGGGTCGGTGCGCAGTCCCGCGAGCTGCTCGCGCCAGAAGGCGAGGGATGCCTCCAGCCGGTGTCCGGTCAGCCAGGAGCGCTGCCACCCGGCGAAGTCGGCGTACTGGAAGGGCAGTTCGGGCAGGTCCGCGGGGTGTCCGGTGCGCCGGGCGCGGTAGAGCTCGAAGAGGTCGCGGAAGAACACCGCCGGCGACCAGCCGTCGAAGACGATGTGGTGGTACGTGTACAGCAGTACGTGGTCGTCGTCGGCCAGGCGCAGCAGCGTGGTCCGCAGCAGTGGTCCCGCGGCCAGGTCGAAGGGCCGCAGGGCTTCGGTCACGGCGAGGCGGCGGGCTTCTTCCTCGCGGCGGGCCGGGGGGAGCGCGCCGAGGTCGGTCAGCGGCAGGTCCGGGCCTTCGGGCAGCACGTGGACGTAGGGTTCGCCGTCGTCGTCGCGCACGCAGGTGCGCAGGACCTCGTGCCGGGCGCTGAGGTCGCGCAGCGCGCCGCGCAGCGCGGCGACGTCGAGCGGGCCGCGCAGCCGCAGGTCGGCCGGGATGTTGTAGAGCGGGCTGGCGGGATGGAGCCGGTCCAGGTACCAGAGCTGTTCCTGACCGAAGGAGAGCGGGAGCCGCCCGCCGCGCGCAAGGGGCGTGACGGACCGGTCGGTGCGTGGGGCGCCGCCGCGGGAGCGCAGCTCTTCGACGCGCTGGGCGAGGCCGGCGACGGTGCGGTGGGCGTAGAGGTCGGCGAAGGTCAGTTCCACGCCGAGGTCCCGTTCCAGCCGCCGCAGCACGCTGATCCCGGCGATGGACGTGCCGCCCAGGGCGAAGTAGTCGGAGTCGGGGCGTACACCGGTGGCCCCCAGCACCTCCTCCCACGCCGCGACGACGACCGGCTGCGCGGGGACGCCCGGTTGCGCGGGGACGTCGGCGGTCGGCGGGCCGACGGGCCGCGTCAGCTCCGCGGGGGTGCTCGCACGGGCCGGCGACTCCTGCGGTTGCCGCACCCAGCAGCGCACCGGTTCGAAGGGGTAGGTGGGCGCCTCCACACGCGGGACGGGCCGGGAGGCGGGGCCCGCGCCCGTAGTGGCGTAGTGGCGTTCCCAGTCGAGGGTGGCACCCGCGGTGTAGACGCTCCCGAGGCGGGTGAGCAGCCCGCGGCGGCCTTCGCCGTCGAGGAGGGTGATCACCGGCAGGTCGGGCGCGACGCGGCGGATCTCGCGGGTGAGGACGCCGTCGGCGGCCATCTCGACGAGGACGGCCCCGTCGCGCCGGAAACCCTGTGCCACCTGGCTCAGCCGGGCCGGGTCGAGTGGGTCGGGCGGTGGGGCGGCGGCTGCCGCGAGGGCGGCTTCGCGGGCGGACAGCTCGCCCTGGGCGGCGCGCACGGCCAGGGTGCCGTCGCCGGACCCGACGAAGTGGGGGTCGCTCACCCCCCAGGAGGTGAGCAGCCGGTGCAGGGCGAGCCGGCGCAGGAGCAGCAGGCCCCGCGGTCCGGTACCGGCGGCGTCCGGCCCGTCCTGCGCCACGTGCAGCGCGGGTTCTTCGGCGGCGAGCCGCGCCCAGGCGCTCTCGTCGATCACGGCGTCGGCGGAGAACACCAGGACGACCCTGCGTTCCGGGACCGCCTGCGTGTCGTCCGGCACGGCTGCGGACCGCAGGGCGCGGGCGAGTTCCGTCACGTCCGCCGCGGCGCACGCCAGCCGGAAGGGGTGGTCGTCCCGGCCCCGGTTCAGGGTGTGTGCCACGGCGCGCAGGGAGTGTCCGGTCGTCTCCGCGAAGTCCGCCAGGCTCCGGCGCCGGCGGTCGAGGGCGGACGCCGACTTCGCCGAGACGGTGACCAGCTCGGCGACCGCGGGCGGGCGGTCGTCGACGGGCTGCTCGGGCGGCTGCTCCAGTACGGCGTGGACGTTGGTCCCGGTCAGCCCGAACGAACTCACCCCGGCCCGCCGCGGAGTGGCGCCGGCGGGCCACGCCCCGCCGGCGGGATCGACACGCACCGGCCCCCGGAAGTCGATCAGCGGATTGGCCTCGGCGAAGTGTGCCGAGGGGTAGATCACCCCGTGCCGGACGCTGCCCAGTGCCTTCAGCAGGCCGGCCATGCCCGCCGCGTTGCCCAGGTGCCCGATGTCGCCCTTCACCGAGCCGATCACGCATCCCGGGGTGTGCACGTCCTCGTCGGCGAATGCCTGCCGCAGCGCCTCGACCTCCACGACGTCGCCGAGCGGTGTGGCCGACCCGTGGCACTCCACGTAGCCGATGGAGCGCGCCTCGACGCGCGCGTCACGCCATGCCTCGGCGATCACCTCGGCCTGCGCGGCCTGGCTCGGCGCACCCATGCTGGCCGCCCGGTAGCCGTTGTGGTTGACCGCGACGCCCTTCAGCACGCCCAGTACCGTGTCGCGGTCGGCGAGCGCCGTGGACAGCGGCTTGAGCAGTACGATGCCGCCGCCCTCGCCACCGACGGTGCCGTCGGCGCGCGCGTCGAAGGGCCGGCAGGTCCCGGTCGGGGACTCCACACCGCGCAGCGTCTCGCGGCCCTGTCTCGGCGTCAGCGCCGTCTGGACGCTGACGCCGCCGGCGAGCGCGAGGTCGGCGTCCCCGCAGCGCAGCATCCGCACCGCCTGCGCGACGGCGGCGAGCGCGCTGCTGCACGCGGTGTCCACGACCAGTGAGGGCCCGGCGAGGTCGAGCAGGTAGGACACCCGGGCGGAGATCGCGGCGGACAGCGTGCCGAGGATGTGCTGGGGATCGTCCTTGGGCACCAGGCTCTCGTACGTGGGTTCGGCCTCGGCCAGGACCACGGCGGTCCGGGACCCGCGCAGCCGTCCCGGGGCGTAGCCGGCGTGCTCCACCGCCCGGTGCGCCAGGTGCAGGGCGAGTCTCTGGTGCGGGTCCATCAGCTCGGCCTCGCGCCGGGAGACACCGAAGAACGCGTGGTCGAAGAGGTCGACCCGGTCCAGGTAGCCCATGGCCAGGTAGGACGCGCCGGGAACGCCGCCGGTGTGGCGCACCCGGTCCGGGTCCGGCTCTCCGATGCCGTCGTAGCCCGTGCGCAGGCGGTGGTGGAACTCCGTCAGGTCGGCGGCGCCGGGGAACAGGCCCGCGGCTCCGATGATCGCCACCTCGTGGTGCTGCACACCCATCTCCCGGTCGCTCGCGCGGACAGTCGTCTCACAGGTCGTGGCGGGTCTCGGGGCGGGGTTTCTTCCCGCGCCGCTCGTCCACCAGGCGCGCCATCGCCTCGATGGTGGGGTGCTCGAAGAGCAGGGCCACCGGCAGTTCCTGCCCGCACAGGCGCTCCAGCCGGGACCTCAGGTCCATCAGGGCCAGGGAGGATCCCCCGGCGTCGAAGAACTTCTCCCGCACGTCGAAGGCGTGCCGCCCGAGCAGGCCCGCCCAGTGCCGTTCGACCGCGCGTTCCGTCCGGGTGCGCGGCGCCCGGCGTACGACCGGGTCCGCCGCCGGTTCGGGGCGTGCGGCCAGGGCCCGGCGGTCGGTCTTGCCCGCGGGGGTGCGGGGCAGGGCGTCCAGAACGGTGATCAGGGTGGGTACCGCGGCCGCCGGGAGGTGGCGGCGCAGCCAGTCACGCAGCTCGCCGGGGTCCGTCCCGGGCCATGCCGCCGTCACGTGGGCGCGCAGTCGCGGGCGGCCGTCCGTGTCGTCGCCCGCGGTCACGGCCGCCTCGGCGACGCTCTCGTGCCGGGCCAGCAGATGTTCCACGCCGTCGAGTTCCACCCGGGTGCCCGCCACCTTTATCTGGCGGTCGGTGCGGCCGCGGAACTCCAGGAGGCCGTCGGCGGTGCGGCGGGCCAGATCGCCGGTGCGGTACATCCGCGCACCGGGCGACGGCGCGAACGGGTCGGCGAGGAAACGCTCCGCGGTCGTCCGGGGCGCGTCGAGGTAGCCCTGTGCGACACCGTGCCCGCCGAGGTACAGCTCACCGGTGACGCCGGGCGGCACCGGGCGCAGCCGGCCATCCAGGACGTACGCCCGCACGCCCGGCAGCGGTCGGCCGATCGGCGGCGGCGCCCACCCGCCGCGCTCACCGGCCGGCCAGTCGGTGGCGTCGAAGCAGGTGGCGAAGACGGTCGCCTCGCTGGGCCCGTACCCGTTGAGCACCCGGTACGGCACCGGACGGGCGGGCAGCCGGGTGAGGCGCTCGCCGCCGAGCAGGACGTGGCGCAGCCGCTCGGCGCCGTCCAGCGCCCGCTCGGCGAACAGCCGCTCCCCGAGAGCGGTCGGGAGGAAGCAGGAGACCAGTTCCTCGGCCGCGACCCACCGGCCGAGCGCGCGCGGGTCGCGCCGCAGGTGCGGTTCGGCGACGCACAGGCAGGCCCCCCGGCACAGCGCCGACCACACCTCCCACACGGACGCGTCGAAGGACAGGTCGGCGACCTGGCCGCACCGGTCGCCCACGCCGAGGCCGAAGGCGGTGTCGGACCAGGACAGCAGGTTCAGCACCGCCGCGTGGGTGAGGACCACGCCCTTGGGGTGTCCGGTGGAGCCCGAGGTGTAGACGCACACCAGCGGGTCGTCGGGTCCCGGCCGCGCCCGGGGTGGCGCCGACGCGGCGGGCAGGACGGTGTCGCCGGTGAGCACCGCCGCGGCGCCGCAGTCGTCCACGACGGCCCGCAGTCGCCGCGGTGCCACGTCCGGCTCCACGGCGATGTACGCGGCTCCCGCCTTCGCCAGCGCGACGAACGCGGTGACGGCGCGCACGCCGGGCGGCAGGACGACGCAGACCCGCTCGCCCCGGCGCACACCCAGGGCTGCCAGCCGGGCCGCGAGCCGGTCGGCCTCGCGGTTCAGCTCGTGGTACGACACCGACTGGCCGGCCGCCCGGACGGCGGGCGCTCCCGGGTGGCGCCGGACCACGGCGTCGAAGAGCTCCGTGACCGTGGCACCGGGCGGGCGGGCGGCGGGGCCGGCGCTCACCTCGTCGGTCTCGCGCCGCTCGTGGGCGTCGAGCAGCGGGAAGCGGAGCAGCGCGCGGCCGGGCGCGGTCGCCGCCGCGTCGAGCAGCGCGAGCAGGTGGCGGGTGAGCCGGTCGGCGGTGGCGGCGTCGAACAGATCCGCGTTGTAGCAGAGGTCGCCCGCGAGCGCGCCGGACAGCTCACGGAAGTCGAAGGTGAGGTCGAACGGGGCGGCCGGGCTGTCCGTCTCCACCTCCGACACCCGCAGCCCGGACAGCGCGGGCACCACCCGCGGGGTGTTCTGCAGCACGACCATCACCTGGACCAAAGGGGTGCGGCCGGCGTCCCGTTCCACGTCGAGCGCCTCCACGACCTGCTCGAACGGGGTCTCGGCGTGCTCGAACGCCGCCAGCACCACCGCGCGCACCCGGCCGAGCAGTTCGGCGAAGGAGAGTCGTTCGTCCACGCGGCTGCGGAGCACGACCGTGTTCACGAAGAACCCGACGAGGCGCTCGAACTCCGGCCGGTCGCGCCCGGCGACGGCCGTACCGACCGCGATGTCGTCCTGGGCGCAGTGCCGGGCGAGCACCACCTGGACGGCGGTGACCAGCACGGTGAACAGCGTCGTGTCGTGCCCGGCGCCGAGTGCGCGCAGCCGCTCGGTGAGTGCGGCGGGGACCTCGAAGTGCCGATGTCGGCCGGTCGCGGTCCTGACCGCGGGGCGCGGCCGGTCGGTGGGCAGGTCCAGCGCCGGTACGCCGGCCAGCGTACGGCGCCAGTGCGCGAGGTGGTCCGCGGCGGCAGGGGCGGCACGGCGGCGCCGCTGCCAGTCGGCGAAGTCGGCGTACTGGGCGGGCAGCGGCGGCAGTTCGAGGCCCCTTCCCCGCACGGCCGCGCGGTAGCAGGCGTCCAGTTCCTCGACGAGCACGCCCATCGACCAGCCGTCGCAGACGATGTGGTGCATCCCCAGGTGCAGGACGTGGTCGTCGTGCGCCAGGCGCAGCAGTGCGGCCCGCAGCAGCGGACCGCGGCGCAGGTCGAACGGCCTGACGGTCTCGGCACGCAGGACGCGGTCGAGGGCCGCGTCGCGTTCCGCCTCCGAGAGCGCGGACAGGTCCGTCGGGCGGAGCGTCGACGGCCGGTTCGGGCGTACGACCTGGGTGCCCGCGTCGGTGACGGTGGTCCGCAGGATCTCGTGCCGCTCGGTGATCGCCGTCAGCGCCTCGGCCAGCGCTCCCGGGTCGAGCGGGCCGCGAAGCCGCAGCGACAGCGCGGAGTTGTAGTCGGCGGCGTGCGGTGCCAGACCGTGCAGGAACCACAGCCGCCGCTGGCCGAAGGACAGGGGTGCCTCGCGTGTCCGTTCCCCGGCCCCGGGCGCGCGCGACGCGAGGAGGGGCATGTCGTCCTCGGCGCCGCGATCCTGGGCAGAGCCGGGCAGCGCCCGCGCGAGGCGGGCGACCGTCGGGTGGTCGAACAGGGCCCGGGGGGAGACGTCGACGCCGAGAGCGGCCCGGATGCGCGAGGTGATCTGCAGACAGAGGATCGAGTCGCCGCCCAGCACGAAGAAGTCGTCGTGGACGCCGACCCGTTCCAGGCGCAGCACCCGCGCCCAGATCCGGGCCAGGTCCCGCTCGGCGCGGGTACGCGGCGCGGCGTAGGGCACCGGCCCGGGGCGGTGTCCCGGAACGGCGAGACCGGGCGCCGGGCGGTCCCCGGTGCCGTCCGGACGCGGCAGCGACCCGAGGGTGCGCAGCGGATCGGCGGGCACGTCGGCCAGGAGCGCGAGGAGGTGACGGGCCATCGCCCGGGGCGTGTCCTCGTCGAAGAGCGCCGGGTCGTACGTCAGCCGCACCGACAGCTCCTCGTCGGCGAAGACCACGGCGTTGAGGGGGTAGTTGGTCACTTCGACCGCGTCGAGCCCGGCCGGGGTGACGCCGTGCGCGGCGAGGACAGGGGCGATCGGGTAGTTCTCGAACACCACGATGCTGTCGAAGAGGTTCGTGTCCGCGGGCACCTCGCCGAAGGACCGCAGCCCGGTCAACGGCACATGGTCGTGGGGCTGCGCCTCGATGCGGCCGTTCTGCAGTGCCCGCAGCCACGGCACCAGTTCGGCCGCCGGGTCCGTCGCCACCCGGACGGGCACGGTGTTGATGAACATCCCCACCATCGACTCGATCCCGGGGACGTCCGGCGGGCGCCCGGACACCGTCGCTCCGAAGCACACGTCGTGTCCGCCGCCGTACTGGGAGAGCAGCACCGCCCACATCCCCTGGACGACCGTGGCCGGCGTCAGGCGCTGCCGCCGGGCGAAGGCGTGCAGCGCGGTGGAGTCGGCGGCCGGCAGGCGGACGTCCACGGCCGCGGTCGCCCGGGCCCGGTGGGAGCGGGCCGGCGGCCGGTCGAAGGGCAGTGCGGTGGGTGCGCGCAGACCGCTCAGGACCGCACGCCAGTGGCCGGCCGCGCGCTCCGCGTCCTGCTCGGCCAGCCATCGCACGTGGTCGCGGAACGGCGGCCGCGACGGGAGCTCGGTGCCGGGCGCCGCGTGGCGCGTGAGGACGTCGGACAGGACCTGGGAGACGCTCCAGCCGTCCAGCAGCAGGTGGTGGAAGGTCCACACGAGCCGCACCCGATCCTGCCGGAGCCGGATCAGGGTGAGGCGCGCCGGCGGCGGCGCGGTGAGGTCGAGGGCCCTCGCGCGGTCGGCCGCCAGCAGTCCGCGCAGCCGGCCGGCCTCCTCGGCCGGCGACAGCGTCCTCCAGTCGTGGTGGGTGACCGGCAGGACGGCCTGCCGGTGGACCGCCTGGAGCGGTCGCCCCCCGTCCGTCCAGACGACGCAGGTCCGCAGTTCGGGGGTCCGGTCGACGGTCCGCTGCCAGGCCCGGGCCAGGGCGGCCGGGTCGGGCACCGCGTCGAGGACGATATGCACCTGTTCGAGGTAGACACCGGGCTCGGACAGGCTGTGGAACAGCATTCCGCTCTGCATGGAGGTCAGCGGATACAGGTCCAGGACCGAGGTGCCGTCGCCCACCAGCCGGTCCACCTCCGCCTGGTCGAGTTCCGCGAGCGGGAAGTCGGACGGGGTCGCACCACCGAATCCCGGTTGCGCGCAGTGCGTGACGATCTCTTCCAGGGCGCTCAGCACACCGTCCGCCAGCTCGCGGACCGTACGTTCCCGGTGCAGGTCGGCGCAGTAGGACCAGGTGAACTCCAGTACGCCGTCGATGACCGCGGCGGTGACGTCGAGCAGCCGCTCACGGTCGCCCCGCGGGCCGTCCCGGAAGAGGCCGATGCGGCCGGGCGAGCGGTGGAAGAGGCCGCCCGGCACGGTGTCGGTGCCGAACCGGCCCAGGTAGTTGAAGCTCACCGGCGGCTCGGCCGCGGCCAGCGCGCGGCGGGTGTCCGCGGGGCCGAGCCGGCGCAACGCGCCGTACCCGACGCCCCGGTTCGGCACGGCGCGCAGCTGTTCCTTCACCGATTTGATCACTTGGCCCCAGTCGGGTGTGCCGGGCAGGCGCAGGACCACGGGGAACAGGGAGGTGAACCAGCCGACCGTGGCGGACAGGTCGGTGTCCGCGCCGGGAAGCACCTCCTCCCTGCCGTGGCCCTCCAAGGTGAGGGACACCTCCGGGCCCCCGGTCCACCGGGCCGTGACCACGGCCAGCGCGCTCAGCAGGACATCGTTGACCTGGGTGCGGTAGGTGCCGGGAACGGTACGCAGCAGCGCCTCGGTGTGCGCGCGATCCAGCGTCACGGTCACCGACCGCTCCGCGGCCGCGGTGTTGCGGCCCGTGCGGTCGGTGGGCAGCTCCGGGCGAATCGCCCGGGTCACCTCGGTCCAGTGACCGGTCTCGCCGTCGAAGCCGCCGGCCGCCGTGTGGTCGTTCAGCCGCCGGGCCCACTCCTGGAACGACGTGGTGCGCGGGCCGAGGTCGACGGGGGCGCCGACCGCGGCCTGCCGGTGGGCGGTGTCCAGTTCGGCCAGCAGGACGCGCCAGGACACGCCGTCCACCACGAGGTGGTGCGCCGTGAGGAAGAGCCGCGACCCGCGCTCCGGCCCCAGGGTGAGGAGCACGGCGTGGGCCAGCGGGCCGGTGTCCGGGCTCACTTCGCTCTGGGCCTGTGCCATGGCCGCGGCGACGGCGGCCTCCTGGGCGGAGGGGTCCAGGCCGGACAGGTCGGTGTGGCGGAACACGAGGCCGTCGTCGTCCGTCGCCGTGTGCTGGCGCCAGCTTCCGGCCACCTTCTCGAACCGCAGCCGCCAGGCGTCGTGCCGCTGCGCCACCGCCGAGACGGCGGCACGCAGCGCTTCCACCCGCACGTCGGGGGCCAGTTCGGCCACCAGCCACTGGTTGAAGTGTCCGGAGACCGCGGCGCCGTCGAGGAACCATCGCTGGACCGGGGTCAGCGGTACGGGCCCCGCCTGCGCGGGCGTCTCGGGCGCCGGGCGCGCCTGAGGGGTGACGGCGGCGGCGAGGCGGGCCACCGTCTGCCGCAGGAAGATGTCCTTCGAGGTGAGCCGCAGCCCCGCCGCCCGCGCCCTGGCCACCACCTGGATGGAGAGGATGGAGTCGCCGCCCAGGTCGAAGAAGTTGTCCTCGACGCCGATCCGCGCGACTCCGAGCACCTCGGCCCACACCCGGCTCAGTGTCCGCTCGGCCGGGGTGCGCGGCGCGATGTGGCCCCGCTCGGGAGTCCGGGGCGGCGGCAGGGCCCGGCGGTCGACCTTTCCGTGTGCGGTCAGCGGCATGCGGTCCAGCACCACGTAGCCGGTGGGCACCAGGTATCCGGGGAGTACGCCCTCCAGGTGGGTGCGCAGTGCGGCCGGCGTCGGCGCCGGGGTGCGCCGCGCGGTCACGTACGCCACCAGACGTCTGTGGCCGACGTCGGTGCGTGCCACCACGGTGGCCTCGCCCACGTCCGGGTGGCGGGTCAGGGCCGCCTCCACCTCGCCGACCTCGACGCGGAACCCCCTGATCTTCACCTGGTCGTCCAGCCGGCCGAGGAACTCCAGCTCACCGGTGGTCCGCCACCTCACCAGGTCCCCGGTGCGGTACAGCCGCTCGCCTCCACGGCCGGAGAACGGGTCGGCGACGAACCGTGCGGCGGTCAGCCCCGGCCGGCCGAGGTAGCCGCGGCTCAGGCCCTCGCCGCCGATGAGCAGTTCACCTGGCACGCCCACCGGGACCGGGCGGAACGCTTCGTCCACGACGTGACAGCGCGTTCCCCGGATCGGCCGCCCGATGGGTGCGGAGGTGACGGGCCCATGGGGGTCGAAGCGGTGGCAGGTGGTGAAGGTGGTGCCCTCGGTCGGTCCGTAGCCGTTGACCAGTTCCAGACCCGGCAGCGCCCGCAGCACCCGGTCGCAGTGGGCGGGTGAGAGCACGTCGCCCCCGGCGATCAGCCGCCGCAGTCCGCCGAGCACCTCCGGGTCGGTGTCCACCACCTCCTCGAACAGGCCCGCGGTCAGCCAGAGCGACGTCACGCCCTCGGTGGCGAGGAACTGCCCCAGCTCGTGCACGGACAGCACACCCGGCGGGGCGATCGCCAGCCGGGCGCCGTTCGCGAGCGCGCCCCATATCTCGTACGTGGCGGCGTCGAAGGAGACCGAGGACGTCAGCGCCAGCACGTCCCGCGGGCCGGGCCGCACCTCCTGCGCCCGGCACAGCCGTACCACCGACCGGTGCTCGACCAGTACGCCCTTGGGTTCGCCGGAGGAGCCGGAGGTGTACATGACGTACACGAGGTCGCGCGGTCCCGGGCCCTGCAAGCTCTGCGTACCCTGCGGGTCCGTAGGGTCCGTGTCGTCCGTGCCCTCGTCGTCCGGGGCGGGCGGGCCGGATACGGCGTCGACATCCACCAGTTCCGCGGCGCCCGCGGGCAGTGCGTGACGGAGCCGGTCCTCGGTGAGCACCAGGGCGACCGCCGAGTCGGTGAGCAGGAACGTCAGCCGCTCGGCCGGGTACTGCGGGTCCAGCGGCAGGTACGCCGCACCCGCCCGCAGGATGCCCAGCAGCGCCACCACCAGGCTGACGCCGCGCTCCAAGCACACTCCGACCACGGCGCCCGGTCCGATGCCGCGCGCGGTCAGCCGGGCGGCGACCTCGTCGGCGCGGCTCAGGAGCCGGCCGTAGGTCAGCGTCCGCGCCCCGGCCGTCAGCGCCGTCGCACCGGGCCGCCGCCGGGCCTGTTCGGCGACGAGGTCACAGACGGTGCCTACGGCCGCAGCGGTGGCGGTGGCGGGAGCCTCGCTCCAGCGGGACAGCCGGGACAGCTCGGCCGCGGTCAGCAGCGGCAGCCGGGACAGTCTGCGTCCCGGGTCGGCCGCGATCCCCTCCAGCAGGACGAGCAGGTGGCCGGCCAGTCGGGCGGGGGTCCGCGGTGCGAAGAGATCGGTGTTGTACTCGATCGTCGCGGCCAGGGCCCCGTCCCGCGGCTCCAGTTCCAGGGTGACGTCGAACAGCGCGGACGTGCTGGGCAGCGCCGTCTCCTCGGTGCGCAGGCCCGCCATCCGCAACGGCCGCCGAGGCGCGTTCTGCAGCACCAGCGCGAGCTGGAACAGCGGGGAACGGCTGGCGTCCCGCTCGGGGCGGACCGCGTCCACCAGCCGGTCGTACGGGAGCGCGTCGTGGGCGAACGCCTCCAGGACCGTCGTCCGCACCCGGCCCAGGAACTCCGTGAAGGAGAGCGTGCCCTCGACGTCGGAGCGCAGCACGACCGTGTTGACGAAGAACCCGGCCAGTCCTTCCAGTTCGGCCCGGTCGCGGCCGGAGGTGACCGTGCCCAGCGCCACATCGCGCTGTCCGCCGTAGCGGGCGAGCAGCACCTGGACGGCTGCGGCCAGGACCATGAACGGCGTCGCGCCGCACGAGCGCCCCACCTCGGTCAGCCGCGCGGTCAGCGGGGCCGGGACGGTGAAGCGGTGCAGCGCGCCCGGACGGGTGCGTACGGCGGTGCGCGGCCGGTCCGTCGGCAGCTCGGCCGGGCTCATCCCGGCGAGCTGCCGCCGCCAGTAGGCGAGAGCACCGTCCAGGGCGGGGCCGGCCAGCCGTTCGTGCTGCCACGCCGCGAAGTCCGCGTACTGCACCGGCAGCGGCGGCAGGTGCGGCCGCTCGCCGCGCACCGCGGCGGAGTACAGCGCCCCCAGGTCCCCGGCGAGCACACCGATCGACCACCCGTCGGTCACGATGTGGTGCTGGTGGATGACGAGCAGGTGGTCCTCGGCGGCCAGGCGCACCAGCAGCACCCGCAGCAGCGGGCCGCGCCGGAGGTCGAATGAGTGCTCCAGTTCCGCGCGCAGCACCCGGTCGGTCCCCGCGGACCGCTCCGCGTCCGGCAGCCCGGTCAGGTCCACCGGCTCGACGGGGACGGTGTAGGGCGGGCCGACGATCTGGACGCCCCGACCGTCCACCGTGTCGAACGTGGTGCGCAACGGCTCGTGGCGCACCACCAGCGCGTCGAGCGCCGTGCGCAGCGCCCCGAGGTCCAGTTCGCCGCGCAGCCGGAAGCCCTTGGCCGTGCCGTACTCGGTGCCGCCCGGCTGGAACTGGTCGAGGAACCACAGGCGTTGCTGTGCCGCGGAGAGCGGCAGCGGGCGGTCGCGGGCAAGCGCCTCGATGGGCCGCTCCCCCTCTCCGGGGCCGGTCACACCGACCGCGGCGTCCGTCGGGTCGGGGCGGCTCGTCGGCGCCGCGTCGGTCGTACGCGGCTCGCCGCACGCTCCCCGGATCTGCGCCTGGTCGGCGAGCCGCCCCAGGAACTCCGTCCGGCCGTCCGCGCGTTCCCGGACCAGGTCACCGGTCCGGTACAGCCGGGCCCCGGCGGGACCGCAGGGGTCGGCGACGAAGCGGGCCGCGGTCAGGCCGGGTCGGCCGTGGTAGCCGCGGGCCAGTCCCGGTCCCGCGAGGCAGAGTTCGCCGGGTGTCCCGGCCGGGACGGGCCGCAGGGCGCCGTCCAGCACCCGGACGCGGCCACCGGCGGCCCGGCCCACAAGCGGCCGTTCACCGGGACGTACCGGCTGGACCGATGCGTCGACGGTGGTCCCGGCCGGACCGTGGCGGCTGTGGCACCGGACGCCGGGCGTGGCGGCGAGGGTCTCGTACAGCTCGCTGTCGAGCGCCTCGCCCCCGCCAGTGATCACCGAGGGCCTGTGCCGGCGGCCCTCGTCCAGCAGGCCCTCCCCCAGCAGGCGTCGCAGATGGGAGGGATCCTCGTCCAGGACGTCGATCCGGTGGCGTTCGATGTACGCGAGCATGGCCGCGACATCCTCGTGGGTGTCGTCATCGACGATGTGCACCTCGTGCCCGGCGAGCAGCCACAGCAGCGGCGCCCAGAAGGCGTCGGACGACAGGGGCGCGGTGTGCGCCACGCGCAGCCGCCGCTCCCCGGCGTCCCGCGTCGCCGGGTCGATGACCTCGGCACGGTGGTGGTGGAACAGGTGGGCCAGTCCCCCGTGCGTGACCGTGAGGGCTTCGGGGGTTGCCACGGAGCGGGACGTGTACGTCAGACAGGCGGCGCTCAGCGGGAGCGGCCGGTGCGCGACCCGGCCGGCGGTGGCGGGAGCGCCGGCACGCGGCGCCGGTGTCCCGGCACCCTGAGGTGTGGGCTCGGTGTCGGTGGGCGCCCCGGCGTCCACGAACACCGACTCGGCCCCGCTCGTGGCCGTCCGGTGGGCCAGTTCGCGGTGAGTGAGCACCGAGGAGGCGGAGCAGTGGTCGAGCAGGAGGCGCAGCCGCTCGTCCGGATGGCGGGGGTCCAGCGGGACCAGTACGCCGCCGGCCCGTACGATCGCGAACAGGCCGACGACCATGTCCACGCCGCGTTCGACACACAGACCGACCGGTGTCTCCGGGCGGGTGCCGCGCCGCACGAGGCGTGCGGTGAGCCGGCCCACCCGGTCCGCGAGTTCGGCGAAGGTGAGGGGCGACGCTCCGTGCCGCACCGCGATCATGTCCGGAGTCCGCGCGGCCTGTGCGTCGAACAGGTCACCCAGCAGGATTTCCCCCGCGCCTCGTCCGCGCATTCAACGCCTTCCGGTCCGGCTGCTAAAGGACCGCCGAGCCGCGGTCCGAAACCGTTCTCCTACAGTCATCGAAAGGGCGAGGCGGAAATACACCCTGCCTCTGCGCGCCGTGCACTCGATGCAATTCACCGGCCGGTTCCTGGCCCGGCGATGCTAACAGCGGCGACGAAGGACGACAACGCGTCCGTCCGTACCGCCCGAAGGCGGCCGGAAACCGATCCCCCGCTGTCGGCCATCCGCCGGAAAGCACCTCTTGACCTTCGCCGCAAAGACTTTCTGACAACCTCTCACCTGCCCTTACGGCGCCGACAGGTTCGGTGGACGGTCTTGGCCGCGGCCATGCCGCGATGGTATGAACAAAGAGGATGCGCGACGTGGCCGATCTTTCTTGAGGAGACCGAGTGGACGATCGACATCCGGATCCGATCAGAGATCCGGTCACGGATCCGGTTTCCTCTCCGCCGGACAGCGTACTCGAAGATCTGCGATCATTCCTTGCATCGGCCTTGCCCGGTACCGCCCTGGGCATTCACGACGACTACTTCGAGCAGGGAAACGCGAATTCCCTGTTCGCCCTGGAACTGGTCACCTTCGTGGAACGGGAATTCTCGATCGCCGTCGAGGTGGAGGACCTCGATCTGGACAATTTCCGCACGCTCGCCCGTACCGCCGGATTCGTCCACGCCAAACGCGCCGCCCGCTCCGCCGGCCGGAGCCAGGCGGGCGGGTCCACCGATGGATGAGACACACGCGGAGTTGTTCACCGACTCCCTCCGGCCGCACGCCGCTTCCTGGGACCAGGCCGGGCAACTCCCCGCCGGGATCGTCCAGGACCTCGCCCGCGCCGGTCTGCTCGCCTGTGACCTGCCCGTCCGGTACGGCGGAAGCGCCTCGTCGCCGCTGGCGCTGGGACGGCTCTGTGCCGAACTGGGCGGTGTGTGCTCGGCGTTGCGCAGCCTGGTGACCGTCCAGGGCATGGTCGCTGCGAGCGTGCTGCGCTGGGGTACCGAGGAGCAGCGGTCCCGCTGGCTTCCCGCGCTGGCCGGCGGCGACCTGCTGGCCGGCTTCGCCGCCACGGAGGACGGGGCCGGCACCGAACTGTCCGCCGTCGCCTCGACCCTCCGGCGCGACGGCGCCGGTCTCGTGCTGGACGGCCACAAGCGATGGGTGACCTTCGGCGAACGCGCCGATGTCCTCCTCGTGCTCGCCCGGCTCGACGGGCACCTGGCCACCGTGCTGGTCGAGACGGACCGGCCGGGCGTGACCACGGAATCGGTGCGCGGTCTGCTCGGACTGCGCGCCGCACACGTGGCGCACGTCCGCTTCGACGCGGTACGAGTCCCGCAGGAGAACCTCGTGGCGCCCCCTGGCTTCGGGCTCTCCCATGTCGTCGCGGTCGCGCTCGACCACGGGCGCCACACGATCGCGTGGGGCTGCGTCGGCATGGCCGCGGCCTGTGTGGACCACGTCTCGGCGCACGCCGCCGGCCGTCGCCAGGGGACGGTCCTCCTCTCCGACCACCAGGTGGTCCGGGCCCGGCTCGGACGGGCCGTGGTCACCACCGCCGCGGCTCGCGAACTGTGCGTACGCGCCGCCGCGTCGCGGCAGGACGGCGGCCCCGACGCGCTGCTGGACACCGTGATCGCGAAGTACGCGGCGGCTCGGGCCGCCGCCACGGTGAGCCAGGACGCCCTGCAGCTGATGGGCGCCGTGGGCTGCACGGCCGACAGTCCGGTGGAGCGCTTCTTCCGGGACGCGAGGATCACCCAGCTCATCGAGGGGGCGGAACAGGTGGCCGAGGTGCGCATAGGGGACCACGCGCTGCGCGGACGTACGAGACGGCCGGCCGGTGGCCAGGGTACGACGGACGGCCCGGCCCGATGAACACGGTCAAGTGCCTGGTCTGGGATCTCGACGACACCTTGTGGGACGGGGTGGTGCTGGAGGGCGATCGGCCCCGGCCGTTCACCGTCGCCGTCGAGACGCTGCGGACACTCGACCGACGGGGCATCCTGCACGCGGTGGCGAGCCGCGGCCATCCACGGACCTCCGCAGCGCACCTGGCCCACCACGGCCTCGCCGAACTGTTCAGCGCGGTGGAGATCGGCTGGGGCAGCAAGTCCGACGCGGTGCACCGGATCGCCCGCGCGCTCGGCCTCGCGCTGGACGCCGTCGCGTTCGTCGACAACGACCCCGTCGAACGGGCCGAGGTGGCCGCGGTGCTCCACGGTGTCCGCTGCTACCGCGCGGACCAGCTCGGCACGCTCCCCGACCGCCCCGAGTTCCGTCCCGAGTTCGTCACGGACGAGGCGCGGCAGCGCCGCCGGCTCTACCGCGTGGAGCGTCACCGCGCCCGCGCCGAGCAGGACTTCGACGGATCCACGGGCGAGTTCCTGGCCTCCCTCGACCTGACCATGACGGTCCGGCGCGCGACGGAGGAGGATCTGGCACGCGCCCACGAACTGACCGTACGCACCCACCAGCTCAACACCACCGGACTCACCCTGGACATGGCCGAACTGCGGCGTCTGACCGCGTCGCCCGACCACGAAGTGCTGGTCGCCGGATTGCGGGACCGGTTCGGCTCCTACGGCACGATCGGACTCGCCGTCTCGGAACTGACCGGAGCCGACAGCGTGCTGCTGCTCCTGCTGACGTCGTGCCGGGTGCTGTCCCGCGGTGCCGGCGCCGTACTGCTGGACCACGTCGTACAGCGGGCGGTGCGGGCGGGACTGCGTCCCACGGCACGCTTCGTGTCCACGCCGATGAACCAGATCATGCTGGTGACCCTGCGGTTCGCCGGGTTCGAGATCGTCGAGCGGCACGACGACCGGATGGTCCTGGCCCTGGATCCCGACCGACGCCGCGGGACCCGTCCCCGCCACGTCCGCGTCGTCACGGAAGAGAGGGCGGGACAGTGACGAACACCGCGGGACATACGGAGGGCGTCGTCGGCGTGGTCGGCGCGGGCGTGATGGGAGTCGGGGTCACCCAGTGCCTGGTCGCGGCCGGGTACACCGTGGTGACCGTCGACGTCGATCCGGCTGCCCTGGCCGGGGCACCCCGGCGGCTGCGCGACGGTCTGCGTCTGCACCGGCTCCTGAACCCCGGAGCCGGCGGCGCCCCTCCGACGGAGTCACCCTCTTCTCTGGTGCGCTGGAGCGACCGGCTCCCCGACCTCGCCGACGTGTCGTTCGTCGTCGAATGCACCCGCGAGCACGTCGCCGTCAAGGAGGGGGTGTTCCGCGAGCTGGACGCGCTCTGCTCACCGCGGACCGTACTCGCGTCCTGCACCTCCGCCATCCCGGTCGCCCGGCTCGCCGCGGTCACCGGCCGGGCGGACCGGGTGCTCGGCATGCACTTCATGAATCCCGCTCCGCTCAAGGAGACGGTCGAGGTCGTCACCGCCCCGGCGACCTCCGCCGCAACGCTGGACCGCGCCCTGGCGCTCCTCGCCGGCCTCGGCAAGCGGGGCATCGTGGTGTCCGACGCCCCCGGTTTTGTCTCCAACAGGATCCTGATGCTGACCATCAACGAGGCGGCCACCGTGGTCGAGGCGGGCACCGCGGATGCCGCGCAGGTCGACGACGTCTTCCAGAGCTGTTTCGGACACCCGATGGGGCCGCTGGCCACAGCCGACCTCATCGGCCTCGACACGGTGCTCGACACGCTGGACGTCCTGCGGCAGCACACCGGCGACAGCAGGTTCCAGCCATGCCCTCTGCTGGCACGACTGGTCACCGAGGGCAGGACAGGCCGCAAGGGCGGGGCGGGCTTTCACGAGTACCGGCCGTCCACGACCCGGCGGTCGCCCTCCTGACACCGGCCGCTGACGGGGTGCGCCCACCGGTCACGTCAAGCGTGGCCCCGCGGAGACCTCACGCGCAGGAGGCGGGCCGATGCTGGTCGCGCCAGGCCCGGGGCGACATTCCGTAGGCCCGCTTGAACACCTTGCTGAAGTGAGTCGCGTCCACGAAGCCCCAACTGCGTCCTATCGCCGCGATGGTCCGCTGTCGGCCGTTCGGGTCGGCCAGCTCTCGTCTGCACTCGGCCAGGCGGCGGGCGCGGATCCAGTCTCCGAGGCTGATTCCCGAGCGGGACAGCACAGCGTAGAGATGACGCACGGAGATGCCGTGTGCGGCGGCGATCCGTGCCGCCGACAGATCGCGGTCAGCCAGATGCTCCCGGAGGTACTGGGTGATCCGCAGGCCGAGTGTCGCGTCCAACGGTGCGGCGGCCAGGCCGGAGTTGCCGTGCTGGGACGCCACGACGGCACGCAGGAGTTCCGTGCTGGGTTGCACGGCGGCGTCGCCATGGACGCCCTGGTGCAGTTCGTCGCTGACGGCCAGCTGGGAGAAGTAGGTGAAGGCAAGGCGCGCGATGGGGTTGTCGGATCCCAGGGGAACCGCGGTGATGTCTCGTAACATCCGGTCAGGGAGCGCGAGTGCCGCACGAGGGAAACGGATGAAGCGGTAGTCGACCCCCTCGTCGAAGAGGTGGGTGTAGGGAGCGATCGACTCGTAGACGGCGAACTGCCCTGGCCGCAGAGAGCATTCGCGGCCGTTCTGCACCACCAGGCTGCTGCCCGCCATCTGCACTCCGAGAGTGACGGCCGGTTCCTCGTCCTCCCGGGCGAGCCGCTCCGTCCTGCGGAGGGTGACCGAGGTCGCCCACGCCGAACAGATCCTGATGGGTCCCACGGTACCGAGCCCGATGCGAACGGAGATGTCCTCGGCCGGCGGGCCGTGCTCGATGTCGACCGCCACCATGGATTCCCACACCGCGTGCCGGACCACTTCCTCCCGGTCCCGTGGCGGTATGAACGCGGTGTCCAGAACCGGGCTCATACGGCGGACCTTCGTCTGCGCCGGCCACAGAGCCGGCCTGACCGTACCTCCGCCCGGTCTCCCACACGTCACCCCTCACCACGGACAGTTCCCGCCGTCAGTCTGGCGCGTTTCTCTCTCGCCGCGCAACGGCTTCGACTCCCGCGCGGGTCGGGCGGTGGACGGCGCTATCTCGACAGGCGTCCGAGGTGGGCGCCGCGGCCCAGCGCGAGGACCACGTGGACACGGTCGGGCACGTCCAACTTGGCCAGAATGCTGGAGACATGCGCCTTGACCGTGTAGCGGCTGATCTTCAGCCGCCCGGCGATGTCGTCGTTGGAGAGCCCTTCTCCGACCAGGTCGCAGACCTCGCGTTCGCGGGGGGAAAGGTGGCACAGGGCTGCCTGCAGGCGGCGGTCCTCGGCCGTCGGCACGGCCGGGTGGAAGGTCTCCAGCATCCGCGCGGTCGCCTCCGGCGCCAGGACGGCATGACCGGCGGCGACCACGCGGATGCCGTCGCGCAGTCGTTCACCGGGGGCGTCCTTGAGGAGGAAGCCGCTGGCTCCGGCGGAGATCGCGGCGTAGACGTAGCTGTCCAGGTCGTACGTGGTCAGGATGAGCACGCGGGGCGGGCGGCAGGCGCCGACGATGCGGCGGGTCGCCTCGATGCCGTCCATCCTCGGCATCCGGATGTCCATCAGCACCACGTCAGGGGTGAGCCGCCCGGCCGCTGACACGGCGTCGGCGCCGTCCGCCGCCGTACCGGCGATCTCCAGATCCGGGGCGGCCCCGACGAGCCGGGTCAGTGCCTCGCGCAGCAACTGCTCGTCGTCGGCCACCAGTACGCGGATCGGCCGGGCGGTGGTCATTTCTCACTCCTCATCGGGAAGGTCGCGCTGACCTCGAAACCGCCGTCGGCGCGGTGCCCGGCCGACAGCGTCCCGCCGACCAGTTCGACACGTTCGCGCATGCCGATCAGCCCGAGGCCACCGCCACCGGCCGTCCCGCCGGCGAAGAGCGGTGGGGCGTTGGTCACCCGTACGGTCAGCGCCTCGACCGCGTGCGCCAGCGAGACCGTGGTGTCGACCGGCCCGGCGTGTCTGCCCACGTTGGTGAGTGACTCCTGGACCACCCGGTAGGCCGCCTGCCCGACGCTGGCGTCGACATGGCGGAAGGTTCCGTGCCGTTCCAGCCGCACCCGTGGCCCGCCCTCGCCGAAGGAGTTCAGCAGCGCGTCGACCTCGTTCAGCCCGGGCAGGACGGCGAGCGGATCGTGCAGGACCGAGTCGGGGGCCATCCGCAGCACCCCGAGAAGGCGGCGCAGCTCGGCCAGGGACTGGCGGCCGGTCGTGGCCAGCCGGCGCAGCGCCTCCCGCACCTCGGCCTCGTCACCGGTCTCGGAGGTGGCGTCGGCGTCCAGCACCATCGCGGTGAGCGTGTGGTTGAGGATGTCGTGCAACTCCCGGGCCAGCAGGACACGTTCCCGTTCGGCCGCGCGCTGTTCGGCGTACGCCCGCTCCTCCTCCAGCCGCCGGGAATAACGCAGGTGGTGAGCGCTCAACCGGCCCACCCCCCAGAACCCGGCGAACAGCACGATGAGCGCGACGCTTCCGACAGCGGCGGGCCCGGGATTCGCGTCGCCGGTGACGACCGAGAACGTCACCAGCGCCACGATCACGCCGACCGTGAGGGCCAGGCCGACCCACTGCCGTCGGCGGCCGGCCCACGCGCCCAGACCGCACGCGGCGGCGAGGAAGCCCACCAGCAGCTCCATGTTCGCGGCCACCAGCACCGCCTCGAACATGGTGACGACGATCAGCACGGTCAGCGGGAACCGGCGGCACCACAGCAGCGCCAGCGACTGCGCGAGGACCACGCTGACCAGCAGCCACACCGGCCCACCCGTCCGCATGTCCAGCACGGCGACCAGAGCGGCGAGCAGCGGCAGGCCGACGATCAGGACGCTGCTCATCCACTCCAGTCGGAGGCGATCCGCCGCCGCACGAGCCTGCTCCTCCGCCACAGGTAGGCCACCAGCGGCACCGCGAGCGCCCAGGGCAGCAGGCCGATCGTCCAGCTCAGTGTCGACGACGGGCCGGGGCGAGGTCCCACCGGCAACGCCAGGGTCCCGGTCGACGCGCCTTCCGGACCCTGCACGGTGAACTCGAACCGCCACGTTCCCTCCTCGGGCAGGGCGACCGCGTCCAGGCCCCACACGTCGTAGTCGCGGGGGTGCCGGGGCAGCTTCATCTCGTTCCCGCCGGCCAGCCGGGCCGCGATGCCCAGCAAGGTCGACTCGCCGTCCGGCGAGACCACCTTCAGCTTGCCGACGTGGTTCTCGATGCCGCCGGCCGGTTCGAAGGTGAAGTCCAGCGACCGGTCGGCGCGCAGCGGCCAGTCGGTGAACGAGGCGGTCAGGGTCGTGCTGCCCATGGTCACCGGCTCACTGTGGACCAACTCCGGGGGCGGCACCGCCGAGACCGGCGTGGCGGCGGCCAGCAGCGTGAACGCGGCGACGGCGGCAACGGCGGCGGCGCGTGCGGACCGACGGCTCATCGGGCCGCCTCCGGTCGCGGTGCGCGCAGCAGGGCCGCGTTCTGCCAGCCGAACCAGCACAGACCGGCGCCGGCGAGCACCGTCAGGAAGAGGGGGAAGAGGGGCGTACCTTCGGCGGATCGGCCGAAGAGCGCCGACTGCACCGCGACCGCGGGTGCGGCGACCGCGCCGACCAGGAGCATGGCCCAGCGGGGCAAGAGGTTGCGCCGGCGGGCCAGCCACACCGCACCGGCGGCGAACGCGAAGATCAGCGGAAGGAGGTACGGCATCGCGGTGCCCACGATGGACTCGTTGACGGCGTTGTCGCGCAGACGCAGGTCGATCGCGTCGGCGTAGACGCGCGTCGCGAACGGCGGGAAGAACATGGTCGCGCCGAGCAGTGCCAAGAACGCCGCGCCGGTGGCGGCCAGCCACCGCCAGCCGAGACCGGCACCGACCACGAGGCCGATCACCCACGCCGTGGCCCCGCCCACCCCGAGCAGGCTCACCGGGACGCCGAGGATCTCACCGTCGAAGCTGATCTCGGCGCTCGCCATGAACAGGGCGCCCGCAGCGGCCAGTCCCCACCGTCCGGCCGGTCGCGCCCGCAGCGTCAGGAAGGCCAGCGCCACACCGGCCGACTCGGTCTGCATCGCGAGCTGTAATCCGATGTGCGAGGGGGTCAGTTCGAGGATGTCGAAGCCGTAGACGGTGTGCCACCAGAGGTCGGTCGCGCCGTACACCAGGTGCCCGGCCGCACCGAGGCCGCTGACCAGGAACGCGACCGGCGCCCGGAACCTCGTGATGTGAACGATCCCGTCGGCCGGTGTCTCGCCGCGGCGGGTGGTGGTGAGCACCACGGCCAGCGAGGTGAGTCCGATCAGACCGCTGCCGGCGTAGAACATCAGGTGGGGCGCCGTGAAGAACGTGTCCGGGCCGACGTCGACGTGCCACTGGCCGTCCCAGGCGACGCCGAGCCACAGCAGTGTCATGCCCACCAGAAGCGACCAAGCGCCTTTTGTCTCGGTCATGGTCAATTCCCTTCTATGTCGACCGGGACCTCGATGTCGATGACATCGGGCCCGGATGTCGTGTCCACGCGGATGTCCAGTTGCCACGTACCGGGCATGGAGAAGAGCTCGCCGCGTACGCGATAGCGATGCGCGCCCGCCGGCCGGGCCGGAAGTCCGGGTGTCACGTGGCCCATGGCCGGCATGACGCCGCTGACCGCGACGGACCGCACGTCACCGGCCGCCGAGCCGTCACTGCGACGCAGGCCGATCTCGACCTCGATGACCCCGGTGGCCGCCCGGCTCAGCTCGGCGGTGGCCAGGAACTGCTGCCCGGAGCCCGTCAGGCTGACCGGCTCCGGGTCGCCGGACCGCGCCAGGGTCACCCCGGCCAGTGCCGACGTCGCGGCCAGCGCGACCAGCCATCCGGCGACGACGCGCGACCTCATGCGGTGTCCGCCCGGACGTCGACCACATAGGGGATCGTGGTGATCCGCAGCTCGCGGGAGTACTGCACCCACACGAAGTAGCGGCCCGGCTCCGGGAACGTGAAGGCGAAGCGCAGCGTCGGGGCGTACGCGTGGACCGTGTCGTCCGGCGGCTGCGCGGTGGTGGCCATCGACCCCAGTTCGTGCGCGTGCCCCAGGAAGCCGCCCTGCCGGTCGCGGACGATGAGGTGGCCGGCCATGCCCAGCCACGGCTGCACCCGGCCGGACCCGGTCTTGACGGCGATACTCACCGGCCGGGTCGCGACCACCTGGCGCGGCTCCGTCGGCAGCCTGGTCGGGGCGGCCGTCCGTACGGTGGTGGGTCGCCCGGTGACCTCGAACCGGCCGGAGACCAGTTGACCGCCGGCGCCCTCCCGCTCGAACTCGACGGACACCAGGTACTGACCGGGTTCGGGCGCGGCAAGACGTGCCTCCAGCCGGCCGGACGCCGTACGCCGCGGATGCAGGTGCTGGAACACGTCACCGTCGGCCGAGGTCACCACGAGGTGCGCCAGCGCCTGGTGGTGCGGGACCAGATCGTCGAGCGGCCGCCCGGTCGACCCGTCGACCAGCTCGATCCGCAGGGTGAAGGCCGCACCCGCCACCGGACGCCGGGGACTCGGGGAGACCTTCGACTGGGCGTACGGACGGCCGACCGGATCGGTGGCGGCCGTCACCGGGGTCGCGGTCGGCAGCACCCTCGGCGACACCACCGCGAGGGTGCCTCCGACGACCAGCGCCACCCCGGTGGCACTGCCGAGGACCATGGCGACGGTGCGGGAGTTCAGGGCGGCCGCGCCGAATGCCGCGAACATCAGCACCGCCGCCGCCCCGAAGGCCCAGCTCACCCAGAGCTCCGAGGGTGCTGCCCGGGGCGGCTTCACCTGGAACGGCAGTTGGGAGAACTCGCCGTCGGCGCGTAACTCCAGCCAGTGCAGGCCCTTCTCGCGGACGGACAGGAGCAGGGGGTACGTCCGTGCCGCGTCCCGGTCGAAGCGGACGCTGTCCGCCGTCACCGCCGCAGAGGTGTCCGACCGGACCGTCACCTCGATGGGGACGGCCCGCACCGGGGTGTGCGGGATGAGGTCCACCCGCAGGGGTCCGGGCACCTGACCGGTGCGCCTGACCGCCAGCGTCACCTCCATCCCGGCGATCGTCTGCGCCAGCACGGTGTCCGCACCCGGAGCGGGCGCGTGCGCGGTGGCCGGCACCCCACCCGCCACCGCCGCGGCAGCCGTCAGCACTGTCACGAACACCCGCACGAACACTTGAATCGGCACGCCGAGAACCTTAGGAAGACGAGCTTCCGTATATGTAGGGCGCAGGAACGAACCGCTCTCGTTCCCGGGAACTAAGCCGGGAACCACTAGGCGTCCCGGGTGCGGAAGGTGAGGAACGCGGCCGTCAGAAGGACCGCGACGCACCCGGCCAGCACGCCGAGGCCGTCCAGGGGATCCAGCAGAGCCGGATCGCGGTAGCCGGTCATGATCTGCCCGCCGGCCGTGGGCGGCCAGTACTTGGCCGCCCAGTCCGCGAGTGGCCCCGGAAGGGCCGGACCGAACGCCGGCATGATCAGCAGCGCCGCGAAGAGCGTGGTCACCGTGGCGGTGGTGCTGCGGATCAGGGTGCCCGCGGCGAGGCCGAGGAGGCCGGCGAGCGCGAGGAAGAGGGCGCCTCCGAGGACGGCGCGTCCCACTCCGGGGTCCGAGAGCTGCAGGTGCGGGGCGCCCGAGCCCTTGAGCGCCGCCTGGCCGGCGAGAAATCCGGTGAACGTGGTCAGCAGCCCGGTCAGGAAGGCGATGGCGGCAAGGACGACGGCCTTGGCCGCAAGGACCCGGCTCCGGTGCGGAACGGCGGTCAGCGTGCTGATGACCGTGCGGCTGCCGTATTCCGCGGTGACGACCAGGCCGCCCAGGAGCGCGATGGTGACCTGGGCCAGCATGTAGCCCTTCAGGCTGAGGGCCAGGGGGTCGAAGGTGAGCTTGTCCGCGGCCGTCATGGTGGCGTACTCGTCGCCGCTGCCCGAACCGTTGAGGGCCGCGAGCCCCGCTCCGAGGAGGACGGTGCCGAGGATGACGTACAGCGTCGAGCGCATCGTACGGATCTTGATCCACTCGGCGTGCAGGGAGTGCCGGAAAGTCGCGCGGCCCGCTGACAACCGGGGCGGCGGGAGGGGCCGGTTCCTCGCCCTCTCCGAGGAGATACGCGGCGAGCGGAGGCGGGGCGTGCGGATGCGGGGGCGGGTGGCGCTGCTCATCGGGCTGCTTCCTTCTCGGAGGAGTACTCGACGCTGTCGCGGGTGAGTTCCATGAAGACGTCCTCCAAGGAGGTTTGCCGGAGGGTCAGTTCGTGCAGCTCAACGCCTGCGGAGGCCGCCAGCGCACCGATCCCGGCGGCCTCGATGCCGGTCACGACCAGGCGGTGTTCGCCGTCGGCCCGCACAGCTGCGCCCGCCGCGGTGAGCCGGTGACCGAACGCCTCCGCGTGCGGGCTGCGTACGACCACCTCCCGGTCGGAGTGCGAGTCGATGAACTCGGCCATGCTGGTGTCGGCGATCAGCCGACCCCGGCCGATGACGACGAGATGGTCGACGGTGAGTTCGATCTCGCTCATCAGATGGCTGGACATCATCACCGCCCGCCCCTCGGCGGCCATGCGCCGCAACAGCTTGCGGATCCAGACGATGCCTTCGGGGTCGAGGCCGTTGAGCGGTTCGTCGAGGACGAGCGCCGGCGGGTCCCCGAGAAGGGTGGCCGCGATGCCGAGCCGCTGCTTCATCCCGAGCGAGTACGTGCCGGCCGCCCGCCGGGCCACCCCCGAGAGCCCCACTTCCTCCAGTACCGCGTCGACGCGGGCGCGCGGGAGCCCGTTGCTCGCCGCGAGCGCCAGCAGGTGGTGGTAGGCGCTACGGCTCGGCAGCACCGCGCCGGCGTCGAGCAGCGCGCCGACGGCCTTCAGCGGGGCGGACTGAGCGGCAATCGCCCGCCCGCCGACGGTGGCGGTCCCGGAGGTCGGTGCGTCCAGGCCCAGAATCATGCGCATGGTCGTCGACTTGCCGGCGCCGTTCGGCCCGAGGAAGCCGGTGACCTCCCCGGGACGGACGGTGAAACTCAGGTCATCGACAGCCAGCACCTCGCCGTAGCGCTTGGTGAGCCGGTCAACTTCGATCATCGGGTCCTCCCGAATGCGTTGCTCCGTGACACGCACCACCGCGGTGCGTCCGAGAGCAAGGCAGGCTGTGGCGTCTGGGGCCGCCTGAATGACTGGACTGTGCGTCGACGTGCGCCGCGATCACCCGACTGACCGGATGGCACGAAGAATTTCTTCCGCCATTCCACGGTGCCCTCGGGCGTTGGGGTGGACTGCCGCGGCCGGACTACTGGGAATGAGAGGTTCGATCCAGCGTGTGCTTGCGGCCGCGCAGGCATCGTGTCCTTGAGAAGCCTCATACGTATCGACGTACGTCGCCCCTGCTGACATCGCCTGGTCCTGGAGCGTCTTGTTGAGCTGCTCCTCTTTGTCACGCAAGTATGCGACGTCGCCCGGCGCGATGGGGAGTCGGCGTCCGCACCTGGTGCCGTCGGCGGGCAGGACGGCCGGATATCCGACGACGTAGATCTGGGCCTCGGGCGCGCGCTGCTGTACATCGCGCAGCGTACTGGCGAACTTGGTTGCGAGGCCCGTGATTCGCTTCTCCGCGGTGTCGATTCCGTTGTCCACGTAGGAACTTCGGCAGGGGGCGTCGTGCGACGACTTGTCTTTTCTGTGGTCGAGGAACTTGACGGCGGCCCCTAAGGTGACGCATCGCGTGATCATGTCGCTGAAGCCGATGTCATTGCCGCCGATGCCGATGGTGACGAGGCGTGTCGACCTGGAGACGGCGGATATCTGAGCGGGGTTTGTTCCGTTCCCGGTGGACTGGGACGTGGTGAGGTCAGCGATGGTGGCCCCACTGCAACTCACGTCACGGACGCCGTCCGGCCGGAGATCGAGTCGAGCGGCAACATGGGCAGGGTAGTTGCGGTCGGAACGGTCGCACCCCGCAGGTCTGCCTGCCTGAGCAGGTATACGGGACCCGGAGGTGTAGGAGTCGCCGAGAGCTACGTACGGTCCCATCCGAACTGGTGCCGCAGTGCCGGTCGAACCGGAATTCTGCTGGTGTGTCACGGCGACAGCTGCGGCCAGGATTGCCGCTACCAGGATCAGTCCGACAAATGTGCTGCGTAGCTGCATCGTCATCAGGGATCTCCTGCCATCCGAAATAGCGGAAAAGGGGTTGAGGAAAAGCGGTCGGTGCGCGGGCCGGACCCAAACGGCGCACCTGAACCTGCGGGAGAGGGTCAGCGAGTACGCACCAAGCCCGATTGGTAGGCGAGGGCGACGAGTTGGGCACGGTCACGTGCGCCCAACTTGGTTCTGGCGTGCTGAAGGTGGGTGCGAACGGTGAGAACGCTGAGGAACAGTTTGTCGGCGATCTCGGTGTTCGACTTGCCGTCTGCGGCGAGGCTCACCACCTCGCGTTCGCGGGGGGTGAGGGCGGCAAGCTGCTCGGGTGGGACGCTCTCGGAGCCCGCGACGGAAGCGGAAAGGAAATGGGTGATCAGGGAGCGGGTGGCCGTAGGCGACAGGAGCGCGTCGCCGGCGGCGATGGTGCGGATTCCGTCGAGGAGTGCGTCGGCGGTGGTGTTCTTACCGAGAAATCCGCTCGCGCCCAGGTGCAGGGCTTGGGCCACGTGCTCGTCGGACTGAAACGTCGTGAGGACGAGCACCCGGATGTCCTTCAGGTCCCGGTCATTGCAGATGGCCTCGGTCGCGGCCAGTCCGTCGGTGCCCGGCATGCGGATGTCCATGAGGACGACGTCGGGGCGGTGTGCACGGGCCAGCTCGACGGCTTGTTTCCCGTCGGCTGCCTCGGCGATCACTTCGAGATCGTCGCAGGAGTCGATCAGGACGCGGAAGGTCGCTCGTAGCAGGGCTTGGTCGTCAACGATCAGTACGCGGATGGGCATGGTGGGCTTCCAGTTGTTCACGCGTGGATGGGGAGTTCCGCCGTGACGGCGAACCCGCCTTCGGGCCGGCGACCGGCGTGGACATGCCCACCGGCTGACTGAGCGCGCTCCCTCATACCGACCAGGCCGAACCCTCCGCTGCGGGCGCGCGGGCGCGGAGGGGGGTTGCCCTCGTTGCTGATGGTGATCGACAGCCGGTCCTGCGTGTAGAGGAGTTGGATGTGTGCCGTGCTCACCGCCGCGTGTTTGGCGACGTTGGTGAGCGCCTCCTGCACGATGCGGAAGGCAGTCAGGTCCGTGCCCGCCGGCAAGGGGTGCTGAGGGCCGTCGGCGGCAACGGTGATGTGCAGCCCGGCAGCGGCGAAGGCAGCGACGAGGTCGTCAAGGCGGCTCAGACCGGGGGCCGGCTGCAGCGATTCCTCGGTGGTCTCGGACTCGCGGAGCAGTCCCACGGTGGCCTGGAGTTCGCGAAGGGCCTCAGCCGTCGTGACGGTCAGTTCGGTGAGAATGGCGTGCGCCTGTTCGGGACGGCTGCGGCACAGGTGAGCGGCGGTACCGGCCTGGGCGTTGGCCAGAGCCATGTGGTGGGCGACGACATCGTGCAGCTCTCGGGCGATGCGTATGCGCTCCTCGTAGACCCGATGCCTGGCTTCTTCTTCCAGGATGCGTTCGGCTTGTTCGGCACGCGCCTGTACGGCACTCAGGTACGCGCGGCGTGCCCGCACCGCCGAGCCGTGCAGGACGGGCAGCAGGATCCAGAACGCGAGGCTCACCACCTCGTCCGCCCATGGGTCGCCGTCCGGATCCCAGCGCAAAGCCGTGGGCAGCAGCACAAGGGCGATGCAGAGGCAGTAGGTGAGAGCCGTCCGCTGTCCGGATCGCAGAGTGAGTTCGTACAGTGCGACGATCACCGGCAGCAACAGCAGAGGGCCGAACGCGCAGCCCCGGCTGCCGACGAGGACCGTTCCCAGCGTCGTGAGGACGACGACCGGACCGGGGTGACGGCGCCGTGCCAACAGGCACGCGCAGACGATTCCCGCGATGACGACCCCCGGCCACCACATGGTGTCGGTGCCCGTTCGCCGGTACTGGTTACTGGTGGCGGCGCACACGACGGCCAGGAAGACCCCCTCGACGAGGCGCGGGTACTGCTGGGCATGGCGTCGCAGGTGAACGAACATGGCTTCTCCGAGCGAACCTTGGCTGTGCGCGGTGGCGGCGTGCGAGCAGCGGGCGAGACTTCGGGGCGTTGCCGGGGCCGCTCGTGGCAGGTACGAGCGGCCCCGGCAGTCTGCGTACGTCAGACCGTCACCGACGGACGTCGGTCAGTGCCGTCGGACAGCGCCTGGGGGGCGGGGGTGTGCTTGGTGAGTGCCTCGCCCTCGACGTCGACCCGGGGAAGCAGCCGGTCCAGCCAGCGCGGCAACCACCAGGCGCGCCGGCCGAGCAGGGCGAGGACGGCGGGTACGAACGCCATGCGGACGACGAAGGCGTCGAAGAAGACGGCGCTGGCCAGACCGAACCCGACCATCTTGACCATGGATTCGCCGCCCGTCATGAAGCCGCCGAACACCGCCATCATGATCAGTGCTGCCGCGCCCACGACCTGGGCGCTGTGTCGGAATCCGGTGACGATGGCCTGGCCGGCCTGCTCCCCGTGGATGTGTGCCTCGCGGATCCGGGACACCAGGAACACCTGGTAGTCCATGGCCAGACCGAAGATGATGCCCACCAGGAAGATCGGCATGGTGCTCATGATCGGCCCGGTCTCCTCCACGCCGAAGAAGCCCGCTCCGTGTCCCTGCTGGAACACGGTGACGATTGCCCCGAGGGCTGCGAGGACCGACAGCAAGAAGCCGAGCGCGGCCTTGAGCGGCACCAGAATCGAGCGGAAGACCAGCATCAGAAGGAGGAACGCGAGGCTGACGATGACGGCGAGGTAGGGAACGAGGGCGTCCTGCATTTTCTGGGCGACGTCGATGTTCAGCGCGGTGGTACCGGTGACCTTGAAGTGTGCGCCGGTGCCGGATTCGACCGCGGCCCGCTCGCCGCGGATGGTGCGAACCAGGTCCTGTGTCTGTTCACTGGTGGGCGCGGTGGACGGCACAGCCGCGATGACAGCGGTGTCCCCCGCTTCGTTGAACCGGGCCGGCGAGACGGAGACCACTCCAGCGGTGCTGTCGAGCCGTTCCGAGACAGCGGCCACCGCGGCCTTCGGGTCGTCGGCCCCCTTGGCATCGACGACCACGGTCAGCGGGCCGTTGAATCCCGGGCCGAACCCCTCGGCCAGCGCATCGTAGGCGCGGCGTTCCGTGGTCGAGGTCGACTTCGCCTCTTCGCCGGGCATGCCCATCCGCAGGTCCAGCGACGGCACGGCGAGTGCGCCCAGACCGACCACGGTCAGCAGCAGCACCGGCAGAGGGCGTCGCACGACGAAGCGCGCCCAGCGGACACCCCACGGCGCCTTGACGGTGCTTGCGCCGACGGTCTCGGGGCTTCCGCCGGCGGTCTCGGTGCTTGCGCCGGCGGCCTTGGTGCTGCCGCTGCGGCGCCGGAGCTTGATGGGCGAACGGCGTTCGCCCTTGCGTGAACGGCTCCCGCCCTTGCGGTCCCGTCGGGAGAGCACGGCGTCGGGCCAGAAGCCGAGAAGCGCGGGCACAGCAGTCAGGGCGATGAGCACTCCGACCAGGACCGCACCGGCGGAGCCCAGGCCCATCTTGCTCAGCATCGGCACGCCGATCACCGAAAGGCCGAGCAGGGCGATGATGACGGTGAGTCCGGCGAAGACGACTGCGCCGCCCGCGGTGCCCACCGCCAGGGCCGTCGCCTGCTGGGCTTCGTGCCCCTTGGCCCGCTCCTCGCGGTAGCGGGAGACCACGAACAGGGAGTAGTCGATACCGACGGCGAGACCGAGCATCATCGCCAGTTCGCCGACGGTCGACGAGAATCCAAAGGCACTGCTCAGGGCCGTGATCCCGGCCAGGCTGATGCCCACGCCGAGAATGGCGGTGAGCAACGGCAGACCTGCGGCGGCAAGAGACCCGAAGGTGATCAGCAGCACCACAGCAGCGACGAGGACACCGAGCACCTCGCCCAGCCCCTGTGCCGCCTCGGTCTCCAGCGCGGAACCGCCGACCTCCACGGTCAGGCCGGCGTCCCGGGCCTGCTCGACGGCCTTCGTCAGAGCCTCTTTGCTGGCATCCGTGAGGTCGTCGGCGGCGACTTTGTAGGTAACGCTCGCGTACGCGGTCGAGTCGTCCTTACTGACCGCTTCGGCGTCGAACGGGCTGGTCGCCTCGGCAACCTGCGGCCCGTCGGCCACCGTGGTGACAAACGTGTCTATGGCCGAACGGTTGGCAGCGGTGGTGACTTGCTGCTCCTGGCCCGCGACGAACACGACGCGGGCTTCGGCTCCGTCCGCCTCGGCGCCCGGGAACCGCTCGTTGATCAGGTCGAAAGCTTCCTGGGACTCGATCCCGGGCATGGACGACGAGCCTTCCGGCGCCTCGGAAGCGCTGGTGGCCCCCAGGAACACGGCAGCCAGCACCGCCACCCAGAGCAACAGAACTGTGCGACGCCTCCGGAAGGCCCATTGGCCCACACGGTGCAAGAAAGTCGCCATGGTGACGCCATCTCCTCAGCTGGATATCTGGAACATCGGGATGTCTGGAACGGCATTCACCCTCGCCGGTCGGCCCGGTCCCTGTCGTCAGCCGCATCAAGCGACCCACGTACTGAAAAACAAGTAGCTCTCGACGCGCCTCTCATCTGATGCCGGTAGTCGGGCCGGCTGTCCGACCGGCGGGGCGCGGCTGGTCAGAGGGGCGGCACATGGGGGGTGACCACTTTCGACACCGATGCCGCGCGGTCGCGTGGTGGCGTAGTCGCGCGGTGGCGCGGTGGCGCGGTGGCGTGCGTACGGGGCCACGAGGGGGCCCGTTTGTGGCTGGCCGGGTACGGCCTGTCCGACGTACGCCCGACACCTCTGCCGGCCAGGCGTCTCACGGTCCGCTGGCATGCCCGTCTGGCCGCTCAGGTCCTGCCGGCCGCGGTCATCCTCGCGGTCGGCCTCGCCTACGCAGGCACCCGGCCTGCCGACGCCGCGGTTGCCGGGTCCGGGTCGTACCAGCGCTGGCCGCTGCTGCGAATGACGACGGTGGTGGCGGCGTTGGTACGGGCTCAGTCACTGCTGGACTGGTGGGTGCGGCGGGTCGACCGGCGGGCCGCTACGACGTTGCAGCGCCGGGCGGCCCATCCGGCCCGGCTCGGCTTGCGTACCGTGCTCGGCCGACCACGTTCACGGCCGTCACGTTCACGGCCGTCACGTTCGCGGGCGCGACGGCGCCGACGATCGCTTCCCTCACCGTGCATGACCCCGCCACGCGGTACGCGGGGGTCGTCCTGCTCATCGCGCTGTGCGGGGTCGCGGCCGGCATGGTGATCCAGTTGCGCCATGTCCTGACGCGCCCGGTCGTGGCCGACGACGCGGGCTCGCTGAAGGCCGACTTCCTCATGCGGGTCGAGGACGCCCGCGAGGTCGCCACGCCGACCGTGGTCTGGTGCCTGCCGGCCGCATCGGTGCTCGACAGCGCGCTCGGTCGGCGGAACACCGCCTGGCTCGTCTTCGCCGCACTGAGCGCCCTCACCCTCGTCCTGATCACCGTGCGGACCGCGCGGAGCGGTACGGCGGCGTCGGCCGGGCCTACCGGGAACTGGAGGAGGCGGGGCTGATCGAGACCCGCGGAGCGGCCGGCTCGTTCGTGTCCGCAGCGGGCGAGCAGCGACGCGAACGGGCACGCCGCGCCGCCGCCGAGTACGCCACCGTCATCGCCGGCGTCGGCATCGACACCGACGAGGCCATCCGCATCGTCCGAGCGGCGACGACCAATTGAGCAGGTCGCCTTTCACAAGGCGCGCATGCCGCGGTCGATGAAGGCGATCAGCCATTCGAAGCTCTTGTCGATGTCGGTGCTCCATTTGAAGCCACCACCCGCTTCCAGTGTGGCGAAGCCGTGGCAGATGCTGCGGAACATGCGCAGGGCGTGGGTGGTGTCGGACTCCTCGAGTCCGTAGCCGCGCAGAACGGCCCGGAACACGTCGAACAGCCGCTGAGTGGCGAGGGCCATCGGGTCGTCCGGGCCGGTGGGTTCCATGCCGGTCGTGGAGGCGTAGCGGCCGGGGTGGTCGATCACGAAGGTACGGAAGGCGTGCAGCGCGGCGGCCAGGGCGTCGCGGCCCGCCAAGCCCTGAACAGCGGTACCGACGGCATCGGCGGCCTGGACCGACGCCAGCGCCGCGATGCGCCGCACGAGGTCTTCCTGGCCGCCCACGTGCTTGTACAGGGACGGGGTGCGCACGCCCAGGCGCTCGGCCAGCAGCCCCATCGTCAGACGGCCCAGGCCCACCTCGTCGGCGAGGTCGGCTCCGGCCGCGACCACGGCGGCGGAATCCAGGCCGGCCCTAGGCACGGGCGGCGTCCGTTCGGAGGAAGGAGAGCATCAGCGAAACCACCTGGTCAGGGCACTGGTCGTGCGGATAGTGCCCGGCGCCCTCGATCATCTCGAGGCGGCCGAGCCCGGCGGGCAGGTCGTCGACGATCGCCGAACCCTCGGCGTGCGGGTCGGCCCAGTCGGGGTCGTCGGTGCCCATCACGACGAGGACCGGACAGCGCACGTTGCCGAGCTCGGCGCCGGCATCGACTGGGGTGGTGCGGCCCATGCCCTGGAGTGCCTTCATCCGGCCCGGCTCGCGCAGCATCGCCTCGACGCGGCCGAGCCGTTCGGTGAAGCCGGCCGGCTTCACCCCGGGGTAGGCCACCTCCAGGTAGGAGCGCCACGCCGGCACACTGCCCAGCATGGTCGCGCGCATCAGGCGCAGCATGCCCTGCCGCAGGCGCTTGCTGCGCAGGTCGCCCAGGCCCATCGACTGCTTGCGGGTGAAGGGTCCCAGCTCGACGACCGCAGTGACCAGCTCCGGCGCCTTCGCCGCGGCGATGGTGGCGGCACCGCCGGAGATCGAGTGGCCGACGAGCACCGCCGGGCCGCCCAGGTGCCGGATCAGGGCGAGCAGGTCACCTGCGATGGCGGTGCGGCCCCAGTCCTGCCAGTCGGTGCTGGACTCGCCGCAGCCGCGCAGGTCGACCGCGGCGACCCGGTAGCCCGCCGCCACCAGCTGCGGGATCACGGCGCGGTAGGCGTCACGGTGGTCACCCATGCCGTGCGCGAGCACAACCAGCCGGCCGGACCCGGCCACCTCGTAAGCGATCGTTCCACCCTCGACGGCGAGGTACTCGGTCATGACGTCTCCCAAGGTTGATCGTGTTAGCCGCTCGGCTAACCTCGTTAGCCAAAAGCTAGTCTCATTAGCCAACGGTGTCAACACGCAGACCCCCCACCACCGCACGGCAGCGCCGGGGGCGTCCCCCAGCACGGTGTTGGGGGAGGCTCCCGGCGGCGTGCTGGGGACAGCTGATCGCGGTGCCTGGGGGCAGCAGGACGGGCCGGGTGCCGCCTCGAACGGACCCGCCGAAGAAATTCATGTTCGGGCGAAACCAACCACGCGCAGTCGGCGGAATGCGTTCCCACAGGCTCCACAGACCTCGAACGAAGGGAAGATCATCATGATCACTCGTGCTTCGGGTGCAGCCTTGGCCGCCGGCGTCACCGTCGTGCTGTCCGTCACCGCCGGCGCTCCCGCGCTGGCCCAGCCGCAGGCCGCGGGTGACGAGGCCACCGTGTCGGTGCCCCACGCGGTGCCCGGCCTGACGGTGGACGTGTACGCGGGCGACAAGGAGCTGCTCCCCGACTTCGAGCCGGGCACGCTCACCGATCCGATGAAGCTGGACGCCGGTTCCTACGACATCAAGGTCTTCAAGGACGGGGAGGGCCCGGACGGCAAGCCCGCCGTCGAGAAGAAGGTCGACGTGCCCGCCGGGGCGAACGCCACCCTGGTGGCGCACCTGACGGCCGACGGCCGGCCGGCGCTGGACGCGTTCGTCAACGACACGTCCAAGGTCCCCGCCGGGAAGGCGAGGCTGACGGTACGCCATGTCGCCGCCGCGCCCGCGGTCGACGTCCGGGCCGACGAGACGGCCGTCTTCAAGGATCTGGCCAACCCCAAGGAGGCGAAGGGCGAGGTGGCCGCCGGCGAGGTCTCCGCCGACGTCGTGCTGGCCGGCACCGACACCGTGGCGATCGGACCGGCCGACCTGAACCTGACCGAGGGAGCGAACACCGCGGTCTACGCCTGGGGCAGCGCGAAGGACAAGAACCTCGCGCTCAAGACGCAGACCCTGACCGGCCTGCACTCGTCGCCCGGCGGAGTCCCCGCGGGTGGGAGCGGCCAGGCCGCGGCACACGACGAGAGCCTGCCGCTCGGCGCGCTGTCTCTCGGCGCGGTGTCCGTGCTGGGAGTCGCGGGTGTGCTGTTCAGGCTGCGCACCACTGCCCGCTGAGACCCGCAGCGGCCGGTGTGCCGTCGACGCCCCCGGCGACGGCACACCGCTTTCCTCCCATATCGATGAAGAGGTAGTTCTGCATGGGCAAGCCTTCGCCACACAGGATGCTGCTCGCCGGACTGGGCGCTGCCCTCGTGGGACTCGTCGTCTCCGTCGTGCTGGTCGCGGGTGCCTGGCCCGGCGGCTCGGACGCCGGGGACTTCGGCGCCATGCCGGGTGGTAGCGACTCCGGCGCGTCCGCCCCGGCGCGGGAGGCCGTGCCGGAGGGGCCCGCCGGTGACGGCGCCGCTCCCAGCGCGACGGCGGTACCGGGGCGGGTCCCCGGACCGCGGTCGCTGTCGCTGCCCCGGCTGGGCGTGCGGGCGCCGGTCGACCCGGTGGGGGTCGCCGATGACGGACAGGTGGAGGTCCCCGACGACCCGCGCCGGGTGGGCTGGTACCGCTTCTCGCCGGCCCCGGGCGAGCCGAGCGGGTCCTCGGTCGTGGTCGGCCACGTCGACTCCGATGGCCGGGGTCTGGGTGTCCTCGTCGCGCTTGCCGACGTACGGCAGGGCGACCGGGTGCTCGTGCGGCGCGCGGACGGCAGCAGTGTCGAGTACCGCGTCGCCGCCCGCCGCAGTGTCGCCAAGCAGGACCTGGCGGCGTCGGAGGCGTTCCGCAGGGACGGGCCCGGGGTCCTCACGCTGATCACGTGCGCCGGGCCCTACCTTCCGGACCGGGGCGGCTACCAGAGGAATCTGGTCGTCACGGCCGCGGAGGCACCCGAGTGAGGCCGATATGGGGTGGCTCCGAGGTGCTGGCCGCTAGTGTGGCGGCCGTGACATCGGTGCCCGACGAGTACCTGGGCCGTGGCTTCGCCGAGGGCGACGAGTCGTGCCTCAGCGAGGCGTACCGCCGATGGGGCGCACTCGTCTTCACCGTGGTGTTCCGCAGACTGGGGGACGCGGAGGAGGCCAAGGACGTCACCCAGCAGGTCTTCGTCGGAGCGTGGCGCGGCCGCAAGGGGTACGACCCACGACGCGGATCGCTCAAGACCTGGATCATGGGCATCACCCACAAGAAGGTGATCGACGCCCTCGCCCGGCGCTCGCGGCACCGCAGAGACGTGGATGCGGTCACGGTCGCGGCCGCGTCGGGAACCGATCCTCAGCAGGTCTCCGCATCGGACTCCGTCCTGGACTACGTTCTTCTCACCGACGAGATCGACAAGCTTCCCGACCAGCAGCAGACGGTACTCAGGCTGGCGTTCTACGAGGACCTCACCCAGGCGCAGATCGCCGAGCGCACCGGTCTGCCGCTCGGCACCGTCAAGAGCCAGACGCGACGCGGGCTGTTGCGTATGAAGAACCGGTTGGAGGTGGACGGTGAAGCACACGGATGACGAGACGCTGGCACTGATGGCGATAGGGGACGACCCGTCCCCCTCCTCCGCGGACCACGTGCGTGAGTGCGCCGAGTGCGCGCGGCAGCTCGACGCCCTGCGCCATGTCGTCTCGACGGTCAGAACACCCGGGCTCCAGGACCACGAGCTGCTCACCCCGCCCCCCGGCCTGTGGGACTCCATCACCGACGAGCTGGGCATCTCCGGGCAGCAGGGCAGCGCCGGTACGGGCGACGACGCCCCCGGCGGCGATCCGGGCGCGGTGCGCGGACGCCCGGACCGCACCGGCCAGGACGCCTCCGCGGAGTCCGGACCGGCCGTCGGCAGCGGCCCACCGGTGACGCCGACGGACGCCGTGCCGAAACCGCGCCGGCCGAGCCGCCTGGCAGTGGCGCTCGCCGCCTGCGCCGCGCTGCTCGGCGCCGCCGCCGGCAGCGGCATCACCTGGTGGGTCACGCAGGACCGCGCCGGCGAGGTCGCGTCGGCCGAGGGCCGGCGGCTCGACTCCCTGCGGGCCAGCTCGGCCGGTTACGCCCGGCTGAGCGGCAACGACGGCCACCGGACGCTCGACATCACGGTCAGGGGTCTGCCCCGCAACTCCGGGTACTTCGAGGTCTGGCTGATGGACCGCACGCACACCAAGCTGGTCTCCGTGGGGGTCCTCGGCCCCGACGGCCACGCCGACCTGCCCGTGCCGGACACGATCGACCTGAGCGAGTACTCGGTGGTCGATGTCTCCGTGCAGCCCTACAACGGGAAACCCGACCACTCGGGGGACAGCGTCGTACGCGGCCCCTACGCGAGCTGACGACACCGCCTTCGGCCCGCGCCGCAGGACCCCGCCCCGTAAGACCCGGCCCCGCGAGCGGCCAGGGTCGTTCGGCCGCCGACAACTTGAACACTCGGGGCGACGCGCTCCGGCGGCCCTCTTTCGGTGTGCTGGGGCTCATGAAGCCGACCCCTCCGTCGCCCTGTCCGCAGCCCGGTCGGCCGGTTCGGCTGCCGCCGCGAGGATCGCCAGGAGGACCAGCACGGCCACGGCGATGCCGAGAACGAGGACCACCGCTCCTGCCGTGGGATGGTTCCAGAGCACCAGCGCCAGCGCTCCCGCCGCGATCACGCCACCGGTGGTCCACGCCCTGTGGTCCGTCAGTCGGCGTCCGGCGGCTCCGGTGCTCACGCCGGCGCGGCGCAGCCCCCGGCCGACGGCCGTCGTGCCCCGGTCCCCCGCCGTGCGGACAGTGCGGGCGAGCCGTCCGGGACCGTAAAGGTAGGCGACCAGTGCCGTCAGCACCGCCACGACCAGCAGAGTGCGCGTGCTGTCGCGCAGGAAACGGACGAACGTGTCGTAGATGGCGGTGGCGGCGTCGGTGGGCAGCGCGTCAGGAGGGACCGAGTCCAGATAGATCCGTCTGACGGCGGCCAGCGCGACGAGCAGCACCACCATCGTCAGGGCGACACCCGTCGCAGTGATCATCAGCATCACGCGGTGTGCCGGATTGGTCCACACGGCCAGCACGGCGAGCACGACGGTCAGGACAGGCAGCCAGGTGCCGAGGATGTCCAGCAGCCGCATCGCGTCCTGCGCGTTGTCCAGTTCCTCCGTCTGGAACAGGGTGATCGTCCGGTCGGTGTCCGGGATGGCGGCAGCCTTGTCGAAACCAGCGTCGACGAGCCGCTTCCGTACCTGGTCGACGACCGCTCCCACATCCACGTGAACGGTGTCGCCCTCGGCGCGTACGGCACCCTCGCGGTCGCCGGTGAGCATGTTCACCACCGCGGCGTGCGAGCGCCGGTTGGCGTCCTCCCACGCCTGCTGGAAGGCGTCACTGGTGATCACCCCGGTGACGGTGCGGTCCACGACGGTCCTGACCGCGTTGCGCAGCGGACCCTCAAGGGACTCGGCCCCCTCCACGACGCGCGGTGGAGCCTCGGCGTCCTGGAGCACCGTGACGAGCGAGTCCGTGACCGCCGGGACGTCGACGTTGTCCACCACCCGGTCCGTGAGCCGGTTGATCACGACCTCCTGCACGGCCGGACCGGACGCCAGCGGCGCGACGGTCTCCACGTACCGGTCGGTGTCGGAGACCGTGTCCTGGACCCAGGCCGCGACGACGGCCAGGGGCGCGAGCAGCAGGGCCAGCAGCAGGAGGACCGAGGAGCCGGTCTGGCGTACCCGCCGGTGGCGCACCGCCGCGTGACGGCGCAGTCGCTCGTATTCCGCTCGTTCCTCGGCGGTCATGACGTGGTGCTGCCGGATGGCGTCTGCGCCGGAGTCCGGCGGATCCGGGGGCGCGGCGGGGTTCATGGGGACTCCTTTCCGCGTGTGCGCCGGGCCGGTGGCGACGGTCACTCAGCGGGGTGGCGGTCGGGGAGGCAGCCCAAACGAAGCGCTCGTGCGGAGTCAGGCCGTCGCGGTGGGGGCGTCCGGCTCCGGAGGGCGCGTCTTTCGGCGCGCGGCCCGCCAGGCGAGGGCGACCACCAACTCGGCCATTCCGAGCAGGACGAGCCACAGGCCGAGCAGCCTGGTCAGGGCACGGGCCGACTCGACAGGAAGGGCGAGCACCACGATCCCGGCGACGATGCCGAGTACGGCGGCAACCATGACGACGCCGCGGTGCGGCAGGTCCTGGACGGAGATGGCCGTGTAGAGGGTGAGGATGCCGGACACGAGCCAGACGACCCCGGTGATCAGCGAGAGCGCGGCGATCGTCTGCAGCGGGTTCCTCAGGCACAGCACGCCGGCGAGGACGTACAGCACGGCCAGGAGCAGCCCCGGCAGCCTCTCGTGCCCCTCCCGCGCGAAGACGGCCACGAACCGGAACCCGCCGCCCAGCAGCAGGTAGAGGCCGATGAGGACCGCCAGGACGTGCAGGGTCGTCTCTGGCCACACCAGTACCAGGACGCCCGGCACCAGCGTCATGACGGCCGACCCCAGGAGCCAGGTCCATGAGCGGCCGAGCCGTGCGAGCACGTCTGCGGAGTCGCTCATCGGGCCCGCGGCCACCCCGCCGGGGGCGGGGTCCTGCCCGGTGCGCGATGCCGGACCACGCGACATGGTCATGGCTCCTCCTCGCGTGATCAGCCGTCGCCTCCGGAAGCCGACGGGGTGGGGTGAGGCGGCGGTGCGCGAGCACCTGACCGCTCCAGGGTCACGCCTGCCGCTCGGTGACCGGCTCACCCATCACGGGTGATCCATCGGCTCCCCCGCGGCGGCGCCGAACCGGAAGTCTCCGATGCGGGTCATCGCGCGCTCGCCGCACCTGCGACGGAGACTCATCACCGCCCGGCGCCGGAACGCGCTCTCGCCGACGGCGCGCGGCGCTGTCGGCACAGCCCTCCCCGACAGGGCCGAACAGGACGTCACGTCATCGAAGGATCAATGCTTCAGAACGATCTTCATGGAGATGATCAGTAGCCCGAGCACCAGGTTGACCGATGCGGTGGCGGCCATGAGCCGTGGCGAAGCACCGGCGCGGCGGGCCGCGGCCACGGACCAGCCCACCTGACCCGCCACGGCGACGCAGAGAGCCAGCCAGAGAGCACCTCGCACGTCCAGTCCCAGCAGCGGGCTGACGGCCACCGCCGCAGCCGGCGGAACGGTGGCTTTGACGATCGGCCACTCGTCACGGCACACGTGCAGCACGACCCGGCGGTCCAGAGCCTGTTGCGCCAGGCGCGCCCCGAACAGCTGGGCGTGCACATGCGCGACCCAGAAGACCACTCCGGTCAGCAACAGCAGCAGCACCAGCTCGGTGCGGGGGAACGAGCCCAGGGAGCCCGCGCCGATCACCACGGAGGCCGCGAGCATGGATCCGTAGACACCGCCCGTGTAGTTCGCCTGCGCCCGGCGCTCCGCGCTGGCCGCGGCCGGACCGGTCGTGGCTTTGACTCTGGCGACTCTGGACACCGGTGACTCCTCCCGAACTCGACCCGTCGATCCCGTCACCCCGGCCGGAGCCTCGACGTCGGGCCGCCCGCGACGGCCTTCCCGGGCGGTCAGCAGGTGCGAAGTGACCGGGGAGCCGGCCCGAGCGATGCCGCCGATGACCCGGATCGCCACCGTCAGGTGGGGACGAGGATGACCCCGGCCTGGAGGGCGACATGCTCTCCCATTGCATCCCAGGCGTGGGGGCAGTGCCTCACCCACCACGGGGGAAAGGGCCGCGCCGCGATGGTGTGTGCTGGTGGGGAGGGTGGGGCGCCGACTTCGACGGTGAGTCGGTAGACGTTTCACAGACCGTTCGCGCCGGGATGGAAGTCGTAGCCGAAGAGTCCGCCTCTCCCCCCGGCGAACAGCGCCCGGCCGTCGGGGCTCCAACTGCAGCACCGCAGTGGACTGTCCGTACGCATCAGAGTCCGTGTTCCGGTCCCGGTTGCCGCGCCGCCGACGCAACCACCACCGTGCGCCCGCCTGCTCGCAGACCGCGGCGACGACTTCCTCCGTCTGGTCCCTGTCGACGACCCAGGCGGGAATGGACGGCGCGGGTGGCGGCGGGTCGGCCGCACTCCGGGGCCGAAACCCAGCGACACCATCAGCGCGACGAGGCCGACACCACCGGCCAGGACACTCGCAACGGGGTCGGCCGCGTCCCAGCCACCACGCAGGGCGACCACACACAGCCACACTCCGGCCGCGACACACAACGCGACAGCGGCCTGCCCCGGTCGGCGGCATCCGGTCATCATGCTCCGTGATCCTTGCCGCTGGTCCGCCTGACGGCCAGGGGTCGTACTCGCCCGACACCGAACCGGAACGATGAACTGGAGACCCCACGTACGTCCGACGCGTGCGCACCAGCTCCTGACGGACCATCCCTCCGCACGCCAGAGGGCGTATCGCCCTCTGACGAAAGCCTTCGACGTGGTCCGCGTCCGGAACGATCACGAGGTCGATGGTGTCGGGAGCCAAGGCGTAGACGTCCTCGGAGTAGTACTGGGTACTGTCGGTCATGCTCGGTGCCTCGTGTACGCGTCGGTCCCGCCCTCGCCGGACAGCCCCCGGCGCGGGCCGTTACGGCGGGTGCGTGTCGCGGGCGTCGCCCGGGTGCAGCCCGGCGGAACAGTCCGGGCGCGGGGGCCCGCCTCGGGCCACGTCGGCCACGTCGACCGCCCAGCCGGGTCCGACATCGGGTACGGGGGCACGACGGACTCCTCTGGGACAGGCTGCGCGGGTCGTCGGTCCCTCCACGGTAGGTCGGTCCGGACGGGCCTGCGAGGTACTGCCACTACCTGGAAGAGCGGTGGCTCCCACTCCCCGTCGAGGTGCCCTCATCTGGGAGGAGCCATGACCCTCATCCTGCCTGCACGAGGAACCCGCACCGAAAAGGTCCGTGCCGGGGCGGCGATGCGGGGGCGTCGTCCCGTCCGGTGAGTCAGTCGCGGTAGCGGGCGCTCAGGACGTTCAGGACGTCCTGGTAGCGGCCCTCTGCCTCGGCATTGCGCTGCCACTTCACCCGTTCGACGAGGATCTGCTCGGCGTCGGGGCGGGTCTTCAGCAGGTCCATGACCTCGGTGAGGAACTCCTCCAGCGGCATGGCGACATCGCTGTTCTGCTGGCCCATCAGCGTGGTCCGGGTGGCCGGTGGCACAAGTTCGATCACCTGCACGTTGCTCTTGGTCAGCTGCACCCGCAGCGACTCGGTGAAGGAGTGGATCGCGGCCTTGGTCGCGTTGTAGGTCGGCGTGGCGGCCAGCGGCACGTAGGCCAGGCCGGAGCTGACCGTCATGACCGTCGCCGACGGCCGGGCGAGCAGAGCCGGCAGGAAGGCGTGGGCCAGGCGGATCGGGCCGAGCAGGTTGACTGCGATGGTGCGCTCGGCGACGTCGAGGGAGGCCGGGTCGCGCAGGTCTTCCGGTTCCATGATCCCCGCCATGGTGACGAGGGCGTCCAGTGCCGGGTAACGCTGTGCGAGGTCGGCCCGGGCGGCGGCGATGGAGGCCGGGTCGGTGGTGTCGATCTCGACGGTGCCGATGCCGGGGTGTTCGGTGGCGATCTGCTGCAGCAGTTCGGTGCGGCGTCCGCCCACGATGACGGTGCTGCCGGCGGCCTGCAGTCGCAGGGCCAGTCCCAGGCCGATGCCGGAGGTGGCGCCGGGGATGAAGACGGTGCTGCTGGTGATGTCCACGGTGTTCTTTCTCCACGCTGTTCAGGCTGTTCAGGGCTGTTCACGTGTATGGGGTTGTTGCGGCCGTATGGTGTTGTTGCGGCTGTACGGGGTTGTTCGGGTCGGTGGGTCAAGGACACGAGGGCGTGCCTGTGGACCGCGGGTCCGGTCGGACCGGCAGGAGTAGGGAAGTGGGCTCGGGCGGGGTGGGTTCAGTCGAAGGACTGCTGCCCCAGCACGGTCAGGAAGTCGAACTTCGCGGCGGCGTCCGAACCCACCCGTGGACGGAACAGGACCAGGCGGTGCCCGGTCGCCGGACTGAGCACCACATCGCACTGCAGCTCCAGGTCACCGACCAGGGGATGCAGGATGCGTTTGGGCGCCGAGGACAGCGCCGCGACGTCGTGTTCCTCCCACAGGCGTGCGAACTCGCTGCTGCGGGTCAGCAGATCAGCCACCAGTCCGTGGGCGACGGCATCGCGGCGCGGCCGTCTGGCCGAGCCGGCACGCAGATCGGCGGCGTAGGCGCGGCCGATGCGTTCGTGCTCGTCGGGGTCGTTCAGCGCACGCGAGGCCGGGTCGGCGAACCAGCGCCAGGTCACGTTCGACTCAAAACCTGGCAGTCCGGCCCATTTCCCGAGCAGCACTTCCGCGGCCCGGTTCTGCGCCACGACCGTGAGCAGGTCGTCGCAGACCTGCGCCGGGGTGCTGTCCAGCACATCGAGCAGGTACTGCATCGCCGGATCGACATGGGCCAACGGGGAGTGCGGCTCGGGCGGCCGCTGACCGGCCAGGCGGAACAGGTGCTGCTGTTCCTCGCTGCTCAGCCGCATGGCCCGGGCCAGACTCGCCAAAGCCGCCTCCGAAGGGGTCTTCGCCCGTCCCTGTTCCAGGCGGGAGTAGTAGTCGGAGGAAAGGGTGGCCAGCAGCGCGACCTCTTCGCGTCGCAGGCCGGGGGTACGGCGCCGCCCGCCGGGAGCCAGGCCCACGTCCTGGGGACGCAGCCGCTCGCGGCGCGACCGCAGAAACTCACCGAGCGTGTTCCGGTCCTCCATCACCGCTTCCTTCCGTCCTGACGGTGATGACGAGTGTCTGCCAGTACGACGTCGGCTGCCAGGCCACGTTCAACCGGGGACTGCGAGACCTACCCACCGCAACCTCCACGCCGCCGGTGCGGCGCACCATGTGGGGATGCATGCCGCCGGTGCGGCGCACCTTGTGCGGGTGCAGCGCTGCGGCGGCCCTCGGCAGCCTCCGCCGAGTGCCCCGGAAGACACGTGGCGGGGTGCGCGGCGTGACCGGTCCCGCTGCGGTACCCGGTCCCGCTGCAGTACCCAGTACCAGTCCCGCTGCAGTACCCAGTACCGGGCTAGCTAGTGCTTTGCCAGGAACGGGTCGATCGCCGCCCAGGTCGCGTCCGGGGCTTCGAGGTGCGGGAGGTGACCGGCTTCCGGTATCTCGACGAACTGCGCGCCCGGCACAGCTTGTGCAACGGCCCGACCGTACGCCGGCGTGACGATCCGGTCGCTCTCGCCCCACACCACCAGCGTCGGGACGTTCACCGCGCCGAGCCGACCGAGCAACGTGGGGTCGCTCATGCCCGTACCGGTGATGGCGGCCATCGTGCGTCCGTTCGTCTGCTGTATCGCGCGTTGCTCCTCGGTGACGCCGGCCGGGTCGACGTACCCGCGGTCCGGGTTGTGCCAGGCGGCCTCGGCGAGCCCGCGCGCGTCGAGCGCGAAGAAGTCCGCCACAGGTGCGCCCTCCACCACCGCACCGACGCCGTCGATGTTCACCACGGCCCCGATCAGTCCTGCGTACCGCTCGTCATCGGCGGCCTGAATCGCCATCTCGAGTGCGATCCACCCGCCGATCGAGGATCCGACCAGTACGACGTCACGCTCCCCACGTTCGAGCAGGCGCGTGAGGTAGCCGGTCGCGAGCCGTGCGACCGAGGTGATGGAGTCGGGTCGCGCAGTGCCGTCCCATCCGGGATGCGTCGGCGCGGACGCGTGCATGGTGGCCGCGAGGTGCCCCACGAGGGGCAGGACGGTCCGAGGCCCGCCGCCCCCGTGCAGGACGAGTGCCGCGCGTGCGTCGGGGGTGCCGGCCTGAACGACGGGAAGGTCCTCGGGAAGGGAGATGCGCATGATGCTCCTCGCTGAATCAACATGTTTATATACTGATGTTGATACAGTAGCACCATGACGACCGACCTAGAAGCCCTCGGGCAGGCGATCAAGCGCGCGCAGCACCGGAACCACCGCACGATGGACGCCGCGCTGCGCGAGATCGGGATCAGCCTCGTCCAGTGGGATGCTCTGCGCGCCATCGAGCGAATGCCAGGGGCTTCGGGGCATGAGCTCGCCGTTGCGACCTTCCAGAGCGATCAGGCGTTCGGCACCCTCGCCAACCGACTTGTGGACCGTGGACTCGTCGCCCGGTCCGCAGGCCGCGGACGACGCTTCGAACACGTCCTCACCAAGGCGGGGCACGCAGCACTCACGGAGGGGCGACGATTGTCGGTCGGCGTGCTGAAGGACCTCTTCGCACCTCTCGACGAGACGCAACGTACGGAACTGCTTCGATCACTGCGGGAACTCACCGGGGGCACGTGATCAGACATCACACGCCTCAATCGCCCCAGGGTGATACCTCGGGAAGTAGGGAGGACGCGCGGCATGCGACAGGCGGCGCACGGCGGCGGATCGGCGCGCCGGCCCAGTAGCGGGTGATGCCGCGAATCGGCGACGATGCCTGGGGATGATCCCGATGCGCCCCTCCAGTGCGTCCGTCATCGACGCCCTCGCCCTGGCTCTGTCGCCTCTGGGCATGAGCCCGACCACCGGCACGACAGGCTGTCCCACCTCCTGGAGAACATCGGCGCTGAAGACGTCAGGTTCAGCCGCGACGAACTCCAGGAGCTCAACGCCGCCGTCGCACGGATCACCATCCACGGCGACCGGCCGCCGCCGGATGCCCTCGCCATGACAGGTGTCGAAGCAGTGCTCCGCTGAGCCCGCACGACGGGGTCGGGGTCAGGGTGGAGGTCTAGGTCGGGGTCGGGGCCGGGGTGGGGGTGGGGGCGGGGTCACAGATTCCCGTACCGGCGGCCGGTCGCCGTGATGCGGCTACGGGGACCCATAGAGGGCTATCGAGTCCGGAAGCGGCGGTAGAGGTTGCGGGCCACGTACACGCCCGGGCCGCCGAAGCCGACGATGTCGACGCGTCCGTCGCCGGTGATGTCGGCGACGAAGCGGGGGTGGTGGTCGACCCGCCAGGCGCCGGCGTCGTCGTTGTACCCGAAGCCGCGGCACACCAGTTGAGCCTGCTCGAACCGGCCGTCGCCGCGGTTGTGCGACACCCAGACCCCTTCGTCACCGAAGCCGACGATGTCGGGGTTGCCGTCGCCGGTGACGTCGGCGAGGAGCCGGAGATGCTTCTTCCTCGTCCACCCCTGGGCGAGCCCGAAGTCGTTCAGGACGATCCTGGAGGGCTCGAACGTGCCGTCGCCACGCCCGCGGGCGACGACGACGCCCTGCGGTCCGAACCCGACGATGTCCACTGCTCCCCCGATGGTGGTGGTCGCCAGGAATCGGGGGTGTTCCTCGGCCGTGCTCCATCCCTGGTCGGTCCCGAAGTCGTCGAGGAGCCACAGGGGGTCGGCGAAGGTGCCGTCCTCGTCCTGGAGCGATACCCACACGCCGTCGTCGTGGAAGCCGACGACGTCGAGCCTTCCACTACCGGTGGTGTCCGCGAGGAAGCGAGGATGCTTGTCGGCAAGCCACCCGCCCGCCTGCGGGCCGTGACCGAACGCCTTGAGAACCGGCTCGCCGCCCACGGGTGCGAACGTCCCGCCCTCGTCCTGCGGGGACACCCGGACACCGTCGGCGCAGAGCATGACGGCGTCAGGCGTGCCGTCGCCCGTGGTGTCCGCCAGGGTCCACAGATCCTTGGGGCTCGGCGAGGGCGCGGGGGGGTGCAGGACGCGCTCGTCGTCCGCGAACGTGCCGTCGCCTTGGCTGGAGGACGTCACGGCCCCCTTCGCGGGCTCCAGCCCGACGACGTCCGCTCGCCCTGCCCCTGTGGTGTCGGCGAGGAACCGGTCACCGAGCCCGGCCCACCGGTCTGCTCGTCCACTGAGGGAGCGGACAGCCGCGGCGCTCTTCCAGCCGCCGGCGTCCTGGTCGCTCCCGAACTGCCTGAGGATCAGCAGCATGTCGCTGAACGAGGGTGTCGCCTCAGGTGCCGGCCGCAGCGCGGTCGAGCGGGTCAGCCGCCAGGAGCGGCGGCCGTTCCAGTGGCTCAGTGATGCCCAGCGCAGTACGGGGTCGCTGAGGCGTTCGGGTTCGGCCGGGACGAACCGCCACCGCTGGCTCTCCGCACTGTCGTCGTGCGCGCGCAGGACGATCCGGGTGTCGTCCTTTCCGAGGTCGTCGAGGTCGCCAGGGCCGTTGGGGTCGTCGCGGTCGCCGAGGTCGAGCACGGCGCCGTCGGTGGCGTCCTCGATGAAGTAGAGGCCCGCTTCGCCCTCGACGGGGACGAGATGCCACTGCTGGCTCTTCTTGCCGGCGACGGCGTCGAACTGGCGGACGCCACGGTCCGCGGCGTCCGGGTTGTCGAGCACCTGGCCGCTGACCACATTGCGGACCACGTACGCCGGATCGTCCTGCCCGCCTTGCGTGACCTGCACAGGAGTGAGCTGCCACTGCTCCGGGCTGGGGCCGCTCCCGGGGAAATCCCGGACGACGAGCGCCTCGTCCGCGCCCGGCATGGCCTTGGCACCGAGAGTCTTGCCCGTGGCTGCGTTGACGATCCGAAGTTTCAGTTCTTCCGTGGGCACGGACATCGTGGTGCCTCTTCCAAGCGGTGCGGGCGTGGGCTCGGGGCGGGTCGGGTACGGCGGTGACCGCGGATCACGTGAAGACGTGGTGGTAGGGGACGCTCCACTCGTTGGGCAGCCGCGGGTAGAACGCGTTGATGACCGTGCCGGTGAAGTCCCCGCCCCAGTTGTAGGTCAGACGCACCTCGCTTTCGGCCGCCACCGCGTGGTCCTTGAACCCGAGGATGGCGTCGGGGTGGGTGATCGGCACGAAGGTGATCCCGCCCCACGGCGTCACCGTGACCACCCACAACTGCGTGTCTTCGGGCGCGCCGTTCTTCCCACGCCACTTGTCGCCGACCTTGTCGGGCAGACCGACCTGCACGCTGTCGGCCGTGCTCTCGGGAGCCTCCTGGTGGACGGTGACGCGCCGGCGCTGCGGCTTCGGCACGCCGTCGTCGCCGCGCCCGGCGTCGACATCGCTCGCACCGGCGGGTGTGGGCGCCACCTGGCCCGCGGCGCTCTCGAGGAAATACAGCGGGCGCTGCCCGAAGAAGCCGGCGGGGGTGAGGTGCCAGAGGTGGCCCTGCGCCTCCTTCGTGGCCGGGTCGAGCGTGGTGGCCAGCTTGACCCCCTTGTCGTGGCTGTCCTCCTTCAGCTCGGCGGGCCGCAGGAAGCCGCCGTTGAAGGCATGGACGAGCATGACCGGCCGGTTCTCGACCAGCGCGGCCACGATCGCGTTGTCATAGCTGTTGACGGCCACGGGGCCGCCGACCACCAGATTCGACATCGCCGTACGTTCTTGGGTGTACATCGCGGAAACCTCACCTGTTCTTGATGTGGAGAACAATGCGGCCGACTGGGGCGGTGTTTCTGTCACGCGGCATTACCGCAAGCCCCACCTTGGCCGACCGCGACGAAGAACGAAAATGAAGAGAAGACCGAATCACGTGCTGTTGCCTGCGGCAGAACCCGGAGGCAGGGATTTCGGGAAGCCACCGGTCGAGCAGTCGGCGGGCCTCAACTTACCCTCCATTACTTCCAGTTGTGCGTGATCGACGAACCTTGTTCACTCGAATGAGGGTGATGCGCGAAGACGCCTTCCCGGACAATGGGAGCCCTGCTAGCTTCGATTTCCAGAATGCGCGCAGATCACTGTTTCCATTTCACCAAGTGCGATTCCGCCGGATCGGCCAAGGATGGAAAATGCCTTCCACCGCGTACAACCTGGAACGGGTCAAGCGCCAGCCGCTGACGAAGACGAACCTGCGGGAACTCGACATCGAGAGAACCTGGCAGACGATCCTGAATCACCCCAACCTGGTCTACACCGACAACTACGGTGTGCCACACAGCCCCGTCGGGTTCTCGATCAACAAGCTGAAATTCGGCGACTTTCCCGGATACGCGTTCGACCGGGGCTGGCTCGGCTACATGACTCTTGGGGAGCCGCTGATCGAGGAGCGGTGCGACATCGCCCAGCCCCCGCCCGACACGTTCTCCTCGCGCTCCTACGTCAACCGCAGCCAGAAGTCTTCGATGACGTTCACCGACTCGGTCGACTTCACCGTGTCGAACGGGGTGACGTGGTCGCTGCACGGGGACGCCAAGCTCACGTTCGGCGGCACCGTCGGCGCGCAACTCCAGCTGCAGTTGCAGAACCAGCTCAAGCTGGACCTGCAGGCGCAGCTCGCGACGCAGCTCCGCAACGACATGGCGAACAAGAACGCCAACACGGTGACCAACAAGAACAGCAAGGACAGCGTCGGCGTCGACAACGCCAACTCCACCGAGACGGCCGCGACGAACTCCACGGGGAACTCCGCGTCGAACTCGGTGACGAGCTCCATCGCGTTCACCACCCAGGGCAGCGCCACGGGCAGCGCCTCGCTCAACGCGCAGTTGGCGCTGGGCATCGCGGCCTCCGTCGGCGGCTCCCTGACCACCAGCTGGACCTCGAAATCGCAGATCTCCGGCGACGTCCCGCCGAGCTCGCGCGTGGAGACCATCGCCACCCAGCGGCGTACGCACAAGCACTACACGTACGAGATCCCGGTGACCTTCTCGGGTTTTCTCGCGGTGAAGTACGCCGTGCCGGTGCCGGTCCTGTCTCCCCCACAGCCCGGGACGCCCCCCGGCCTCGACCAGGTGGTCGCCCGCGACATCGGCACCATCGATCTGCCGGGCGGTGCCGGCTTCCGCATGACGGGGTGGGCCGAGGTCGTCTCCGCCCTGGACGTCCACCACACGATGTTCGACAACGAGAGCCTGACGTACAGCCAGCGAGCGCTGCACAAGGGACCTTGACCGGGCGACACCGCCGCAGCTACGACGATCAGGAACGATGACCATGGTGTTCGGCAACATCTTCGATTCTTCGAAAAACAGCGCAGGACTCTTCTCCGTCACTACCGACCGCACCAGGCCCCTGCTGAATGCGGACGTCGACGCCTTCGAGGACTCCAAGGAGGACACGTACGACGACAAGAGCGCGAACCTCTCCACCAATGCGATCCACGGGGCTTCCAGCCGGGCGAAAGTCGTGCAGGAGCAGTCACCCGAAGCGCGGGCCGTCCTCGGTTTCCTCGCCTCCTTCATCCAGACGACCCAGTCATCAGGGGATACGCAGGCCCAGTACGCCAAGAATCCCAGCTCGGTGTCCACAGCAGCGTCCGACGGAATGAAAAAGTCGAGCGAGACGGTGAAGAAGGAGAGCGGCCTGGAGAAGAGTGAGGATCTGGAGACCATGCCCAAGAAAGACGATTTCGCCAAACCCCCCAAGGCACCCGAGCCCAAGACTCCAGAGACGCCCCAGGCGCCCAAGGCGACCGCCGAGAAGCCGTCCAAATCGGAGTGACGCAAGGACCTGTAGGGAATTATGAGGAGAGCCTTTAGGGGGCCATGAGAGGGCAGGGGCGAGAGTGCCCCTGCCCTCTCGTGTGTCACACGGGCAGCAGTTGCCACTGCCGGCTTCGGTGGTCGCCGTCCGACCCGTGCTGCTGGATCACTGTGCGGGCGTTGGTGTCGACACGCAGGAGCAGACCGCTGTTCTGGTTCGCGATCTCGTACACCCGCGGGGTGTCGGTGACCGAGCCCACCGGGATCAGTCTCCACTGCTGGTGGCCCGCGTCAGCACCCTCACAGTCGCGCTGTGCGACCGTCGACCCGGACCTCTCCTGGGCCCCGACGACCTCCAGGACCTTGCCGCTGCGTACGTTCTCGATCGTGTACAGGATGTCGCCGTTGTCCTGGCCCGCCACGACCAGCCGCCACCGCTGGTGCGCCCTGGGGGCGGCGAGGGACTGCTGGATTTCGGCCCCGTCCTTGACGGACTCACGCTCGACTGCCATCCGCAGCCTGCTGCGGACGTTGGCCCAGGAGACCACCGTGCCCGACGCGGGCAGCCCGGCCATCTCCGCCGACGCGATCTTCCGCACCCGGTTGTTGACGTAGTCGGCGATGTAAAGGGCGTCGACGCAGTTCACGGCGAGTCCGAGGGGGTAGTTCAGCTCGGCCGCAGTGGCCGGGCCGTCGTCGCCGCCGGAGCCCTCGGTGCCTGTTCCGGCGAACGTGCTGATCTTCCCGTCAAGGGCGATCTTCCGGACCCGGTGGTTGTTGTGGTCGGAGACGTAGAGGGTGCCGGTGCTGTCCACCACCACACCCAGTGGGAGGTGCAGCTGGGCTGAGACCGCTGGACCGCCGTCTCCGTCCGGTCCGGCAGTCCCGGTCCCCGCGAACGTGCTGATAATCCCGTCAGGGGTGACCTTCCGGATTCGGTGGTTCTCGGCATCGGCGACGAAGAGGTCACCGGCGCTGTTCACCGCCAGTCCGTGCGGGGAGTTCAACTGGGCCGCAACCGCAGGACCGCCATCTCCGCCGGCCCCCGGAACCCCCGTCCCCGCAAACGTACTGATCTTCCCGTCCCTGGTGATCTTCCGGACCCGGTGGTTGTCACTGTCGGAGACATAGAGGGTGCCGGCGCTGTCCACTACCACCCCGTGCGGGTAGTTCAACTCGGCGGCGGTGGCGGGGCCGTCGTCGCCGCTGAACTCCGCGGTGCCCGTGCCGGCGACCGTGCTGATCTTCCCATCGGCCGTGATCTTCCGGATTCGGTGGTTCTCGGCATCGGCGACGAAGAGATCGCCCGCGCTGTTCACCGCCAGTCCGTGCGGGGAGTTCAACTGCGCCGCAACCGCACGACCGCCGTCCCCGTCGGATCCCGGAACCCCCGTCCCCGCAAACGTACTGATCTTCCCATCCGTGGTGATCTTCCGGACCCGGTGGTTGTCACTGTCGGAGATGTAGAGAGTGCCGGTACTGTCCACCGCAACCCCGTACGGGCGGTTCAACGTAGCCGAAGCGGCGGGCTCCTTCTCTCCCTTGAACCCCGCCTCCCCGGTCCCGGCGACTGTCCTGATCGCAGGGACGGAATGCTCATCATCTGCGGCTGCTGTGTGGGGAGTGCTCATCGTCATCCCTTTCGCCGTTCAACCGGCCGCTACGGACGGCTGTAAGTCGACTTCAGAAAGCCACAAGAGGGCTGCGGAAGTTGGCAGCGGCCATCGGCGCCGATCCGGCGACGCCAGGCTCAGCCCTCTCACGAGACAGCGCAACGCCGGGCCCTGACCTCCCTCTTGGGCGGTCGGGACACCGTAGGAGGGGGCAGTCTCAGCGTTGCGTCAGGCGGTGGATCGCGCGGACGTCGACGGGCTGGACTGCGCTGATCATTGGTCGATCATGTACTGCAGGGTCACCGGGGTGCCGTTACGCCTGATGCCCACGGGCACGGTGGCCCCGGCTCGCTTGCTTGCGAGGGCGGCGTTGAGGGATGCCGATGACGTGACGGGCTGCCCGTCGACGGAAGTGACGATGTCGTTGACCATGAACCCCGCGGCGGCGGCGTTCAAGTCGGGGTCGACGAACCGAACCCGGGCGCCTCCTCCCCCAGGGACGTTGTTGACGTAGCCGCCAAAGGCGCCGGGAGTACCCTGGGTGATGCTGACGCTCCAGTCCACGGTCGCGCCATCGAGGGTGAAGCTTCCGGTGAACAGACCGCCCGCCAGGGGTGCATCGCCCTTCGCGACGACGCTGAGCTTGATGGGCCGGACCCATACCCAGTTGCTGCTCTGGAGAGAGAAGCTGGCGGATGAGCCGTCAGAGGCGATGGTGACCGGACAGTTCATGCCGCTGCACCAGGGGTCCACCTCGGTGATGCGGGTGTGCTGCGGAGCCTGGATCGTGGCATACCCCGGACTGGAGCGGACCTGCCCGTCCGGCCGGAACTCGATGGTCTTCGCCGGCCCGGGGGCATCGAGGTCGGGCACAGTCGACGGCGGAGTCGGCGCCTGGATCGCCCCGATCACGCCCGGCGTGACCGCAGCGGTGGCCGCGGGCGCCATTCCCCCTACCAGCAGGCTCGCTCCGAGCGCGAGCGCCGCGCATGCCGCCATGGACCTTCGCATAGACCCTCCCCAACTTCGCGACTACACAGAGTGTTCGTCTGATGACACACGATAATTGTGTATAGAGACAGGATCAATTGCGTACGAACTAGTCATATAGCGCTTCCGCAGGCGTGCTGAGCGTCGGCTTCCGTGGGGAGCACAGGCGTGAGTGAGGTGGGGTCGCCACCCTGGCGCAGCTCGGGGCGGCGCCGACAGCCTGCCCCGCGGGCGCGCAGCCAGTGCCGATCGACGCACGTGACCGCAGTGGCCCCACCTTTGGGCCCAGGCCGTCGCGGGCCTCCTGGACACGTGGTGGACCAGCACCCCGCGGACGACAAACGACGCCCGGCGGCCAGCCCACCTTCCCAGCGCGGCTAACCTGCCTCCATGCTGCACCTGCGCCTGATCATCCCGTCCGACCGGACCGACGCCGCAGTGCGGCTTATCGAGGGGACGGTCGGTGCGACCCATCTGGCGGTCGTGCCGGGCGCCGCCCGCGACCCGGCCGGCGACCTCGTGATGGTCGACGTGGCGCGCGAGGCGGGCGACGAGCTGATCAGCGGTCTGTGCGCCCTGGACATCGACACGGACGGCTCGATCGCCGTCGAGGACATCGACCTGTCGTTGTCGAAGCGCGCCGAGAAGGCGGAGGACGACGCTCCCGGGGAGGGCGCGGACGCGGTCCTGTGGGAACAGCTGTCGGACGCGACGCACGAGGAGTCGACGCTCTCGGTCACCTACCTCGCCTTCATCACGCTCGCCACGATGATCGCGGCCTGCGGCGTGGTCCTCGACAACGCGATCCTCATCGTGGGCGCGATGGCGGTGGGCCCGGAGTTCGGCCCGCTGGCGGGCATCAGCACGGCCCTGGTCAGGCGCCGGCCGCGCCTGGCCGTGCGCTCGCTGCTGGCCCTGCTCGTGGGCTTCGCGGTGGCGATGGCCGTGACCGTGCTGTTCAGCCTCTTCATGGACAGCCTGGACCTGTTCAGCCGTGCCCAGTTGGAGGCCGACCGCCCCAACACGGCCTTCGTGTACGCCCCCGACGCGTTCTCCTTCGTCGTGGCGGTCCTGGCCGGCATCGCGGGCACGCTCTCCCTGACGTCGGCCAAGTCGGGCCTCCTGGTGGGGGTGGCCATCTCCGTCACCACGGTCCCGGCCGCCGCCAACGCGGCGGTGGCCCTCAGCTACGGAGACACGGCCCAGACCCTCGGCTCAACCAACCAGCTGCTGCTGAACCTCCTGGGCATCGTCCTGGCCGGCACCCTCACCCTCCTCACCCAGAAATGGCTGTGGCGCCGCACCCATAGCCGCACCCGAACCCGTCCAGCCCGCTCCGACCGCCTGACCTGACACTGCCCCGCGCCCACCGCGCCCACCTCACCAGCGGTACAGGGAGACGCCTGCCGGTCCGCTCGGCGCAGCCGGACTGAGCGAGCCCTCTCTGATCAGTGAACCGGGCCGGGCGTTCTCAGGCAGATGTTCAAGCCCACTCCCCTGCTGACGTCGACCCTGCCGCCTGACTCACCCCTCTCAGCTTGACGCATGCCGATATGGGCATACGATGGCTGCCATGGCACGAGCAGCGACGACGTCGGACGTCTTCAACGCGATCGCCGAGCCGCAGCGCCGGGAGATTCTGGTGCTCCTGCGGGCGGGTGAGCGACCGGTGACCGAGTTGGCCCAGGAGCTGGGGATGACCCAGCCGGGGGCGTCCAAACACCTTCGGGTACTCCGGGAAGTGGGGCTGGTGCGGGTTCGGGAGGCGGGCAAGCAGCGCCTGTACGGCCTCGACGCCCGTGGGCTGCGACCGGTCCACGAGTGGGCCGGCGGATTCGAGCGGTTCTGGAACGAGAGCTTCGGCCGACTCGACGGATACGTGCAGGAACTGAAAGAGACAAGTCAAGAGGAGTAGTTGATGAGCGCGACAGAACCTGGAACGCCGGCGCCGTCGGCGTCAGCCGACCGCGAGATCGTGATCTCCCGAGTGGTCGACGCCCCGCGGGAGCTGGTGTTCGAGTCCTTCACCGAGGTGCGGCACCTGTCACGGTGGTGGGGACCGGACGGGTTCACCACCACCACGCGGGCCTTCGAGTTCCGCGTCGGCGGGGCATGGGACTTCGTGATGCACGGACCGGACGGGACGGACTACCAGGAGTGGATCTCCTGGACCGAGCTCACCCCGCCGGAACGGATCGAGTTCCTCCACGGCGAGTCCCGCGACGACCCCAACGCCTTCGAGTCTGTCCTGACGTTCGAGCCCGACGGTGCGGCGACCCGGATCGTGATGCGCACGGTGTTCCCCACCAGAGAGCTGCGCGACGAGGCGGTCGAGAAGTACCACGCGATCGAGGGCGGCCGGCAGACCCTGAACAACCTGGCTGCGTACGTCACCGAAATCGTTCGTAAGGGAGCGGAGGGCTGATGGCGGGGAAGGTGTTCTTCAGCGTCTCGATGTCTCTGGACGGTTTCATCGCGCCCGAGTCCCCCGAGGAATTGATGGGGCGGCTGTGGATGGAGCTCCAGCAGTGGATATTCCCGCAGCGGTTCTTCCGGGAGAATCTGCAGCTCGGCGAGGGCGGCGAGGAAGGACGCGACAACGACATCGTGCGGGAGACGTTCGAGCGCACCGGTGCGAGCGTGATGGGCAAGCGCATGTTCGACGCCGGCGAGCAGATGTGGCCGGAGGAGGCGCCGTTCCACACCCCGGTCTTCGTCGTGACGCACGAGAAGCGTGACCCCTGGGAGCGGCCGGGCGGGACCACCTTCCACTTCGTCAACGACGGCATCGAGTCCGCGCTCGACCAGGCACGCCAGGCCGCCGGCGACCGCGACGTCCGTATCGCGGGCGGCGGCGCAACGATCCTGGAGTACGTGAACGCCGGCCTGATCGACGAGTTCTCGATCGCGCTGTCACCCGTGCTGTTCGGCTCCGGGATCCGCCTGTTCGAGGGCGTGGACGCGGCCCGCCTGGCCTTGGAGCCGGCGGGCGCGGAGCCCACCTCTCGGGCGACGCACCTGACCTACACCGTCCGGAAACGGTAGCGTGCCGACCTCGCCGCGCTCGTAATCGAGTTCGCGTGCGCCGGTCCGCTGCGTCCTGAGACAGTCGGTGACGGTCTGCTGGGAGACGTCAGGCCGGACGGCGGCCGTCGGACCCTCGACAGGCACAGACGTCAGCCTTTCGTCATGCGTCGCACGCCCTCTCGCCGGGCCCACCGGATCTACGGTCGGGTCATGGCACGGTCTCCTTCCTCACCCTCCTTCTGGCGCAGCCCGGTGCGCGGCCCCTGGTTCACCTCCGTCCTCGGCTTGGCCCTGCTCGCCGGGATCACGGTGCTGTTCGTGACCGGGCTGCTGTCGTACGCCGCCTACAACCCCGGCCTGTCGCCGGTGAACGACAAGACCCCGGACAAGGGGGTTCTCGGCTTCTACCTGTTCGCCTGGCCGACCGACCCGCACTGGCTCTACCGCCTCAACCAGGGCGTTCACGTCACCCTCGGGATCACACTGGTCCCCGTCCTGCTGGCGAAACTGTGGTCGGTCGTACCGCGGCTGTTCCAACTGCCGCCGGCCCGGTCGCTCGCACACGCGCTGGAACGGATCTCGCTGCTCCTGCTGGTCGGGGGCGCGCTGTTCGAGTTCGTGACGGGCGTGCTCAACGTCCAGCTGGACTACCTCTTCCCGGGCTCCTTCTATCCGCTGCACTTCTACGGGGCCTGGGTGTTCATCGCCGCGTTCGTCGTGCACGCCGTGCTGAAGACGCCGGCCGCGGTACGCAATGTGCGGCGGCTGAGGGAGGGAAGGGCGGTGGAGGCCGGCGCGGAGGAGGAGCCTACGGAGGCGGCGCCCTCGTTGGCCTCGCCGGACCCGGCCGCGCCCACCACCTCGCGGCGCGGGGCGCTCGGTCTGGTCGGGGGCGGCTCGCTGCTGCTCTTCGGCACGACGGTGGGACAGAACTTCGACGGCCCGCTACGGCACACGGCCGTCCTCGCTCCGCACGGCGGCGCCGATCCCGGTAGCGGCCCCGGCGGCTTCCAGATCAACAAGACGGCCGCGTCGAGGGGGATCAGTGCGGCCGAGACGAGCGAGGAAGCATGGCGACTTGTCGTCAGCGGCCCGTCCGGGACCGTCCGGCTGAGCCGCGCCGAGCTGCTGGAGCTGCCACCGCACAGCGCGGCGCTGCCCATCGCCTGCGTCGAGGGCTGGTCCACCTCCGACCAGTGGTGGCGGGGCGTACGACTGCGGGACCTCGCCGTCCTCGTCGGCTACGAGGCCGATACGGCGCCCGACGTCCTGGTGGAGTCCCTTCAGCGACACGGCGCCTTCCGCCGGGCCGCGCTGCGCGCCAACCAGGTGCGCGATCCGCGCTCCCTGCTCGCCCTGGACGTCAACGGCGAGCCGTTGACCCCCGATCATGGCTGTCCGGCCAGGATCATTGTGCCCGCCGCGCCCGGTGTGCTCAACACCAAGTGGGTGGCCAGGATGACGTTCGGAGACCTGTGATGAGGTTTCTGCGCCGCCACATGGGAAGCCCTCTCCAACTGCTGCTCCTCGCCTGCTCGTTCGCCCTCGCCGGGTATGCGGGAGTGCGACTGCTGGCGGACGACTGGTTCCAGGTCGCGCTGTGGTTCGTGGGCACGGCGGTGGTGCACGATCTCGTCCTGCTGCCGCTGTACGCGATGCTGGACCGCGCGGCCGTACGGGCATCGGGCGCGGTCGGCCACCGGGAGCGGGCTGTGTACGTGCGGGTGCCCGCCACCTTGTCCGGGCTGCTCCTCCTGGTGTGGTTTCCGCTGATCAGCGGCCGGGGGGCGGACCATTACGAGTCCACCACCGGGCTGTCCGCGGACGGCTTCCTGACTCGATGGCTGCTGATCACAGCCCTGCTGTTCGGTGTTTCGGCGCTGCTGCTGGTACTGCGACTACGCAGGGCGGCGAAGGACCGGCCGCCCGCCGTCCACTGACCGGTGGCGCGCCTGCCGATGCCGAGGTTGCCGTAGAGGAGAGGGGCGGTCTCCCAGCGGCCCGCGCCGGGAACGGGCGCCTTCCCGCCCGGCGCGCTTGCATGCCTTCTGGCTCATCTATCCCACGAACTGATGATGTAGCCGTACATCGTAGAAAGAGGGTGCCTGCAACCCATAGATTCTGTTTTTACCGCCCCTTGTCGTCGGGGGTTGCTTCAAAACGATGCAGCTGGAGGGTTGGTACGCCCAGAACCTTCCCTGCGCATGACGTGGCGTTCCTGCCACCTGCACCTGAGCAGCCGCTGGCTGCCCGCCCAGTGACGGGAGTCTGATATGCCCAGCCCCATTGTCGCCCCCTGCGCCCGAGCGGCCGCCCAGGTGGATCGGAACGGGACTCTCGCGCGCACGAAAAATGTCACCGGCGTCCGGAAGGTGGCCACCGGGGACTACGACGTGACCGTGAGCGCGGACATCGACGTCACCACGGCGATGTGCCAGGTGACTGCAGACCGCGGCGCTCACTGGGGCACCGAGGTCTACGTGGGTGCCACCTCCTCCAGTACGCCCAACGTCGTGAAGGTCCTCACTTCCGTCAAGGGCTCCTCCTCTGATGAACCCTTCCATCTCGCTGTCCTGTAGTCCCCGTCGCTTGTAGCCGGCGGTCGGTTGAACAGTGAAGGGATAAGCATGAGCACCACCCATGCGGCAGCCACAGGTGGCGAGCAGTTCGCCTCTTCGATCAGCACGGTCGCAGGAACCGGGGTCGCCGGGCGCGAAGGGGATGACAAGCCTGCTTTTTCAGCTCAGTTGAACCGTCCGTACGCGGTGGCGGTGGACAGCGCCGGCACCCTCTACATCGTCGACCACGACAACCACCGGGTCCGGAAGGTGACGACTGACGGGCAGATCAGGGCGGTCGCTGGGACCGGCGTCGCGGGGCCCGAGGGGGACGGCGGCCCTGCTGCCCCGGCCCAGTTGAACGGCCCACGCTCGGTGGCGGTGGACAGCACCGGCGCTCTCTACATCGCCGATTCCGGCAACCACCGAGTCCGCAAGGTCACGCCCGACGGGAAGATCAGCACGATCGTCGGTACGGGCACCGCGGGCCGCACCCCCGACGGCGAGCGCGCCACGGACGCCCAATTGAACGTCCCGGCGGGGGTGGCGGTGGACAGCATCGGCACCCTCTACGTCTCTGACCTGAACAATCACCAGGTCCGGAAGGTCACGACGGACGGGAGGATCAGCACGCTTGCGGGGACCGGGGTCGCGGGACCCGGGGGAGACGATGGCCCCGCCGTCTCGGCCCAGCTGAACAGCCCGTACGGACTGGCGGTGGATGGCGCGGGCGATGTCTACGTTGCCGATTCCGGTAACCACCGGGTCCGTAAGGTCACGGTTGATGGAAAGATCAGCACGGTCGTCGGCACGGGCATCGCAGGCCACGCACCTGACGGCGGCCCGGCCACCTCGGCCCAGTTGCACCTCCCGGTGGGGGTAGCGGTGGACAGCGCCGGGAACCTCTACATCGCCGACCACCACAACCACCAGGTCCGGAAGGTCACAACCGAGGGGAAGATCAGCACGGTCGCCGGCACGGGCGCCGCGACCTTCGGCGGTGACGACAGCCCGGCCGATTCGGCCCAGCTGAACTTTCCGCACGGGCTCGCCGTGGACTGCGTCGACGCCCTCTACATCGCCGACTCCGCCAACCACCGGGTTCGAAAGGTCGCGTCGGCAAAAATGACCGGGCTGCCCGACTCGGGCACAGTGGTCTCCTGGGCCAACGTCCGCAGCAGGCTACGGATGGCGGTCACGCGTGAGTCCACCAAGGACGGAGCCGAGGTCCACCAGACCCTCACCGTCCCCAGAGACCATCAGCGGTGGCGGCTGATCGTGGCGGGCCACGACAACGGCGATGTCCTGTACCGGATCGAGAATGTGCGCAGCGGCAAGGTCCTGGAGATCGTCGGGGCGCAGAAGAGGGAAGGAGCGGTGATCGCGCAACGCGCGTACGAGGGCGGTGACGCATACCACCAACAGTGGCGGCTCATTGCGGTGGGCTCGGTGACCGACATTCCGCGGGTGTATGAGATCGCGAACCGGAACAGCGGTCTGCTCCTGCGGGCCGACACCAACGCCCGCACGGTGATCAAGCAATACGGGGCAGAGGGCGACCGCCGGGAGTGGCAGTGGCAGTTGCTACCCGTGTGACACACCGTGCCGCCCACCGTGGACACGCGAGAAGGCGGGGCGGACTTACCCTTGCTCCCCCGCGAGCCGGGCGCTACCGGAAGCCGGAGCCTCCTCGTACTGCGGGACGCCGACCCGGCTGATCACGCCGCCCGCCCTGACGATGCGCACGGCCTGGTCGTAGGCCGGACGGTGGCCGACCGGCTCCAGCACCTTGGACGCGCCGCCGCCGGTCAGCTCACGCACTTTCGCGGTGCCCTCCTCGCCGCGCTCGGCCACCACATCGGTGGCGCCGAACTCGCAGCCCAGGCCGGTGCGCGCCTTGTGCCGGCCCATCAGGACGATCCGCTCGGCACCGGGTTGCCTCGCCGACAGAACGGCGAGCAGGCCGACCGCACCGTCCCCGACCACCGCGACGGTATCGCCCGGGCGTACGCCGATACGCTTGGCGGCATGATGGCCGGTGCCGTACACGTCCGCCAGGGTCAGCAGGCTGAGCAGTCGGGCCGGGTCCGAGGTGGCGGGCAGCACCTTCAGCGCACCGGCCGCCTGCGGGATCCGTATCAGCTCGGCCTGGGCGGCGGAGAGCATTTCCATGTGGGCGCAGGCGGTGGTCAGCCCGGCCCGGCAGAACTCGCAGGTGTTGTCCTGCACGACCAGGACGCGACCAGGACGCCCTTGGCCAGTCCGGGGTCTCCGAAACGTACTTCGCGAGGCAGGGCACACCCGCCCACGACGGCCTCCAACTCCTGGCCGCGGCCGCCCAGCTCGCCCAGCGCTGAGGCGTCACTCCGAAAGCGCGGATCACGCCGATCAGATATCGACCACTTCACGCGCTGCCGGTGCCCTGCCGATGTCTGCCGACCCCCTGCCGCTCTCCTGTCGATCGTGACTCGAAGTGGCCACGATCATCCCAGTCGAGATGCCCGATACCGAAAGCCAGTGGGTCGCCCAACTTGAGAAGTGCACTTGCCGGGCTGCAGGGCAGACCCTAGCCGGCAGGGCGAGTGACCACGTTGATGTTGAACGTGTGGGCCCCCAGGCCGCCCACGATGCCCATGAAGAGCAGAGCGAAGTGCTCCTGGCCGCGTGCCGTGGTGATGCCGCCGATGTCGAGCTGGGACGACGGAGGCCAGCCGAGGTCGGTGAGCAGTCGACCGGTGATCCGTTTGGCCTCGGCATCGTCGCCGGAGAGGAAGACGGTACTCGGGCCGTCGAGACCGCCCGGGGCGGTCATCACGGTGGAGTCCATGGTGCAGAGCGTCTTGACGACGGGGGTCAGGGGGAAGGACTCCTGAATCTGTTCACCCAGACTGCTGTTGGGGTGCGAGAGCTCGGTGAAGTCGTCGGAAAGGCCGACCCCGACATCGATCAGTAAGGTGCCGGCCAGCGCCCGCGCCCCGATGGAGTGCAGCAGCTCCACCGAGACCGTCCCCGGGGTGGCGTTGACCAGTACCTCCGCGTGGGCGGCTGTCTCGCTCAGGCCCGCCACGGGCAGACCGAGGTCTGCCCGGTCCTTCGGCCGCCGTGAACCGAGGAGCACGTCGTGTCCTGCGGCGCTCCAGCCGTGGGCCAGTGCCCGGGCGACATTGCCTGTGCCAAGTAGTCCTATACGCATGGTGTGACGCTAACCAGCGTCCGGGCTCGGCGAATCGGACCGCGGACCCGGGTGGCCCGGGACCAAAGACGTAGTTCTGTGCCGAGGGGAACGAGGCGACGCCATCCACAGGGGCATCCTTCGGCCTCGCCGTATGCCTGCTCGGCGCCGAGGCCACCCGGCGTGGCTGCCATGTGGCGGTTCAAGGGACGAAGTCGGGCTTACCCGAGGCGCTCGATGGCCGACAAGACTTGACGCGTGCCGTCCTCCTCGGCGAGAGCGGCGGCGATCTCGCGGGCTCGTACGCGCACGGTGGGGTCGCGGACGGTTTCGGCTAGAGCCGAGGAAAGCCGTTCCGCGTCGAGGTGTCGGTAGCGCAGCGGGCGTGGCGCGACGCCCAGGGCGTGGAGGCGGGCGGCCCAGAAGTGCTGGTCCAGCTGGACCGGGACGGGCACGGAAGGGACTCCGGCGCGGAGCCCGGCGGCGGCGGTGCCCGCGCCTGCGTGGTGGATGACGGCGGCCGTCTTGGGGAACAGCCAGGCGTGCGGCACTTCTTGCACGGTGATCAGGTCGTCGTTCTCGGCGTGCAGGCCGCTCCAGCCGGCCTGGACGATGCCTCGTACCTTCGCACGGCGCAGGGCGTCGGCGAGCAGCGTGCTCAGCCGTTCGGCGTCGGTGGTGACGCAGCTGCCGAAACCGGCGAAGACCGGTGGCGGGCCCGCGTCGAGGAAATCGAGCAGGCGCTGATCGGGTGCCCAGTCAGGCGGGGTCTGCGGCCACCAGTACCCGCACACCTCGTGCCCGTCGGGCCAGTCCGTCGGGCGGGGCACGACCCGCGGGCTGAATCCGTGCAGGACCGTACGCCCGGGCGGCAGGCCCAGCATGCCGGCGAACTTCTGGCGCGGCAGACCCATTTCGCGCCGCAGGGCGGTGACGGCGGGGGCGAAGATCCGGCCGGTGGCGGCCCATAGCGCATAGGCGGCCAGCCGGTTTCCGTGCGCCCCGAACGAGCGCGCGCCGCTGACCGTCGGAGGGAAGGCGCCTGTCGGCTGGACGGGCTGGAGATACACCCCGATGTTCGGCAGTCGCAGCGCTTCGCCGAGCACCGCGCACACGGGGTCGGTGACCGTGGAACTCAGGACGACATCGGCACCCTGCCGCACGGCGTCCGTGATGCCGCGGCTCAGCCGGGGCAGGAACGCCCGCACCATCCGCGCCACTTTCACCATCTCCACCGGAGGACTGGCGGCTCTGGCCAGCTGCTGGCCGTTGTGCGAGGCCAGTTCCTGACGCGGATCGACGGGCAGGGCCCGGAACTCCAGACCGTGAGCGGTCACCGCCTGCTCGAAACGACCATGGGTGGCCACGGCCACGCGGTGGCCCTCGGAACGCAGTCGCACGCCCAGTCCGGTGTACGGAGCGACATCGCCCCAGCTGCCTGCCGTCACAATGAGTACACGCACCGATGCAGGATGTCAGATCTGACGGGTCATGGCCCGCCGAGCGACACGGGAGCTGGGACCTGCGCGGCCCGCGGCCCTCTCCGTCGTCACGTCCGTCGTCACGTCACCGTCGTCGAGCGCTGCCAGGATCGCGATCTGCCGTTGGCCTGGTCTCCGTCGACCCCTGACGCACTTGGTCTATACCAAATGCGTTCCTGCCGGTATCTTCATCCGTAGCCAGCCAGACAGCACACCCGTCTCCCCCACCCCCCACCAGGTTGTGTGCCGGCGCCTGCGACACCCCACGACAGGCCCCGCAAGTGGCCGCGCACCCTGCCGATTCACCGCCTCCAGGAGGAACACGGTGAGAGTTCGCACCCGAAGCTCGGCGATCATCGGCACCATCTGTCTCGTCGCTTCCCTCGCCCTGACCGCGGCTTCGGCCGACGAGTCGGCCGCCCCACGACCGGCGGCACAGGTCGTCCTCAAGAACGTGGCCACGGCCCAGAATCCGACGGCCGGCGCCTCGGGTCCGGGAGGGACGCTCTGGATCGCCGAACGCGCCGGCACGGTAAGGGTCCTGGACGACAGGGGTCTCGGCAGCCCCGTCCTCGACATATCCGCCGAGACCACCACCGACGGCGAACGAGGGCTGCTGGGCATCGCGTTCGACAAGAGGTTCGCGCACCTCTACATCTCGTTCACGAACCTCGAAGGCACCAGCACCGTGGACGAGTTCGCCGTACGACACGGCAGGATCCAGCCGCACACCCGGCGTACCGTCCTCACCCAGACGCAGCCCTACGCCAACCACAACGGCGGCGACATCAAGATCGGCCCCGACGGCTATCTCTACATCGCGCTCGGCGACGGCGGCTCGGGCGGCGACCCGCACGGCAACGGGCAGAACCTCGACACCCTGCTCGGCAAGCTCCTGCGGATCGACCCGAGGGGCGGCAAGCCGTACGCGATCCCGCCGGACAACCCGTTCGTGGACGATCCGAACGCGCGGGACGAGATCTGGGCGTACGGACTGCGCAACCCCTGGCGGTTCTCCTTCGATACGGGCACGGGCGACCTGTTCATCGGTGACGTCGGCCAGAGCGACTGGGAGGAGATCGACCGGGCCCCGGCAAGCAGCAAGGGCGGCGAGAACTACGGCTGGTCGCAGATGGAGGGCACCCACCCCTTCCGTGGCGGCACGGAACCGGCGAACCACGTGCGGCCGATCCATGAGTACGACCGCACCAACCTCGGCTGCTCGGTGACCGGCGGCTACGTCTACCGGGGCAAGGCGATCCCGGCACTCAAGGGACAGTACGTGTTCAGCGACTACTGCGACGGCACCGTTCGCTCCCTGCAGTTGAAGGACGGCAAGGTGACCGGCGTGCACGACCTCGCGGTCAACGGTGGCGAGGTCATCTCCTTCGCGCAGGCCGGCAGTGGCGAACTGTACGTACTCGCCATCGGCGGCAGCATCTTCCGGATCGACCCGCGGTAGCCACCACAGGAAGGGACCGCTGGACAGGCGGGGACCGCCCGCGTGACGCCGACACGGATGTTCGTCATGCGTAGTCGGCGGCGCGGCCGGCGCCCTGCCGCGGTGTCATAGGGTCACCGCATGCGACGAAGCACAGGACTGGCGATCGCTGGGGCCGCGGCCCTGGCCTGGGGCGAGTGGCTGAACTGGCGCTGGTCTCGCGCCCTCATAGAGGGCAGCGGGGGCACATCAGAAGCCGTGGTCGTCCTGGGCTACCGGAACCCCCGGCCCACGCCGAATTCCATCAACCGCTGGCGAGTCCGTGCCGGAGTCCGCTCCGTTGCCCCTGACAACACCCGGGACACTCGCGTGATCTTCAGTGGTGGCGAGACCAGTAGCCACGGTACGGAAGCTCAGCTGATGGCCGACTACGCGAAGTCGGCACTGGGGTTCGACGGCATCGTTGTTCTCGAGGACCAGAGCACGACGACATGGGAGAACATCACGAACGTGATCCCCCTGCTCGAGGACGTCGACCGCATCAAGATCGTCTCCCAACCGGCTCACTCGCTCAAGGCCCGCGCGTACTTGCGGCGACAGCGCCCTGATCTGGCCGGGAAACTCGTACGCGCGGACGACTACCGATTCGGCGAATGGACGGTCGTCAAACCCCTGTTGGCTCTGTACGGACTCTGGAAACTCCGCGGTCTCACGACCGATCAACGGAAGGTCTCGCTGTAGACGACCGCTGCGACCACTCCCAAGGATGCGAAGGGCACCGGCGTCGGCCGCCGGTGCCCTTACGTCGCTCACCAGTTCTTGTACCGCGTCTCGCCGAGGCCGCAGAAGGTGCAGCCGGAGCGCAGGAAGTCCTGCGTACGGCGGAACTCCTCGTCGGCCAGGTGCCACCGCAGCCAAGCGGTGATGATGTGCCGGCCGTTGCGGGTGGCGGCGATGTGGTCGGTGCCGTTCAGGACGTTGAACCACACCGGCACGTCGGTGTTGGCGTAGTCACGCTCCACGTTGGAGGTCGCGAAGTCGTCGTCGCCGCCGATGTAGAGGGCGGGGTTGCGGAGGTTGTCCGGCCCGTTGCCGTCGAAGGAGCCGCCCGCCACGTGGATCGTGGTCTCCAGGCGCGGCTCGTCCGCCACGTCGAAGGTGCCGATCGAGCCGCGGGAGTGGCCGCCGAAGGCCACCTCGGAGGTGTCGATGTCCTGGTACAGCGGACTGGTCGGACTCACGTCCTGGTCCTCGATCCAGTCCAGCGCGTCGACCATGTAGGCGCCGCTGCTGGAGGAGACCTCGCTGTAGACGACGAACCCGTGCGAGGCCCACTGGCGCAGCATGTCCTCGTAAGCGGCAGGGTCGGATCCCGCGCCGGGCCCCCAGACGAGAACCGGGTGGTTCACGCCGTTCTGGCCGGCGTTCGCCGGGTACACCAGCCAGCCGTCGTTGCCGGGACCGGCGGTCGGGTCGATGGTCACCGCGTACGGTCCCGGCGCGGTCACGTCGGTCACCGGGGGCAGCGTTCCGCCCGGCGGATCGGTCGGTCCGCCACCCCCGCCCGCCGCTTGGACGAGGACGTCGTCGACGGTCAGCGTCTCCAGCGCGCTGCCGGCGTCCAGCGAGAAACGGAACCGCACGGTGCGGCCGTCGACCGACGAGGGCAGCTGGAACGACGCCGCGCCCGAGGCGGTGCGTGCGGACTCGAGTGTGGTGAACGCGCCGCCGTCGACGGAGTAGGCGACCGTGAACGCCTCACCGAGATCGAGCCCCGACGCCGTCCGGGTGTACGACACCGAGATGCCGCTGTAGCCGGTCAGGGCGATGGGTGCGGAGGTGAGGGACGCGTCGGTGATCAGTGAGCCGCTCAACCGCGCCGCCCCCGTGGCGGTGCTGACGGAACCGGTGGGCACGAAGGTCCCTGGCCCGGCGGAGAAGTTCTCGCTGTAGACCTGGGTAGCGGCGGAGGCAGGACTGGAGAGTGCGCCGGTGACCCCGGTTGCGATGACACCGGCGGTGGCCGCACCGAGGAGGCGCAGACGCAGACTGAGGCGAGATGACATGGCTGATCCCCTCTGACCGCGCCGACCGCCCGCGGCGGTGGCGGCGCGTCGTCGTGCCGGGCGCACGGACACGTCCTGTGCTCCCGACGCCTGGAGATCGTGCGAGAGTCGAACCCTGCCGATCCAAGCGGTGCCTGCGCCGACGTGAATCGGTGAAATCACCGGTGACGGCCCGATGTCGGGACGGGTCGGGTCAGGCTCGACGGGTCAGCGGGTCAGCGGGTCAGCGGGTCAGCGGGTCACGATGGCCTCGCGGTCGATGCGTGACAGCTTCTCGGGATTGCGTACGGCGTAGAGTCCGGTGATCAGGCCGTCGTCGATGTGCACCGCCAGAACGGTGTCGACCTCGCCGCCCACCCGGAGAATGAGCGCCGGGTAGCCATTGACCTGTGTCGGATGCAGCACCACTGCGGTGTTGATCCTGCCCAGCACGTGCGCCACCCTGTCGGCGCCCACGACTGGCGCCGGCGCGGCCTGCGCTATCCCGCCGCCGTCGGTCAGCAGGACGACATCCGGGGCGATCATGTCGAGCAGACGCTGCAGATCGCCTGTCTCGACCGCCCGTTGGAACGCCTTGAGCGCGCCGCGGGCCTCGGCCGGAGGGACGACCCTGCGTGGCCGGCGCGCTGTGACGTGCGCACGGGCCCGATGCGCGACCTGGCGCACCGCGACCGGGCTCTTGTCCACGGCCAGCGCGATCTCGTCGTATCCCAGATCGAACACCTCGCGCAGTACGAACACCGCCCGCTCGACCGGGGCGAGCGTCTCCAGCACCAGCAGCATCGCCATCGAGACGCTGTCGGCCAGCTCGACATCCTCGGCCACGTCGGGCACGGTCAGCAGCGGTTCGGGCAACCAGGAGCCGACGTAGGACTCCCTGCGCCGACGGAGTGTGCGCAGCCGGCTCAGCGCCTGTCGCGTGGTCACCCGAATCAGGTAGGCACGCTCATCGCGCACTGTGCGGAGGTCGACGCCCGCCCAGCGCAGCCAGGTCTCCTGGAGGACGTCCTCGGCGTCGGTGGCGGAGCCGAGCATCTCGTAGGCGACGGTGAACAGCAGGTTGCGATGGACGACGAACGACTCTGTGGCAGGGTCCACGTGACCGTCACTCGGAGGCGCCCCGGCTGTGTTCCTTGTCCGCTGCCCCATAGCCGCTCCCGGTGTTCGCCCTTGGCCGTGTCACGCACAAGACGTCGGCCCAAGCCGCTCTGTGACACCCACGGTCGGTGGCCTACGTCACATCGTCGCGCCGTCACAGGGATCGACCGGCCGGCGTCTCGTGTTCGTCAGGACGCCGCGAACGATCCGCGCGGCGCGCAGCTCGACCAGTGAGGACGACATCCATGGAACCCCGTTTCAACCTGTTCGACAGCCCGACCGCCGCGAAGGTCGCCAAGCGGTTCTACAACGCCTCGTTGCCGCTGGAACAGTCGACGCTGCCGAAGATCCTCAGGGAACTGGTGGAGCTGCGAGTCAGCCAGATCAACGGCTGCGGCTTCTGTGTCGACCTCCACACCAAAGAAGCCGCAACCGCCGGTGAAACCGCCCTTCGGCTCAACCTGGTCGCCGCCTGGCGCCATTCCACCGTGTTCACCCCGGCCGAACGGGCCGCGCTGGCGCTCGCCGAAGAGGGCACCCGGCTCGGCGAGCAGGGCGTGTCCGACGAGACGTGGACCGAGATCTGCAAGCACTACGACGACGACCAGATCGGTGCACTGGTCTGCCTGGTCGCCCTGATCAACGCGGCCACCCGGATGAACGTGATCGTGCACAACCCGGGAGGTTCGTACGAGCCCGGCATGTTCGGCGACATGTCAAGCTGACCGGCGGGCTGAAGCGGAGCGCCGTCTGCCGGTACGTGTGGCTCGCAACTCGGCCTGACGGCAGGGTGCTTGCGGTCCCTCGCCCTTCTTCCCGTCAGATCGAGAAGGCACCGGCGGCGGCCGCCAGGACTGCCGCCTCCGCGGCCCGTTCCGGGAGTCGCGGGTCCGGATGCGCCCGTAGGAGCACCAGTTGATGGTAGAGCGGCGCTGTGGCGGCGATCAGCAGGCTCCGCGCGTCCGTGCGCTGCACGGGGAGTTCACCGCGTTCGGCGGCGCGCTCGACGAGGATCTCGCACTGGGCGTACCGGTCTGCCCACAGCTTCGTCTGGGCCCTCGCGGCCTGTGCGGAGTGGAACGAGGCAGCCATCAGGGCAAGAGCGAAGGACGGCCGTGCGACCAGGGACTCCTGGATCTCCTGGTTGAGGGCGGTCAGGTCGCCGCGCAGGGAGCCGGTGTCCGGCGGCTGCCAGGCCATCTCTCCGGCTGCCTCGATGACGTCGACGAGCAGGCCGCCGACATCGCGCCACCGCCGGTAGACCGTGGCGCGGTGCACTCCGGCCCGCGCCGCGACGCTCTCCATCGTGAGTTCTTCATGACCGCCTTCAGCGAGTTCGGCGCGCACCGCGTCGAGGACCTGGGCGCGGACGCGGGCGGTGCGACCGCCCGGACGGCGGTCCGACGATGTGGCCGGCGGGTCTGTCATCGGCAATCAGTATCCGGTTGAGCGGGATGTGTGAACTGTGTCAGCATCTTAACGCGACAACTGTCGCTCTAGGTCAATTGAGAGGAACCGCCCCCGCGATGCCGCTCGTTCCCGCCGACCCCACCGTGCTCCACCCGATGCCCGAGCAGCCGCGCGTGGTCCTGCTCAAGCCGTTGGTGAAGTCGCCGCTGATCGAGGTCGGCGACTTCTCCTACTACGACGATCCGGACGACCCGACCGCGTTCGAGACGCGTAACGTGCTCTATCACTACGGTCCCGAGCGGCTCGTCATCGGCAGCTACTGCGCTCTGGGGACGGGCACCCGGTTCATCATGAACGGCGCCAACCACCGCATGGACGGTCCGTCCACCTTCCCGTTCCCCACCATGGGGGGTTCCTGGGCGGAGCACTTCGACCTGATCACCGACCTGCCGAGCCGGGGCGACACGGTTGTGGGCAACGACGTGTGGTTCGGCCACGGCGCCACAGTCATGCCCGGCGTACGCATCGGTCACGGCGCGATCATCGCCGCGGGCGCCGTGGTCACCGGCGACGTCCCCGACTACGGCATCGTCGGCGGCAATCCCGCCCGGCTCATCCGCACCCGCTACGACGCCGCGGACATCGCCCGGCTCCTCGCCGTGGCCTGGTGGGACTGGCCCGTACAGCACATCACCCGGCACGTACGGACCATCATGGCGGGCACCGTGGCCGACCTGGAGGAGGCCGCCACACAGACCGAACGACCTTGACCGGGCGCCCGAGCCCTTGCCCTCGCTTTCGCCACACTGCCTGAGCCCTGAGATCCATCACCTCGTGGTTCAGTCCTTGGCCAGGCAGGACACGCAGGCGGCTTGTCGAGATGCTCGTACGGTGCTCGCACCAAGGACCAGCGGCTCGACCTTGTTCGCCTTCGGGGCCCCGACGCCGAACAAGCAACTCATGAAAAACACGGGGTCAGCCCATCCAGGAGCCACTCCACTCCCTAGTCCGTTTTGGCCTCCTCGGCATTGCGCCAGATCTGCAGGTCGACGGTGACGTACGAGCCGGCTTCCCTGTCTCCCGACTTTCCACGGTAGGTGGCCACTGCGACATGACCCGCGTCACTGAGCACACAGAACTGCGACCCGTCGCCGAGCTGCGTCAGGGCGATCTTCTCCGTGTAGCGCGTCTCCGTGCGGCAGGTCGCCAGGGAGCCCTTCTGCGTGTTGTTCAGGAGGACGAACTTGCCGTTGGCGGTGCCGATCGCCGCCTCGTCCAGGAACCTCACGACGCTGAAATAGAGATCCCCGTTGCCGTAGGCCAGGTCCTCGCCCTCGACCGGGCGCGGCGGGTTGTCGGCGAGCATGATCTGATAGCCCTCCGTCAGGTCGATGCCCGGGTAGGAGACCGGTTTCGGGTCCGTCTTCTTCTGTGTACCGGCGCCGCCCGAACCGTTGCTGCCACCGCTGTTGGCGCCCTGGGAGGCGGCCGCGTCGTCTTTGGTCTTGTCCTTTTCGGTCCCGTTCGACAACAGCGAGCCGATGACCCCCAGGACGACGACCACGCCCACGACGGACGCGGCCACGATCAGCCCGGTCCGTTTCGGCTTCTGGCGTGACGCGGGTGCGTAGGGAGCGTGGGTGACGGGAGGCGGCGTGTGAGGGCCCGGTGCGGAGTGCACGGGGTGGCCGGGGTAACCGGGCGCCGACACGTACTGGCCCTGCGGGGGGTATGCCGGGGACCCGGGCGGCGGTACCGGCCCCGGGACTCTCGGAGCATTCTGTGTGGGCGCGGAGGACACGGCAGACCCGGTCGGCGCGTACGGGTTCGCCACGCCCGGTGCCGGATTCTGCGGGGAGAACTCGGTCGGCGTCGGCGTCACGGCGGGCTGCGGCGGCGGGGTCTTCGCCGGTTCGGGCAGGTGCAGCCGTTCGGTGATCGATCCGGCGACCGCCTGCGGCAGCCAGTCCTCGCCCTGGCGCAGCGCGACGGGCGACAGTTCGTGGCACAGGTCGATGATCTCGGTCAGGCTCGGCCGGCCCGCCGGGTCGCGGCTGAGGCAGCGGGACACCAGGGGCAGCAGTTCCGCGGGCAGCCGACTGAGGTCGGGATCCTCATGGACGATTCGGTACAGCACCGCGTGCGAGGGCCCGTCGCCGTAGGCGGGAGAACCGATCGCCGCGAAGGCGGCGATCTGCCCGAGGGCGAAGACATCGGTGGCGGGCGTGACCGTACCGGTCGACGCCTGCTCGGGCGACATGAACGCCGGGGTACCCACGCTGACGCCGGTACCGGTCAGAGCGGTGCTGTCGGCCGCACGGGCGATACCGAAGTCGATCACGCGAGGACCGTCGGAGGCCAGGAGCACGTTGGCGGGCTTCAGGTCACGGTGGACGATGCCCGCACGATGGATCACGTGGAGTGCCTCGGCCACCCCGACGGTCAGCAACAGCACGCTGCGCAGCGGCAGTCCACCGTGCTCGGCCACGGCGTGCGCGAGCGAGGGGCCCGGCACGTAGGCGGTGGCGAGCCAGGGCTGGGCGCCGTCGGTGTCGGAGTCGATGACCGGCGCCGTGTACAGACCCTGTACCCGCTCCGCCGCGCGGACCTCCTGCTTGAACCGCCGCCGGAACTCGGGGTCTTCGCTGAACTCGGGCCGGATCACCTTCAGCGCGATGGGCCGGCCGCCCGGCGTGTAGGAGAGGTACACCTTGCCCATGCCGCCCGTGCCGAGCACGGCCACCAGGCGATAACCGCCCACGACAGCCGGATCGTTCTCCTGGAGCGGCTTGAAAAGGTCCGCGGAAGGCATGCTGCCCATGACGAATCATCCCCCGTTTACGGCTGTTCGGCTTCTGGCGAAGCCGCTGAACCCAAGGGAGCGTACCGACTTCCCCTCAAGTCGTCGCGCAACGGCTCCGCCACGACCCCGCTACGGCTTCATCATTGGCGGCGTGACCCGGGTGTCGGCGGGACGTGCGAGGTCGGTCCGCAGGCGCATCGGCTCCAAAGCGGGCAGGGTTTGAACTGCCTCGGCTTCCGCGAGGTGGCGCTGCTCGACATCGACGTGGTCGACGCGGCCGGCGACAATCCGCCCGCCTGCGCAGCGGGCAGATCGTTGCCGCGAGGGTCCGGACGGGTGTTTCCTTTCGTTATCGCGGCGCGATGGCTACGAGCCAGTCCTCGACGTCGAGGACGTCCGCCCACTGCGGGAACAGCTTTTCGGTGAGCATCGTGTGCACCTCGGGGTCGGTGTCGAGGCAGGCGTCCGCCAGGACGGTGAGGCCGAAGTCCAGGTCGATGGCGTGCCACAGGGTCGACAGCACCACGGCGCTGGTGGCGATGCCGGTGAGAACCAGGCTGTCGACAGCACGAGCTCTGAGCACCAGGTCGAGGTCGCTGCCCGAGAACGCGCTGCCCCGCCTCTTGGTGACGACCACATCGCCCTGCTGGGGCGCGACGTCGTCATGGATCTCCGTGCCGGGGGCGCCCTCGGTGAACAGGCCGGCCCGCACGATGTCTGTCATCACCTTGTTGCGAGGGCTGACTTCCGGGTCGCCGGGCCGTAGGGCCATCATCACGTAGATGACGGGGATATCGGCAGCCCGGGCCCCGTCGATCGCCCGGCGCAGGCGCGGCAGATATCCGGAACCGTCGTCGACGATGGCCACGACGTCCCGTTGGACGTCCATCACGAGAAGTGCGCTGTTCGACACGCTTGCCGTCCCTTCACCGTCGGAGACGGGAGCAAGTCTGGTGGATGGGCCGGCCTACGGCGGAGGTTTCGCGGATCCTCGTGTGCATACGGGGCAGGAGGGCGGAAGGACGCCGGGCCGGTCCCGTCGGTCCGTTCGGCTCCCGGTTCGGTGACGTCGAAGACCAGCTGTTCGGCCGCAGTACGGCTCCCGGAAGCCGCCGGTGGCCGAGCACGCCGGAGGTGGTGAAGTCCAGCCGGTGGTGGGCGGTGTTGTCGCAGGCGGGGACCCGTACCTCGCCCCGGGCGGCGAGGCCGTTCCCCAACTGCAGCCAGTTGAGGCGGCCTTCGGCTCGCGCTCCGGGTCCGGGTCCGGGTCCGGGTCCGGGTCCGGGTCTGGGTCGTCCAGGAACGCCCCGGCGTCGTCCACGGTGACGGCGAGCGCCAGCCGGACCCGCCCCGCTTCCCGCCGGGCCCGGTGGTCGTGGCACAGACGCCGTGCAAGGTCTGCGCGCACGTCAGCGAGGTCACCCGGCGGTGACCCGGGACCGGGCGCACGTCGGGCACCGCCCGGCGGCTGCTCCAGCACCCGTCGGGCGGTTCGGTCGGCGCCGTCACCGGGCGACGGCCCCCGAGCGCGAGCGACTTCACCTACCCCTCCGCGCGGGCCCGGTGGGCGCCGGTGACTCGGTGTCGTACCGCCGCGGCGACACCCGGGGCGTACGACCCCGGCGCGGGAGCCGGCACCAACCCGGTCAGCCGAACGCCCTCTCCCCCTTGCGGCGGGAGCCCGCAGAAGGGGGAGAGGGCGTTCGGCGCGCTGCGGCACCAGCCGCACGCGACACGAGGGCTGACACTCACCGCCGGGCAGTCAGAGGCGCGGGTGTCTACCGGGCCGTACAACCCGGTATGCCTGCTCGGCCGTACGAGCCGGGGTACCTGCCCGGCCGCACAAGCCAGGGTGCCTGCTCGGCCGTACAAGCCAAGGTGCCTGCCCGGCCGTACACCCGAAAGGGTCCCCCTGGCCGTACAACTTGGAAGGGGCCGCCGGACCGTACAACCAGCGGGGGGGGGCCGCGGGGGGGGAAAACCCCCCCCCCCCCCGGGCGGGGCCCCCGCGCCCGGGGGGGCCGGCCGGGGCGGACCCCCCCCCCCGTCGGGGCCCCCGGGGGGGGGGCCCCCCGCCCCCCCCCCGGGGGGGGGGGGGGGGGGAAAACCCCCCCCCCCCCCCCCCCCGCGGTAGCGTCCCCGTCAGCCGTGGCGCTCTGCCGGGTCATGCGCCCCCGTCGGTACACCGTCCCCGGGGGCCGGTGCGGCGCCGGATCCGCCGGGGCCTGCGTCCGCCCGCGGTTCCTCTGCCCGGTCACCGTGGCCCGGCCACCACGCCGCGTGTCCGATCAGCGCGGTGAGACTGGGCGTGAAGAACATGGCCATCACGAAGGCGGCGATGGCGATGCCGAAGGAGACCGCGAAGCCCATCTCCGTGAGCAGCGAGTTGCCAGCCAGCATCATCGTGGCGAAGGTGGCCGCCAGGATGAAGCCGGCCGCCGCCACGGTCGGACCCGCGTGCCGCAGTGCCATTCCCGCCGCTTCACGCGGCTCCCGGCCCGCGCGGGCCTCCTCTCGGAGCCTGGCGATCATGAGGATGTTGTAGTCCGTGCCGATGGCGACCACGAAGAGGTACATGATCACCGGGAGCATGAACATCAGCCCCGGATGTCCCTGCCAGGTCTGGAAGATCCATACCGTGGCGCCGAGGGTGGCGCTGAAGCCGAGCCCGACCGAAGCGATCAGGTACCAGGGCGCGACGACGCTGCGCAGCAGCAACCCCAGAATGATCATGATCAGCGCGGCGGCGACGGGGAAGACCGTCCGGTAGTCGTGGTTGACGGCGGTGTCGATGTCCTTGTAGATCGACGACATACCGCCGACGAGGGCTTCGGTGCGTTCCGGGGCGTTGTCGTGTGCGACGTCGCGCACCCTGCTCACGGCGTCGATGGCTTTGTCCGTGGACGCCTCGTACTTGAGGGTGACGGTGAAGTCCGCGGTGGTGCCTTCCTTGTTCACCTGGGTGAGGCGGGCGTTCGCGACGCCGTCCACGGCGCCGAGTTTCTCGGCGTACGGAGCGAGGGCGGACTCATCGAGCCGCCGGCCGTCGGTGCTGGAGAGGTAGACGTCGGTGGGAGCGGCGGCGCCGGCCGAGTACGCCTTCTGCATCTCGTCCTGGACGACCATGGACTCCTTCGTCTTGGGCATGGAGCCCGACGCCAGGTCGAAGGTGGCGTGGTAGCCGAGTGTGCCGAGCGACAGCACGACGAGGACCAGGCCGGACAGTGCGGCGGTCAGCGCCGGACGGCGCTGCACCCCACGGCCGAGCGCGGCGAACCGGGCGTTCTCCGGTTCCTTCCGCCAGGACTTGGAAGGCCAGAAGACCTTCGGTCCGATGAGCGAGACCACGGCCGGGATCAGGGTCAGGCCCGCGACCAGGGTGACGGCGACCGCGATGGCGAGGGCAGGTCCCATCTGCTTGAGGAAGCCCAGCGTGGACAGCACCAGCGCGAAGAAGGCGATGATGACGGCGCCGGCTGCCGACGCGATGGCTTCGCCGACCCGGTCGACCGCGTTGACCATGGCCTGCTTGGGTTCGTCGCCGAGGCGGAGGCGTTCGCGGTAGCGGAAGATCAGGAAGAGGAAGTAGTCCGTGCCCACGCCGAAGAGCACGACGATCAGGATGGACGAGATGGAACTGTTGGCCTGAAGATCGAACAGCTTGGTGGCGAAAGCGATCAGCCCGTTGGCGATGGCGGAGACCAGGCCGATGAGGATCAAGGGCAGGATCGCGAGGATCGGTGCCCGGAAGATGATCAGCAGGGTCACCAGGATGATGACGAAGGTGCCGATGCCGATCAGCGCTTCGCCTCGTTTGGAGGATTCCTGCTGGTCGAGGGCCTGCGCGGCGGAGCCGCCGAGCTTGACGTCGAGATTCGTGCCCTTGGAGAGTTCCTTGACGTCGTCACGCAACACCTGCGCCGCGTCCGCCTGTTTGGGCTGGCCGGCGTTCTTGCTGTCCATCTGGACCAGGGTCAGGGCGTACTTGCCGTCCTTGGACGGCTCGCCGGGGACCACCTTCTGCACCTGGTCGATCTTCTTCTTCTGCAACTCGGAGGTGATCCGGGCGACGTCCCGTTGGTCGGCGGCGGTCAGCTTGCCGCCGTCGGTGCGCTTGTACAGTGCGATGGCGGACGGGGTGAAGGCACTGGGGAACGCTTCCTGCTGGAGGTCCGCCGCTTTGATGGACTCGTAACTCTGGGGAAGGAAGCTGCTCTCGTCGCTGCTCGAAGGCAGACTCGGCGCGGTGGCCACGATCGCGACGGCGGCGATCAGCCATGCCACGATCGTCCAGACGGGATGTCGGACGACGGTGTTGCCCATACGTCGGAACATGCGTGGGGGCCTCCTGACCAGGAAGATCACCGCCGCCGGGGAAGCGGACCCCGGCATCGGCGACCCTGACCGATCCTCGCTGGCGAACCGGTCGCACAATTGTATTGGCTCTTATGGTATTGACCTTGGCAGCCCGGTCCATGAGGCGCCCCGGCGATGCGAGGCATCCACACATATGACTTCCTGACTTCGCACTACAGGTGGTCCGCAATGTGCCGTCTTCGGGAGGCCCGAGCGGTTTCGCTTCCCGTCGCGGTCGCGTCGCGGTCACGTCGCCGCCCAGGCGCCTCAGGTGCGGACGGCGCGGACCGGGCGGCGCTCGGGGGTCAGGAGGTAGGCGATCGCCATGTCACCGAGTTCGCTCGCGAAACGATCTCGGGCCGCCCGTACTCCGGTGCAAGACGTACCCCACGGCAGGAGGTATCCCGTGCTCGCCCCGCTGGGCGGCCACACGAACAGGGCGCTCACCCGGGTGGAAGAGCCCTCGATGCGCACAGCACACGTACGGGCTATCCGCGGCGGCCGGGAGCGAGCGGGTCGCCCGCCTCGCGCGCGGCCTCGGCGGTCCAGGCCATGGCCTCGGACACGTCGTAGTTGCCGGCGTGCGGCTGGTTCCGGACGGGCCGGTAATCGTGCGGTTGGCGACCTCGACGAATGCGCTGGAGTCCGTCGCCGCGTCAGCACGCAGGAACGGAAGTTCCGGTGAACGTGCTCAGCACGCCGAACGGGCGAGCAGCGCCGGGTCCCGGTGCCGGGGTGGTGGTCGCTGTCTGGGCCCGGTAGTGGCTGCGAGCAGTGGCCTACCCGACGTCCGGCCACTCCTCCTCGACAGTGGTCGGCTCCGTATTCGCCTCCCGCTCGACCCGCCACGCGTTCTCCTGCCGCAAAGCCGTCAACCACGGCCACAGATCCGGCAACCGCTGCCCCGAACACGCCAGCCGGTGCTCGATCCGGCACCGCTGCAACGCCTCCGGCGGCCACACCGCGTACACCGCCACCCGCCCATCCGTCAGGGCAATCCACCGATGCCCGGCCGGCACCAGATGCGCCAGTATCTCTACACCCGGCTCCAACAGAACCCAGTCGTTCTCCAGCGTCGCAACCCGATCCTGCGGCAGCCCGCAGGAGGGGCAGGCGAACATCCGATCACCACCCAGCAGCGGAACCCCATCAACCCCCATATCGTGAGCGTGCGACCTCCGCGTGCACGCCACACGACACCTTTCAGGCGGGACACCTGCAACCGGATGAGACAGGACGCAGCGCACGAGGTGCTCCGTGCAGTGCGGCGACTCTTCCGACCCAACAGCGACGGCCGAGTAGGCGGCCTGGCGAACCAAAGCTCTGCCCAGGTATGCCTGCAACGCGGCGGATCAGGAGCACCTCACCTTCCTGAGCCACCACGGCAGCCACGATCAGCCCCTTCACGTCGAACCTCGGCCCTCCTCTTCACAGCAGCACAATGTGCTCACCGCCAGGACCGAGAGTCACGGTCCCGCAGAGCACTGAGGCCGCCACCGTCGCTGAAATGCCGGTAGGCGTGAGTCTGCCGACGTGCGTCACGTATACCGCTGGTAGCGGCCGCTTCGATTCGCTGCGCTTCGGGACTGGAATCCACCTGGCGTCGCTGCCGACGCATCAACACGGTCACGGCCGTCGCCCCGATGGACACGACTGCTGTCGCGGCCAATATCAAGTAGCCCGTCAGCACCCCGTGTTCGTCGCAGACCGATCACCACGATCTGCGCCCCGCGCCGACCGCTGACCGCTGACCGCCCTCCGACGGTAGTCAGCAGTTGCCTGCGGCTGAACCGGTCTTCCCGGCACACCACGTCGCAGAACTCTGCCGTCCCCCGGCAACCTCATCACGCTTGCTCGCCATCCTGCCTCCCGGCAGAGCCACGACGCAGGCATCGTCACCCTGTGTCAGTGCTCAGCGGCATGATGATCGCCATGAACACCGAGATCCTTGTGGACGTCTGGCAGAGGCTTCTCACTGACCCTCGGAAATCAACCCCGAGGACGTCGAGGGTGGATCGTCACCGGGCATCACAACGACGTCCTCACCCATGTCGGCCCCGCCGAGCCTCAGGATCAGTCGCAGATCAGCGTCGGCCTGTTCGGACGTTCCAAGCGTCACCGCGACGGCACCGAGCTCCACGTCGTCCACGTCGAGGACAGACGAGGCTCAGCGGACCCAGCCTGAGTACCGCGCCGCATCGCTGGTGGTCGCCGGGAGCGTACCGACTTCGTGTCCCAGGTTCCGCCGGCTTCCGTGACCAGACGGGTGCGGGCTTGTCGTGGTGGCCGAGCGCCTTCGCGACGACCGGGGCCGGACCCAGAGGACGGCTGGAAGGGCTCGCATCCGGCGTTTGTTCGGACGCCGAGCGCGGGACCCGAGTCCTGCGCGACGCACGCGCGCCGAGGCGGCCTACGACGTCCGCGACCTGCTTCCCGCAGCGCTCGACGGACTCGGCCTCACCTTCTATCCGGTCGGCGGCGAGGCCGGTCAGCCAGCCGCCGTCCGAGACCTCGCACGCCGCATGCTCGCCGGAGAGCTCACGCCTCGGGAGTTCAGCTTCCGGACACCAGCGCCACGGACATGAGCTGCCCCTGACCGCTGCTGAACAGACTTCGTTTTCCCTGAACCCACCCAGGTCAGCAGGTCTATGCCTCGGCGCCCCGCGGGCAGGGGGCGCCGGTGTGCATGTTGGATGAGGCGCCACCGATGACGGAGTCCAGCCTGTTCCGGGCGTCGACGAGGTCCGTGATACGCCGGTCCAGGTGGTCACGTTCGGCGGCCAGGCGCTGAAGGAGCTCGGGGGTGGCCTTGCCGTCGATCACGCAGGGCGTCAGCTCGGCGATGGCCTTGCTGCTCAGTCCGGCGGCGTACAGCTGGCGGATGAGGCGGATCCGGTCGACGGCGTCCTCCGCGTAGTGGCGTTGGCCGCTGCCACTGCGCTCGGCGGTGAGCAGGTCCTGTTCCTCGTAGTAGCGCAGGGCCCGGGTGGTGACCCCCGTGCGGCGCGCGAGCTCACCGATCCGCATTCCCGCCTCAGCTCCTTCGCGTGCTGTGCGTCACGCGCACTTGCCCTTCACGTCAACGTCAAGTTTTACGGTAGCTCACACGCCGGTACATCCACCCTGCCGTGGATCCGCGACAGCTCCGCCAGCCCCCGAAAGGCAGCCACACGCATGACCACGTACCCCACGACCGGTCTCTCCGGCCCTGCCCTCACTGCGACCGTGTCGGTCAAGCCGCTCGTGCTGAACGCACCGCAGCGCGGTCAGGACCTGCACGTCCGCGTCACCGCCCCCACCACCGGCACCAGCCTGCCCGTCGTGCTCTTCGCCCACGGCTTCGGCTCGAACCTGGACGGCTACGCCCCACTGGTCGATCACTGGGCATCCGGCGGCTTCATCGTCATCCAGGCCACCCACCTGGACTCCAGGCGGCTCGACCTCCCCGCCGACGATCCTCGCCGGCCCCACATGTGGCGCCACCGCGTACAGGACATGCGGCGCATCCTCGACGAGCTCACCACGCTGGAGGCGGCCGTACCGGGCCTGTCGGGCCGTATGGATCGCAGCCGCGTCGTCGCGGCCGGGCACTCCTTCGGCGGCCAGACCGCCGGCATCCTGGTGGGCCTGCGTGTCACGGACCCGCAGACCGGGGCCGCCGAGGACCTGTCCGACGCCCGGGTCATGGCCAGCATCCAGCTGGCCACCGCAGGCAAGGGCGGCGACGAACTGACCCCCTTCGCCCACGACAACCTGCCCTGGCTGCGCGATCAGGACTTCTCCCACATCACGGCGCCCGGTCTCGTCGTCGCCGGAGACAAGGACGACCTTCCGCTCTCCACCCGGGGCCCCGCCTGGACGACTGACCCCTATACGCTCAGCCGCAGCACCAACAGCCTCCTGACCGTCCGCGGCGGCGAGCACTTCCTCGGTGGCATCTCCGGCTACCGAGCGGCGGAGACCACCGACGAGAACCCCGACCGTGTCGCCCTCGTCCAGCAGGTCACCCTCGCCTACCTGCGACACATCACCGGAATCGACCACACCGACTGGAACAACGCCCAGACCGTCCTCACGGGCGACCACCCACTGGGGCGCCTCGAATCCAAGTAGCCCCGGCCGCCACCCCCCAGCCTCGCGTCCTCCCGCCTCCTGGTCGATGAACGGAACACGTCCGTTCACCGTTCACCGGCAACTCCCGGTGCGGCGCGCGTACCGTATGCGCGACCGCGGTCTCACCTGCGCTCACCCGTGCGCCGGAGTCCCTTCGCGAGGCGGCGCCGTCGAGGCACGTACCACGAGTTCGGTGGCGAGTTCGATGTGGTGGGACTCGACCTTTTCGCCGTTGGCCAGTCGGAGCGCGGTGCGCAGGGCGGCACCGCCCATCTCCCGTAGTGGCTGGCGCACGGTGGTCAGTGGCGGGGAGGCCATCTGGGCGAGGCTCGTGTCGTCGAAACCGACCACGCTCAGGTCTTCGGGGACGCGCATGCCACGAGCGCGGGCGGTCTCGATGACGCCGACGGCGATCTCGTCGTTGCCTGCGAAGATCGCCGTCGGTGCCTCGTCCAGGCCCAGTAGCGCCGAAGCACCGAACAGCCCGGTCTCGAAGGTGAATTCTCCGGGCCGGACGTAGCCGTCGGGTACCCGCACTCCCCCCGCCTCCATCGCGGCGCGGTAGCCGTGCATGCGTGCCTGGTTGCACACGGCCATGGTCGGTCCGCCGATATAGGCGATGCGGCGGTGGCCCAGCGAGAGCAGGTGCCGGGTCGCGGCCAGGCCGCCGGCGAAGTTGGTCGCCCCGACGCTGTTGACCCGGCTGTCCGGCAGATGCAGCGGGTCCAGCACGACCAACGGCAGCCCCGACCGAGCCAGTTCTTTCAGGTGCGCCGCGGTGTACACGCTGGTGACCGCGATGACGGCGCGGCGCCCGGCTGACACCAGGTCCCGGGCCCAGTGTGGGGCACTGGACGCCTTGCTGATCACCACCGAGGCCCCCGCCTCGGCTGCGGAGTCGATGATGCCTTCCAGGGTCTCGGCCACGTACGACTTGAGGCCGCCCTTGAACTGCACCTCGATGGTCGGGCTCTCGACGACCTCGGTGTGGCGGAACACGGGCGCGAGGTAGTCGTGCTGATGCAGCAGTTCCTGCACCCGGGTGCGGGTGTGCGGCGCCACGTCACCACGACCGTTGACCACCTTGGACACGGTCGCGACGGAGACCCCGGCCGCTTGGGCGATGTCCGCCAAAGTGGTGCGCCTGGCGTTCGGTCGCATCGGTTCCTCCCCAGCTGTACGTCCACCGGTGTGGTGAGCCGCCGGTCGGACCGGCAACGCGGGTGGAACCGGTCAACCGTACGGCACCCCGGCACCGGACTCATCCGAAAATGCCGCGCACTGCCCCAGCAACGCCGCGCACTGCCCTCGACGCTCGACACCCGATTTCGAAATAGTTTCGGTCCCTGTCACGACTTCTCGGAGGTCAGCGTTGCCCTGATACCACGCGGCCGTTCGCCACCCGAACAACGCCCTTGCACGCACCTTGACACGGCGTCAGCCCGAAACCTAACTTGCACGGACAGAGCTCGGAGAAGGCTGTTTCGAAAACCTTTCACCATGACCCACGGGAGCCGGTGGCTCTCGGGTGCGGAGAAGAACATGGCGCTCTCCCGACGTACTCTCCTCGGCCTGGCCGCAGGCGTGCCGGCTTCCGCGGCGCTGGCGGCCTGCGGCTCGTCCGGTCCCGGCAGCGGCAAAGGGGCCACGTACTGGTACCTGAACGGCCAGCCGCAGGAAGGCGTCCGCGCCGGCGTGGTGGACGCGTTCAACGAGGCCCACCCCAAGCAGCGGATCGACGACACCACCTTCCAGAACGACGCGTACAAGACGAAGATCAAGACCGCCATCGGGGCCGGGAAGGCGCCCACGATCATCTGGGGCTGGGGCGGCGGGACACTGCGCACCTACGCGAAGGCGGACCAGGTCGAGGACCTCACCTCGTGGTTCGGGGAGCACCCCGAGGTCAAGAAGCGGCTGCTCCCGTCCTCGTTCGCTGCGGCGACCGTCGACGGCAGGATCTACGCGATGCCGTGCGAGACAGTGCAGCCGATCATCCTCTACTACAACAGGAAGGTCTTCGACCAGGTCGGCGTGGAACCGCCGGAGTCCTGGGACGACATCATGGCGCTGGTGCGCAGGTTCAACGCGAAGGGCATAGCGCCGTTCTCCCTCGGTGGCCAGTCCCAGTGGACGAACATGATGTGGCTGGAGTTCCTGTTCGACCGCATCGGCGGCCCCGAGGTGTTCCAGGCCGTCATCGACGGCGAGAAGAACGCCTGGTCCAACCCGGACGCCATCAAGGCGCTGACCAAGGTGCAGGAGCTGGTCAGAGCCCGCGGGTTCATCAAGGGCTTCTCCTCGATCACCGCGGACTCCAACGCCGACCAGGCACTGCTGTACACCGGCAGGGCCGCGATGATGCTGCACGGCGCCTGGTCGTACGGCATCCAGCAGGTCAGGGGTGGGGACTTCGTCCCGAGCGGCGCGCTGGGCTACATGACCTTCCCGCCCGTCGAAGGCGGCAAGGGGGATCCGAGCAACACCGTCGGCAACCCCGCCCAGTACCTGTCCATCTCGTCGAGGGCCAGTGCCGAGCAGAAGAAGACCGCCAAGGACTTCTTCGCCACAGGTGTCCTCCAGGACGACGAGGTGAAGAAGTGGATCGGCAACGGGTCGGTTCCGGTCCGGCTGGGCACCGAGAAGCTGCTGGCCGCCTCCAAGAACGCCGAGTTCCTGCAGTTCACCTACAACCTCGCCACCAAGGCGAAGTCGTTCGGCCAGTCCTGGGACCAGGCGCTCAGTCCGACGGCCGCCGAGACCCTGCTGGACAACATCGTCAAGTTGTTCCAACTGACCGTCTCGCCGCAACAGTTCGCCAGCAACCTCAACGCGGTCATCGGCAAATGAGCTCACTCACCGGACATCCGCCGCGCCAGGGGCCGCGCAGCGTTCTGCCCTGGCTCGCGGTGCCGGCGCTGGTGGTCTTCGTCGGCTTCGCCGTGATTCCGCTCGTCGGTGTCTTCGTGCTGAGCTTCACCACGTGGGACGGGATCGGCGCCATCCATCCGTCGGGGCTGACCAGTTGGCGTGCAGTGCTCACCGACCCCGGACTGCCGCACGCCCTCTGGGTGACGTTTCTGGTGATGGCCGTGTCCTGGGTCGTTCAGACGCCGCTGAGTATCCTGCTCGGCACGTTCCTGGCCGGCCGTCAGCGCTACCGTGCGGTGCTGGGCGTGGTGTACTTCGTCCCGCTGATGCTCAGCTCCGCGGCGATCGCGATCGCGTACGAGGCCCTGCTCGACCCCAACTTCGGACTCGGTGCCGGGCTGAGGATCGAAACGCTCAGTCAGGACTGGCTGGGGCGGCCCGGGCTCGCGTTCGGGGTCGTCGTCTTCGTCGTCTCCTGGCAGTTCGTCCCGTTCCACTCCCTGATCTACCAAGGGGGTGTCCAGCAGATCCCGAAATCCCTGTACGAGGCCGCGCAGTTGGACGGAGCCGGACGGATCCGGCAGTTCTTCAGCATCACGCTGCCGCAGCTGAAGTACACCATCATCACCTCGTCCACGCTGATGGTGGTCGGGTCGCTGACCTTCTTCGACCTCATCTTCGTGCTGACCGAGGGCGGCCCGGGTGACGCCACCCGCGTCCTCGCACTGGACATGTACAAGCGGGGGTTCAAGGCCAGCCTGATGGGACCGGCCAGCGCCATCGCGGTCATCCTGGTCCTGGTGGGCCTGGCCCTCGCGCTGCTCCTGCGCCGGCTGGGAGGCCGGGACGCCGGCGCGAGTCAACTCGAGGGGGCCTGACGTGACCACCACGCTGACCGAGCCGCGACCACCGCAGAAGACCGTCCGCCGCACAGGGCAACGCCCCTCCCGTCCGGCGTCACGTCGGCGCAACTGGGCCGGCGGCCTGGCCGGATGGCTCTGGCTCGTCGTCGTCGCCGTACCCCTGTACTGGACCCTCATCACCAGTTTCAAGGCCCAGAACCGCTACTACGCGAGCAATCCGCTGGTGCCTTCGGGTGACCCGACTCTGGAGAACTACCGGCTGGTCATCGAGTCCGACTTCCTCCGCTACTTCGTGAACAGCGTCGTGGCCACCGCCGGCGCCGTGGTGCCGGCGGTCGTGTTCTCCTTCATGGCCGCCTACGCGATCGTCCGCGGCTGGCGCATGCCGGTTCTTCGCGCGATCAACGGGCTGTTCCTGATGGGCCTGGCCATTCCCCTGCAGGCGACGGTGATCCCGGTCTACCTGATCATCATCAAACTGCAGCTGTACGACAGCCTGCTGGCGCTGATCCTCCCGTCGATCGCCTTCGCCATCCCGCTGTCCGTGTTGGTGCTCGCCAACTTCATCCGCGACGTGCCCAAAGAGCTGTTCGACTCCATGCGGGTCGACGGCGCCACCGAATGGACGACACTGTGGCGGCTGGCGGCACCGCTCACCCGGCCGGCCATCCTCACCGTGACCATCTTCAACGCACTGACCATCTGGAACGGATTCCTGCTGCCGCTGATCCTCACCCAGAGCCCCGACCGCCGGACCCTGCCGCTCGCGCTGTGGACCTTCCAGGGCCAGTACGGGATCAATGTCCCTGCCGTGCTCGCCGCCGTCGTCCTCACCACACTGCCCGTCCTGGTCCTGTACGCGTTCGGCCGCCGCCAGCTGCTGAGCGGTCTGACCGCCGGATTCAGCCGTTGACCGACATGCTCGTCTACCTGTTCGCCCGCCGTGCCCTGGTCGAGGGGCTGACGGGTGTGGGAGGAAAGTGAACACCGACGTGGCCGTAGAGAGCACCTCCGGAATCTCCCTCTGGAACAACCCCACCGTTCCCGTCACCGTGCGAGTCGACGCGCTGATCGACGCGATGACCCTGCAGGAGAAGACCGCCCAGCTGTACGGAGTGTGGGTGGGCGCCTCCGATCAGGGCGGTGAAGTGGCTCCGTATCAGCACGACCTGGAGGAGGCCGTCGATCTCGACGCGCTCCTGCCCACTGGACTGGGCCAGCTGACCCGGCCCTTCGGCACGGTCCCGGTCGATCCCGCTCTGGGTGCGCTCTCCCTGGCCCGTACCCAGACCCGTATCGCCGCCACGAACCGGTTCGGCATCCCCGCTCTCGCACACGACGAGTGTCTGGCCGGCTTCGCGGCCTGGGGAGCGACGGCCTACCCCGTTCCGCTGTCCTGGGGCGCCACCTTCGATCCGGACACGGTACGGCGCATGGCCGCCGCCATCGGCCGCGACATGCGGGCCGTCGGCGTCCACCAGGGACTCGCGCCCGTCCTGGACGTGGTGCGCGACGCCCGCTGGGGCCGGGTGGAGGAGACCATCGGTGAGGACCCGTACCTCGTCGGCACCATCGGGACGGCATACGTGCAGGGTCTCGAGTCCGCCGGGATCGTCGCCACCCTCAAGCACTTCGCCGGCTACTCGGCCTCGCGCGCCGGCCGTAACCTCGCGCCCTCCTCCCTGGGGCCGCGGGAACGCGCCGACGTCCTGCTGCCTCCCTTCGAGATGGCGATCCGTGAAGGCGGCGCCCGGTCGGTGATGAACGCCTACACCGACACCGACGGCATGCCCTCCGCGGCCGACGAGGAGCTGCTCACCGGGCTGCTGCGCGACACATGGGGCTTCGACGGCACTGTCGTCGCCGACTACTTCGCCATCGCCTTCCTCAAGACCCTGCACGGCATCGCGGCCGACTGGTCCGACGCGGCCGGCACGGCACTGCGCGCGGGCGTCGACGTCGAACTGCCCAATGTCAAGACATACGGCGCGCCCCTGGCCGCGGCCGTCGCCGACGGCCGCGTACCGGAAGCGACGGTCGACCGCGCCCTGCGCCGGATACTCACCCAGAAGGCGATGCTCGGCCTGCTCGACCCGGACTGGAACCCCGTGCCGGCCGCGCTCGACGGGGCGGACCTGGACGATCCGGCCACCCTGCGCGGCCGGGTCGACCTGGACGGTCCGGAGAACCGCGCGCTGGCCCGCACGGTCGCCGAGAAGGCGGTCGTGCTGCTGAGCAACGACGGCACCCTGCCGCTCGGCAGGCCGCGCCGTATCGCCCTGCTCGGCCCCAACGCCGACGAACCCGTCGCCGTACTGGGCTGCTACTCCTTCCCCCAGCACATCGGCGTCCGCCACCCCGGTACCCCGCTCGGCATCGAACTGCCCACGCTGCGCGACGCTCTCGCCGCCGAGTTCCCCGACGCCGAGATCACCGTCGCCCGCGGCACCGGAATCGACGACGGAGATCTCTCCGGCATCCGCGAGGCCGTCCAGATGGCACGCGAGGCCGACGTCGCCCTGGTGGTGCTCGGCGACCGAGCCGGGCTGTTCGGGCGGGGCACCAGCGGCGAGGGATGTGACGTCGCCTCGCTGCTGCTGCCCGGCGCGCAGCAGCACCTGCTCGACGCCCTGCTCGACCTGACGACACCCGTGGTCACCGTGCTGCTGGCCGGACGACCGTACGCCCTCGGCCGGGCCGTGGCGGAGTCCGCCGCGATCGTGCAGTCCTTCTTCCCTGGTGAGGAGGGCACGCACGCCATCGCCGGGGTACTCAGCGGCCGTACGAATCCCTCCGGACGTCTCCCGGTCAGCGTGCCGTGCGGGCCGGGTTCGCAGCCGGCCACGTACCTCGGAGCGCGGCTCGCTCACGCCAGCCAGGTGTCCACCATCGATCCGACCCCGGCGTTCGCCTTCGGTCACGGCCTGTCCTACACGCGGTTCGACTGGGCGGACCTGACCGTGGACGTCCAGGAGGCCCCGACGGACGGCGAGTTCACCCTCGCCTGCACCGTCCGCAACACGGGCGGGAGGTCCGGAACCGAGGTCGTCCAGCTCTATCTGCACGATCCGGTCGCCTCCGTCGTCCAGCCGGTGCAGCGCCTCATCGGCTACGCCCGGGTCGACCTGGAGCCGGGCGAGGCCCGGCGCCTCCGTGTCACGGTCCCGGCCGACCTCGCCTCCTTCACCGGACGCGACGGCCGACGCGTCGTCGAACCGGGCGAGCTGGAGGTGCGGTTGGCCGCCTCCAGCGCGGATCCGCGTCTGACGGCCAGGGTCAGGTTGACCGGAGCCGAGCACTACGTGGATCACACGCGACGCCTGCACGCCACGGTCGGACAGGAGCCGATCGCCCCAGCATGAACCGGATGTTCGCAGCACACGCCGCGACAGCGACAGCCACAGCGCTGCTGGGTCCTCCGGGCCCTCGTGGTCTCACAGCACGCCGCGCCGGGCGAGGTTGCGCATCAGCGCTCGTACGCCGAACGTCCACGGCGCGGCCTGCTCGCTGGGGACGACGGTGTTGACCAGGGCGCCGAGTCGCGGGCTGGAGATCCGCACGATGTCGCCGTACTCGTGGGTGAAGCCCGCGCCGGGCGCCTGTCGGTCCTCGGTGGGGGCGAACAGCGTTCCGGTGAACAGCACGAAGCCGTCCGGGTATTGATGGTGCGGACCGCGCGTGGCGGCCACCAGGTCCAGTACGTCACGGCTGATCTCGCGCATGGAACTGCTGCCGTGCAGTACGTAACCGTCCGGGCCGTCGATCCGCAGGTCGACGTCGATCCCGCGTACCGTGTCGAGGTCGAAGCCCTCGTCGAGCAGGCGGACGAACGGGCCGATCGCGCACGAGGCGTTGTTGTCCTTCGCCCGGGACAGCAGCAGCGCGCTGCGTCCCTCGATGTCGCGGAGGTTGACGTCGTTGCCGAGCGTTGTGCCGCGCACCCGGCCGCGCGAGTCCACGACGAGGACGACCTCGGGCTCGGGGTTGTTCCACACCGAGGCGCCGAGCACTCCGATGTCGGCGCCGGTGCCGACCGCGGACAGCACCGGGGCCTTGGTGAACACTTCCGGGTCCGGTCCGATCCCGACCTCCAGGTACTGCGACCACAGCCCTTCGGAGACGAGCAGTTCCTTGGCCCTGTCCGCTTCCGGCGAGCCGGGACGGATGCCGTCGAGCGTGCCGCCCACCACCTTCCCGACACGCTCCCGCACCCGCGCGGCCTGCGCCGGATCGCCGCCCGTGCGCTCTTCGATGACCCGTTCCAGCAGGCTCCGGGCGAAGGTGACGCCCGCGGCCTTGATCACTTGCAGGTCGACGGGGGCGAGCAGACGCGGAACGTCGCGGCGGCCGGCCGGTGCCTCCAGCAGGGCGTCCAGGCGCCAGACTCGTCCGCCGTCGGCCTCGCGGACGACTGCCGCCGCGTCATCGCGTTCCATGAGGTCGGAGACGGTGGGGGCGACAGCTGTCAGGTCGACGACCTGCTCGCCGCGGACCGCGGCCACGCACGGTCCGTCCGCTTCCGGGTCGTGGACGCGCGCGACGAGAGCGGCCCGGTCGGCGTCCTGCGGCAGGACGGAGCCGGCGGTGAGGGCCGGACGGGGGCGCGCTGCTGCCGATTCCACGATCGTGGCTCTCCTGCATCAGAGGGGTACGTCGCCGGGGCGCACTCAGTGCGAGTCGCGGGGGACCTCGTGTCCCCTGCTTCCGCGCAGGAAACCGAAGTCGGCGCCCTGGTCGGCCTGTTGCACGTGCTGGGCGTAGAGCCAGGCGTAGCCGCTGGTGTGCCGCTCAGCGGGTGCCCGCCATGCCTGCCGGCGCCGCGTGAGCTCGGCGTCGTCCACGTCCAGGCGCAGGGTGCGGTTCGGGACGTCGAGGACGACGGGGTCCCCGTCGCGCACCAGGGCGAGAGGTCCGCCGACGGCTGCCTCGGGCGCCACGTGCAGGACGACCGTGCCGTATCCGGTGCCGCTCATCCGGCCGTCGCAGACGCGCACCATGTCCTTGACGCCGGCCTTCAGCAGCTTGGCGGGCAGCGGGACGTTGGAGACCTCGGGCATGCCGGGGTAGCCCTTGGGCCCGGCGTTGCGGATGACGATGACGGTGTTCTCGTCGATGTCGAGTTCCGGGTCGTCGGCCACCTCGTGATATGCCTCGGGCGAGTCGAAGACGCGCGCGGGGCCGCGGTGGGTGAGCAGGTGCGGTGACGCGGCGGACTGCTTGATCACAGCGCCGTCGGGGCACAGGTTGCCGCGGAGGACGGCGATACCGGTGCCGGCCGGCTGGAAGGGGGCGGCGAGGCCGGTGATGACGTCGGAGCCGACGCGTTCGGCGTCCCCGGTCCTCCCGGCGTTCCCGGTGATCCCCGTGTTCCCGATGTTCCGCGTGTTCTCGGCGGTCCCGTTGTTCTCGGCGACGGTGCGTCCGTTGACCGTGATCTGTTCGCCGTGCAGCAGTTTGCCGCTGAGCAGTTCGGCCATGACGGCGGGCAGGCCGCCCGCGTAGCAGAAGTCCTCCATGAGGTATCTGCCGCTGGGCATGAGGTTGACCAGGGTCGGCACCGCGCGGACCAGGTCGTCGAAGTCCTGCAGGCCCAACTCGACGCCGACGCGTCCGGCGATGGCGATGAGATGGATGACGGCGTTCGTGGAACCGCCGATGGCCGCGTTGACCCGGATGGCGTTCTCGAACGCCTCCCGGGTCAGGATGTGCGAGGGGCGCAGCTCCTCCTCCACCATCCGTACGATGCGCTGCCCCGCCGCCTGCGCGGTCTCCATCCGCCGGGAGTCGACCGCGGGCCAGGCCGCCGAGCCCGGCAGCTGCATACCGAGCGCCTCGGCCATGCAGGCCATGGTCGAGGCGGTCCCCATCGTCATGCAGTGCCCCTCGGAGCGGGCCATGCACCCTTCCGCGAAGAAGCACTCCTCCTCGGTCATCCGGCCGGTCTTCAGGTCCTCCTCGAACTTCCACACGTGGGTGCCTGATCCCACGTCCTGGCCGCGGTACTTGCCGTTGAGCATCGGTCCGCCGGTGACCATGACGGCGGGCAGGTCGACGCTGGCGGCGCCCATGAGCATGGCGGGGGTCGTCTTGTCGCAGCCGGACAGCAGCACGACGCCGTCGAGCGGATTGGCCCGGATGAGCTCCTCGACCTCCATGGCCATGAGGTTGCGGTACAGCATGGCGGTGGGGCGCATCAGGGTCTCGCCGGTCGCCATCGTGGGGAACGCGAGCGGCAGGCCGCCCGCCTGCCACACGCCGCGCTTGACGGCTTCGGCGACGCGTGTCAGATGGGCGTTGCACGGGGCGAGTTCGGAGGCACTGGTGGCGATGCCGATGACGGGACGCCCGTCGAACACCTCGTGCCCGAGTCCCTGGTTGCGCATCCAGGAGCGGTACACCATCCCGCTGCGGCCCTGTGCGCCGAACCACGCCTGGCTGCGACGGCTCGTCTGCTGATCGTCGGTCATGTGGGCACTCCCGTTGCTCTGGCGTCGTCCGCTTTCGCGATGGGGCGTCGTCGGGTGAGGACCCGCGGGCCGTAGCCCGCAGGCCGTACCCTGTGACTCAATCATTAAATGATTCGATGAATGGCGTCCAGGGGGCGGGCAGAGATCGTGGCGCACTTTCTGACCATGCACCAGCGCGTGGTCGACGAGCTCGGGCGGCGCATCGTGGGTGGCGCGTGGGAGCCGGGTGATCCGCTGCCGGTCGAGGACGCCCTCGCGGCCGAGACCGGCGTCAGCCGGGGGGTGGTGCGGGAGGCGGTCAAGGCACTGGTGGCCAAGGGAATGCTGCGTGTACGCCCGCGCACCGGCACACGCGTGCTGCCCCCGGAGCACTGGAACCACCTGGACCGTGACGTGCTGCGCTGGAAGCAGGCCGGGGACGCCGCGGCTCTGCTGCGCGACACGGGTGAACTGCGCCGGATCGTCGAGCCCGAGGCGGCCCGGCTCGCCGCCGACCGGGCCGGCCCCGACGACGTACGAGTCCTGTACGACTGTCTGGCGGCCATGGAAGCCGCGGCGGCGAAACCAGGCCGCAGCGGTTACGTCGAGGCCGACATCGCCTTCCACCGGGCTCTGCTCGACGCCAGCGGCAACCGCCTCCTCGGCTCACTGGGCCGCGCCGTCGACATCGCGCTGGAACACAGCTTCCTCGTCAGCACCCGCACCCCCGGGGCGGTGGAAGCCTCGCTGCCGGGTCACCGCGCCGTCGTGCAGGCCATCGAGGCCCGCGACCCCGCGGCCGCGGCGGCCGCCGTACTGGCCATCGTCGAAGCCGCCGAACAAGAGATCGCCCGGTCCCCCGGACTGCCGAGCGACGCCGTATGACGTGTCCGGGCCGCGCCCACGCAGAGCCACGGACACGGATACGGAACCGGTCGACGCCGGCGAGGGCATGCGTCGCCGTCCCCTGAGCGGGTTTGCCGTACAGGTTTCGGAGTCGCTCGGTGGGTCTCTACTACATTCTCAGTAGCAGCAACTGTCAGCAGGCGTACGACGACAGGCGGCCCGTATCCGGAGAGGCTGGGCGGACGACCAGCACCAGATGGGGAGACCTCCTGCCGTGGCCATATTTCTTCACCGAGTAGGCCGTCTGGCCTTTCGGCAACGTTGGTACGTCGCTCTGATCTGGGCAGCCGTGCTCGCTCTCGCCGGACTCGGCGCGCTCAAGGCTCCGGAGGCGTCCGACAAGGGGTTCTCCATGCCGGGCATCGAGTCCCAGAAGGCGTTCGACCTGATGGAAGAACGTTTTCCCGGAACCGTCGCCGATGGTGCGACCGCCCGGATCGTGTTCGTCGCGCCGCGTGGGGAGCGGATCACCGCGCCTGGGAACAGGCGGGCCGTCGAGAGAGCCGTGGCCTCCCTGGCCGACGGCGCCCAGGTCGCGAGCGCAGCCGACCCGTTCCGGGCCAAGAGGCTCAGCGAGGACGGTCGGACGGCGTATACGACCGTCACCTACGAGGTCGGAGCGAAGGAGCTCACCGACGCCGGCAAGAGCCAACTGGAGGAGGCCGTCCGCAGCGCTCAGGATGCCGGGCTGACCGTCGAGGCGGGCGGAAGTGCCCTGGACGCGGGCGGCGGGCCGGGCGGTGCGACCGAGCTGATCGGTGTCGCCGTGGCTGCCGTCGTCCTGCTGGTCACCTTCGGTTCGCTGGCCGCGGCCGGGCTGCCGCTGCTGACCGCCCTGATCGGTGTCGGGGTCAGCATGGCCGTCATCCTGGCACTGGCCCACGCGCTGGACCTGTCCGCGACGACGAGCATCCTGGCGATGATGCTGGGCCTCGCGGTCGGCATCGACTACGCCCTGTTCGTCGTCTCCCGCTATCGCGAGGAGCGCGCCCGCGGCCATGCGCCGCGAGAGGCTGTCGGGCTCGCGGCCGGCACGGCAGGTTCCGCGGTGGTGTTCGCCGGCCTCACCGTGGTCATCGCGCTGGCCGGGCTGGCGGTGGTGGGCATCCCGATGCTCACCAAGATGGGCTTGGCCGCGGCGGGAGCGGTCACCGTCGCCGTACTGATCGCCCTCACCCTGGTCCCGGCTCTTCTCGGCTTCTGGCCGGACGCCGTCCTGACACGGCGGGCCCGCAAGAGCGGACGGATGGAGGAGCAGAGCGCCCGGGACAACTGGGGCACCCGCTGGGCGCGGTTCGTGCTGCGGCGTCCGCTGCCCGTGCTGCTGGTGGGTGTGGCGGGGCTGGGGGCTCTCGCGCTGCCGGCCGTGGACCTGCGACTCGGCAACCCCGGGGACGAGGCCAAGCCGACCACCAGTACCGAGCGTCGTGCCTACGATGCGCTGGCCGAGGCGTTCGGGCCGGGCTTCAACGGGCCTCTGACCATCGTCGTGGACGCCCGGGGCAACACCGGCGCGAAGGCCGCCGTCGCGTCCGTCACACAGCAGATCGGCGGCACCGAGGGGGTCGTCTCCGTCTCCTCGGCCCGCTTCAACACGTCAGAGGACACGGCTGTCTTCCAGGCCGTGCCGGCCACGGCACCGACCGACGAGAAGACCAAGAACCTGGTCACGTCCATCAGGAACGACCGATCAGCGATCGAGTCCCGGACCGGCGTGACGTTCGCTGTCACCGGCACCACCGCCGTCGACATCGACATCGCCGAGAAAGTACGGTCCGCGCTGGTCCCCTACCTGATCGTCGTCGTGGGCCTCGCGATCGTGCTGCTGCTACTGGTCTTCCGGTCCCTGCTCGTCCCGCTGAAAGCGGCCCTCGGATACCTGTTGTCGGTGCTGGCCTCCCTGGGCGTGGTCGTCCTGGTCTTCCAGCAGGGCCACGGCGCCGCACTCCTGGGAGCTGAGCACACCGGCCCCATCATGAGCCTGATGCCGATCTTCCTGGTGGGCATCGTCTTCGGCCTGGCCATGGACTACGAGGTCTTCCTCGTCTCCCGGATGCGCGAGGCGTACGTCCACGGTGAATCGCCCCACGAGGCCGTCACCAGTGGGTTCCGGCACAGCGCACGGGTCGTCGTGGCCGCCGCCCTCATCATGATCGCGGTCTTCGCCGGATTCATCGCCGAGAGCGACTCCATGATCAAGATGATCGGGTTCGGGCTGGCCTCGGCGATCCTGTTCGACGCCTTCGTCGTACGCATGGCGATCGTGCCCGCCGTTCTCGCCCTGCTCGGCGACAAGGCATGGTGGCTGCCGGGCCGGCTCGACCGGTTGCTGCCCCGCGTCGACGTGGAGGGTGACGCCCTCAGCCGTCTGCCCACCACGGCAGACGTGCAGCCGGTCGGGACGACGACCGGCCGGGAAGTGTCCCGCACCTGACACCACCGCTTCTTCTCTGCCGGGGCCCGCACGTGTTGGATGACACGGGCGGGCCCCGGCAGCCGTCCGCTGGGCGGACAGCGACGTGTTCCAGCACCGACCGGAGAACCTGTATGAGTACCAGTCCAGAGCGTTACACCGACCGTTTCGAGCGATACGCCGACCGTCATCCTCGCGTCGTCGACGCGGTCCTCGTCCTGGTGCTGATGGCCTGCGCGATCGTGGGCAGTGGTCTGACCAGGCCCGGCGCTGCCCCACCGCGGCGGGACACGACCGTCCTGCTCGTCATGGGCACCTCGTGTCTCGCTCTGTTCAGACATCGAAGCCATCCGCGGACCGTCACCGTCGTGAACGTGGTGTGCATCGTGGTCGTCACCGCGCTGGAGTACGTACTGACTCCCTTGCTGCTGGCCCCGGTCATGGCGGCGATGTACTGGCTGACCACGCACACCGGCCTCAGGACCGCACGCCTCTACAGTGTCACCGCGGCGGCGGCTCTGATGGCCACGTCAGCGATCTTCGACCCCACGTACGCCTCCTCCCCCGTACCCCGGTCCATCGGTTACTGCTTCTGGCTGCTGCTGCCGCTCGCCGCCGGCAGCATGACGAGACTGCGGCGCGCCTACGTGGCGTCGGTGCAGGCCCGCGCCGAACATGCCGAGCGGACCCGGGACGAGGAGGCACGGCTGCGGGTCACCGAGGAACGCATGCGCATCGCCCGCGAGCTGCACGACGTCGTGGCGCACCACCTGGCCCTCGCCAACGCCCAGGCAGGCACGGCCGCCCACTTCGCACTCACCAATCCGCAGCAGACGAAGAAGATCCTCACCAGCCTGACCGACACCACGTCCTCCGCACTGCGCGAGCTCAAGGCCACGCTGGGACTGCTGCGCTACAACAGCGCCCCGGCCTCCGCACCGCTGGATCCCTCTCCTGGCCTCGCCCGGCTGCCCGAGCTGGTCTCGACGTGTGCGTCCGCCGGCCTCACCGTCACGGTCACCACGACGGGCGAGCCCCGTCCGCTCACCTCCGGCGTCGACCTGATCGCGTTCCGGATCGTGCAGGAAGCTCTCACCAACGCCACCAAGCACGCCGCCGCGGACTCCGCACACGTACATCTCGCGTACCAGGAACCCCGCTTGCTGATCACGGTCACCAACGACGAGCCGTCCGGCACCGCCGAGGTCGCCGCGGCCGCGCCGGGCCAGGGTTTCGGCATCATGGGCATGCGCGAACGCGCCCACACCGTCGGCGGCGACTTCCACGCGGGACCCCGCCCAGGAGGCGGCTTCGAGGTCGCGACCAGCCTGCCGCTGTCGCCCACCACACCGGAAACGTCCTCGGAAGCCGCAGCCGACTCCACAGGAGAAAAGGCATGACCATCAGGGTGTTGCTCGCCGACGACCAGACCTTGCTACGGGCGACCTTCCGGATGCTGGTCGACTCCTGTGAGGACATGACCGTGGTCGGTGAAGCCTCCGACGGCGCGGAGGCGGTCGCCCTGACCCGCGCCCACCACCCCGACATCGTCCTCATGGACATCCGGATGCCGGGGGTGGACGGCCTCGCCGCCACGTCCGCCATCTGCGCCGACCCGGACCTGTCCGCCACCCGCATCCTCATCCTGACCACCTTCGAGACCGAGGACTACGTCGCCAGGGCTCTGCACGCCGGTGCCAGCGGCTTCCTCGGCAAGGACGTCACCACCGACACCCTGTTGGACGGCCTGCGTACGGTGGCCTCCGGCGAGGCCCTGCTGTCCCCCACCGCGACCCGCACCCTCATCGCGAACTTCCTCATGACACCCGCCCCCGACACGCAGCTCGCTTCCGCGGGTCAGCTGTCGGAACTCACCGCTCGCGAACGCGAAACGATGGCCATGGCCGCCGAGGGAAAGTCCAACATCGAGATCGCCGAGACACTCACGCTCAGCCCGCTGACCGTGCGCACCCACATCTACCGCGCGATGGCGAAACTGGGCGCCCGCGACCGCGCCCAACTGGTCGTCATCGCCTACCAGTCGGGCCTGGTGCAGGTGCCGCCGCTCACGCCCTGACCGCGTACATGCGCCTCTACACCTGCGCCTGACCTGCACCTGCGCCCGCGAAGGCGGCCATCGGCGGAAGCGGTCACCGAGCAAGCGGCCGGCCTCGGCGTCCGGCGCCGCGGTGACGTACGGGGACGGCCGGTCAGCCGATCAGAGCCTCGGTGATCTGGCGGGTGGTCTGCGCGGCGACGCGGGGATCGACGGCCGCGTAGGAGGTGTAGGCGTTCAGGCCGGTGGCCAGCGCCCAGCCGCGGCCCCGGGTCCAGGTGGCGTCGTCGACGCCGAGGGTGGCGCGGAAGGCGGCCCGGCTGCCGGCGGACATCAGGGTGTAGGCGATGATCAGGTCACAGGCCGGGTCGCCGATGCCGAGCCCGCCGAAGTCGATGACCGCGCTGACGCGGCCGGCGACGGTCAGCAGGTTGCCGGTATGGAAGTCGCCGTGGAACCAGACCGGCGGGCCGTCCCATCCGGGGGCGCTCAGCGCCGCCTCCCACAGCTCGGTCAGGGCGGCGGCGTCGAACGCGCCGTCGACCTCCGCGATGGCGGCCCGTGTCGCGCGGTCCCGGTCGCCCAGCGGCCGACCGGTGAGGTCTTCGCGGGTGTCCTCGACCAGGGAGTCATCGGGAACGAATGTCTGAAGTGCGGTGAGGAACTCCGCCAGTTGGGCGGCAGCCCGGGACGAGTCGGACAGGGCCTCGGCGGTCGCCACCTCGCCGTCCAGCCAACGGGTCACCGCCCACGGCCACGGATACGCGAAGTCGGGCTCCCCCACCTCCACCGGTACCGGGATGGCCAACGGCAGGTGCGGGGCGAGCCTGGGGAGCCACTCGGACTCCTTTCTGGCCTGTCCGACGGCCCCCTCGTGGCGGGGCAGCCGGACGGCCAGATCCTCGCCCAGCCGGTAGATCACATGGTCGGAGCCGACCGGGTCGAGCAGTTCCAGAGGCAGTTCGGCCCACCGCGGGAACTGCGTGTCGACCAGGCGTCTGGCCAGTGCGGCATCGATCGCGGGGCGGGGGTCCGTGGCTCTCCCGGCTGTCAAGAGCACCTCCTGCGGTGGGCCCGCTCCGTGCGGCGGGCGGTCCGAGCCATCACAGTGCCGCGTGGACTCCTCTGTCGATCGGTTTTCCCGACCGGGTCCCGGATGTCCCGTGGGTGCTCGGATGTCCCGTCGGTGCCGAGTGGCAGCCGCAGCGCCACCGGAATCCGGACGCGAGGGTTTCGGCCGTCGCGCGCCCCGCTGTCGCCGATCGGGACCGACTCAGTGCCGAGAAACCCGCTGCCGCCGATGATCAAGGCTGTCCCGAAAGGACCGTTCGGGATCCGGCGCCGCTCCGAACTGCCCATTGTGCAGCCGGGCCGGACGGTGCCCGCGGTCCGGCGCCGCCCTTGCCGTGCTGCCGGCCGTGAGGGGCCCCGTAGCGCGTGCGGTGGTTCTCGTGCGGGGAGCGGGCCGACAGTGACCGGAGAATCCACGCAAACAGGTCACGAGCGTCACCCCGCCGTGACCACAGGGACGGTCGACCGCGCCACACGGATACCAATGTGGCGCAAACAAACGTTGCCGCTCGGTTTCGGGACGCGCAGCCTGGAGTCGCGGGAGCGCTCCCATTCCATCGACCCCCGCCCCGCGCCTGGAACAGGACATTCCCCCCACCGAGGAGAAGAACAGTATGCGTTGTCATGTACATGTCTCACGCATGCGGAGTCGACTGGCGCTCGTTCTCACCGCCTTCGTCGCCGCGCTGCTCAGCGTGATTCCCTGGAGCGGTACGGCCGTCGCCCACGGCTCGGTCATCGATCCGGCCTCACGCAACTACGGCTGCTGGCTCCGCTGGGGCAGCGACTTCCAGAACCCCGCCATGGCCCAGCAGGACCCCATGTGCTGGCAGGCATGGCAGGCCGACCCCAACGGCATGTGGAACTGGAACGGCCTGTACCGCAACGGCTCCGGCGGCAACTTCCAGGCCGCTGTCCCGAACGGTCAGCTGTGCAGCGGCGGCCGGACCGAGGGCGGCCGCTACAACTCGCTGGACGCCGTGGGCCCGTGGAAGACCACGGACATCGGTGCCACCTTCGACGTCAAGCTGTACGACCAGGCCAGCCACGGCGCCGACTACTTCCTGGTCTACGTCACCCGACAGGGCTTCGACCCCACCACGCAGCCCCTGACCTGGAACGACCTCCAGCTGGTGGCACGCACCGGCCGGTACGCGCCCAGCCAGAACTACACGATCCCCGTGAGCACGTCCGGCTACAGCGGTCGCCATGTCGTCTACACGATCTGGCAGGCATCGCACATGGACCAGACCTACTTCCTGTGCAGTGACGTGAACTTCCGCTGACCTGACGGGTCGTCGGACCGTCCCGCCGGACACGGCACGCCGTCCGGCGGGACCGCGTACGCCGGTGCCCACGGGCCGGTCGCGTCGGTCGCGTCGGCCGTGGCCCGGCCGCGCACCCGCCACGCCGCACCAGCACCACCGCCGCGCAAGCGACCTCGTCCCTGGAGCCGACATGCCCCGACGCCGCTGGACCGGGCCAGTTCTGCTGGCCCTCCTGCTGACCGCCCTGACCGCTCTGCCCGCCACCGCGGTCCCCGACCTCGGAGCGGGTCCCCCCACCTCGACGCACGCCCCCGCGCACCGGGCGAAAGCGCGGGAGGCCGCACCGGCCGTACCCCTGCCCTCGCTCAGCGCCACCACGACCCAGGTCGCCTCCGGACTGCGCAGGCCCACCGCGCTCGTCGCGCCGGAGGACGGCTCGGGCCGGCTGTTCATCACCGAGAAGTCCGGCACCGTCCGCGTCTACCACCCGGACACCGGCCTGGAGCGCACGCCGCTGCTGGACATCACCGCGTCCGTCGACGAATCGGGCAACGAACGCGGGCTGCTCGGCATCGCCCTCGCACCCGACTTCGCCGACAGCCAGGAGATGTATCTGGCGTACACGGCGCTGCCCGCCGGGGCCGTCACGCTCGCCCGCTACCGCCTCGCCGACAAACGCCTCGAAGTCCTGCTCGCCCAGGAGCACGACGAGTTCAGCAACCACAACGGCGGCCAGCTCGCGTTCGGTCCCGACGGCAACCTGTACTGGAGCATCGGCGACGGCGGTGGCTCCGCGGACCCCCTGCGCGCCGGGCAGCGGCTGGACACCCTGCTGGGCAAGATCCTGCGGATCGACGTCAGCCACGCCTGCGGACCTCTCCCCTACTGCGTCCCCGACGACAACCCCTTCCTGAACACCCCCGGCGCCCGTGCCGAGATCTGGCTCTACGGCCTGCGCAACCCGTGGCGGTTCTCCTTCGACAACGCCGACGGCTCGCTGTGGATCGGCGACGTCGGCCAGGGCCGGTGGGAGGAGGTCGACCACCTCGCACCCGGCCGAGGGGGCGCGAACCTCGGCTGGTCCTGCTACGAGGGACTGGAGAGGTTCGCCGGCGGCACCTGTCCGCCCGGTGAGGAGTACACCGAGCCGGTCTTCACCTACTCCCCCTACACCGGCGGCTGTTCGGTCATCGGCGGTCATGTCTACCGCGGCCGGGAGTACGCCGACCTGGTGGGCGGCACGTACATCGCCACCGACTACTGCTCCTCCACCGTATGGGCGCTGCGCCCCGACGGCACGGGCGGCTACGAACAGGCCGAGATCGGTGAGATGCCCACCCAGGTGACATCGATCGGAACCTCGGCGGAAGGCGAGTTCTACGTGGTCAACGACCTACCGGGCGGCCTGCACCGGGTGTCGTTCGCGCACGAGGAGCCCACCTGCCGGGTGGAGCGGACCGTACGCTCCTGGAGCACCGGCACGACGGTCGACCTCACCCTGACCAACACGGGCGACGCCCCTGTCAACGGCTGGACGCTCGCGTTCCCGCTGGCCCTCGGGCAGACCGTCGTCTCCGACTGGAACACCGACCTGGTCCAGGGCAGCAACACGATCGCGGCGGCCGACGCCGGGCACAACGCCACGATCGCGGCGGGCGCGAGCGTCACCCTCGGCTATCTCGCCGAGCACACCGGCGACTCCTCGCCACCGCCACGGTTCACCCTCAACGGGGACGCCTGCGCCGTCACCCGCTGAGCGGCTGTCCGCACGACGGGGGCGCCCCGTAGGCCGGGAGCCTCCGAAGGTGGGAGCGCTCCCGGCTTGGGAGCGCTCCCGATCGCCGGGGATGCCGATCCACGGCTCGACGTCGTATCCGGGACCGTTACCGGCCTCAACCGGGCAGGTGGAGCGAGGTTCGTGTTTTTTCGACCTCGATGTCGTCGATGAAGGCGCCTGCCGCCGATGCCCCGCCGAGTAGCGCGGTGGCGAGCGCCGCAGCGAGGACGAAGGCCCAGCGGGGGCGCCGGAGCCCTCTGTTCGGTGTCGTGCGCACGGTCTCGGCGGGCCGTCCGCAGGCGATGGTCACGCGTGCGTCCAGCCACTCCTCGGCCTCGTCCGCCCGCACCCCACAGGCCGCCACGAACGCGGCGACCAGTTCCGCACGGGGCAGTCGGTCCCTGCCGAGCATGGTCGCCGCCGTGGAGTAGGGCAGGACATGGCCCGCTTCTGCCGCGCGGCGTTCCAGTTGGCGGTAGCTGAGGCCCGACCACGTCTTGAGGTGTCGGAGCGCCGCCACGAAGGCGACCGCGTCGGTGTCCGGCGGTGTGGGCGGTGCGGTGGTCATCGTGGTCCCCCTGTTGACCTGGACGTACACGGGCTCGCACAAGCTCGAACACCATCATGCCTTGAGGAACGGCGGGAGCGGTGGTCAACCTCGGTGCGGATTCCCGACGTTGGAGGTCATGTGGGTACGACCAGGTTTCGCCATCACGATCGGCATCGCCGTCACCGCCGCCGCCGTACGGCCGTCGCCGCTGCCGTCGGTGTGCTGCTGATCCTCGGCGGGTGCGCCGAAGGGTCCGGTGCCGGGGAGCCGTCGGTGCGCTCTCCGAAGTCCCAGTCCCGCGACGGCGAGTCGGTCGCCGACTTTCTGCGCCGTACCCTGCCCGCGGGGGCCGGCGGCACCGTGATGGCCGCCCGCGGCGAAGAGCTCACGTACTGCGGCGGGTTCGGCGCAGCGGACCGCGCCGCCGGCACCCCCGCGAGCTGCCGGACCGTGTACGACGTCATGTCGATGACGAAGCAGTTCACCGCGGCCGCGATCGTGAAGCTGGAGGTGATGGGCCGGCTCCGGCTGAGTGATCCGATCAGCCGGTTCCTCGGACACGGGCGGCCCGTGCCGGAGGACAAGCGCGGCATCACGATCGAGCACCTGCTCACACACGGGTCGGGTCTGGTCGAAGGGCTCGGCGACGACTACGACCCCGTGTCACGGGAGGAGTTGGTGCGCCAAGCCCTGGCGTCGGAGCTGCGGTCCGCCCCGGGCAAGGAGTTCCACTACTCCAACACCGGCTACAGCCTGCTCGCCGCGATCGTCGAGGAGGCGTCCGGGGAGACGTACGAACGGTTCCTGGCCCGGCACCTGTTCGCCCCGGCCGGGATGGAGCAGACCGGATACGTGCTGCCCCGCTGGCCGCGACACCTCGTCGCGGTGGAGTACGACAGCAAGGGCCGCAGCCAGGGCAGGCCCTTCGACCATCCCTGGGCCGCCGACGGACCGTACTGGAACCTGCGCGGCAACGGCGGCATGCTCTCCACCGCCCACGACATGCTCCGTTGGCACCGTGCGCTCCTGGGTGACGAGATCCTGCCGGCGCACGCCAGGGACAAGCTCTTCGAACCGCGCCTGTCAGAACCGGGATCAGAGAGCTCGTACGGCTACGGCTGGAGCATCCGTGACACCCCTGACGGCCCTCTCGCCTGGCACGACGGCGGCAACGACTGGTCCCTGGGGCTGGTGAGCCGGTCCCTGCGCGACGGCGTCCTGGTGTTCTGGATCAGCAACCACGCGTACCGCGACGGGAAATGGAACCTTGAGGAGCAGGCGGAGGCGCTGACCGTGGGTGTCGCGGATCGTGTCCGCGCGGAGGGGGACGACTGATCGACTCTCCTTGGCCCGCGCAACCACCGGTCTCGCCCGGCGGTCGGCAGACGTCCGGCTCGTCACCGGCTTCGCTCGCCAGGGAGCGGACGCGGCTCGTCGGCGCTGATCAGCGCCATGCCGAGGCTGGCGGTCCGCGGGTCGTCCGCGCGGACAATTCCCGCGGCGGCCGGCGTCACGCTGCCGTTCGACGTCCGGGCGGCGTGGGAGAACAGGCGCCGGAGGTCGGCTGGGTGCCGGGGCAGGGCCCGTGCGGCGCCCTGCCCGACGCCTCGCCCCCTCGGGGGGTTCGACCCCCTCGGGGGGACGTTCAGCCGCTGACTGCGGCTTGCGCGTCGGTGACGGTGTCGTAGACCCGCAGGACCTGATCGGCCCCAGTGATCCGAAGGACCCGCCGCAGCCCTGCGGGCACACATGCCAGCACCAGCACGGCCGCCACGGCGTCCGCCTGCCGCCACGCCGCCAGCAGCACGTTCAGTCCCGCTGAGTCACAGAACGGGACCTCGGACAGATCCAGCACGATGAAACGGTTGCCCTGCACGATCAGTTCCCGAAACCGCGCCCGCAGCGTCGGAGCACTGGCGTGATCCATCTCGCCGCTGACCCTCCCGATCAGGCAGCGGCCCACGACGGCCGTCTCGACCGAGGTATCAACCACAGCGTTCTCCCCATCGTCCCCATAAGAGACAACACCGACATCCTGCTGCGAAAGCCTACTGCCCCGCTTCCCCGGCCTCCCGGACGTCCCGCACAACTGTCCATGTCGGGTGCCCGGAGCGGAGCACGCGCAGGAAAGGCTTTTCACTCCGCCCCGCCCCCGCCCTTCAAGCCCCACGAACACCTGTGTCATACTCGGGCGCCGATCATGGCAGAAAACGACCGGGGGACCGTGTGAACGCCGTTTCTCTGGACGCCCCTTATCTGGACACGGATGCGGATCAACTCTGCTTCTCGCTCGACCTGACGGAGCGTCCGGCGCTGGCAGAGCGTGTGGTGTCGCTCGGCGGACTCGATGTGCGGCTACGGCTGCTCGGGGCCTCGCACCAGGTGTTCGCCGGTCCCGTGCGAGAGACCGTGGCCTGCCTGCAGGGCGCCGTGAAGGGCCTGCCGGAGACCTGTACCCGCCATCTGCCGGGCCGGGTCTACGAGTTCGGCGCCACCACCCGCCGACTGACCTCCGAGGACTTCAGCACCCAGGTGACGCAGGTCCTCGACCGGGCCGCCGACGCCGAGCACAGCCTGTGCGGAGTCTTCCCCGGCTCCCCGGAGGCGGTCACCGCGGTGGTCGTCGAGACGGCCGAAGGGCCGTACGGAACCGGGCTCTTGTGGCGCACCTGGCACACGTATCCGCAGAACGGCCAGATCGTATCGACGTACAGCCGGCTGGAGGCCCGATGAACAGCGCCCGACTCGTCCGCGCAGCGGTGGCGGCCGTGCTGACCGCGACCCTGCTCACCGCATGCTCCAGCGACGGGGACAACGGGGACAACAACGCGGTCCCGCGCGGGTGGATCAGCAAGACGTACACCCCGTCCGGAGCGGGCTGGCGCGATGCGGACAGCAGCCCGAGCCAGGTCGCCAAGGCGATCCGCAGCGAGCGGAAGGAACAGGACCGTGCCTCCGGGGACCGCATGGAGTTCCTGCGCTACGGCGACGACATGGTCACCGTCTCGCCGCACCGGAGCGGCAGCCTGATCGAGATCGAGGACTACCGCAACGGCTACCACCGCCACCAGCGGCACCTCACCAACTGGCCGGACCCGGACAGCGAGAGCTTCCGCGGCGGCGGCCCCGGCGAGGGCAAGTAACACCGGGTGACCGGCCGGATCGCCTCCCGACGCCTCCCACGCTCCTCCCGCACAGCACCGGATCACGCCCCGACCCCGCCACCAAGAAAGGCACCGCAGTGACCGAGATTTTCGAGTCGACCGGCCAAGCCCTGCTCTACGGAATCGTGGGCCTCGTCGTGATGGCCGTCGGCTTCATCGCCCTCGACCTCGTCACGCCGGGCAAGCTGTACCACGTGGTATGGACCGACCGGAACCGCGGCGCGGCCGTCCTGCTGGGCAGCCAGTCCGTCGCCGTGGGCCTGGTCATCATGAAGGCCATCGAGGCGAGCGAGTCCGAGCAGGGTCTCGGTTACGGCCTGATCAGCACGCTGCTGTACGGCCTGGCCGGGGTGCTGGTGATGACCGTCGTCGGCATCGTGATCGGTGTGTTCACGCCGGGCCAGATGGGCGCGGTCGTCCTCGACGACCAGGACGCCCGTCCGCACCCCGCCGCCTGGGTCCAGGCCGGCATGTACCTGGGCACCGGGTTCATGGTCGGCGCGGCGATCTCGTAGCGGCGCCCCTCGATGAGCGCCACCACCGTGCAGGGCCGCGAGACCGCCGTGGAGCCCTCCCGCCCCCCGGCCGTCCGGCACACCCGGGGGGCTCGCTTCCTGCTGCTGTTCGCCGTCTTCCTCTGCGCGGCCTGCGGTCTGGTGTACGAGCTGGCCCTGACCGCGCTGGGCAGCTACCTCATCGGCAACTCGGTGCTCCAGACCTCCGTGGTGATCTCGGTGATGGTGTGCGCCATGGGAGTGGGATCCCTCGCCGCCAAACCGCTGCGCCGCCGGGCGGTGGGGGCGTTCGCGCTCGTGGAGGGTGTGCTGGCGCTGGTCGGCGGGCTGTCGGTGCTGGTGCTGTACTCGGCGTTCGCCTGGCTCCAGCTGTACACCCCGGCGATGATCATGGTCGCGGTGGCCGTCGGGGTGCTGATCGGCGCCGAGATCCCGCTGCTGATGACCATGCTTCAGCGGATCCGGCGGCAGGAGGCGGGCAGCGCGGTCGCCGACATGTTCGCCGTCGACTACATCGGGGCGCTGGTCGGCGGCCTGGGCTTCCCGCTGTGGCTCCTGCCGACGTTCGGCCAGCTGAAGGGCACCCTGGTGGTCGGCGCGGTGAACGCGGTGGCCGGGGTCATCGTGGTGGTGTTCATCTTCCGGCGGCAGCTGCGGCGCTGGGTGCGCAACGCCCTGCTGGCGGGGGTCACGGCGGTCCTGGCCGTGCTCGGTACGACGTACGCGCTCGCGGACGACCTGGAGATGACCGCGCGTCAGCAGATGTACCGGGACCCGATCGTCCACGCGGAGACGACGCCGTACCAGGAGATCGTCGTCACCCGTTCCACCGCTTTCACCGGCAAACCGGACATCCGGCTGTTCCTGAACGGTGATCTCCAGTTCAGCTCCGTCGACGAGTACCGGTATCACGAGTCCCTCGTCCACCCCACGCTCGCGGGCTCCCGCGCCAACGTGCTGATCATGGGCGGCGGCGACGGGCTCGCCCTGCGCGAGGTGCTGCGCTACGACGACGTACAGCACGTCACTCTCGTGGAACTGGACCCGGCGATGACCCGGCTCGGGCTCGACTTCGAGCCCCTGCGCGACCTCAACGACGAGGCGTTGGACGACCCGAGGGTCGAGGTCGTCAACGCCGACGCCTTCAACTGGCTGCGCGACGCCCGGCAGCAGTACGACGCGGTCGTCATCGACTTCCCCGACCCGGACACGGCGGCGCTGGCCAAGCTGTACTCGGTGGAGTTCTACCACCTGCTCGGCCAGGTGCTGACGCCGCGGAGCAGGGTGATGGTGCAGAGCGGGTCGCCGTTCTTCGCGCCGAAGACGTACTGGTCGATCGCGAAGACGATCGAGACGGCGGGCTACGCGACCACCGAGTTCCAGGTCGACGTACCGAGCTTCGGCAACTGGGGCTTCGTCCTGGCCACCCGGGGCGGCGACACGCCCCCGCCGCTGCGGCTGGCACCGGAGGCCCCGCAACTGCGCTACCTGGACGAGGCGGTCCTGAAGGCCGCCGCGGTCTTCCCCGTGGACCGCCGCCGCCAGGACGTGCGTCCGAGCACGCTGATGGACCCGGCCGTACTGGACTACGTACTGGACGAATGGAAAAACTACTGACCGCGCGCGCTTGAGATCATCTCGCTCGCAAGGGCGAGGCCGAGTGCGTCGCCCACTCCTTCTTCACCGCAGAGAAGGAAAACCGTCATTCAGCGACGGCATACCGCTCACCGAGGGTCGTAATGGCCGCCCTGTCCAGGGGAGTTCCGTCTTGGAGGGCGGACAGTGTCGTGTGGAAGATGTCCAGGTCCACACCCCGTGCGAGGTCGTCCTCATGGTTCCAGGCGATGTTCGCGGCCTGGACCGCGCGCCCGAAGGCGGCAGCCCCGGGCAGTGGGGTGACGGTTCGCTCGGCGTCATGGTCCTCAGCAGCCTCGCCCAGAACGACGCCCGCGGTCTCGCCTCGGCCTGGACCGAGATGGGCCGGGCGACCCCGTTCGCCGATCTGCTGGGTTTCCAGGAGGACATGACGCGACTCGTCCCCCTGATCACCGCCGCGTGCCTCCCCTCCTGGCGGCGGGCGTGGCGGTCTGGGGGGTACGCAGGCTGACGGGCCCACCACGGCGTGTCTGACCGCCCCGGCCGGTACCGGTTCGAGCATCATGTGCCGGCTCTGGTCCACTTCAGTGGACGCGCCCCATGTGCCTGTTGATGTCGGCGGCCGAAGCCGCTTCACTCGACCTCGGCGTGCGCGTCCGCACACCGTACCGGGTGACGGAGGAGTGGATCGTGGATCGACGAAGGGTGCTGGGCGTGGTGGCGACCGCGGCCGGCGTGGCGCTGATACCGGGCAGGGCCATGGCCGCCGGGGACGGTCTGGCGGCGCGGGTGCAGTCCTGTCTCGACCGCGCGCTGGCCGCCGGCGCTCCGAGCGCGCTGTTCGGTGTCATCCGCGGTGGCCGGCGGTATGTGGCCGGTGCCCGTCAGAACGGCCCCGCCCCCGACGGCAGGACCGTGTTCCAGCTCGGCTCGATCGGCAAGACGCTCACCGCCACCGCGCTGGCGTGCGCGGTACGTGCGGGCACGGTGCGTCTGCACACGCCGCTCACCCTGCCGCCCGGGTTCACCGTCCCGCGCGGGGAGACCCGGCGGATCACCCTGCACGACCTGGCGACCCACTCCTCCGGCCTGCCCCGCCTCCCCGCCAACCTCCTGGCCGGGGCTGACCCGTACAACCCGTACGCGCACTACACGCTGGAGGACCTGGCCGTCGGACTGCCCCAGACCCCGCTGGACAGAGAGCCGGGCAGCGGGTACGCATACTCGAACCTGGGCTTCGGGCTGCTCGGCCAGACGCTGGCCTTCGACGGCGTGGACGCGATGCTGCGGCGCCGGGTGGCCGCACCGCTGGGCCTGTCGGACACGACCACGACGCTGCGGCCGGACATGGCCGCCCGAAAGGCCGTCGGTCATATGGCCGGGGAGGCGGTTCCCGACTGGCGCGACCCCGTCCTCAGCGGTGCGGGCACCTCGATGTACAGCACCGCCGACGACATGCTGCGATACCTGGATGCCCAGCTGCGTCCAAAGCGCTCGCCGCTGCGGGATGCGATCGAGCTGACGCAGCGACGCCACTTCACCGACCCCGCCACGGGCCTGCGGCTGGGACTCGGCTGGCACTTCGGCACGTTGTCCGACGGCCGGACGATGATGTGGCACAACGGTGGCACCTACGGTTTCACCACCTGTGCGGCGTTCGAGCGGACGAGCGGCACGGCTGTGCTGATGATGGTGAACACATACAGCGATGGCACACCGACGTTTGACGCTCTGGCCTTCGAACTGCTCACCGAACTCGCCGGTTCCTGGCTTTCGCTGCCGCCGGGTGTCGGTCGCGGATGCCGACTGCGACAGCCGTCCTCCCCGGCACACCGTTACCACGCAGTTGGCCCGGACGGGCCGTAAGAAGCAGGTCAGGCGGCCAGCTGTCGCTGCACCGCCTGGGCGTCGATCAGGTAGTTCATCTCGTAGAAGCGCCCGTCACGCACCTTGTGGAAGGCGTACTCCGCATACTCGACCGTGACGCCGGTGGGCGGCACGCCGAACCACTCCTTCGCGGGCGTGCCCTGGTTGTGGAGACGGGTCGCCACTCGGTCACCGTCGATCGCGAGGTCCTTGACCCGCCAGGTGAAGTCCGGGACCGCGTCGGTGTGGCTCCGCTGTTCCGCGATGACGTCGTCCCGCGTCACCGGGTGGCCGTTCATGACGAGTTCGTCGTGGATGAACTCGGTCATGCGGTGGAACTCATGAGCGTTGAGCGCGTCGATGTAGCGCTGGAAGAAGTCACGCAGTTCGGCGTCGGACATGGTTGCCTCCCGGTGTCCCGGATCGGATGCATTCGCATGGTGATCAAGTGCGGTGTGTTGTCATGCCCGGCCATGCCGGGCATCGGCTGAGCGGACGTACGTGTTCAGATCTGGTTCATTCCGCCGTCGACGTAGAGATTCGCGCCGTAGACGAAGCTGCTGTGCGACGAGGCGAGGAAGGTCACGGCGGCGGCGATCTCGTCCGGGTCGGCGACCCGCTTGGAGGGCAGACCGGCCGCGACGTTCTCCATCATCTCTTGGGCGCGGTCGCCGAAAGCCTCGACCCACATCGGGGTGTCCACCGGACCCGGCGAGATCGCGTTGACCCGGACGCCCCGGCCGCCCAGCTCGTCGGCCCAGGCGCGGGCGTACGCCCGCACGGCAGCCTTCGATGCCCCGTAGGCACTCATGCCCGCCGCGCCTCCCTCGGCGGCCGTGGAAGCGGTGAGTATCACCGAAGCCCCGTCGTTGAGCAGCGGGAGGGCCTTCTGCACGGTGAGGAAGGTGCCCTTGACGTTGGTGTCGAAGACCGCGTCATGCATGTCCTCGGTGAGCTCGTCCAACGTCGCGATGTGGTTGATGCCCGCGTTGACGAACAGCACGTCCAGGCCCTGCCCGTGCTCCCGTACGCGCTCGTACAGGCGGTCCACGTCGGCCGCGACGCCGACGTCACCGGACACCGCGGTGGCGTTGCCGATCGCGGCGACCGCCTTCTCCAGCTCGGTCTCACGCCGGCCGGTGATGAACACGTGCGCACCCTCGGCCGCGAAGCGCTTCGCGGTCGCCAGGCCGATCCCGGTGCTGCCCCCGGTGACGACTGCTGTCCTGCCTTCGAGCTGCCCCATGGTCATGACCTCCAGAACTTTGAGTACCGATCGGTACCGAAGAAACAGTAACACCTTCCGTACCGATCGATACACAAGAGGGCCGACCGATTGCGTGGAGACATGGCGGACCGGCAGGCCGCAGGGCTTCGGCGGTGCAGCGTCAGCGGGCCGGGATCGGCTGCGTGAGGTTCACCGGGTTGCCGTCGGGGTCCTGGATGTGGGCGACGCGCTGTCCCCACGGCATGTCGTTGGCACCGCCTCGGACCGAGCCGCCCAGCGCCTCCACCCGGCCGAGCGTCTCGTCGACGTCGTCGACACCGATGCTGAGCAGGATCCGCGACGCGGTCACCGTCCCCGCGTCCGCCTTGGCCACCAGCCCGAGGTCGGTGTCACCTATGCGCAAGCCGAGGTAGAAGACCGGGCCCTTCTCCGGTATCCGGAAGGTCTCCTCGGCGCCGAACAGCTTCGTGTAGAAGCCGAGCAGAACATCGTGGTCGGCAGTCACGATCACTGGCTGAATGGTGGACATGGCACTCCTGTCGAGAACGGTCGTGTCACTGGACAGACCGTTCGAGGACGCCGAACTCATCTGCACAGCCGACACGGCGGCGCCCTCGCATCTCAGGCACTTGTTGACGACGGCGTTCAGGGAGGATGGTCACTCCGACACACCGGACCGGATGCCGACAAGGCCGCCGGCCTATGAGGAGGACGCATGGGAAAGGTCGCCTGGGGGTTCACGTGCTCGATCGACGGCTTCATCGCCGGACCGGGGCACGACATGAGCTGGATGTCCGCCGGCGAACCGCTGGCCGAGGGCACCGTACAGCGAATGGCGCGAGAGGTCGCAGTGATCATCTCAGGACGGGCCGGCTACGACGCGGCGAAAGCGCAGCAGGGCGAGCGGGACGACACGACGTCCGAGGCATACGGCGGCGCGTGGTCCGGAGTCGAGTTCATCCTCACCCACCGACCGGAGGAGATCGCCGACGACCCGACCATTGTCGCGCTGAACTGCGACGTCGTGGAGGCGATCCGTCGCGCTCAGGAGATCGCCGGCGACCGGGATGTGCAGATCATCAGCGCCGACATCGCCCGGCAGGCACTCGAGCACGACCTCATCGACGAGCTGCAGGTCTTCGTCGCCCCGGTGTTCCTCGGCGACGGCACCCGCATCTTCGACGTCCCCGGCGGACGCCGCATCGACTGGGAACTGGAGGAGATCTACGAGGACAGTCCGCGCAGCTTCGGACGGACCTACCGCCCGAAGCGGAGCTAGCTGGTCCCTGGGTCGGTCGCCGTCGCCTCGACCGACCGGCACCGCGCGTGTCACCCCTCGTAAAGCTTCGAGGCGATGGTCAGGAAGACGAGGAAGTTGGGCACGGACTTCACCTGGGCGTGTGCCCAGGCCCTGGGCTGTCCCTGCTGACCGCGCTGTCCGCGCTGACCGTGCTGACCGTGCTGTCGGACGAATATGGAGCCCTCGCGGACATCGATCGCCGCGACGGCCGACCAGGGAAGCCTCCCCCGCCGCTTGGTCGCGATGCCGGTGGCGTCCAGCTCGAAGGGACCGTAAGCCACCCGCCGTCCCTCGCGAACCGACTCCCAGACCCGCTGGGCCTGAGCGCGGGCGATGGCCTGGGCGATCAGGGGCGCCCAGGTGCCGTGGTCGGCAAACGCGTGGGTGATCTGAACCTTCACCCCGCCCGGCGCCAGCAGGGTCGAGGTATGGGCGCTCTGGAGCGTCGTCCTCAAGTCGTTGTACGCGGCCACCTGGTTGAGGGTCTCCTGGTAGTGGACCGCCTGGTCCCAGCGGACTGCGAACAGCCGCCCGGCGCCCATGTCCGCGACCATGCCGTCCTCGAAGAGGTACAGACGTCGACTACCCAGCTTCTTACGGGCGTTGGGGCTCCGGAGCAGGGCACCGACGGCCAGCACCGTGATCAGCAGGGGGTACAGCGCGAACGCCCAGGACACGAAGACCCACAGCAGGACGCCTCCCGTCGCCAGACAGGCGATGCCCGCCAGGGACGCGGCAACGAACAGTCCGCGATGCCCCTCCTGCACGGCCACCTCCCTCTTCGGCAGGAAGGTGCGTTCACGTCGGCCCAGGCGGTTGCGGGAAGCCAGTCCGGCGACTGCAGGGGAGAGGGAAACCGGCGTACTCATGCAGGACCTCGGCTTCGTGTGGGAGCGACCCGGTAAAGGCGCTCAGCTAATGGTGTGGTCGATGAGTCGAGCGAGCAGTCGTGCGCGAGGGATCATCCGTGCGATGTCGACGTACTCGGTGTCCGCGTGGGCGCCGGCGCCCACGGCACCGAGGCCGTCCAGCGTCGGACAGCCGACCGCCGCCGTGTAGTTGCCGTCAGAGGCGCCCCCGACAGCCACTCCGCGCAGCGGTTCCTGGTCCAGATCCGCGGCGAACCGGGATGCGAGCGCGAACAGTTCCGCGGAGGAGGCCGGCTCCATGGGTGGTCGTTGCCTGCCGCCCAGCACCGTGAGCCGGGCTTCGGGCGTCCGCGCGGTGAGTCCCCGCATGAGCTCGTCGATCAGGTCCTGCGTCTGCGGGGTGGGTACGCGTACGTCCACCGAGAACCGTGCCAGCGCGGGCACCGTGTTGCGCGCGCTGCCGGCCGACAGCACGGTGGGCGTGACGGTGGCGGAGCCCAGTACGGGGTGGGCCGGTCCGACGACACCTGTCGAGGCTCCGAGGCGGGCGACGGCCAGTACCTGGTACGCGGCCTCGACCGCCGCGTTGACTCCTTTGTGCGGTTCCTGACCCGCGTGCGCGGCGCGGCCGTGCACCACCACCTCGTACCGCGAAGTGCCCTTGCGGGCCGTCTTGAGCGCACCCTTCGGGTCCGCGGACGCCTCCAGCACGAAAGTCGCCCGGCACCCGCGCGCGGCCTCCTCGATCAGGTGCCGGGAGGTCGTGGAGCCGACCTCCTCGTCCCCGGTGACCAGCACGCACACCCCGTCCAGGGAGGGCAGGGCGGCCAGCGCGTGGAACATCTGCACCAGGCCCGCCTTCATGTCCAGGACTCCGGGGCCGCGAGCGATCCCGTCGGCCGACGACCAGGGATGATCCCGGAGCGAGCCGATGGGCCACACCGTGTCGTGGTGTCCCAGCAGCAGGACCCGCGGGGTGCCGAAGGCCCACCGCACATGGGTCACACCGTCGATCACGATCGTCTCCGGCGCGGTACCCAGCAGCCTGGTCCCGACGGCTCGGACCACCTCGGCGCTGCGTGCCACCGCCGCATGGTCGGCCGAGAAGGACTCGCAGAGAACGAGTTCCTCCAGATCGGCCAGCATCGTCGACAACAACACGTTTCCCCCTCGGAGTTCGGCCAGGCGGGCCCCGCTCCTCACCGGCTCCCCAACGACGTTAGGACGGCGTCAGACATTCCACCAGCGACTGGATCGCATGGCACCCATGCGCTGAATGAATGAGTCGTGGAAGGATGACGGAACTCAAGGGAGCGCTTCGGAAGGGAGCGAGGTGTTCGAGACCGACGCGCTGCGGCTGCTCGTGGCAGTGGCCGAGACCGGTTCGTTCACGAGAGCCGCGGCCCAGCTCAACTACACACAGTCCGCGGTGTCCCGGCGTATCGCCGCGTTGGAACAGCAGGCGGGCGGGCCGCTGTTCGAGCGGCTCCCCCGAGGCGTGCGACTCAATCCCGCGGGCCGCGCACTGCACCGGCACGCCGTGGAGGTGCTCGACCGGCTGTCGCGGGCGGAGCGGGAACTGCGTGTGTTGCACGCCGGGTACGGCGGACTGCTGCACCTGGGCGCGTTCGCCACCGCCAACATCTCACTGGTGCCCACCGCGCTGCGGACACTCAAGGACGCGAGGCCGGATGTCGAGGTCGTCGCGGTGGAGGGCTGGACGGACACGCTGATGGAGCGCCTGGCGGCCGGGACGCTGGACATCGCCGTCGTCAGCGACTATCCGTCCGGTCTGCCGTCGGCCGACGGTGTCACAACGGCCGTGCTGTGCGAGGACGAACTGTTCGTGGCCCTCCCCCGCGGACATCGCCTGGCCGGAGCCGACGCCGTCGACCTGAGGGAACTGCACGACGAAGCATGGCTCCACAGCGCGTACGGCGACCGTCCGACGATGCTCGCCGACGCCTGTGCCCGGGCGGGATTCACCCCCAGGAAAATCATCCGGATCGCGGAGTGGACCGCGAAGTTCGGCTATGCGGCCGCCGGGCTGGGGGTGGCACTGGTCCCCTCGCTCGCCGCCCGGGCAGTCCCCGACGAACTCGTCCTGCGCCGACTCACCGACCCGCATCTGCGCCGGACCGTCCACGTGGCGCTGCCCGCCGCACCGCTGCCGGCGGCACTGAAACTGCGGGATCTGCTGCACCAAGAAGTCCGCTGAACTGCCTCTGGACGCAGCATGGCCGAACGGCAGGGATGACGCCCGCGGGCGTAGGCACCGGCACTGCCCTCGTACGTCCGGGGCGTCCTCGGGCCCGGAGCCGGCCTGCTCAGCCGTCTGTCCGCTGAGGAACGGACAGTCCCGGCAGTCCGGCCATGCCCGCCAGGCGGCGACGCAGTCCGAGGTGCGAAGGGGCCAGACCCGCGAGACTCTTCTTGGTCCGATCGGTCATGACGGTGGGGAGGAGCGCGTTGGAGGCCACGCTGAGCCGTGCTGCTGTCCCCGCCCGGTAGCACGCCTTGGGACGCGGGGCCCGCAGTGCCCGCAGAATCGCCGCGGCGGCGACATCGGGGCTCGCATAGCGGCTGGTGCTGCGCAGCGCGACGGCGGTGGCGCGGTAGCTGGCGGTGAACTGCTCACACACAGTGCTGGGTTCGTGCAGAGCCTCCGCGGCGTGCTCCAGGAGGGCGGTGGTGTGGAAGCCTGGTTCCACCAGGATGGCGTGGACGCCCAGGGCGGCGTTCTCCATGCGCAGGGCGTCGGTGAGCGCGCGCAGAGCGGACTTGCTGGCGCAGTACCAGCCGTTGAGCGGCAGCGACACCCTTCCGCCCATGGAGGTGACGTTGACGATGCGTCCCTCGCCCCGGCTGCGCATGCCCGGAAGGACCAGCCGGGCGATGCGGGCCGGAGCATGCACGTTGACGTCCATGACCCTCCGCGCGTCGGCCTCTGTGACGTCCTCGACGGCTCGGGGAGTCACGACACCGGCGTTGTTGACCACCGCCCACGGGCCGCCGCCGGTCCGTTCGGCGATCTCGGCGAAGACGGCATGGCAGGCGTCCGCGTCCGTCAGCTCCAGCGCCAGGGTCTGGAGGTGCAGGCCGCGCTCTTCGGCGCGTGCGGCGAGTTTCTCCGCCTTCTCGGTGCTGCGTGCGGTGGCGATGACCTCGTACCCGGCGCCGGCCAGCCGCAGGGCGGTCGCCAGGCCGATCCCGCTGCCGGCTCCGGTGACTACGACACTTCGTCCCATGGTTCCGTCCTCGTCTGTACGTTGCTCGGCGTGGGTCGAGGCCCGCCGGCATGGGCCGGGCCCGGGCGCGTGTTGGCGCGGGCCGTTGCGACGGCCGGGTTCAGGCACGGGTGAAGATCAGTGCCGCGTTCTGTCCGCCGAACCCGAACGATGTGCTCAGCGCCGCGTGCATGGCCCGCGGTCGGGCGGCCTTGGTCACGACGTCCAGGTCGATGCGGTCGTCGACACGGTCGAGGTTGGCCGTCGGCGGGATCTGCTGGTGCTGCAGTGTCAGGACGGTGAGGGCGGCCTCGATGGCTCCGGCTCCGGCGATGGAGTGGCCCAGCACGCTCTTGCTCGCCGTCACCGGCGGCGGAGTCCCGAAGACGGTCCGCAGTGCGCGTGCTTCCGAGAGGTCGTTGAGTTCGGTGGCGCTGCCATGGGTGTTGACGTGGTCGATGTCGCGGGGCTCCATACCGGCCGCGTCGAGGGCCGCCGTGATGGTGCGCGCCGCGCCGCTGCCGTCGGGGGTCGGAGCGGTGGAGTGGTGGGCGTCGCATCCCATGGCCCCGCCGGCCAGGTAGGCGTGCACGGGAGCGCGGCGTGCACGGGCGTGTTCGCTTCGCTCCAGTACCAGTACTGCCGCGCCCTCGGCGAGGACGAAGCCGTCGCGGTCGGCGTCGAAGGGCCGACTGGCCGCCCGCGGCGCGTGGTTACGGCGGGACAGTGCCCGCAGTTTGTCGAAGCTGGCCGCCGCCAGGGGCGAGCAGGCGGAGTCGCTGCCACCGGCCACGACCACGTCGCAGACGTTGGAGCGCAGCAGGTCGCGGGCCAGGCTGATGGCGGAGGAGCCGGAGGCGCACGCGGTGCTGACACAGAAGCCGGGGCCCTGGGCGCCGAGGTCGAGGCTGACCTCACCGGCTGCCATGTTGGCCGAACCGCCGGGAATCGTCGTGGGTGAGATGCCTTGCGGGCGGTTGTCGAAGAGCTTCTTCCAGGCGGCTCCGTTGGCGGCCGTACCTCCGCTGGCGCCGATGATCACGCCCAGGCGCACCGGGTCGACCGTGTCGCTCTTCAGTGCGGCGTGGGCGGCCGCTTCCCGTGCCGCGGCCAGGGCGAGCTGGATGAAGCGGTCCATGCGCCAGGTGTAGTTGCGTCCGAGGATCTCCTCGGGGCGGAAGGTTTCGGCCCGACACGAGAAGGTGACGGGAAGGCCCTGCAACTGTGGGTCGTCGGAGGCGGTGGGTGAGCCCTGGATGATGCGTTCCCAGGTGCTGGATACATCGGGACCTCCCGCGGTGACCATGCCCAGGCCGGTCACCGCTACGGCATCGGCACTCATACCGCGTCCGCCTTGCTCACTGCGGTGGGAGGGACCACGCTCGGCTGCAGGCTGTCGAGAAAGTCCGCGGCCTCGCTCAGGGTGGGGTTGCCCTTCAGCGCGGTGATGTCGTCGGGCATACGCAGGTCGTGCTCGTCCTCCAGAATGGTCAGCAGTTCCAGCATCGCGATGGAGTCGATGTCCAGCTCCTCCAGCCGCGTGCCGGGTCCGAAGTCTCCGGCGGTCTTGCCGAAGTGGTCGGTGAGGGTGCTGATGAGCAGGTTCAGCATGGGAGACATGACGGAAGTCCTTCCTAGGGGCGGTGCGGTGGACAAGGTGTTCAGGAGAGGAGTGCGCCCGTGTTCTGGACGACCACGCAGCTGGCGGTCATGCCGGTGCCCAGGGACAACAACAGGGAGACGCGCACACCGGACGGTTCTTCGGCGTGCAGGGTGGCGAGGTCGGCCAGCAGATCGCCGGCGCCCAGGTGTCCCGTGTCCTGTCCGGCGGTGCTGACCTTCGCCCTCAGATCCGGCGGGAGTGCGGGAAGGACCGCCGCGCGCAGGAAGGGTTGCCCCAGGCGGGGCAGACGCACGCTCGCGATCGAGGGGTCACCCGGCTCCGTGCCGATGTCGTCCAGCGCCCGCCGGATCGCGGTGCTGATGAGCCGGCGCATCTCCAAGGCGTGCGCCAGGTGCTCTTTGACCGTGCCCCCGTCCGCAGGCCGCCGATCCGCGGGAGCCGCGTCCGAGGTCGCCGGAAGGGACACCATGGAGGCTCCGCAAGAGGTCACCGCGCGGACGTGGAGCCGGCCGGGCACGGTACGGCTCAGCACGACCGCTGCTGCTCCGTCCTCCAGTGCCACTCCCTCACCGCTGGCACTGGTCCAGTGCTCCGCCGGAAGGCCGGCGAAGGAATCACCGGCCACCACCACCGCGTGCTGCACGGCGGGATCGGCGATCATCCGCGCGACGGCGTGCTCGACACCGGCGGCTCCGCCGGACGACATCTGCTGGAGCCCCAGGACGGTCGCGCGCACCGCACCGCAGGCGCGCGCCAGGTGGAAGGGTGCCAGCCGCCATTCGTCACCGTTGTCGAAGCCGGACGCGAGCAGCAGCAGCTGCACTTGTTCGGCCGCCAGACCCGCCTGGTCCAGCGCGGAGACCGTCACCTGCTGTGCCATCTGCGGACCGCTCAGCCTTCGCTGCACGACGTCCACGGGCGTCCCGGTGCCGCCCCGTGCTCCGGCGGGCGAACGGGCCGGCGGCAGATGGAGAACACCAGGAAGCAGCTGCACGGCGCCTGCGACACGGATGGCTCCGGTGACCTTCATCGGCGGGCCCCCGCCCACGGGCGCCTGGCTGTGACAGTACGTGGAGTCAACATCGAGAACGTGTCCTTGTATGCCGTGGTGGCGACTCGTGCGGGAGCCGTCCGACGCATGTCCCGTGCGGGTGTCGGTGGAACGGCGGTCATGGAACAGGCAGAGCCGGTGAGGGATCCCCCGGCTTCCCTCTCAGACGGCTGCGGCGTTCATCGAAACGCGCACCGGCCTCGCCCAACTTCTGCACGTACTGGGAGATGTGCTCGCGGGCGATCTCCCCCGACGCCGAGAGTCCCGGCAACCGCCACACCCGCAGATGACGCAGGAGCGGCAGAAGGACGTCTCTGTGGTGCACTTGCTGGTCGTAGATTCCGGCCACCGCGACCTGCACGGTCAGGCGCCGGAAGCCGGCCATCTCCGCACCCGGCATACGAAAGGACGTGATGGCTTTCGCCAGGGCGCACATCGCCTGATCCGGCCGACGCTCGAGTGCGGCGGCGAACAGATCACGGTAGAAGAGCATGTGCAGGTTCTCGTCCACCGCGATGCGTGACAGCAACTGGTCGCAGACCGGATCACCGCTGTGCCGCCCGGTGTTGCGGTGAGTCACCCGGGTGCCCAGCTCCTGCACCATCAGGTACGCCGCGTTCGCCAGCAGGTCGTCCTGGTGGTGCGGTGTGAAACCGCGACCGACCTGAGCCATCCGGGAACGCTCCAGGATCAGGGGATCCAGACAGCGTGAGGCGTGCACGTAGGCACGCATCGCCGTCGCGTGCCGGTCCTCCTCCGCGGTCCACCGGTTCAGCCAGGCGCCCCAGGCTCCGTCCTGGCCCAACTCCTGGGCGACGGCGTGATGGTAGGACGGCAGGTTGTCCTCGGTGAGCAGGCCGACCAGCAGGGCACTGCGCACAGGAACGGAGAGTTGCGACTGGGATTCCTCCCACGGCTCACCCCCCAGCGGGCCGTCGAAGTTCCGGCCGCGCTCCCACGGCACATACTGGTGGGGGAACCAGTCAGTCGCATGTTCCAGGTGACGTGACAGAAGCCTTTCGACCACGGGTTCCAGCTCACGCAGCAGGATTCCCGGCTCGGCAATGCCGCCTTCGGTCAGGTCTCTCACACGCATGTGCCGCCAACGAGCATGCTCAGGACCCTGATACGCCTGGTGGAGGATGACCACCCGTATCAGTGACGCCGACGAGCGCGCGTCCGCCGTGGAGTGAGAGGACGGAAAGCCGTGGATGTGTACGAGGCCGTGGACAGTCGCCGGGCCGTGCGGGCGTTCAGTGACGAGCCGATACCCAGAGAGGTGCTCGAACGAGTGCTGGCTGCCGCGGCCCGGACCCCGTCGAGTGGGAATCTCCAGCCCTGGCACGTGTATGTCGTGACCGGCGAGCCCTTGGCCGAACTGAAGAGGCACGCGACGGCCAGGGCACTGGCGGGAGACCCGGGTGATGAGCGGGAGTATCCGATGTACCCGGCGAGGCTGGCCTCACCGTATCTGGACCGTTTCTCCGCCGCGGCCGCCCAGCGGTACGAGGCGCTGGGAATCGACCGCGACGACCTCGACAGGCCCAGGAAGATCGCCGCGCTGAACGCAGACGCGTTCGGGGCGCCGGTCGTCCTCTTCTGCTACCTCGACCGGACGATGGGACCCGGGCAGTGGGGGGACGCGGGGATGTATCTGCAGACGGTCATGCTGCTGCTGAGGGCGGAAGGGTTGCACAGCTGCCCCCAGGTGATGTGGACGATGTTCCGCAGGACCGTCAGCCGGACGGTCGGGGCCGATGACGGGCTGGTGCTGTTCTGCGGCGTCTCGGTGGGACGCGAGCGGGAAGGCGTGGCACGGCTGCGTACCGGGCGGGCGGACCTGGCGGAGACGGTGAGTTTCATCGGAGAGTGGCCCGCCGACCGGTGATCCCCGGCGTTCGGTCACCGGCGGCACGGGGGCGACGTGGTCGCGTCGGGCTCACGCCTTCTGCTCGGCGTCGATCTCTTCGACCAGGGTCTCGATGCGGCTCTTGATCTCGTCCCGGATCGGGCGGACGGCTTCGACACCCTTGCCGGCCGGATCCTCCAGGGCCCAGTCGAGGTACTTCCTGCCGGGAAAGATCGGGCAGGCGTCGCCACAGCCCATGGTGATGACATAGTCCGACGCCCGGACCGCCTCAGGGGTGAGGATCTTGGGTTCGGCGGCGGAGATGTCGATGCCGACCTCCTTCATCGCCTCGACGGCGGCCGGGTTGACCCGGTCGCCGGGGACGGAGCCGGCGGAGCGGACCTCGATGCGGTCACCTGCGAGGTGGTCGAGGAATCCGGCGGCCATCTGCGAGCGGCCGGCGTTGTGGACGCAGACGAAGAGCACGGAGGCGAGCGGAGCGGCAGACATGCGTTCTTCCTCACACCATGGGCAGACCCTTTCCACGAGCTCCAGGTCAGCCCTGACTGACATCAGCAGCGGATGATGTGACAGTATCAGTCCATGATGACGTCAGTCGACACTGATCTGATCCGGGTGCTGGCCGACCCGCTCAGGCTGCGGATCGTGACCCTGCTCGCCCGCGAGACGCTGTGCACCACCCACCTCGTGGAGGAGACCGGCGCCCGGCAGACCAACCTCTCCAACCACCTGAAGGTCCTGCGTGAGGCCGGGGTCGTCGAAACCGAGCCGTGCGGACGCTTCACGTACTACAAGCTCCGCCCCGACGTCATCGCCCAGCTCGCCGGGCGGTTCGCCGACCTGGCCGAGCAGGCCCGTACCGCCGCCGACAACAAGAGGGCCTGCCCGTGACCTCCACCGAGCCCCCCACCGCGTCCGCACCGGGCGCCGGCCCGGCCGGGGACGGCTCGATCGTCAAAAAGCTCTCCACACTCGACCGTTACCTCGCGGTGTGGATCCTGCTGGCCATGGCCGTCGGCCTGGGTCTGGGCCGTCTCGTCCCGGGGATGAACGACGCGCTCGCGAAGATCGAGATCAGCGGGATCTCCCTGCCGATCGCGCTCGGCCTGCTGGTCATGATGTACCCGGTCCTCGCCAAGGTCCGCTACGACCGGCTCGACCGCGTGACCGGCGACCGCACGTTGCTGATCTCCTCGCTGGTGATCAACTGGATCGTCGGGCCCGCCGTGATGTTCGCGCTGGCGTGGCTCTTCCTGCCGGACCTGCCCGAATACCGCACCGGCCTGATCATCGTGGGACTCGCCCGCTGTATCGCCATGGTCATCATCTGGAACGACCTCGCCTGCGGTGACCGCGAGGCCGCGGCCGTCCTGGTCGCGCTGAACTCGGTGTTCCAGGTGCTCGCGTTCGGCCTGCTGGGCTGGTTCTACCTCGACCTGCTGCCGCGCTGGCTACACTTCGGCGACGGCCAGGGCCTGGACGTGTCCGTCTGGCACATCGCCTTGAACGTCGTCATCTTCCTCGGCGTCCCGTTGCTGGCCGGCTTCCTGACCCGCCGCGTCGGCGAGCGGAAGATGGGGCGTACCGACTACGAGGCGAAGTTCCTGCCGCGGATCGGTCCGTGGGCCCTGTACGGGCTGCTTTTCACGATCGTCGTCCTCTTCGCCCTGCAGGGCAAAACCATCACTTCCCAGCCACTGGACGTGGTCCGGATCGCACTGCCGCTGCTGGTCTACTTCGCGGTCATGTTCTTCGGCACCTTCCTCCTCGGCAAGGGCCTCGGCCTGGCCTACGACCGCACCACCACCTTGGCGTTCACGGCCGCGGGCAACAACTTCGAGCTGGCCATCGCGGTCGCCATCGCCACCTTCGGCGTCACCTCCGGCCAGGCGCTGTCCGGTGTCGTCGGGCCGCTCATCGAGGTCCCCGTACTGATCGGCCTGGTCTACGTCGCACTCGCCTGGCGCGGAAGGTTCGCGGCCGACGCTGTGACGACGGCCCCGTGACGCGGTACACGGCGGTGGTGGCCGGCGGGGGCCAGGCCGGGCCCGTCGGCGACCCGCAACACAACGAAACGCAACGCACCGGCAGCGGAACCCGCGCCCATGACCAGGGTCAAGCGGAGGTCGGCGCCGAGGCAGGCTCGGGACTCAGCCGGTGTGGGGGCAGTTGCCGCGGTACTCCTCGATGGTGCTGCTCGCCGGGGGCAGCGGGCACAGGAACTGTTCGTAGCGGGTGTCGTTGTCGATGAACCGCTTCAGCCAGGAGACGCTGTACTTCGCGACCGTGGTGTTCGACGAGGTCGGGGCGGAGTGCGTGGCGCCGTTCAGCTCCAGGTAGGCGCGGTTCAGGACGGACGGCAGGCTGGTGTAGAAGGGCTCGGCGTGCGAGGAGACCGGGGCGACGGTGTCACCGTCCGCTCCCACGACCAGGGTGGGCGTCTTGATCTCCGGCCAGGTCTTGTCCGTGTTCCAGGGGGTGAGCGGGATCGCGGCCTGCAACGACGGCCGGTCCTTGGACGCTTCGAGCGAGCCCCCGCCGCCCATGGAGTGCCCCATGACGCCGAGCCGGGTGCTGTCGATGCGGCTGCGGACGCTGCTGCTCTGTGTCAGGTGGTCCAGGGCGGCGAGCAGTTGGTCGCCGCGGCTGGCCGGCTGGTCGAGGGTGTTGAGGGTGTCGATGGTGATCACCACGAAGCCCTGGGACGCAAGCCGGGGGCCCAGCCACGAGACCGACGACTGGGAGGCGGTGAACCCGGGCGAGATGGCCACGGCTCCGAACGTGCCGTCGCTGGTGCTGGTCGGGTAGTAGACGGTGCCACCGCCGAAGCCGGACACGCTGCCCCGGGACACGGTCGTCTGCGAGACGGCGTACGGGCCTCGCGCGGCCTCGATGCTGGCGGTGGTCGGCGCCGGGCCGCGTTCGTAAGGGTTGTCCGCGGCGTCCGCGACACCGGTGAGGGACGTGGTCAGACCGGCGAGCGCGGCGGCCGATGCCAGCAGTGCCACGAACCGGCGGCGGGGTGCGCTCGGCGCTCGCGTGGCGGATCCGGAGGTCTCGGACGAAGCGGGGGCGGGTGTGGGGGATGCTTGCACGAACGGTCCTTTCACCAGGTTCCGTGGGTGACACGGGAGCGGTGACTCCGGTGGTGCCTGCCCTGGTAATGGCTGGTCGAGCAGGCCCGTGGCTGGTCGAGCCACGGCTTGCCCGGCCCTGCCCGACGTGCGTCGGAGGACGTGGCGTCACGTCACGGAAGCAACGAGGTTGTCTCGGATGTCGCGTTGAGGTGCACGGTCCTGCGTGCGAATGGACCCGGTGGGACGACACGCGACCGGGCCGTGGGGCCCGTGCCGCTTGGAGCAGCAACACCATAAGGCCGCTCCGCCTCTGCGGCATCGGCGAAGTCACCGGTGTCGTGCGACGGTTGCCGTCACCGTCGGAAGAAAAGCCGAGGCGATATCTGTCCGCCGCGCGGCGACGCCGGTAACGTGCCGGCGGTGCTCGTCTTTGTCCTGCTCACGACATACCCGTCCCGGTCCCGTCCGTGGTGGGCCGTCGTCAACTCCTCATCGGCCTTGCCGTCGGGTTCGGTGCACAGGCCGCGCTGAAGCCTCCCCACCGCAGAAGGAGTCCACATGGCATCACCGATCAGCCGTCGCACCATCCTGGCCGCCGGTACGGGCGCCGCCGCCGGCCTGTCCCTGCCCGGCGTCACCGCGTATGCCGGCGACCGGTCGACCACGAGCGTGCGATTCACCCTGAACGCCCACGTGCTCGACGGCGGCGAGCAGGTCACCTCGGTCACCCTCCACACCGCCCGGCTGGGCCCGATCGACCCGGCCGGCCTGACCACCGGCACCTTCACCGTGCACGCCCGAGCCACCAGCCCGATCCCCATCGCCGCCGGCGACGTCATCTTCGGCGAGTACGACCTCGACCGCACGGTGACCGGGGTCCGGCTCGACCCTCGCGGCAACATCGTCCTCGACCTGAGCCACGCCGAGGGCCGGACCGGCGGCGGCACCCTCGGCTACATCGCGGGCAGGGGTCGCAACGTCATGCTCGACCTCGTCTACACCATCACTCAGCACGCCCCGATCGCCTTGCGCGACCACCGCTCGCTCGTCATCGAGAACTTCGTACAGGGCCGGCTGTCGGACCCCGAAGTCGACGCGTTCAGTTCCCACGTCTCCGGCTCGGGAATGAAGTACCGGTTGTACTCGCCCACCCGCTCGCACTCCTCCCGGCGGGGCAGGCGTCCGCTGGTCGTCTGGTTGCACGGCGGGGGCGAAGGTGCCTCACTGCCCGACGGCTACTACGACAACGAGACGACGCTACGGGCCAACCGCGGCGCGCTGGGCTTCGCCACTCCCCAGGCACAACGCGTCTTCGACGGCGCCTACGTCCTCGCCCCGCAAAGCACCTCCGCCTGGATGCAGGACGGCCCCCGCTTCGCTCCCCTCATCCGCGAGATCATCGGTGACGTCGCGGGCAGGAACCGCGTCGACCACGACCGGATCTACGTCGCCGGCTGCAGCAACGGCGGCTACATGAGCATGAAGATGACCACCGTCTACCCCACCCTGTTCGCTGCCTCCGTGCCGATCTGCGGTGTCGTCACATCCTTCCCGGCCGGCGGCGCGCCGCTGATCCCCGACAGCGAGCTGGTACGCATCAGCACCCCCAGCTGGCTCGTCACCTCCCGCGACGACTCCACCGTGGACCCGCAGGCCAACACCGTCCACGCGCACGACCTCATTCCCGGCTCACTGATGACGCTCTACGACCACGTCATCTGGAACGGCCACCAGTTCGCCGGCCACTGGTCGTGGATCTACGTCGCCCGCAACGACCCCAGGATCGACGGGACTCGCATCTGGCAGTGGATGGCCGCCCAGCGTCGGCGCTGACATACGCGTTCGCCGGACGCGAACGGATGCGATCGAACGCGAACGGATACGCACGGTCTGGCCGCACGTCACCTCGGCCAGACCGTGCGTGCCCGTCGCCAGGGGCGGTGGGCACACCCTCAGGTGGCCGTCCCGCACCTGCTTCCGACCTACCTCTGAAGGACGGGAAGCCGTGCGGGCCGGCGCCGATCACGAGCGTGGGAGCGCTGAAGTCTCGCTGTGGTGTCAGGGGCATCGCCTCCTACAACGGCAGTTCGCCCCTCACGTCACGCCCGACATGGAGACGCAAGCCGGTGGAGCGGCGCCGGCACCACTCGGCGTGGCTCCGACGCCCGCGTCCGGCAGGGTCTGATGCCGTCCGGCGTCAGACGAAGAAGGCGGTGAGTTCCCGCACGATGTCGTCGGGGCGTTCCTCGGCGAGATAGTGCCCCGCCCCCTGCAACTCGACGTAGCGTGCGTCTGCCGCCAGTCCCTCCATCTGTGCGAGAAGGAGGTCGTAGTACTTGCCGCCGATGCCGAGCACGGGCATGGTCAGTACCGGGTAGTCCTTCAGGTCGGCTATGTCCCGCTGAAAGGTCTGGTACCAGCCGTTTCCCGCGCGGATCGCGTCCGGAGTGTCGTACGCGCTGGCGTAGACGGCTCGGCTCTTCTCGCTGAAGGCTCTCTGATCCCCGCCCTGGAGGTCGATCAGCCAGTCCACGATGAACCGGAACCGCCCCACGAGGAGCTGTTCGGGCAATCGGTCGAGCTGGTTGAACGCGAACCACCACGGTGCCGGTTGCCCAGGTTGGGGCAGCATGCGCAGGTCGTTGAACACCTCGGTGGGATGCCCGGCCTCCCACAACGCGACCTTCCGGGTCGCCTCGGGATGGTTCGCGGCGAAGCTGTGCGCCACCATCGATCCGATGTCCTCGCCCGCGACATACGCCCGGCTGTGACCGAGCGCGCGCAGCAGTTCGTAGATGTCGCGCGCCATGGTCTTCTTGTCGTACCCGTCCGCGGGCTTGTCGGAGTCGCCCATGCCGCGCAGGTCCGGGGCGATCACCCGGTAGTTCCGTGCCAGTGTCGGCATGATCTTGTGGAACTGGTACCAGGTTCGCGGCCATCCCGGCAGCAGGACCAGGGGGTGACCCTGACCCCCGATCACGTAGTGCAGCCGCGTGCCGTTGACTCTGGCGAAGCGGCTCGTGAAACCCTTGACGGTCGGCGTCCGCGGTCGCGGCGCTTTCGGGGCGGCGGCCGCGGTGCCGGCCGGCAGGCCGAGCAGGGACGCAAGGCCGGCGCCCGCGGTGACGTCGAGCACCTTGCGTCTGCCAAGTCGCCGTGCGAGCTCGGAGTTGTCGGGCTTCTCGGGGCTCATACGCTGGACTCCTCAGTTCTCGGGGTGTTTGTCGCGGCACGCGGGAGGGCGTCTCGGGTCTCTGCGGGGCGCACCGCATCGCCGCGCCCCGCAGCGTGATATGTACCGATCGGTACCGATCGACACGGCAGCGACTGTAGCACTTCGGTACCGATCAATACAGAACACCTGCCCTCGATCATCTTCGAAGACTGGACCCGGTCGGTGTCAGAAGTATTGACAACGATGTCAGACGCGTGATCTAGTCCGCTTCCGTCCAGCCTTGTGCCATCGACCGCGCCGCGAAGGGGGCTCACCGCGATGACCTGCACGGCCGATCCAAGGTGGCCACCCCGTACGGCACTTGGAGATCGCCTCTCATGTCGCGCAGCACATGACGGGTGAGGAACAGGAGAACCCTTCCATGCACAGACCCCTTCACCGATGGCGTGACCGCGCGTCGACCGTCCTCGCCGCGCTGGTCGTCGCCGGCGGTGCCCTGAGCCCGGCGCCGGCCCTCGCCCAGGCCCCGACCGCCGCAACGCCGCACCTCACCTCCCTGGTCAACCCGTTCATCGGCACACAGAACTTCGGCAACACCTTTCCCGGCGCGAGTGCCCCCTTCGGGATGGTCCAGGTCAGCCCGGACACCGGCGGTCAGGGAGGCTACGACTACCAGCAGGACAAGATCCACGGATTCAGCCAGACGCACCTCTCCGGCGTCGGCTGCTCCGTCATGGGCGAGCTGCCGATCATGCCGACGACCGGAGCGGTCGACAACGTCGACCCCGACGCCTACCGTTCGGCCTACTCGCACGACGACGAGGACGCCGAACCCGGCTACTACCGCGTCGGGCTGAAGACGTACGACATCGACGCCGAGCTGACCGCCACACCCCGCACGGGATGGCAGCGCTACACCTTCCCTTCGACCGACCGCGCCAACGTCCTGTTCAACACGGGCAAGGCCAACCAGAAGGTGTACAGCTCGGAAGTACATGTCGTCGGCGACCGGACGGTCGAGGGCCGTGTCGAGGCGGGCAACTTCTGCGCGGGCAAGGACAAGCACACCGTCTACTTCACGGCGACCTTCGACCGGCCGTTCGCCTCGCACGGCACCTGGCGGGGCTCCACCCCCACCCCCGGTGAGCGGGACGCGGCCGGCGAGGGCGGGAACGGCGCCTACGTGACGTTCGACGCCGGCTCCGACCGTGACGTCGTCGTCAAGGTGGGACTCTCCTACACGGGCGTCGAGGGCGCCCGCAAGAACCTGAAGGCGGAGACGGACGACTCGTACGACTTCGACGCCACGCGCACGGCGCTGCGGGCCACTTGGGAGCAGCAGCTCGCCGCCGTCAGGATCGGCGGTGGGTCCACCGAGCGGCAGCGCGCGTTCTACTCCGCCCTCTACCACGCGCAACTGCACCCGAACCTCGCCGGAGACGTCGACGGCAGGTATGCGGGCTTCGACGGGAAGACCCACACCGCGGCCGGGTTCACGCCGTACCAGAACCTGTCGCTGTGGGACACCCACCGGCCGCAGAACCAGCTGCTCCAGATGCTGCAGCCGAAGGTCGCCCGCGATGTGGCGCTGTCGGTCGTCGCGATCGGACGGGACGGCGGCTGGCTGCCGCGCTGGTCGCTCGCCAACAGCGAGACCAACATCATGACCGGTGACCCGGTGACCCCCTTCCTCGTCGAGGCGTGGTCCAAGGGCCTGCTCAAGGGCTACGAGAAGGAGGCGTACGCGCTCCTGAGGAAGAATGCCCTCAGCACGCCGCCGGACGACTCCCCCTACAACGGCCGTGCGGGAGTCGACGCCTATCAGAAGCGTGGCTACATACCCAGCGGGCTGGAACCGGGCAAGGACTGCGCGGACAAGGGCGGTGACAACGACTGCCGCCACCCCGCTTCGGCGACCCTGGAGTACGCGGCGGCGGACGCGTCGCTGGCCCTGATGGCCAAGGGACTCGGACACACCGCAGACGCCCGCGTGTTCGCGGCACGCGGTCAGTGGTACCGGAACCTGTGGGACTCCTCCATCCAGCAGTTCCGGCCGCGCACGACGGACGGCACCTGGCTCACGCCCTACGACCCGGTCGAGGCGGGCCACCAGTTCCACGAGGGCGGTGCCTACCAGTACCAGTGGCTGGCACCCCAGGACCCGGCCGGACTCGTCTCCCTGATGGGCGGCAAGCGCCAGACCGAGAAGCGGCTCGACGCCTTCTTCGCGTACGACAAACTCCTCGCGGACCCGGCCGGAACCGCTCGCAACGACTGGATCTCGGCACCGTACGACTACTACGGCAAGCCCACCTACAACCCGAACAACGAGCCCGATCTGCACTCCCCCTACATGTACTTGTGGGCCGGCGCGCCCGCCAAGACCGCGACCGTGGTCCGCGCCGCGATGACGCTGTTCACGGACGGGCCCGACGGCATGACCGGTAACGACGACCTGGGCACCATGTCGGCCTGGTACGTCTTCTCCTCGCTGGGTCTGTACCCGACGACGAACGGTGGCGACTTCCTCGCCGTCTCCAGCCCGCAGTTCCCATCGGCGGTCATCAGCATCGGCGCCTACGGGAAGGAGCAGGGCGGCACCCTGACCGTCAGGGCTCCGGGTGCGAGCGACACCCAGCGCTATGTGAAGCAGGCGAAGTTCGGCGGGAAGAACCTGCGCGAGACCTGGCTCGACTGGGACGCGGTCGCCAAGGGCGGGAACCTCGCGTTCGACATGTCCGGCAAGCCGTCGGCATGGGGTACGGGCAAGGGCGCCGAGCCGCCGTCCGTGAACCGCGCGGCGGCCGATTCCCGTCGGCACCTCGACGCGTCGCTGCGTACCGCCTCCGACGTCCTGCCGACGGCCGACAGCGCACAGAGCGTGCGTCTGAAGCTGGACGTACTGGGCCAGTCCCCCGGCACGTTGCGGGTGGACGTCGCCGCGAAGGCCCCCAGCGGCTGGACCGTGCAGACCGCCAAGCCCTTCTCGCTCGATTCGCGGCGGCTTCCGGTCCAGCGGACCGCCGCGGTGGACGTGACCGTGCCCGCCGGGACCTCTCCGGGTTCGTACCCGGTGCGGATCACGGCGACCGCGAAGGGGGTGAAGAGTGTGGAACGGGTCGCGACCATCGAGGTGCGCGCGGCGGCCGGTTGCGCGGCGGACGCCGGTGGGCAGTGCGCCGTCGACCTCGGCAAGGAGGCGAACCACGACGGAACCGCGACCGTCGCGGCCTCCGGCGAGGGCGACTTCGACGGAGGAGGCTGGAGCTACGACGGGGATCTGCTGCCCGCGGCGGGTCCGGTCGTCTGGGACGGCGTGACCTACGACGCTCCCGATCCGTCCGGGACGGCGGCGAACTTCGTCGAGGCCCGCGGCCAGGCCATGCTGCTTCCGGCCGGGTCGTACGGCGCGTTGCGCGTGGTCGCCTCGGCTCACCACGGACCGGTGACGACCATGCTCACCGTCCGCTACACCGACGGGACCACCGCCGAGGTGCCGGTGCCCGTGGGCGACTGGGCGGGAGCGGCACCGCAGGGCAGCTCCGTGGCACTGGAGATGCCGCACCGGATCAAGCGCGGACAGGGCGTGGACGGCCCGCCGGTGCGGCTGTTCGGCGCCTCCGCGGACCTGGACGCGTCGAAGACGGTGCGTTCTGTCGGACTGCAGAATGATCCTCGGGTGCAGATCTACGCGATCACTCTGCGGTAGGACTCACCCGCGTGCGTCCGTCGGCCCCCTCTCGTGACCGGGCGGGGGCGCACGGTGGCAGCGTGACCGCGACGGTCACGCTGCCGCCGAGGACGTTCTCGACGTGGAGCGCTTCGCGCTCTTGCCGCCACTGCTGCTTGTGCTCGTGCCGCTGCGGGCCGCCTTCGCGGGCGCTTTACCGCGTCTGGCGGTGCTGTCCGCTCCCGCGGCCGTATCCGAGGGTGCTGCCCCGGTCTGCGCCGTCCGGGCCTTTGCGGTCCGGGCCTTCGCCGTCCCGGTCCTTGCTGTCCGGGCAGGTGTCATCGGCCACTTGAACTCGATCTCCAGCTCGATCTCGCCGTGACCGATCTCGATCTCCATCTCGCCGCGAAGGTCGTCGGGGATGCGCAGGCTCAGCGTTCCGGACCCGAGTTCCAGTTCGGCTTCTCCCCCTTCCCGCAGTGCGGTGGCGAGGGCCGTGAGCTGGTCGGCCGCCTCAAGGCGTGAGAGCGAGCGCTTCTGCTCGAACTTGAGGTCCTTCATGGCTTCTCCCATCGATGGCCAAGGGTGGATATCGCCCATTCTGCTGCTGTGCGAGGGATCGGACATCCGCAGGCCGGGCGAGGGGTGCCTGACCGGGCGGCCGGGGTCTCAGGCCGCTCTTCGCCTCGCTGCGCGAAAGCCGGATGGGTTCTAGGGTGGAAGGAGATCCCCCGTCGCGCGGAACCGCGGAACCGCGGAACCGCGGAACCGCGGAACCGCGGAACGCGGAACCCGGTTCCTTCTGCCTCGTGACACCGAGCCCCTCTGTTCGACGTGCTCCGTGCCCGGGCGTCCGACGGCCGCAGGCCACGCAGGAGGGTTTCCGATGGCCCGGAACGCGACCACGGCGATGCGCCTGGCACCGCACGCCACTCCCGAGGAACGTGCGGCCGTCGGCAAGGAGGCGCGTCGCCGTTCACCGCGGTCGGGCCACGCCGAGTACCGGCCCTCTCCCGACCGGCCGGACCCGCTGTCGATCCTGGAGGCGCAGTCCGCGGCACGGGTCCCCGAACTCGTCCCGATCCGCTACGGCCGGATGACGGAGTCCCCGTTCCGTTTCTACCGGGGTGCCGCCGCGATCATGGCGTCCGACCTGGCCGGCAGTCCGCGCTCGGGACTCACCGCGCAACTGTGCGGGGACGCGCACATGCTGAACTTCCGGCTGCTCGCCTCACCGGAACGACAGTTGATGTTCGACATCAACGACTTCGACGAGACGCTGCCGGGCCCCTGGGAGTGGGACGTCAAGCGGCTGTCGGCGAGTCTCGCCATCGCGGGCCGGGCGAACGGCTTCGACGACACCGAGCGCGCCCGCATCGTCACGTCCACGGTCCGTTCGTACCGCGAGGCCATGGTCCGCTTCGCGCGGACGGGCAACCTCGACGTCTGGTACGCGAAGATCGGCGCGGACCTCCTCGAGTCCCTCGCCGCGGGCGGACTGCACAAGCGCGGTCGCAGGAAGCTGGCCCGCGCCATGGCGAAGGCCCGTGCCCGCGACAGTCTGCAGGCTTTCGACAGGCTCACCGAGACGGTGGACGGCCGGCCGAGGATCGCGGCGGATCCGCCGCTCCTGGTCCCGGCCGCCGATCTGATGCCGGACGTCGATCGCGACGCCCTGGAGCGCCAGTTCCGCGGGCTCATGAAGCGGTACGGCCGCACGCTGACCGCCGACCGGCGCACGGTCCTGCGGGACTACCGGCTGACGGACGTCGCCCGCAAGGTGGTCGGCGTCGGCAGCGTCGGCACCCGGTGCTGGATCTTCCTCCTGCTCGGCCGGGACGAGAAGGACCCGCTCTTCCTCCAGGCCAAGGAGGCCGACACGTCCGTACTCGCCGCGCACGTCGGCGCCAGCCGGTACCGCAATCACGGCGAGCGGGTGGTCTCGGGCCAGCGGCTGATGCAGGCGACGAGCGACATCTTCCTCGGCTGGGAACGGGTGGACGGCATCGACGGCCGACAGCGCGACTTCTACGTCCGCCAGTTGCGTGACTGGAAGGGCATCGCCATGCCGGAGACGATGCGGCCCAAGGACATGGCGGCGTTCGGTGAACTGTGCGGGTTCACCCTGGCGCGGGCGCACGCGCGGTCCGGCGACCGTATCGCGATCGCCGCGTACCTGGGCGGCGGCGCCTCGTTCGACCACGCACTCGCCGTCTTCGCGGAGGCGTACGCCGACCAGAACGAACGCGACCACCAGGCCCTGATCGACGCGGTGCGCGCGGGCCGGCTCCCCGCGGAGGAACCGCCGTCGGCCTGAGCCCCTGCCCGACAGCCCTGCCCACGGTATGCGGGGGCGGCAACCGGTACTCAGGGGCGGGTCGTCGGGGCCGCGGTCCGGGAGGGGGGCGTCACCCCGGGCCCGTCCTGCCGAGGCAGGAGTGCCGCCGCGGCGAGACCTCCGACGCCGATGGCCGCCAGCGTGATCATCGCGGCGGCGTACGCGCCCTTGTCGAGACCGGCGACGAGGATGGTGCCGGCGATGGCCGTGCCGAAGGACGAGCCGAGGTTGGACACGCTGCGGGACAGGCCCGAGATCTCTCCCTGTTGTCCTTCGGGGAAACTCGACTGGACGACGTTGACGGACGGGGTCAGCATGACGCCCAGGCCGAGTCCGACGAGCAGCAGGCCGGGGACGAAGGCCCACGCACTGGAGAATCCTCCGACCAGGGTGACCAGGACGAGCACACCGGCGACGGAGGCGGCGAAGCCCGCCATGATGAGCGTGCGCTGGGTGTGCCGGCGGGCCAGACGCTCGGCGGACAGGGACGTGGCCAGCAGGCCCAGTGTGGCCGCCGTGAAGACGACCCCGGTCTGGATGGCGTCGTAGCCCCGGACGACCTGCAGATAGGCCGCCACGGTGAACGACGTGCCGAGGAGCATCAGCCATTGGACGTTCTGGGTGATGAGTCCGAGGTTCGAGGTGCGGTGGTGGAAGAGGCGCGGGGACAGCAGCGGCTCCCGGCCGGCCGCCTCCTTGGCCCGTGCCGAGCGGAAGAACCACCGCAGCACGAGGGCGCCGGCCGCCAGCAGGGCGATCATGAGCCAGATGTCGTCGTCCGCGGCGAGGATGCCCATGACCACGAGGACGAGGCCGACGGCTGAGAGAACGGCGCCGGTGGTGTCGAAGGGGCGGGACGCGTCCGGGGGCAGCGGGTCCTCCATACGCCGGCTCAGGACGACGATCACGCTGATGACGAGGGCCTGGAAGACGAAGGCCGCGCGCCAGCTGACGGCGGTGGTGACGAGCCCGCCGATGAGTGGGCCCGCGGCGGCTCCGACACCGCCCAGTGCCATGACGACGCCGAACGCGCGGGCACGGGAGGTGACGTCCGGGTGGAGGAGGGTGGTGAGGATGTAGACGGGTGGGATGAGCAGTGCGGTACCGATGCCGGTGAGGATCGAGTTGCCGAGGATCAGGACACCGAGCCCCGGCGCCGCCGCGCTCAGCAGCGTGCCGGTCGCGTAGACGACGAGGCCGGTCAGGAAGCAGCGCTTGCGGCCGTAGCGGTCGGTGAGCTTGCCCGCGGGGATCATCAGCGCGGCCATCACGAGCAGGAAGGCCGTGATCGTCACCTGGACACCCTGGACGGTGGTGTCCAGGTCCTCGCTGATGTCGTTGATCATCACGTTCATGTTGGAGCCCGCGAAACTGCAGACGAACTGTGCCAGGCCGAGGGCGGCGAGCGTGCTTCCCTGCCCCGTCGGCGTCGGCCGTGACGACCCGGCAGCCGCCGCGTCAACCACCGGTGTCGCCCCCGTGCGTGGCCTCGGGCCCGGCCTCGTCCGGCGCGGTGAGGCCACGGATCGCCGGCTGCCCGTGATGGTCCCCGTACCGCGGTACGCTCCGCTGGTTCTCCAGTTCTTCGTCGAGTGCCATGGCCGCGGTGACCAGCGCGAGGTGGGTGAATGCCTGGGGGAAGTTCCCCAGTTGTTCGCCGGAGGGGCCGATCTCCTCGGCGAAGAGGCCGACGTGGTTGGCGTAGGTGAGCATCTTGTCGAAGGCGTGGCGGGCCTGGTCGAGCCTGCCGCTGCGGGCCAGCGCCTCGACGTAGAAGAAGCTGCACAGGTTGAAGGTGCCCTCGGAGCCGCGCAGTCCGTCGGGGGAGGCGTTCGGGTCGTAGCGGTGGACGAGGCTGTCGGTGACCAGTTCCTCGCCCATGGCGTCCAGAGTGCTGAGCCAGTCCGGGTCGTGCGGCGACACGAAGCCGACCCGGGACATGAGCAGCAGCGAGGCGTCCAGGACGTCGGTGTCGTAGTGCTGCACGAACGCCCGCCGCTCGTCGTGCCAGCCGCGCTCCACGATCTGCCGGAAGACCGCGTCCCGCGCGGCGGTCCAGCGGGCGGTGTCGGCGGGGCGGGAGAACTCCGTGGCCGCGCGTACGCCCCGGTCGAACGCCACCCAGGTCATCAGCCGGCTGTAGGTGAAGTTCTGGCGGCCGCCGCGGGTCTCCCAGATGCCCTCGTCGGGCTGGTCCCAGTGGTCGGCGAGCCAGTCCAGGACGTCGCTCAGCGCCTTCCAGCCGCGGATGGCACCGATGTCACCGCCCACCACGAGCGCGTCCGACGCCTCGCCGTAGATGTCGAGCTGCAGTTGGTCGGCGGCGGCGTTGCCCGCCCGCACCGGACGGGATCCCAGGTAGCCCTCCAGATGGTCGAGGGTCTCTTCGGTCAGGTGGGGGTCACCGTCGATCCTGTACATGATCTGCAGGGGGTCCGCCGACGCCGTGGCCTTGTTCTCGATGCGTTCGCGCAGCCAGCGGCGGAAGGCGTGGGCCTCCTCGTGGAAGCCCAGATCGGTCAGCGCCCTGACGGACAGCGAGGCGTCACGGACCCAGGTGTAGCGGTAGTCCCAGTTGCGTTCGCCGCCGATCTGCTCGGGCAGCCCCATGGTCGCCGCGGCGATGGGCGCGCCGCTGGGGGCGTACGTGAGCAGCTTGAGCGTGATCGCCGAGCGGTTCACGACGTCCTGCCAGCGGCCCCGGTAGGTGCACGAACGCAGCCAGGACTGCCAGAAGGTGCGGCAGGTCTCCAGTGTGTCGGCGACCTGTGTCAGGGAGGGGCGGGGTGGGGCGGGATCGCCGCTCGCCGTGCTGGTCAGCACGACTGCGGCCGCCTGGCCTGCCGACAGGGTGAAGTGGGCGGTGATGTCGTCGCCGGCCGGGAGGAGCGCGACGCCGGTGGTGGACTGCAGATGCAGGTCCGTCCCCGGACCGCGGAAGAGCACGGAGTGGGCGTCGGTCTGCGAGAGTTCGTGCGAGGCGCGGCCGTAGTCGAAACGCGGCCGGCAGGTGAGCGTGAACGGCAGAGCGCCCCGGACGACCCGTGCCACCCGCACCAGGCGGTGTGTGTCCGTCGGGTCCGGGGAGTCGACGGGCACCATGAAGTCGGCCACCTCGCCCACTCCGCCGGGGGCCATGAACCGGGTGACCAGAACGGCCGTGTCGGACAGATACAACTGCCGTACGGTCATGCCGTCGCCGTCCGGGGAGTCCGCGGCGAGTCGGCAGTGGCCCCCGCGTTCGCTGTCCAGGAGCGAGGCGAAGACGCTGGGCGAGTCGAAGCGCGGGGTGCACCACCAGTCGATGGTTCCGGCCGACGACACCAGGGCGGCGGTCTGGAGGTCGCCGACCATGCCGTGTTCCGCGATCGGGGGGTATCGGTTCACAACATCTCCCTGCTCGGTCTGGCGCATGGACCTACGGCACATCGGGCGGGCTCGCGTCGGTGTCCCGTCCCCATCAAGCGTTCGCGGGTGGGACGGGCGACACCTCACCCACCACGGGTGAAACGGGATCCGTCCCGGTCGCGCTGGATCTGGACCGCCACGTCTCTCGTCGAACCCATTACTTGAACGCGTTCAAAAAGAGGGGTTACGCTGGTGCCGGACGAAGCCGAGGGGGTTCGATGAAGGTAGTGCTGCCCGGGGGCACCGGACAGGTGGGCGCGATTCTCGACCGTGCGCTGACAGCGGCGGGCCACGAGGTCACGGTGCTGACCCGCCGCCCCGTGCGGGCGCACGAGGTCGCATGGGACGGCGCCACGCTCGGCCCCTGGGCCGAGGCGGTCGACGGCTGCGATGTCGTGATCAACCTGGCCGGGCGCAGCGTTTCGTGCCGCTACACCTCCGAGAACCTGCGGGCGATGATGGACTCCCGGGTGGATTCCGCACGGGTGGTCGGCGAAGCCATCGCCACCGCCGCGCGGCCACCGCGCGTCTGGCTGCAGATGAGTACGGCGACGGTGTACGCCCACGGCTTCGACGCGGCACACGACGAGGCGACCGGGGTGATCGGCGGCTCGGAGGCCGGGGTGCCGGACTACTGGGCGTACAGCGTCGACATCGCCAGGAACTGGGAACGGGCGCAGGCCGACGCGCCGACTCCCGCGACCCGCAGGGTGGCGCTGCGGTCGGCCATGGTGATGAGCCCGGACCGGGGCGGTGTGTTCGACGTCCTGTCACGCCTCGCGCGACTGGGGCTGGGCGGTCCGGTGGCGGGCGGCGCGCAGTACGTCTCCTGGATTCATCACGAGGACTTCGTACGGGCGGTGGAGTTCCTGATCGCCCGGGACGACCTCGACGGTCCGGTGAACCTCGCCTCGCCCGCCCCTCTTCCGCACCGCGACTTCATGCGGGCACTACGCACGGCCTGGCGCGTCCCCGTGGGACTTCCGGCGACGCGCTGGATGGCCGAGCTGGGAGCGTTCGCGCTGCGTTCGGACACGGAGCTGCTGCTCAAGAGCCGCCGGGTGGTGCCGGGTCGGCTGCGCGCGGCCGGATTCTCCTTCGCCCATCCCGGGTGGGAGAAGGCCGCCACGTCCCTCGTACGACAGGCCAGGTCGGTCCGTGCGGCGTCGGGTCGCCCGGATCGCGGCGCGCGGCGAGTGCCGGGCTGACGACGGCGGACCGGAGGAGAGCGGCTGGAGGACGGCTTCGGCGCTCAGGCCCGTGTGCGGCCTTCGCACCGGGGGCCTGAGCGCCCTGCGCTCTTCTGAGCTGTCCGGGCCCCGGGGCGTTGTCCTCCTCCGCTTCCGGGCCGGCCCGTCGAGTGCCGGGGGAAGCGGGGTGGCCGACAGGTCGTGCCTACCGGCCGGTGCGCTTCAGGCGGAGTGCGGAGACGAGGAAGAAGACGCCCCCGAGGAAGGCGTAGCCGGCGAGATTCTTCAGGGAGGCGTCGTCCGCGCCCGCCTGCGCGAAGAACGACGCGCCGGCGAAGGTGGAGATGGCGCCGCTGGCGATCATCGCCCACTGGCCGCCCAGGTGACGCCGGACGACGCCGACGACGAGCTGGACCAGGCCCGCGGTGACGGCCCACAGGCCCCAGACCCGCAGGACCGCCGGGATACCGGAGGTGGCGGCGACGGCCAGGCCGATGCCGGTGAGAGTGCTCAGCGCGATGTTCGCGTACAGGCCCCGCACAGGGCCCTTCCCCGCCTGGGCGGACCGCAGATCGACGACCGCGCACGCCATGTCGAACAGGGGGTAGACCACCAGGAGCGTCACGCTCAGCGGGCCCAGCGTGTCCGCGGTCGTGAACAGCAGGGCGGCCCAGACGGCGGCGAACGCGAAGCGCAGCATGTACAGCTTGCGCAAGGTCAGGGGGCCTCGGTGGGGGTGGTGCGGGCCAGGGTTTCCATGGCGGATGCCTTTCCTTGACGTTTCCTGCCTCAGGTGAGGCGCGTGAGCCCGCGGCCCCGCTCGTCGATCAGATGCCGACATGCCGACACGGGGCAGCACCGACGTGCGAGGGTTCGAGGGTCCGAGGGAGAACGTTCGGTCTTGTTCGGTCTCAGGAGCATTGAAGGGGCCCGCCGTCCCCCCTGTCAAGACCGAACGTTCTCCCTCACGAGTTTGGTAGTCTCGGCCTCATGAGTCGGGGTACAGAAGGCGGCGGCACGTCCGAGGCGCGAAGCAGGCTGCTCAACACGGCGACGAGGATCTTCTACGCGGAGGGAATCCACTCCGTCGGCGTCGACCGGATCATCGCGGAGGCGCAGGTGACCCGGGCGACGCTGTACCGGCACTTCACCGGCAAGGAGGAGCTCGTCCTCGCCTATCTCGATCAGGCCGACCGGGCGATCCGGGCCCAGGTCGCCGCCGCGCAGGCGAGCGAGGAGTCGGCAGGCGACCGGATCCGGGCCGTCAGCCGGTCCATCGCCGAAGGCATCCGGTCCCCCGGGTTCCGCGGCTGCGCCTTCCTCAACGCGGTGGCCGAGTATCCCGACCCGGCCCACCCGATCCACCGAGCCGTACTGGCCCACCGCGCTTGGTTCCTGGACACCGTGACCGAGTTGCTGGCCGATGCCGGCCACGCGCCGGCCGACGCGGCCGGCCGGCATCTCGTCATGCTCCGGGACGGGGCCATGGCCGCCGGCTGCCTTTTCGACCCGCACCTGGTCTGTGAGACCTTCCTGCAAGGCGTCGAGGCACTTCTTGCAGCGGGCCCTGCCGTGACGCCCGTACCGAGTGCGGGCCCCTCCCCCGCCACTGGCACGCCGGCCTGAGCGTCGGCGCGAACGGAGAGCGGTTCGTACGGAGTTCGGGTTCATCCGGATGTCGGCTGAGGGCTGCCCTTCGTTGCCCTCGCGGGCACATCCTGAGGGGGTGTGCCCCTGCGTGACCGTCGTCGACAGCAACGGTCCCGGGCGGCAAGCGAGTTGGACGGCGAGACGGACATGGAGGACGAGAATGAAGCGTTCACGGGGGATCGGCGTGGCGGCTGCCGCGGGGGCGGTGGCACTCCTGCTCGCGGGATGCAGCACCCCGACGGATACCAGCGAGATCGTCACGTTCACCGACGAGCACGGCCGCGTCTGCACCGCGGCCGTGATCGTCGACAAGGAGGAGAATGAGGGCGACGACTACGAGGTCTCCAGCCTCGACTGCGAATACCCGCCCGAGGGACGGACACCGGGGCCCACCCGCTACTCTCCCCTCCCGGACCGGGATGCGAAGTGACGGGCCTCGGCCGTCCTCACTTCCAGCACGACCTGTGTGCGTAGCCGACTACGACGGGCGGTCGTTGCCGCCGTCGGGGATGGCGTGCGCCAGGCCCGTCCGGTAGGCGATGACGACCAGTTGCGCCCGGTCGCGGGCTTCCAGCTTCGTCATGGCGCGCTGCACATGAGCGCGGACGGTGAAGGGGCTGAGGAACATCCGCTCCGCGATCTCCTGGTTGGACAGGCCGGTCGCGACCAGAGCCACCATCTCGCGTTCGCGCGGGGTGAGCACGGCGAGTCGTTCGGGGTGGTGCGGCGGGGCGTCGTCCGGCGTGGCCAGGAAACGGGCGACCAGGGAACGGGTGGCGGCGGGAGACAGCAGGGTGTCGCCCTCGGCGATCGTCCGCACGGCGTCCAGCAGGTCCTCGGCCCCGATGCCCTTGCCGATGAAGCCGCCGGCCCCCGCGCGCAGCGCCTGAGCGACGTACTCGTCGGTCTCGTACGTGGTGAGGATCAGGATGCGGCTGTCACGCAGTTCCGGGTCCGCGCAGATCTCCGACGTGGCGGTGAGACCGTCCATCTCGGGCATGCGGATGTCCATGACCACCACGTCCGGGCGCAGTTCGCGGGTGAGTCTCACCGCCTCCCTGCCGTCTGCGGCCTCGCCGACCACGGTGATGTCGTCGGCGGTGTCGAGCAGTATCCGGAAGGCACCGCGCAGCAGGGCCTGATCGTCGGCGAGGAGCACGCGGAGTGTCACGGCGTGTCACCGGCCTCGACGTCACCCGTCCATGCGTCGCCCGAGCGCGTGCCGTCCGACTGCGTGTCCCCCGACAGCGTGTCGTCCGCCCACGCTTCGTCTGCCCGCGTGCCGGACGTCCGCGTGTCGCCTGTCGCTCGGTCAGCCATGCGCCCCTCGCTGGTCGGTGCCCGGTCGGTGCTGCCTGCCGTGTTCTTGGCGGGCGGGAGGGGCAGCCGGGTGGAGACGAGGAAGCCACCCTCCGGGCGCCTGCCTGCGGTGAGGTGTCCCCCGACCGCGGTGGCACGTTCCCGCATCCCGATCAGACCGTAACCGGGCGGCCGGTCCGACAGCATGGACGTAGCCGATCCCATGGACGTATCCGATCCCATGGGCGTGCCCGAACTCACGGGCGTGGTCGGGCCCGTGGACTCGGCCCCGCCCGCAGGGGCGTCACGCGCTGTGCGGGCGCCTCCCCCGTCGTCGGTGACGGTGAGGGCCACGTGGTCGCGGTGCCAGGCGAGGTGCACCCGGGCGTCACCGGTACCGGCGTGCTTGGTCACGTTGGTCAGGGCTTCCTGGACGATGCGGTAGGCGGTGAGGTCCACTCCCGGCGGCAGCGGCCTGGCCGTACCCTCCTCGTGCACCGACACCTCCAGACCCGCGCGCCGGAAGGACTCCAGGAGCGTGGGCAGCCGGGACAGCCCGGGCGCCGGTTCGGCGGGCTCGGCCCCGTCCCCGGACTGACGCAGCAGACCGACCGTGGCCCGCAGATCGTCGAGCGCGTCGCTGGTGGTCGCGACGAGCTCCTGGAGGCTCTTGCGGGTCTGCTCCGGGCGGGTGTCGAAGAGGTGCGCGGCAACCGTGGCCTGCGCGTTGGCCAGGGTGATCTGATGGGCCACCAGGTCGTGCAGTTCCCGGGCGATGCGCACCCGTTCCTCGGCCACTCTCCGGCGCGCCTCCCTGTCCCTGCTCTCTTCGGCCCGCCGGGCCCGCTCCTCCACGGCCGCCAGGTAGGCCCGTCGGTTGTGTACCGCACGACCGAGTACGCCGGCCACCAGCGGGAACGCCGCCACCGCCCCCACCCTGATCGCGTCCTGCCCCGAGAGGGCCCCGAACAAGGGGGTGGAGGCGACAAACAGCGCCGCGGAGATGACCGACACCGCGCACGCCGCGCGCCGTTCGGTGCGCGCGGCGAGCGAGTAGGAGTAGGCGGTGATCACGGCGGGGGCCACGATGAGCGGGCTCAGCAGGAGGTCCAAGGACGGCGCCAGCACGCCACTCGCGGTCGTGACCGCCATGGCGGTCAGGGGCGCCCGGTGCCGCACCGGCAGCACGGCACAGGACACCACGGCGAGGAAGTAGGCGGCGGCAGGCGGCGCTGACAGGGTGCTGCCATCGTGCAGCATGCCGCTGAGCAGACAGAGCGCGAACGCCGTCATCGTGATCGCCGCCTCCCGCCACCACGTGCCGCGTGATCGCCGGGCACCGCCACCCGTGTGCCTCACGTCAGGCCACCGTCGCCCCTGCACGTCGCGCCTCCGCCACCCGCACTCGTCGCGCCCGCGCCGCGCGTGCTCGTCATGCCCCCGGCACCCGTGGCCGTCCGGTCGCCGCCACTCACTCCCATGGCCACGTCAGTCCCGGCCGACCGGCAGTCTCGGCGCCGCCGCTGCCGGTACGGTCGCGAGGCCCGGGGCATGCCTGCTCAGTGCCTCGCCCTCGATGTCCACGTTCGGCAGCACACGGTCCAGGATACGAGGCAGCCACCAGGCCCGGTGGCCGAGCAGCGCCAGGACCGCGGGCGCGATCGCCATCCGGACGACGAAGGCGTCGAAGGCGACGGCGGCGGCCAGGCCGACACCCATCGTCTGGATGGTCGGGTTGTTCATCCCGATGAATCCGGCGAACACGCTGATCATGATGATCGCCGCCGCGGCCACCACACGTCCGCTGTGCCGGAAGCCGTTGACGACGGCTTCGCCGGGGGACGCGCCGTGAACGTACGCCTCCCGCATCCGGGTGAGGAGGAAGACCTCGTAGTCCATGGCGAGGCCGAACACTATGCCGATGACGAGGATCGGCATCAGCGACATGACGGGTCCGGTCTGCTCGATGCCGATCAGGTCCGCCGCCCAGCCCCACTGGAAGACGGCGACGAGGACACCGAAGGCGGCACCCACCGACAGGAGGAAGCCGAGCGCGGCCTTGACCGGGACCAGGATCGACCGGAAGACCACCGTCAGCAGGAGCACCGCCAGGCCGATGACGACGGTCAGATAGGGAAGGAGGGCGTCGGACATGGCTTCGGAGATGTCGATGTTCAGCGCGGTCGTGCCGGTCACCAGGATGCCGGCGCCCGTGTCGGCCTCGACGTCGGCCACCGCGCTCCGGATCGCGTGCACCAGGTCCTTGGTCTCGCCGCTGTTCGGCGCGGTCCGCGGGACGGCGGTGAGGACGGCCGTGTCCCCGGCCCTGTCGAGCACCGGTTCACCGACCGACGCGACCCCCTCCACCGCGCGTACGGTCCTGACGACCGAGTCCGTGGTGGCCTGCGTGTCAGAGGACTCCGAGGTGTCCACCACCACGGTCAGGGGACCGTTGAAGCCGGGGCCGAAGCCTTCCGACAGCAGGTCGTAGGCACGGCGCTGGGTGGTCTCCACCGGCTTGGACTCGTCTCCGGGCAGCCCGAGTTCGAGGCTCAGCGCCGGTACGGCGACGGCGCCGAGACCGAGTCCGGCGATCATCAGCACGGCCAGCGGCCTGCGCAGCACGAACCGCGCCCAGCGGGTGCCGAGGCCGGACCGGCCGGCCGCGTCGGGCACCGGGTGCGGGCTCCCGGCGCTCCGCCGCACGGCTTTGCGGGCGGCGCGGGACAGCATGCGCCGGCCGAAGAAGCCGAACAGCGCGGGCACCAGGGTCAGTGCGACGAGTACGGCGAGGGCCACGGCGCCGGCACCGCCCAGGCCCATCTTGGTGAGTTCGGGGATCCCCACGACCCCCAGGCCCGCCAGCGCGATGAAGACGGTCGCGCCGGCGAAGACGACGGCTGAGCCGGCCGTGCCGACCGCCAGGCCGGCCGCCTCCTCCGGCTCGCTGCCCCGGGCGCGTTCGTCGCGGAAGCGGGAGATGATGAAGAGCGCGTAGTCGATGCCGACCGCCAGGCCCAGCATCAGCGCCAGGATGGCGACGGTGGACGTCAGGCCCAGCGGAGCGGCCAGGGCGGAGACCAGGCCGAAGGCGATGGCCACGCCCAGGAAGGCGGTCAGCAGCGAGAGTCCGGCCGCGACCAGCGACCCGAGGGTGAGGACCAGCACCACGGCCGCCACCACCAGCCGATGATCTCCGTCGTACCGCCCGGTTCCTCTTCCGAGTCCAGGGCCGAACCGCCGATCTCCACCGTCAGGCCCGCGTCCCGGGCCTGGTTCGCGGCGTCCTCGAGGGCGCTCTTCGTCGCGCCGGTCAGGTCGACGGCGTCCGCGGAGTAGGTGACCGTGGAGTAGGCGATGGTGCCGTCCTCGCTGACGGCGACGGTCTCGTAGGGGTCGGTGACCGACGCGACCTGCCGGCCCCCGTCCAGCGAGCCGAGCGTGTCCTCGACGGCCGCCCTGTTCTCGGCGGCCGTCACCCGCTGTCCGTCCGGGGCCCGGAACACCAGGCGGGCCTCCGCACCCTGGGAGTTGCTCTGCGGGAACCGCTCGTCCAGCAGGTCGAACGCCTTCTGCGACTCGGTGCCGGGCATGGACAGGTCCTCTTCCTGCCCGGCCGGTGCCAGGGCGGCGGCGACCCCGACCAGTACCAGGACGCCCAGCCAGACCGCGCTCACGAGCCGGCGCTGCCGGAAGGCCCACCGCCCGATCCGGTAAAGAGAAGTCGCCACTTGTTGATCACTCCAGACAGCGTTGCGGAAAGGGGATTGCGCGGGTTTCGCGCGCCTCCCACACTTCCTTCCGGCGCCCTGCCGGGCATCGTCCGTCGCCGCTGTCTTCCCCTGGTGCGGGCGGACCGGCCGCCGGTGTGTCCTGGTGCCTGCGCACTACGGGCCGACGCGGGCCCCACCGGCCCGGCTGACGCCGGAGGGGGAGGTGAGCAGGGTGCGCAGGTCCGTGATGTCGTAGCCGCGGGTGCGGATCGCGTCGATGATCTGCGGCAGTGCCTGGGCGTCGAGGACCGGACCGTGGCCGTCGAGGGAGCCGACGTGCATCTGGAGGATCGCGCCCGGCTTCAGAGCGTCCAGGGCACGTGTGACGGCCTTCTGGACGGTCATACCGGACGCGGTGCCCTTGTAGCCGTTGGTGTCGGTGGTCCACTCGATGTCGGCGTGTCCGAGGGCGTTCACCTCGGCGATCTGCTGCGGAGTGGTGGCGCCGTACGGGAACCGGAAGAACGGCAGGGGCCGGGTGCCGGTGGCGCGGCGGATGGCCTCGTCGGCGAGGGTGACCTCCCGCGCGCGCTCGGAGCTGGTCAGTCGGCCGAAGGGCGGGTGGCTGTGGGAGTGGTTGCCGATGCCGTGACCGGCCGCTGTGATCGCCCGGACGGCAGCGGGGTGCCGCTCGGCGAAGTGCCCGGTGAGGAAGAACGTGGCGGGTGCGCGCTGCTGCCGCAGGACTTCCAGGACCCTGTCGAGACCCGCCTCGTCCCAGGCCGCGTTGAAGGTCAGCGCCATCACCCGCTGTGCGGTCGGCATCTCCCGGACAGCGCTGCCGTACAGCTTCTCCACGGGCGCCGGGGTTCCCGCGGCGGGCGTCACGGTGAACGCCAGCAGTGCGAAGGCGGCCGCCAGAACGGCGACGCGCAGCCTGCCGACGGCGGCCTTGGCGACAGAAGAACGTCGAATCATGCCCGGAACGTAGCCTTCTGTGCCCGCTTCTCCCCCGCAGCCGCGCAGACAGCCGGGAAAAGCCAGCCGGGTGGCGTGGCGGTGGTCAGGTGGCGTTGCCGTGGCCAGGTGGCGTGGCAGTCGGCGACTGCTCCGCCTTCGTGCAGGGCGGCCTCCGATCCGGTGCGGTTCACGAGCGATCTCCGTATCGTTGCGTCGTCCCGGCCTCGGAGCACGGACGAGACAGGTGTCAGCCCTCCCCGCGCAGGACCAGCAGCACCGATTCCGGGTGACGTGGCTCACTGGAACCGGCGTCGGCCTACGGACAGGTGGCAGGAACGGGGCGTTCCTGAGAAACAGCTCACGTCTCCACCCGGGTCCGGGAGCGGACCGGTGTGAGAAACGCCGCCAAGGGGGGCGAGGCAGTGGGTGGTTCCCACCTCTCCTGGGTCCCGAACCGCACCTAGGGTGACCGTACGGGGCGAACCCGTCACCCGGCCGGAAGAGGAGACTCATGGCTGATCAGTTGCGCACGGCGATCGTCACCGCAGCCGGGAGGGAGCCGGTCGTGGACGCCGGAGTCACCGACGGCGGCCGGACCCGCTGCGTCGCGGGCGGCTCCCGGTGCTGAGGGCGACCGAGCCGACAGGGGCAGCAGGGGCAGCCGACGCCATGTACGGGCTGATGCAGCCGAGGCCGCTCACCATCGCGCACATCCTGGAACGCGCCGAGGCACTCTTCGCGCACAAGCAGGTCGCGACCGCCGGCGTCGAGCGGCTCACGTACGCCGACGTCATCGCTCACGCCCGGCGCCTCGCCACCGTGCTGGACTCCCTGAAGGTCCCGTCCGGCGCCCGGGTCGCCACGTTCGCGAGCAACAGCCGACGCCACCTGGAGATCTATCTCGCGGTGCCCGCCACCAAGCGGGTGCTGCACACGATCAACATCCGGCTCTCCGCCGACCACCTCGAATACATCGTCGACCACGCCGAGGACGACGTGGTGTTCGTCGACCGTGGGCTGCTCGCACGGATCTGGCCGAGCGTCGACCGGCTGTCGCGGGTACGGCACTGGGTGGTGCTGCCCGACGGCAGCGACACGGCGCTCCCGGCGGACCCCCGCATCCTCGGCTACGACGAACTGATCGCCGGTGCCGTTCCGTTCACGGGCTCGTTCGAGGACACGTTCGCGCTCGCGGACGAGAACCTGGCCTCCGGCCTCTGCTACACCTCCGGGACGACCGGACCGCCCAAGGGTGTGCTCTACAGCCATCGGTCGACGGTCCTGCACTGTCTGGGGACGCTCGCGGCCGGCCTCATCGGGCTCGCTGAGAGCGACGTCGTGATGCCGATCGTGCCCTTCTTCCATGCCAACGCCTGGGGCCTTCCCTACGGCGCGCTGATGGCGGGCGCGTCTTTGGTCCTGCCCGGCTCCTCCGCGGAGCCGGCTCACCTGTCGCGGTTGATGGAGGCCGAGCGGGTGACCGTCGCCGGTGCCGTTCCCACGGTGTGGACGAGTCTTGTTCCGGAGCTGCGGAGGCATGACCTGAGCGCCGTGCGGTTCCTGCTGGGCGGCGGTTCCGCCGTTCCCCCCGCACTGTCCGAGACCTATCGCGCCGCCCTCGGCGTGCCCATCACCCATTCGTGGGGGATGACGGAGGTCAGTCCCGTCGGAGTCATCGGTGGTACGCGCACCCAGCACCGGGAAGCGACCGCGCTGGAGCGAGTGGCCGTGCGGGCCGCCCAGGGCCAGCCCCTGCCGCTCGTCAACCTGCGGACCGTCGATGTCGAGACGGGCCGGGAGTTGCCCCGCGACGGCAGTGCCGTCGGTGAACTCCAGGTGGCGGGGCCGTGGGTGGCGGGCGGCTACTTCCGGGTGGACGCCGACGACAGCTTCACCGACGACGGCTGGCTGCGCACCGGCGACCTGGCCACCCTCGACGGCGACGGCTACCTGCGGCTGGTGGACCGGATGAAGGACCTGATCAAGTCCGGAGGCGAATGGATCTCCTCGGTCGAACTCGAGGCCGTCATCGCCTCGCACCCCGACGTCGTCGAGGTCGCCGTGATCGGCCGCCCGGACCCGCGATGGGCGGAGCGTCCCGTCGCCTACGTCGTCCTGCGCGACGGCAGCGCCGTCACCGCCGAGGAACTCGTGCGGCACATCACGCCGATGGTCGCCAGGTGGTGGCTGCCCGACGAGGTCGTCTTCATGGCGACGTTGCCCAGGACGGGCACCGGCAAGCTCTCGAAGAGCGCCCTGCGGGACTCGGTACGCAGCACCTGAAGACAGCACCTGAACGCCGCTGTTGAACGCAGTTCCTGAGCAGCCGGCGCACAGGCCGGCGTCGCGTCCCCGGCCCGGGCCTCCGCCGGCGGAACCGCCTGCGGCAGACGTGGTCGTTCACGACGGGGTGGTCGCGACGGCTCTCAGCTGGTGCAGGCGAAGTCCGAGCTGCAGTTCCAGGTCGTGCTCGTGGCGCCAGTTCAGACCGAGCACGGTGCTGGCCCGGTCGAGCCGCTTGAGCAGCGTGTTGACGTGCACGTACAACGCCCGTGCGGTCGCCGCGACGTTGGAGTGGTGGGCGTAGTAGGCACTGAGGGTGCCGACGAGATCGGTGCCGCGTCGCCGGTCGTACGCGAGGAGCGGGCCTATGGAGTCGGTGATGAACCGGTCGAGCTCACGGACCCGTTCGGTGTCGAAGACCATGGCGTAGAGGGCGTACCGGCCCGTCATGGCGCCCAGGTCGGTGTGTCCGATCGCCCTCATCACGGTGCCGCAACGACTGGCCAGGCAGAAGGCACGTGACCAGTCGTGGTTGACCACTCGTTCTCCCACGACGACGACGGGGTCACCCAGCGTGCGGCGCAGTCGGTGGTGGGCCTCCTCCACGGTCCGGTCGTCGTCGTCACTGTGGAGGAGCATCGTCGCCCTGCCCAGATGTTCGCCGGCCAGGCCGGAGCAATCCCGGGCGATGTCGTGCAGATGGCGCGCGAGGTCGGTCGACGACGACGTGGGCGAATCCGCGACGAGCACCAGATCCAGCCGGTCGGCGTCGATGTTGCGGGCCCGGGTGCGGGCCTGCTGGGCAGGACTGATGCCGGGACTGCCGACCATGAGCTCGGTCAGGAGCTCTCCGCTCAGCCGCTCACTGGCCTCGGCGACGGCCCGCTCCTTGAGGATGAGCAACCCCAGGATGTGGGTGGCGCGTTCGAGGGTCCGCAGGTCCGTGTCGTCGGGGGCGCCGCGGTCGGCGACGTCGTCCCGGCTCCACGCCAGCGCGCCGAGGTAGTTGTCGCCTGCCTGGACGGAGGCCACGCTGAGGGCCGTCCCGGCGGCGTCGACCAGGGTCGTACAACGGCCGGAGCGTCGTGCGTCCTTGACGGCATCGGCCAGGTCGTTCTCCGACGGGGTCCGGCATTGACGTGCCGTCATGTCCCGGCGTACGACGAGAGGGGCACCGGTCCTGTCGAGGAGCGTGACGCTTCCGCCCAGCTGGTCGGCGAGCAGTTGCGCGACGTCGTCCGGTGTCCCGCCGGCCAGCACGACACCGGTCAGGGATTCGTGGATCGCCTGCGCCCGCTGGACGACGGCCATGTGTTCCTCGATCTTGCGGTACGCGCCCTGCAGTTCGTGCAGGGCGGTCCGGCTTGCCTCGTAGAGGCGGGCGTTGTCGAGGGCGACAGCGGCGTGATCGGCGAACGCGCTCAGCAGCGCGATCTCGTCCGCCTGGAAGGAGCGTTCGGAGCGGTCCCCGGCGAACAGGGCTCCCACCGCCTCACCCCGGATGACCAGCGGTACGCCGAGAAGCGCGACGAGTTTCTCGGTGTCGACGAGGCGGTCGAAGTTCGGATCGTGGTCGATGTGTGTCGTGGCGGCGTAGTTACGGACCCAGTGCGGGCTGCGGGAGGCCAGCACCTTGCCGCCGAGCCCCACGCCGACCGGTATGCACGCCGCGAGGAACGAGGCGGAGATCGTGCCCTCCGACGCCTTGGCCGACAGTCTGCCGTCCGCCCCGACCAGCGAGAGGTAGGTGAAGTCCGTGCTGATCAGATCGTGGGCGTGGTGGACGATCGACTGCAGCACCTCGTCGAGTTCGCGCAGCGCGGTGAGGGACTTGGCCGTGGCGTACAGCGACGCCAGTTCGCGCTGCCGGCGTACGAGGGAGTACGACTCCGTGCCGCTCTCCGGGTCGCCGACCACAGTGCCATCCCCTCCGCACGGGGTGGGAGAAAGACCCACCGCCTCGGCGCGAGGTGTGGGTGTTGCACACCTCAACCACAGACTAACGGCGCCTTAATGTCACCGTCATCACCTTCCTGCGTCATCGACGAAGGCGGCACGTATGGCAGCTCCGCTCGCCCAACCCGAAGGACAGTCCGAGCGCGCCGAGACCGGTTCGCCCGCGGCTCCGCGTCGAGCCTCCCGCAAGCTGCTGGCCGCGGGGCTCGTGGCGAGTTCGATGGAGTGGTACGACTTCTTCCTCTACGGCACCGCGGCCGCGCTGGTCTTCCCCCGTGTGTTCTTTCCGGACTCCTCGGTGCTGGCGGGGACGCTCCTCGCCTTCAGCACGTTCTGGGCGGGCTTCGTGGCGCGTCCGATCGGTGGGGTGCTCGCCGGACACTTCGGTGACAGGTACGGGCGCAAACCGGTCGTGGTCACCTGTCTGGCACTGATGGGGGCCGCGACCTTCTTGATCGGCTGCCTGCCGAGCGCGGCGGCCGTCGGCGCGCTGGCACCGACGCTGCTGGTCGTACTGCGCTTCATACAAGGGCTCGCGGCCGGCGGTCAGTGGGGCGGCATCATGCTGCTCCTCACCGAGTCCGCCGGTCCCAAACGGCGCGGCTTCGCCGGGACGTTCGGACAGACCAGCGTCCCGGTCGCCGTGATCGTCTCGAACCTGATCTTCGTGGCCGCCAGCGGCCTGATGCCGGAGGACGCCTTCCTCAGCTGGGGCTGGCGCATCCCGTTCCTGGTCAGCGTCGTGATGTTCGTGGTCGTCCTCTACGTCCAGACCAGGGTGGAGGACACACCGGAGTTCCATGAGCTGCGGCGGCAGTCGTCGCGGCCACAGAGCACGGTGGTCCGGGCGCCGCTGGCCCAGGTGATCAGGAACAGGTGGGGCACGATCCTTCTCGGCTGCGGGCTCCTGTCGGCCACCAACAGCCTGTTCTACGTCAGCATCTCCGGACTCCTGAGCTACGGCACCGACTCTCTCGGGCTCGACCGCGACCCCCTGCTCGCGGTCGTGCTGGCGAGTTCCGTGGCGATGCTCGTGACGCTCCCCTGGTCCGGCCATCTGTCGGACAGGATGGGTCGCCGGCCGCTGATCCTGGTCGGTGGCATGGGGGTCGCCGTGTGGGCCTTCCCGTACTTCCGGCTCGTGGACACCGCGTCCCTGCCGCTGATCTTCGTCGCGGTGACGGTGGGCTTCGTGTTCCAGTGCCTCACCTACGGTCCGATCGCGAGCTACCTGGGCGAGCTCTTCGAACCCGCGGTCCGCTACTCGGGCGCGTCGCTGGCGTACCAGCTCTCGGCGATCATCGTCAGCGGCGGCACGCCGTTCCTCATGACGGCGCTCATCGCGGAGGCCGGCAGCACGGTCCCGGTCGCCGCCTACATCATGGCCATGGGGCTGATCACCTTCGCCAGCGCGTGGTTCCTGCCGGAGACGAATCCGGCCGAGGTCCGTGCCGATCCGCACGCCGTTCCGGGCCGGCACCTCTACGGCTGATACGACTGACCGGGCCGGTGTGGACTCGACACTCCGTGCTCACCAGATGCAGAGAATCCGAAGCCGTGCTCGTGCGGTGCAGAGAAGGGGCCGGCGTGAGGAGAACCGAGGCAAGAGGCACCACGATTCGTCGGCTCGCCGGGCCGGCGGCCCTGGCTCTCGTGGCAGGCGCGCTCCACGTCCTGGCGCCCGGACCCGCCACCGCCACGACCTCGTCCGGGGCGGGGTACTCGGCGACGGTGCCGCGGTGTGCCGGGCTGGCCCGGATGGAGATTCCGGCGTCGGTCATGAGTCTGCCGACCCGGGGCGGTCGCGTGACGTCCGCCGCCGTCAGGACGAGCGTCGTCAGCGGCGAGACGGTCACGTACTGCCAGGTCGACGCCGCCCTCTCCCCCGTCGACCCGGCGGCGCCCGAGGTCAGGATGCGCGTCGACCTGCCGTACGACTGGAACCGTAAGGCGATGATGTTCGGCGGCGGAGGCTACAGCGGCACCGTCCCGGACCTGACGGCGAACGTGCCGTTCGGCCCCACGGACCGGCCGGCGCCGCTGGCCCGGCGCTACGCGACGTTCGCGAGCGACTCCGGCCACCAGCAGAGTCCGACGGCCCCTCCGTCACTGGACGGGTCGTTCGGCCTGAACGACGAGGCCCTGCACAACTTCGCCGCCGGCGACGCGCTCAAGAAGACACACGACGCGAGCCTCTTCCTGATCAGGCACGCCTACGGGACCAAGCCGGCCAAGGTCTACTTCGCGGGAGGCTCGACGGGCGGCCGGGAGGCTCTCGTGGTCGCTCAACGGTGGCCGGAGGCGTTCGACGGTGTGATCTCCGCCTATCCCGCGTGGAACAACCTCAGCGAAGTCCTGTACCTGGGACACCTGACGCAGGTCCTGTCCCGCCCCGGCGCCTTCCCCGGACCCGACAAGCAGACGCTCCTCTACGACAGCGTCATCAAGGCGTGCGACCATCGGGACGGCATCAGGGACAAGGTGATCTCGAACCCGCGCGGCTGTCGCTTCGACCCTCACGTGCTGCGCTGCCCCACTGGTGCCGACGACGGTCCGTCCTGTCTGTCGGACGCTCAGATCCGCTCCGTGACCGCGATGTCCACGCCGTTCAGGTGGCCGTACCGGATCGCCAGTGGCGAGACCGGATACCCGGGCTTCCCGTTCCTCTCGGGGGCGGACATGCGCACCCCCTTCCTCGGATTCGGTACGACCGCCCCGGCCCACCCCATGCCCGTGACGAGCGGCTACGGGATGCAGTACTGGGATCAGTGGGTCAAGTACTTCCTGACCCGCGACCCGCACCACAACTCCCTCGACGTGGATCCCCGGCGCCCGGGAAAGTGGCTCGGCCGGATCAGTCACCTGTCGACGGTCCAGGACCGCAACGACGCGGACCTCCGTCCGTTCGCCCGCGCCGGCGGCAAGCTGATCCTGCTGCACGGCGCCGCGGACGAGCTGGTCTCCCACCGGTCGACGAGCGACTACTACGAGCGTGTGCGCGACGTTCTCGGCCCCAGGTCGACCCACGCGTTCATGCGGTACTACGTCCTGCCCGGGGCGAATCACGCGAACGTCGGCGCGCCGGCGTTCGCGGGCACCTCCGACTCACTCACCGCGCTCGAACGCTGGGCCGAGAAGGGGCAGCCGCCGACCCGCCCGGTCATGACCGACGCGCTGCACGAGCGCACCCGCCCTCTCTGCACATATCCGGCCTGGCCCAGATACCGCACCGGTGACCCGGACAGCGCGGCGAGCTTCACCTGCGTGCGCTGACGGGTGTGGCGTATCCGGGCACGGAGGGCCACCGCACCGTCAGTACCACCGACTCGTCCTCCGCGACCCAGGAGTGATCCACTCCCTGCCCCCAGACGACATAGTCGCCCTGCTCCGCCAACAGCACGCTGCGACCGGGGAACTCCATCCGGAAACGACCCGTGACGAGGACCAGGAGAGCGGTGCGCACCTCGCCCTCCACCCACCGCGCCCGCTGGTCGCCCCGTGGGTGGACGCCCCACTTGACCTCCACGGCGTCGCTGTGGCGAGGGTCGCCGTGCTCCTTGAAGTGTCCGAGCAGCCAGCCCCGGTCCAGGGCCGCGTCCTTGCCCGCGTTGCCCACGTACACGCTGTCTTCCATGCGCCCGCACGCTAGCAGTCGGCCCCCGCGCCGGCCGCGCCGCGCACGAGGGCTCGTTCAGTGCAGGGTGTCGGCCAGCAGGCCCGCGGCCACCGCCGCTCCGTCGGTGCGGATCCTGGCGCCCAGAGCCTTCGCGCGTGCCCGGGTCCCGGGCGCCAGGACCGTCTTGAACGCGACGCCCAGGGACTCGGCGGTCGCGGCCGGACCATCGAGTGCCACACCGATGTCCAGGTCCGCCACTCGGCCGGCCCAGTACGGGTTGTCCGCCAGTTGCAGGGGCACCACCACCTGCGGCGCTCCCGCCCGGGCGGCGGTCACCGTCGTCCCCGCGCCACCGTGGTGCACCACCGCGGCCACCTCACCGAACAGCCGCTGGTGGTTGGCCTCGCCGATGGCGAAGCAGTCGTCCCGGCCGTCGACGAGGTCCAGGTCCGCCCAGCCGCGCGAGACGAGGACGCGGCGCCCCTGCGCGCGGATCGCCTCCACGGCGTTGCGGGCGATGTCCGGCGACGGGCGCATGCTGCCGAAGCCCACGTAGACCGGCGGCTCACCCGCGTCCAGGAACGTCGACAGGTCGGCCGGCAGCGGGCGTTCGTCCGGCAGGCTCCAGGCACCCGTCTGTGTCACGTCGAGGCCCGGCGTCTCGCGCCACGCTCCCAGGACCGGGTCCGCCGCCAGCCACGGCCGGTCGGAGTACACATGGTCGCGGACGTTGTCCACGGGAGGCAGACCGAGCGATGCCCGGTGGCTGTTCAGCGGCCCGCCGAACTGCTCGGTCACGTGCTGGGCGTCCAGCTCCCACCGCGTCCGGTTGTCGGCCGCCTCCGGCGCCGGCCAGCCGGGCCGCGGCGGCGGCGCGTGGTACGGCGACGGCAGGTTGACCGCCGCGTAGCTCACGTACACGTAGCGGATGCCCGCGGCCTCGGCCACGGACCGCGCGGCCACCTGCGCCAGGCCGGCCGCGACCAGCGCGTCACACCCCTCGGCCGCGGCGGGGAAGACGGCGAACTGCTCGTCGACCATCTCGGTCCGGTAGCGGGACAGGTCCGCCGCCGACGGCAGGGTCGTCCCGCGCATCAGCTCCTTCACCGGCGGTCCGACGGGCACCGGTTGCACACCGAGACCAGCGAGCCGTTCCGCGAACTCCTCGTCCGGCGGGGCGCACATCCGCACCTCCACGCCGCGCTCCTGGAGCCGCACCGCGAGTGCCAGCAGCGGTTCGACATCGCCCCGTGTCCCGTACGTGGTCAGCAACACCCGCATGCCGCGCCCTCTTTCGGTCTGTCGTACCCCGCGTCCGGCCGTGCCCGCCCGGGCTTCGAGCGGTTCTCGTCGACGACGACGCGTCGCCGTGGCGGGTGCGCGGCAGCAGTGTACGTGGCGTGGCGCCGGAACGGTCTCGTCGATCGACACGCCCTCTCGCGTGGACCGCCCGCGGTGGCTACGGTGATCGCCAACGTCTCCTACAGGCCGGCGGTGCGGCGTCGGCCCCGGGCCGTCCGTATCCGTCGACGCGCAAGGTTCCTGATCGGCAACACAACCTGAGGGCGGCTCCATGCCTGGTTCGTCCGTGCCCACTCCCGATGTCTCGATCATCCTGCCCTGCGCCGGGTTCGGCACGCGTTTCAGGGCTCCCTACTCGAAGGAGCTGCACTGTCTGGCTCCTGGGGTCACCGTGCTGGACCGCAGTCTGGAATCCGCCGTCGAGCTGGCCAAGAGCGGGCTCACCGTGCGGCTGGTCGTCGTGTTCGGGACGCACAAGCTGGACACGGTCGGCTATCTCACACGCTACGCCGACATCTTCCAGTTGGTCTTCGTCCACCAGGACCAGTCGCTCGAACCGGATCTCGACGGCGCGATCCGGTGCGCTCTGCCCCTGACGCGGGGACCGGTGGCCCTGGTCCTGCCGGACATCGTTGTCACCGGCGCGAGCAGTTCGGACGTCCTCCTCAGCGCGTTGCAGCGGGCCGGGGCGGCGGGCTGGAGCGTGGTGGCCACCGAGGAGCGGGATCCCGACACGCTGCGGCGGATGGGTGCGCTGGCGCTGGCCGAGCGGGACGGCGTCCTGACCGTCGGGGCGGCGGTCGACAAGCCGGCGGATCCCTCGGGCTTCAACGCGTTCTGGGGCATGGTGGCAGCCGCCGAGGAGGAAGCGCACCGCTTGCCCGACGTGGTGCGAAAAGGGGCGGACAGCCCGCTGGTCGGCGCGGTCGCTCTCCTCGTGGAGGACATCGCCAACTACAACACCGCGGCGGGCTGACTCCGGCCCGGCGGCAGCGCCCGAGCCTCTCCGCCACGCCGCTGCCCACCCGTACGCGCGCGAACGGTCAGAAGCGGACGGGGAGTTCGAGCAGACCACGGCTCCGCATCGACGGCCGTCGGCGTGGCCCGTCCGGCGGGAGGTCGAGCGCGAGGTCGGGGAAGCGTTCGAGGAGCGCGGCGAGGGCGATCTCGGTCTCCATACGGGCCAGGGGCGCCCCGAGGCAGTAGTGGATGCCGTGTCCGAGGGCGAGGTGACCGGTGGCGTCGCGGCCGATGTCGAGCCGGTCGGGGTCGGTGAAACGGTGCGGATCGCGGTGGGCGGCGGCGAGGGACAGCAGGACGGTCGCCCCGGCGGGAATGCGGACTCCGCCGATGGTGATGTCCTCGACGGGGAACCGGCGGACGGCCAGGGGCATGGGCCCGTCGTGGCGTGCCACTTCCTCGACCGCACCGCTCAGCAGACCCGGATCGGCACGGAGCGCGCCCAGTTGGTCCGGGTGGCTGAGCAGGGCCAGGGTGGCGTTGCCGATCAGGTGGACGGTGTTCTCGTAGCCGGCGAACAGGATCAGGAAGGCCAGGGACATCAGCTCGTCCTCGCTGAGCCGGTCGTCGTCGTCGCGTACGGCGATCATGGCGGAGAGCAGGTCGTCGGCGGGGGCGGCCCGCTTGTCGGCGACAAGCTGGGTGAAGAAGGCCAGAATGGACCGGACAGCGCCCTTCGCCCTCTCGGGCCGGGTCGGGTCCGGGGCCACGAGTGTGTCGGTCCAGGACCGGAAGTCCTGCCGGTCGTGCGGGAGCACCCCCAGCAGATCGCAGATCACGGTGATCGGCAGCGGCGCGGCGTACGAGGCGATCAGGTCGGCGTGGCCGTGCGGCGCTATGGCGTCGAGCAGTGCGTCGGCGGTGGACCTGATGGGTTCGCGCAGGAGGGCGATACGCCTCGGGGTGAACGCCTGCGACACCAGGCGCCGGATGCGGGTGTGGTCGGGCGGATCCATGTTGAGCAGGTTGGCGTCCAGCGCCGGCGGCAGCGAGAAGCCGTGATAGCCGCCCGGCGTCCCGTTGCGCTTGTCGAGGGAGAGCCGGGGGTCGGCGATGGCCTGGCGTACGTCGTCGTAGCGCGTGACCAGCCAGGCCGGGAGTCCGTCCGTCCCCGTGATGCGGTGGACGGGCCCGGCTTCCCGGAGGCGGCCGTACACGGTGTACGGGTCCGCCATCAGCTCGGCGGGGTCAACGCGGGGCGGCTGCCCGGGTGTTGTGGTGGACATGGTTTCCACCCTAGACAGAACGGGCCCACCCGTGCTGCGCCACGCGCCGGTCCGCCGGCCGGCGGGCGACCCGAGCGGTACCGCCGGTGTGCCCCTGTGCCCCTGTGCACAATGGTGCGGCGGACAGCGGCTCGACGCCGCTGCCCGCCGCGGACCTTCCGCCGGTTCAGCTGTGCTGCGGCTGTGGGGGTCGGCCGCAGCACAGCCGTGATGCCCCCGTGGTTCAGCCGTAAGGGATGACCAGCACGGATTTGTCGGTGCCCGTCTGCAGTTTCGAGGTGCCGTTGCCGATGGCGTTCCACACCTCCAGGCGTACGGTGCCGCCGGCCAGGTTGCCCGGTGTGCCGGTGGACGCCTTGAGCCCGCGTCCCTGCGAGTACTCCTCCCATCCGGTGACCGGGTCGGTCGCGAAGTAGTTGTACGTCTCGGTCCGCTCGAAGCTTCCGTCGCCGGTGAAGTCGTAGCTGATCCGGGCCTGTTGGCCGAGTCCGACCGCGCTGCCCGCGTCCACCTGGAGGCGGAACGCGCTCTGTGCGCCCGGGGTGAGCGTGCCGTTGACGCCCCGGACCTCGTAGACGAGGGGCTGGTTCGGCGTACCGTCGTGGTTGGCGCCGCCACCGGAGGCGATGGTGTCGCTGCCCGCCGTGCCGCCGGTCGCCGTGGTCAGCGTGCCACCGGTGCGCAGCTGGAAGGTGTTGCCGGTCGGCGGATCCGGATCGGGGTCCGGGTCGCCCGAGCCGGTCCCGGTGCCGGTCGCTGTGGAACGAGCCGGCACGGAAAGGGTCTTGCCGTCGGAGAAGGTGACGGTACGGGCCGTGGATCCGTGGTTGTGGGCGGCGTACGTCCGGGTCGTCCCCTTGGTGAAGACGGCGGAGGTGGGGATGTCACCGGTCACGGTGGCGTCCGGGGCGCCGAGGGTGTCGAGGGTGTTGATCCAGTGGTAGGTGTGCGCCTTCGACTCGCCCTGTTCCGGGGTGTAGCCGGCGTTGCCCGCGTCCCACTTCGCCTTCGCCGCGGCCGGATCGGCGAGGGACTGGAACTCCCACAGGATGTCCCGCCATTCGACGGCCGGGCCGCCGTTCTCCCGTTCCATCTCGGCGATGTTGCGCCGGATCGCGGCCTTCTCACCGCCGAGGTGGAGCGAACCGCCGGTCACGGGCAGGACGTTGATGCCGTGGATCTCCTCGGGGTTGGCCGTCCACCAGGTGGCGTACGCGGCGCCGCTGCCCCAGACCATGCCGGCCGTGTCCTTGGTGAACGAGGACGGGAAGACCTGCTCGTCGGCGTCGAACCAGTACTGGGCGATCGACTCCGACTCGGTGGTCAGCAGGTAGGTGCCGAGGTCACGCAGCGAGGTGTCGCCGGTCGCGGAGCCCCACAGGACGAGTGCCGCGCTCAGGTTGGTGGACTCGGAGGAGGACTCCTGGTTGTTGCCGGCGGCGAAGCCCTGGTGGCCGGAGGCCCAGCTGTGGCCCGCGTAGACGTCGAAGCCGCGCAGGAAGGGGAAGGTGGTGTCGGTGCGGCTGGGGTTCGCGGCGTCCCGGACGAGGGTCTTGACCATGCCGCCCCAGGCGGAGTCGGCGGCCCACGCCTGGTCGTACTGGGCGACGATGGCCGCCGCGTAGACGTAGTAGCTGTAGTGGAAGTGGTGGTCGTTGAGTTCGGTGTCGCTGCCGTAGGAGGCGGGATAGCCGGTGAGCGTCTTCCAGTCCTTGTCGTAGCTGAACTCGTTCGCGCCGCCCGCCGTGAACCACTCCTGGAGCTTGCCCTTGAGCAGGCCGAGGAGTCTGTCGCGGGTGCCGGTCTCGCCGATCTGCTCGGCGAGCGGGACGAGTTGGGCGAGGCGCCCGAGGGCCTTGCCCGTCCAGTACGTGTCGGAGGCTCCGGAGAACGGGTCGGCGGCGTTCACGACCTCGTTCAGGTAGCCGCGCAGCCGGGCGGCGTCCACACCGGTGGACTTGGGCAGCCCGGGCAGTACCGCCGCCGCCTTCTGGCTCGTGGTGAAGGAGGCCGACTCGCGGACCTTCATGGTGCCGCGCGGCGAGACGTAGGTGTACGAGGTGAGGGCGTCCGTGGTGTTCAGCCACTGGTGGCGGTAGAGGGCCTGGAGCGTGCCGCGCTCGGTGCCCTCCTTCGCCTCGGTGGTGAGCGTGTAGGTCGCCCTGACCGTGCCGCCGGTGTAGCTCCAGGTGGTCTTGGAGTCGGTGACGAAGCTGTAGGCGTACTTCTTGAAGGTCGCCAGCGCGTCGGTCGACGGCAGCACGGCGACGGAGAAGTAGTCCTTGGAGCCGAGGCCCGCGGTGACGGTGGAGCCGGCGACGTTCCAGTCGCTGCCGGTCGGCGCGAAGAGGGCGTAGTGGTGTCCGGCGACGGTGATGCCGAGGACGTTGCCCTGGTCGGCGAAGACGGCGGGGGTGCCCGCGGTGGTGATCTGGGCGTTGCCGCCCGTGCCCTTGGCGTAGACGAACGGGGAGCCGTGGCCGATGGTGGTGCGCAGGGTGCGGGTGCCGTCGGACCAGTGGGGGGTGACCGTCCAGTCGGACCAGTCGTCGGCCTTGGTGTCCGGTGCGTTGAGCCCGGTCAGGCCGATGGTGAGGTCACGCTTGTGGGCGTACTCGTACTGGCGCCCGTCACCGACGATCGCGGGGCTCGTCGGGTAGCCGACGTCCAGTCCGCCGGCCGCGGCCTGGTAGGTGAGGGGGTGCCCGTACATGGGGGTCGAGTACGGGTTGTCGCCGTAGCGCTGGAAGGCGAGGGAGGACCACCAGTCGTTGGTGGGCACGGGCCGGTTCTTTGCGGCGGCCGTCAGCTTGGGCGTGACCGGCGCTCCGGTGTTGGTGGTGGGGCCCGACGTCCCGGCGGGCCGGGTGTCGGAGTAACTGCCGGAGCCTACGGGGACGGTGGCGGCGGCCGCCGGTACGGCGGCCGGGCCCAGCCCTACGAAGACGAGGGCTGAGGCCAGGAGCAGTCCGGCTGCTGGCCTGATGCGGGGGGATGGCATGCGGCACCTCACGTCTGACGCGACGGGTGGCTGAGAGCGCTCTCAGATGGCCGAAACGTAAAGCCTTTGTAATGCACGTGTCAATACGTTGAACACAGCAAGCAGTTGACGGCGAAGCCGGGGCTTCATGCCTTCGCGTCTTGACGGTGGGATTGCCGCGGTGGGGTGTCTTTGGGGTGGGGGTCGCTGTGGGGGTGGGCGGATCGGGCTGGGGTCGGGGGCGGACTTGATGCTCGTCGGAGCCGGCCGGGAGGGGTTGCGGGACGGGGTCGGGGCGATGGGAGCCCGCCGCGGACGGGAGGACCCGGCCGTCGGGGAGGACTTCAGGCCAGACGGGGCGGTGAGCGGCGGATTGAGGCGGCAAGGGGCGAGATCCGGATGCGGGGCCAGCGCATCGAGGGCCAGCGCGTCGAGGGTCGGCGCGCAACCCCTTCCCGTGGCGCGAAACGGCTCGGCCCCCGGAACCGGTCGTGCGTTCCGGGGGCCGATGATGTCCGGCTTTGACGTACGTCAACCGTTCATCTGTGACGTCAGGCGGGGGTGATGTTCTCCGCCTGCGGGCCCTTCTGGCCCTGCGTGACGTCGAAGTTCACGACCTGGCCCTCCTGCAGCTCACGGAAGCCGGAGGCGTTGATGTTGGAGTAGTGGGCGAAGACGTCCGGACCTCCACCCTCCTGCTCGATGAAGCCGAAGCCCTTCTCGGCGTTGAACCACTTGACGGTGCCCTTGGCCATGCTCGTGCCTTTCCAGTCGCTAACGGACCCGCACCACGCGAGCCCGGAGGTGATCGCCCTGGTCCTGCACTGCACACCAAAATGCCCGCGCCGGAGCGCGGGCAGGTACTGCGAACCACGACATCTGACACTGACGCTACACGGTGAACGCGGCGATCACCAGAGAGCAACGGCCATGATCCGGATCACGCCTCACGGGCCACCCACCAGCGACGCGAGCCGCCGTACCGGGTCCTGCGCCAGTGCTGCCCCGGGCCTGCGTCGGACCTGGCCGCTGACTGCTGACTGCTGACTGCTGACTGCTGACCTTCGCCTTGCGGAGCCGCTCAGCAGTGGTAGCCGTCGGGACACTCGGCGAGGAGTGTGCCGAAAATCCAATCGAGCCGTCCGTCAGAAGTCCCGACTCCCGTCGTTTTCCATGGAGTTGCCTGTTGTGGGGGTGTTGTCAGTGGCTCTTGTTATAACGGGGGTGCGGGCGCTCGGTGGGAGCGTTCGGGAGCGAGGAGGGGCATGTGTCTGTGCACAGACGCGTAGATCTGGTGCGGTCGCTGTTAGGTGTGCTGGTGAGTGTCGCCGTGGCGGCAGGGCTCAGCTTCGGCCTGACCGGTACGGCCTCGGCGGCCTCCGGGACGCCGGTGGCCGTGACCAAGTACAGCTACACCAGTCAGGCCGGTGACTACATCGGTCAGGGCGCCACCGCCACGTACACACCGTCCATAGCCACCGTCACCGTCGACGGCAACGCGGCGGACGTGCGGTTCCGCGTCACGACGGCCGACGAGTGGTGGGACGTCGAGCTGGCGGCCCCCATCGGTGAACAACTCACTCCCGGCGTCTACCGCGACGCCGAGCGCGCCCCCTTCCGCACCGGCCGCTCACCCGGACTCGACGTCTCCGGAGAAGGCCGCGGCTGCAACGAGGTCTACGGGCAGTTCACGGTCAACCAGATCGAGACCGACGCGTCCGGAGCGGTCACCGTCCTGGACGCCACCTACACCCAGCGCTGTGAGAGCGCCACCGCGCCCACACTCAAGGGCGTCGTCAAGTACCGGGCCTACCCGCTGTCCTACGCCTACACGAGTGACGCCGGCGACTTCATAGGCCAGGGCGCCGCTCAGACGCATCAGGGCGCCACCAGCACCTTCTCGATCCGCCCCTACGGCGACGGAGTCGAGTACGGCGTCTCCGGCAAGCGGGAGTCCTGGTCCGCGCTGCTGACCCCGCCCGACGGCGAGCAGTTCGCCGCCGGGCGCACGTACCGGGCCGAGCGCAGCCAGGGCGCCTCCGTCGCGGGACTGGACGTGTCGGGCAACGGACGCGGCTGCAACACCGTCTCCGGGGAGCTCACGGTGACCAAACTGGCACGCGGTGACGACGGAGCCGTCAAGGCGTTCGCCGCCACGTTCGTACAGCACTGCGAGGGCGGCGGGCCCGCTCTGCGCGGCACGATCCGCTACTACGCCTGACTGACGCACAACCGGCCCCGCCGGGACGGGATCCCGTCCCGGCGGGCCGCGCCGTCGCCACCGACACTGCCGACCTCGATCGGCCCTGCCGGCCGCGATCGGTGAGCCCGCCACGTCATGCACGGCAGGCTGCGCCGCCCGTCCCCCGGAACCTGGCCGGAGAGAGCCGACGGGAACCGTCCACGGCGAACTCGCCGTGCTTTCGCGAACCCGCGGTGTTTGAAGACGCGTTCACGGAACACACGGTTCCTTGACAAGACCTTTATACGACCAGGTAGGAGACACACATCATGGGCATCATCGCCTGGATACTCATCGGTCTGCTCGCGGGCCTCATCGCCAAGGCGCTCATGCCCGGCAAGGACCCGGGCGGCATCATCATCACGATGCTCATCGGTATCGCCGGCGGTCTCCTCGGCGGCTGGCTCGGCAAGGTCATCTTCGGCGTCGACTCCATCGACGGTTTCTTCGACGTCTCGACCTGGATCGCCGCCATCGTCGGCTCGATCATCCTCCTCGCCCTGTACCGGGTCTTCACCGGAAACCGTCGCCGCAGCCACGCCTGACCCGACCTTCCACACCCTGCAGAAGCGGCTCCGTCCTCGGTCGAGGACGGAGCCGCTTCGCGTACCCGGCGCGGGCCGCTCCCCCACCGCGCCCCGGCCGGTGCCGGACAGGAGCCACGGGTGGAGCCGACGCCGGGCGGAGCCGACGCGGTTCAGCGGCTCAGCGGCGCGGTGGCAAGGGTCTCAGCTGCTCGGCCCGACCCGGCGGACGCGATCACCACAGATACAGCGGCCAGTTGAGGCCGGGCTCTGTGGAGCCCGTGACGAGGAAACCGGTCTCGGTGGCGAACTCGCCCAACTCGATGACGGCCGGGGCCTCGTAGGGCGCCTTGTCGACGGGTGCCCTCTCGATCTGCTCCATGGTCTCTCCTCCCTTCTCTCCCGTGTGACCACGGCTCCGCAGCCGTGGCTCGGCCGGGACCCGGTCACTCACCTGACCGGTGTCCGGCTGAGTTCGTCGACGCGGCACGCGCGTCCGTGGGCCCCCGAACCGGCTCGACCGCGAAGAACTTCCGGTAGCAGTCGCTGTCGACCGGCTCGTCGACCATCTCGCCCGCCACCTCGACCCAGGCGTGCGCGAGGAACGGCGGAGCCGCCAGCACCCCCACGCACCAGGTGGGCCACGTGCCGCGGGTCCGGCAGAGCAACGCCACCGCGATCGAGCGCGGCAGGCAGGCGGCGGGCGGGCCGCAGTACCGCGGACTGACGCTGAGTACCTCGTCCCTCGCCTGTCGCGCCTGCGCGCGATCCGCGGCGCGGACACCTCTGCTCAGCAGGGTCATGACCGCTCTGATGCGCTGTGGCGACCTTCTCGCCAGTCGCCTCGCCACCCACACGGCGGTACGTATCTCGAGCCGGACCGCGAGCGGGGGCCGCAACGGGCGGCTGGGCAGGACCGGCAGGCTCATGGCGTCACCACGCCGAGTGCTCGCAGGCGTTCGATGAGGGCGAGGGTGTCCCTGCGAGCCGTCTCCTCACCCACCTCGAAGGTGTGGGTCAGCGCCGCCACCGCCGCCTCGACGCCGTCGCCCTCCTCCAGCCGGGCCATGACGACCGAGGCGCTCGGCGTCAACTGCCAATAGTGTCCGCTGCGTTCGTCGAGCAGCACCGTTCCGTACTCGGTGCTGACCATGGACACGTGTGCCGCCACCCGGGGGCTCATGCGTCGCTCCGTGCCGCCGCCGCGCGGGCCGGGGCCACGAGGCGTCCCCGGGCCTGGGCGCGCAGGAACACCGCGCAGTTGACGGTGGGCCGGAACGCGCCGTCGGGCATCCGCCCCGGCTGCGGCCTGTTGTGCCGCCTGAGCGCGTCGTCGTCGACGATGCCCAGTTCCGCGAGGGGCGAGGCCGTGCAGAGGTCGAAGATTTCGGTGTGGTGCGCGGCGAAGCCGCGTACGGCCTGCGGATCGCCGCCGGTCTTCGTCGTCCTGGCGAGGTGCTCCTCGGGCAGCAGGCCGCGCATCGCTTCCTTCATCAGTGGTTTGAACTCCAGTGGCGTGACGCGTTCTTCGCGCCGGACGGCCAGATACGCCTCAAGGACCCGGTCGTCCAGGAGCGGTGCCTGGAAGGGCAGCTCCGCGTCCGCGCCCAGCTGACCGGTACCGCGGACCACGCGGGCGCCGTCCCGTACCAGCGCCAGCTCGGCGTGTCCGGCGCGGTCCGGCCCGAGAGGTTCCGTCCCGGCAGCGAGCGCGTCGATGCGGCGCCGCACCGCTCGCACCGCGTCCGGGGTCATCCACAGTGGCCAGGTGAGCGGCAGGTCCCAGCCGAATCCGGTGACGCCGCCGGGCCGGTCGCGGTGGGCCGGGGCCGCCGCGGTACGCAGCCACTCGCCGTAGCCGCGCCGGTCCAGCAGCCCGCGGACGGTCGCGGCCGGTGAGGTCCGGCTGAGCATGGGATGGGTACGGGCGCGGTGCCAGGCGAGCAGCGGGCGGCGGCGGAGGAGGGTGTGTTCCCAGTTCGGGAGCCCGCTCTGCAGATGGTCGCCGCCCAGGCCGTTGAGGTACATCCGGGCCGAGTGCCGCAGTGCGGCCTGGATGTTGGCGTTGATGCGGGGAGCGACGAGGTAGGTGTGCGTCGGCTCGTCCAGCCGGTTGGCCAGCTCGGGCATTCCCTCGTAGAACGCCGGCGGTTCGTCCAGCGACTGGGTCCGGTGCCGTACGGCCGGCATGGCTGCCAGGGCGCGCCGCGCCCAGTCCAGATCCTCCCGGCCACCCGGATCACCGCTGTACGCGGTGGTCGCCACGATCTCGGCGGGTCCCTGCGCCGCGAACCAGGTCACCGGTGTGGAGTCCAGGCCGCCGGAGAGGTCGCAGTGGACCACGCCGCCCTGCCGGGTGCGGACCGCGACCGCGTCGGCCAGCGCGGTGCGCAGCAGTTCGGCGCCCCTGGCGCGGGACAGGTGCGGTTCGGGGCGCCGCCACCAGCGTCGTACCGCCGTTCGGCGGCCGTCCGCCTCGATGCGCAGATACGACTCCGGGGGCAGGGGTTCGACACCCTGCCACAGCGGCTGTTCGCCGAGCGGGTGCGGGAGGGTGGGCAGCAGCCGGATCGCCAACGCCGTCTCCTCGTACGGGAACGCGCCCAGCTCCGCGAGGACGTCGGCGCGGTCCGACGCCACCGCGACGCCGTCGATCACCGCATGGAACACCCGCTGGACGCCCGAGGCACTGCCCTGCACGCGGAGTCGTCCGCCGACCGAGGCGGCCAGATGGAATCCGCCGGCCAGGGTGTGGGACAGCTCGTCGAATGCCTCGACGCCACCCGCTCGTCCGGCGGCCTCGCGCAGCCCGGCGGCGGTGGCCGAGGAGTGACCGAGCACAGCGGCCCGGTCGTCACCCGCCTCGGCCGTCACGATCTGCTCGTCAGGGAGCGCGACGACCAGCCACGGCCTCCCCGACGCGTGCGGTACGGTACGCGTTTCCCGCGTGGGGAGGCGTTCCGCGAGGGCCGTGGCCTCGTCGCGGTCCGGGAGCACCACGAAGTACCACCGCGGAACACTGGACTCCATGCTTCCTCCTCGAAGCGTACGGCTGCCTGCGGTCCCGTCGCCGTGTCCGGCGGGCCGCGCACCGTGGGCGCGCCTCCAGGTGTAGCGGTCCGGACATTGTTCGAGTTCGGTGACTGGTATCGAACAAACAAGTCCTGAAAAATATGACGTCGCAGCGACCACTGCGACACGGGGGAACGTCAAGGGGGAGGTGCGGCGATGCCGCGCAGAGAACGACCGCTGGACTCGGGAGACGGTCCGTTACACGAACTGGCCGCAGGGCTGCGGCACTTACGGCGGAAGGCAGGCAACCCGCCCTACCGGGAGCTGGCCGAGCTGGCCCACTACTCGATCTCGACGCTGTCCTCCGCCGCGTCCGGGCAGCGCCTGCCCACACTGGCGGTGACGCTGGCGTACGTACGCGCCTGTGGCGGGGACGCGGCGGAATGGGAGCGCCGGTGGCGGGAGGCGGCCGCGAGCCTCGGTGAGGCGCAGCCCGGTCCGGCGGAGGAGCTGGGCGCTCCCCCGCCGTACGCGGGCCTGCGCTCGTTCCAGGAACAGGACGCGGAGTGGTTCTTCGGCCGGGAGCGGCTGGTGGAGGAGCTGGCCGAGCGGCTGAAGCGGCAGCGGTTCGTGGCGGTGATCGGGGCCTCGGGATCGGGCAAGTCGTCGTTGCTGCGGGCAGGGCTGGTACCGCGTCTGCGGGCCGCCGCGACGACGGTGGTGCTGACGCCGGGGCCCCGGCCGCTGGAGGAGTGCGCCGTGCGCCTGGGTGCGCTGGCGGGAGTGACGCCGGGCGGACTGTACGGGGAGCTGCGGGAGGATCCCGCGAACCTGGGCCGGGTGGTGCGTCAGGTGACCGCCCGTTCCGAGGCCCGGGACGACGAAGTGGTCCTGGTGGTCGACCAGTTCGAGGAGACCTTCACGCTCTGCCCGGACGACGTGGAGCGGGACCGCTTCATCGAGGCGCTGGTCGCCGCCACCGCCCATGACGGCGCCCGGTGCCGGGTGGCCCTGGGCGTGCGCGCCGACTTCTACGCACACTGCACCCACCACTCGCCGCTGGTGGAGGCCATGCGTGACGCGCAGGTCCCGGTCGGGCCGATGAGCCTGGACGAGTTGCGCCGGGCGGTGGTCAAGCCCGCCCAGCAGGCCGGGCTGACGGTCGAGGGCGCACTGCTGGCCTCGCTGACGGCACAGGCGCACGGGCAGGCCGGCGTCCTGCCGCTGCTGTCCCACGCGCTGTTGCAGACCTGGCGGCGGCGCCGGGGCAACGCGCTGACGCTGGGGGCGTTCGAGGCGGCGGGCGGGCTGGAGGGCGGGCTGTCGCGTACCGCCGAGGAGTTCTACCGGCAGTTGGACACGGACCAGCGGAAGCTGGCGCGGGGGGTGTTCGTCCGGCTGACCTCGCTGGGCGAGGGCACGGAGGACACCCGGCGGCCGGCCCGCCTGGAAGAGCTGGAGGGGCTCCCCGGGGCAGCCGACGGCGCCCTGGAGGTCGTACTGGACCGCGCGGCCGGAGCACGGCTGCTGACGCTGGACCGGGAACGGGTGGAGCTGGCTCATGAGGCCCTCATCCGGTGCTGGCCCCGGCTGCACGGTTGGCTGACCGCGGACCGTGCGGCCGTACGGACCCTGCGGCAGCTCACCGAGGCGGCGCAGACCTGGGAGACGCTGGGCCGGGACCCCGGTGCGCTGTACCGGGGTACCCGTCTCGACCTGGCCGCCGTCCTCGAAGAGGCGTCCTTGTCCGTGCGGGAGCGGGAGTTCCTCGACGCGAGTCTGGCGGCCCGGGCGGCGGAGCATGCGGCGGTGGGGCGTCGCGCCCGGCTGCGGCGCGGGGCGATGGCGCTGCTGACCGTCCTGCTCGTGCTGGCCAGCACGACCGCGGTCCTCGCCGTGCGGGCGCAGCGGGCGGCGGACCGCCAACGGGACGCCGCCGGTTCGCAGCGGGCCGCGGAGAAGGCGGCGGCGCTGCGGGCGGCCGATCCCGCGCTGGCCGCCCAGGTGAGTCTGGCCGCCTACCGCCTGTCCCCCACACCCGAGGCCCGTGGCAGTCTGCTCAGCACCTTCGCCACTGCGTACGCCACCCAGCTGCCCGGTCAGACGAGCGCGGTCACGGCGCTGGCGTTCAGGGCCGACGGCCGGGTGCTGGTCACCGGCGACAGCGACCGGACCGTGCGGATCTGGGAAACTTCGAACGCCCACCGGCCGCGCCGGCTGAGTACGCTGCCCCGCCTGGCGGGTGCCGTGCGCACGGTGGCCGTCAGCCCCGACGGCCGCTTCCTGGCCGCGGGGGACGAGCTCGGCTCGGCCGGGGTGTGGGACATTCGCGACGCACGGCGCCCCCGGCTCGTCGCACGCCTGCCCGCCGGTGCGGGACCGGTCGTCGGACTGGGTTTCGCTCCCGGCGGGCGGGCCCTGACGACGGTCTCCGGCGACGCGGTCCGGCTGTGGCGGCCTGCGGATCCCGGCCCTCCGCGTCCCCTCGCCGTGCTCCGTGTGTCCGCCGACGTGACCGCGGCGGCGGTCCGACGGGACGGGGCCGTGCTGGCCACGGGCCATGCCGACCGTACGGTGCGGCGCTGGGAGGTGACCTCGTCGGGCAGGCGGCTGCGCCAGTTGCCACCCGCGGCCGGTCAGGGCGGTGAGGTGAGAGCACTCGCGTTCGCCCCGGACGGCCGCACGCTGGCGACCGGCGGCGCCGACTTCACGGTGCGGGTGTGGGACGTGGCAGGCTCGCGCGAACCCCGCGTGCGCAAGGTGCTCGCCGGGCACACCGACGCGGTCAACGCCGTCGCCTTCAGCCCCGACGGCCGCACCCTCGCCTCCGCGGGCGTCGACGGCACCGTACGCCGCTGGGAGCCGGCCGAGTCCGGGCCCGTGCGCGAACCGGTCGTCCTCACGGGCCATACCGGCAGCGTCGGCTCGCTGGCCTTCAGCCCCGACGGCCGCACCCTCGCCACCGGCAGCGAGGACCAGAGCGCGCGGCTGTGGGACCTTCCCGGGCCGGCCATGACGGGCCACACCAGCTCGGTCTACTCGGTCGCCTTCAGCCCCGACGGACGAGTCCTGGCCACCGGCAGCTATGACCGCAGCGTGCGCCTGTGGAACCTCGGGGACGTACGCCGGCCCCGGCGGCTGACCGAACTCACCGGGCACACAGGCCCGGTCAACTCCGTGGTCTTCCGGCCGGACGGGCGCACCCTCGCCAGTGGCAGTGCCGACGGCACCCTGCGTCTGTGGAGTGTGGACGCCTCGCACCACGCCCGTCGGCTGAGTGTCGTCCCCGCCGAGGTCGGACACGTCAACTCGGTCGCGTTCAGCCCTGACGGCCGCACCCTCGCCACCGGCGGCGAGCAGGGCAGCGTACGGCTGTGGGACACGGTGGACCCGCGGCGGCCGCCCCGCCCGCTGGGTACGCTACGGGGGACCACCGCGGTGGACTCCGTGTCGTTCGCCCCCGACGGCCGCACCCTGGCCGTGGCCAGCAGGAACCGTACGGTCGTCCTGTGGAACGTGGCCGAGCGGCAGCGCCCCGCCCGCGTCGCGGTTCTCGCCCGTCACACCGGCGCCGTGAAGTCGGTCGCCTTCGGTTCCGACGGCCGGACCCTGGCCACCGGCAGCGAGGACCGCACCGTACAGCTGTGGGACCTCACCGATCCGCGCCTGCCGGTCCCGCGGGACCGGCTCACCGGCTTCACCGACGGCGTCATGTCCGTCGCCTTCGCCCCGGGCGGGCGAAGGCTGGCCGCCGCGAGCTCCGACCACACCGTGCGGCTGTACGGCCTGACCGGCAGCGGAGACGCCCGGGAACTGGCGCAGCTGAGGGGCCACACCAAAGCGGTGGACACCCTCGCCTTCAGTCCCGACGGCCGGACCCTGGCCACCGGCAGCGAGGACTGGACGGCACTGCTGTGGGATCCCGGCGAGGAGCGCGTGGCGTCCCGGATCTGCGACACCGCCACGCCTGCGATCACCCGCGCCCAATGGGGCCAGTACTTCACCCAGCAGAGGTACCGGCCGCCGTGCTGAGGCACCGGTCACCGAAGTGATCCGTATCGGCAAACGGAGGGCGTTTTCGAGCAGAACAAGGCAACTCCGGCTTTGCGGAATATGCCTGACAGCCGCGACGGCATGATCCCCCCACAAGACAAGCGACGTCCTGCGTGGGAGAGGGGGAGGGCTGTGCCGATTCCGGCTCTTGCACATGTGATCGATCTCGTGAAAGCCCTCGACGAACGGATGACGCGGCCGAGCGGCGGCCGCGAGGTGCTGGAGCTCGTCCTCCGGGACGGCGGGACCGGCCCGCCGCACGCCGCGTCCTTCGTGTCCGGATACGGCGACCGGCTCGTCGAGACCCGCGACGGCGACAGGACCTACGTCGTCCCCAGCGCCGTCGTCCCGTCCTCGCCGGTGCAGGGAGAGGGGGGCGACGCCAGGCCGGACGTCGCCCTGCTGGACGTCCTTGTCGCGGACTGGCAGAACACCATGCCGCGGCGGGCGGGGAGGCTGCGCCTGCCCGCGTTCCAGGTCTGCCGGGACGTCCTCGACGTCCGCATGCCCGGCGACGAGACCGCGGAGGACGAGGCGGATGTCCCCCAGGACCCGCACCGCGCCATGGCGGAGGGGTTGTGGACCCGCTGGGAACGGCGCACCCCCGGTCTGGGCACCGTGCAGCAGGCGGTGGACAACGCCGCGGTCCCCAAAGCGCTGGCGGGAGCCTGGACCGTCGTGCTGTCGTTCCCCCTGCGGTTGTGGCACCGGCACCGGCTCAACCGCAGAATGCGGTGGTACGCCCGACCGCTGACCAATGCCGGACTGGCCTCCCGGGACTTCATCCAGGCCGCGACACGCCTGCGCACCGCGGACGCGGAACAGCAGCGGCTGCTGCGGCCGAACCTGCTCCTGGAGGCCCTCTTCAGGGACCTGTCGCGGGCCGTGGAACCCAGCTGGTTCCGGCCCACGAGGCGTCGCAGGCTCTGGCCTTTCGTGCTGCTCGTACCCGATCTCGACGGTCCCGGGAGCGCCGCGGTACGGCAGTTGCTGCAGGCACACCACGAGCTCGTCCGGGAGGGTTCGCGCCCTCCGCTGGTGATTCTCGCGGGACAACGGGGCGAGCCGGAGGGGGCCGACACCGGTACCGGTACCGGCACGGGTCCCAGTACCGCCACCGGCACCGGCACCGGCACCGGCGGCAGTTCACCGGTCGGACTGGACGAGGCGGCCGCTGCACTGGGGCGGACCGGACCACGGTCGGGGAACGCGACAGGGCTCCACCGCATCACCGTACGGATGCCGGACGGCCCCGAACAGCCGGACACGGTCAGGTGGCTGGCGCTGAACGCCAGAGCGACGGCCTCCGAGGTGGGCGCGGTCCGCGTACACGCGGGGTGGGCCGTACCCGTCCTGCTGCTGGCGATCCTGTGCTCCACGGCCTTCGCGTTCCGGGGCGAGCTGCTGGCCGTCGACGTCCCCTTCCGAGACCGGACCCCTGCCGCGCCGGCTCCGCCCCGGGACCCCTGTCCCGGCACCTGGCGCGCGGGCAAGGAGATCGTGGGCGTCGACACCGGGACCAAGGGCTGCTACTTCACCAGCATCCAGTCACAGTCCCTGGTGCCCGACCTCCAGGACCAGGTCCGTCGCCAGAACTCCGAGGTGAAGGGCGCCCATCGGACGGTGGTGTTCCTGGCACCCCTGACCGCCGACCCCAACGCACGCAGTGAGCAGATCGTGCCCGCGGGTGTCCTCCAGCTCCAGGGTGCCGCGGCGGCACAGAAGACCTGGAACGAGCGGGCCATGGTGGACCAGGACATGCCCATGATCAAGATTCTGGTGGCCAGCACCGGCTTCGCCTTCGGCGAGGGAGAGGCGGTCGCCGACCGGATCAGGAAGCTGGCCGCGAAGGACAGCAGTGTGTCCGCGGTGATCGGCATCACCCAGAGCCGTCAGGAGTCGGTCGACGCCATCAACCGCCTGGGCGACACCATGCCCGTGATCGGAGCCTCCGTCACCGGCGACTTCATGGCCGAGGAAGCACGCAACTTCTTCCACACCCAGCCGACCAACGAGCGCATGGCCGAGGCCATGGTGAAACGCGGGGTGGACGCGGACACCGAGCGGGCGCTGATCGTCTACGACAGCAAGGACCGCTACAGCCAGGAACTGCGGGACGGGCTCGCCCGGCGGCTCGAGGACCGCGGCATCGAGGTCGAGGACCCGCAGTTCGCGAAGGTTCCGGCGCCCCGGCCGGGGAACAGCAGCGCCACCGCGCTGGGAATGCCGGATCTCGCCGAGAGGATCTGCGCCCTGCCCGCCGACCACGGCAAGACCTTCTACGCCGCCCGGGGCAGCCAGCTCCCGAAGGTGCTCGCACGGGTTCAGGACACCTGCGGGAGGGACGGCACGACACGGTCCTCCGGTATCCCGGTCATCGCCTCCGACGTGAACACCCTGATCGAGTACCACGACGTGCCCGAGTGGGCCCGGCTGCACAAGTACGACGCGGTGAACCTGTACTACATCTCCTTCTCCGACCGGCCCGTACTGAACAGGCCCGAGGGCGGGAGTGACTACTCCACCGGAGGGGACTCCTTCCGAGCGGCGGCCGCCGCCATCGAACAGGCGTCCGCGGAGTCCGGCGGATCCGCGTCACCGTCGAACGTCCTGCAGGCGCTGCGCAATCACGTCACCGTCCGCGACAGCATCGCGCCCGACCGGGGCTTCGCCCTGCCGCTCACCGAGGCCGGGCGCGCCCGTCGCCCCCTCTTCCTGTGCCTGGCCCCGCACAGCCCGACGGTGGACAGCCACGGGGAATGCCGGCCGGGAGGCCGCTGACAGCACCACGTCTCGTACGACTACGCCCGCTCGCGCACCCATCGCGCCGGACACGGCGACCGGACACACTGGCCGGACACGCGAAACGCTCGGCCGGGAGACACCGGCCGAGCGTTTCATTCGGAACCGTCAGGCGGGGGTGATGTTCTCCGCCTGCGGGCCCTTCTGGCCCTGCGTGACGTCGAAGTTCACGACCTGGCCCTCCTGCAGCTCACGGAAGCCGGAGGCGTTGATGTTGGAGTAGTGGGCGAAGACGTCCGGACCTCCACCCTCCTGCTCGATGAAGCCGAAGCCCTTCTCGGCGTTGAACCACTTGACGGTGCCCTTGGCCATGCTCGTGCCTTTCCAGTCGCTAACGGACCCGCACCACGCGAGCCCGGAGGTGATCGCCCTGGTCCTGCACTGCACAGCAAAATACCCGCGCCGGAGCGCGGGCAGGTACTGCGAACCACGACATCTGACACTGACGCTACACCGAGAAACCGGCAACCACCAGAGAGCAACAGACATGATCCAGCCCGTGCCGCACGCCGGCCGCCGACGCCCGGCGCCCGACGCATGCCGTGGACGACTCCGCCGACCGGGCCGCCTTCGGTCCGGTCGGCCTGCGGGGCCCGGCCCACTGGGCCGGCTCGGCCGCGGTCAGCGTGTGCCGAGCAACTCCAGGGTGTCCACGACCCGGTGGGAGAAGCCCCACTCGTTGTCGTACCAGGCGACGACCTTCACATGCCGGCCGTCCACCCGGGTGAGCGCCGAGTCGAAGATCGCCGAGGCCGGATTGCCCACGATGTCGGCGGACACCAGCGGGACGTCCGAGTATTCGAGGATGCCCGCGAGCGGCCCGTCGGCCGCGGCACGATAGGCCGCCAGCACGTCCTCGCGTGTCACGTCCCGCGCCACACTCGTGTTGAGCTCGACGATGGAGCCCACGGGGACGGGTACGCGGATCGAGTCACCCGCGAGTCTGCCGTCCAGGGCGGGCAGTACGAGGCCGATGGCCTTGGCGGCGCCCGTCGTCGTCGGCACGATGTTGACCGCGGCGGCCCGGGCCCGGCGGGCGTCCCGGTGCGGCCCGTCCTGGAGGTTCTGTTCCTGGGTGTAGGCGTGCACCGTCGTCATGAAGCCGTGCTCGATGCCCGCGAGTTCGTCGAGGACGGCGGCCAGCGGGGCCAGCGCGTTGGTCGTGCAGGAGGCGTTCGAGACGATCGTGTGCGCGGCCGGGTCGTAGGCGCCGGTGTTGACCCCGAACGCCAGCGTGACGTCGGCCCCGTCCGACGGCGCGCTGACGAGTACCTGGCGCGCGCCCGCTCCGAGGTGGGCGCCGGCGGCCTTGGCCGACGTGAAGCGGCCGGTCGCCTCCAGGACGATGTCGACGCCGAGGGCGGCCCACGGCAGCTGCGCGGGGTCGCGCTCGGCGAGGACCGTGAGGCGGCGGCCGTCGACGACGAGGGTGTCCCCGTCCACGCTCACCGGGCGGTTGAACCGGCCGGCCGTCGTGTCGTAGGCGAGCAGTCGCGCGAGCGTGTCCGGCTCCGTCAGGTCGTTGACGGCGACCACTTCCAGGGCGCTGTCGCGTTCGACCAGTGCCCGCAGCACATTGCGTCCGATGCGGCCGAATCCGTTGATGGCGATACGAGTCATGGCAGTGTCCCTTCGGTTCGCCACCAGGCTCGCCCGCCGGGCCCGGCGCTGACAGGGGCGCGATTGCCAGGGTTCAAAAGGATCGCGCCACGCGGTGTGACCACCGGCGATGGGACGAGTGGCGGGGCTACTCGCCGGGCGCGAAGGTACGCCGGTACTGGCTGGGTGTGGTGCCCAGGATGCGCTGGAAGTGCAGCCGCAGGTTCGCGCCCGTGCCGAGACCCGTGTCGGCGGCGATCTGCTCGACACTGCGCTGCGAGCGTTCGAGCAGCTCGCGCGCCAGGTCGACACGGGCGCGCATGACCCACTGCATCGGCGTGTATCCCGTCTCCTGTACGAAGCGCCGGGAGAAGGTGCGCGGTGAGACGGCGGCCTGCCGCGCCAGCACGTCGAGGGTGAGGCGCTCGCCGAGGTGCCGCAGCGCCCACTGCCGCGTGGCGGCGTACTGCTCGCCGAGCGGTTCGGGCACGCTGCGCGGCACGTACTGCGCCTGGCCGCCGCTGCGGTACGGGGCCGCGACCAAGCGCCTCGCCGCGTGGTTCGACGCGGCCACCCCCAGGTCGCCGCGCAGGATGTGCAGGCACAGGTCGATGCCCGACGCGGCGCCGGCCGAGGTCAGCACCCCGCCCTCGTCGACGAACAGCACGTTCTCGTCGACCCGGATGCACGGATACCTGGCTTGCAGCGCCTGCGTGTAGTGCCAGTGGGTCGTGGCACGTCTCCCGTCCAGCAGGCCCGTCGCGGCGAGTGCGAAGGCGCCCGTCGAGATGGCGGCCAGCCGGGCGCCCCGCTCGTGCGCGGCGAGCAGCGCGTCGACGACGGCCCGCGGCGGATCGTCACGGTCCGGGAAGCGGTAGCCGGGGATGAAGACGAGGTCGGCCCACGCCAGCGCGTCCAGACCGTCGGCGACGTGGTACGAGAGGCCGTCGCCGCCGGTCACCAGGCCGGGAGCCGCACCGCACAGCCGCACCTCGTACGGCATGCTCGCCCGCCGGGTGAACACCTGCGCCGGAATACCGACGTCCAGTGGTTTCGCACCCTCGGACACCAACACGGCAACACCACGCAGACGAGCAGCTGACACCTGGACAGGGTACGCAGACTTCGTCCGCGGCCTGCGGCGGGTATCAAAGGGTGGTCCGCCAGCGGGGTGCCTGGTCGTCGGGCTCGTCCGGGCTCGCGAAGTGGAAGGGCACGCCGAAGCGTCCGGCGAGAGCGGTGCCGGTCGCCGTGGCCTCCTGTGCCTCCGGCCACGGCGGTACCTGTCCGTCGAACAGGCGCAGATCCGAGCCGCGACGGATCGCCGCCAGCTCGTACTCGCCCTGCGGGGCGTCCAGGACAGCGACGAGCGTCACGAACCAGCCGTCCGAGTCGCCGTCCCACAGGGCCTCGATCGCGGCGAGCCGCCCGGGCAGTTCGCCGACGCGACCGGCCGGCGTCTCCACACTCACGTCGGCGGCGCGCCGCCTGACGATCCGGTCGGCCAGCACCTCGTACCGGGCCAGGACCAGTCGGCGGCAGGCGTACAGATCAGGCGGCGGCGTCCGGGACCCCTCCGCGAGGCTCCGCACCGCTTCCCTCGTCACCAGGATCGCCTGCAGCTGACGGTCATCGAGTACGAAGCCGTCCACCTGCGCTCGCACCGATGCCGGCAGGGCGTCCCACCATGTCGTCTCCACCACGGCATTACAAGGGATTGGGCAGCGCCCGGCCCCGCCGGGGGTGGGCGCGGGCCCGGCCGTAGGGCGGCACCGGTGGCCGCCGCTCACGTGCCGACGCGGTGTCTCACAGCCGCCGGACGCGCAGTACGCAGGTCATCATGGGGAGGGTGAACTCGCCGTGGGCGGTTGCCGGTTCGGCCGCGAGGAACGCGCGGATCCGGGTCAGGGCGGTTTCTCGGTCCTGTTCCGGCATGACCAGCATTCCTGCGCGTGTCGCGATGGTCGCGGTCAGGGAGTCCGCGGTGCGGCGCTGGCCGTGCGCGAACCCGGCCTGCTCCGGCGAACCGAACCGGGCGGCCCCGCCGGTCTTCGGGAGGTGCGCGCCGGCCGTCTCGGCGCGCCACCCGGCGGGTGTGTCGCGCGGACCGACGGCCGCGCTCCCGGCGACTCGTGCGAGCCGGTGAACCCACTCGACTTGGTCGTCCAGGACGTTCCAGAGGCCGGCCAGGATGCCGCCGGGTGCGAGGACCCGGGCGATCTCGGGTCCCGCGACGGCCATGTCGAACCAGTGCATGGCGTTGCCGGCCAGTACGGCGTCGACGGAGGCGTCCGGCAGCGGTATCGCCTCGGCACTGCCCGTCAGGGCACGGACAGCGGGCAGTGAACGGCGCAGTTCGGCCAGCATCGCCCCGTCGGGTTCGACGGCGGTCACCTCGGCGCCCGTCTCGGCCAATGTGGCGGTGAGTTTGCCGGTCCCGGCGCCCAGATCGAGCACGCGCGGGCCGGGCGCGGGCTCGAGCGCCCAGCGCACCGCGGCCTGCGCGTAGTCGGGACGGTGTTCGGCGTACGCGAGGGCGGCTGCGCCGAAGGAGGAGGCGTGACGTCGCCGTTCATCCTGATCCACGCACTCACGCTACCGGCACCGCCCGCGCGCGGCCATCCCGCGTCGCTTCTTCGCCCCCGGCCACTCAGCAACTCCGCTGCCCCACAGGGACGTTGGACCACCGCGGCGGTGGCCCTCAGGGACCTGCCGGTGCGGACGCGGGCAGCGCGTCCGCGACGGTCGGATAGAGCCGCAGCACCTCGTCGGCGCCGATCAGCTCCAGCAGCCGCACGACCTGGCAGGGCACGCCCGCCAGCCGCAGATCGGTGGCGCGGCGCAACATCAGCAGCAGGTTGAGGAAGGTGGAGTCGGCGAACGTGACCGCGCTCAGGTCCAGGACCAGGACGGGAACGGCGGCGGCCGTCGATTCGAGCCGCGTGCGCTGCCTGGCCAGCGAGTCGATGTCGAGGTCACCCCGGACCGTCACCACCCAGGCGCCACGGCGGGCGTACTGCTCACCGAGCACGGCGAAGGACGCGGTCCGCGGCAGGGACGCACGGTCGCCGTAGACGGGGTCCAGAGGCTGGGGATCCACACCGTCAGTATGCGACAACCCGCCAGACACGGGCAAAGTCCCATATCAGGCCGACCGCCCCGCCGTCGCTCGCCGGCTGCGGATCCCGGGCCGCTCATCGCCGTCACCTGGGAGCGAACTGTCGACCAGGCACAACTCGTTCGTCCGTTCGGCCTGTCAGTGGTCCGTGGCACGATCGCGCCCATGACATCGATCGATGAGCGGCTCGTGCATGCGACGGCCGCCGAGTACGGCGTTCCCGGCCCCGTCGCGCAGGAGTTGCTGGCCCGGTCCCGGCCATGCCTCTATCTGGTGCCGTACGAGGAAGTGCCCGCGGGCCTGCGGGAGGACGCCCGTCCGGCCGCACGCACCGGCGGGCTCCCCGCGCTGCCGGACGGGACGGACTGGCCCGAGGGCAGGGAGCCGCTCGTCCTGAGCGTCGACTGCGCGGCCCTGCCCCGTGACGTCCTCGACATCGAACTACCGGCCGACGGCCACCTGTTGTTCTTCACCGAGATCGAATATCCGCCGGAATCGTCCGTGGTCGTCCATGTCCCCGCCGGTGCCCGCACCACGGAACGCTCCGCCGCGTACGAGTTCGACGGCGAGACCCTGCAGACCAGGGTCTACGAACCACGCACGCTGTATCCCGTGGCCGGGCTGACCCTCCACGAGGACTGGCGGGACGCCCCCGCGACCAGCGCGTTCCTGGACGACGGCGGAGACGACGACGCGCTGGACGGTTTCGAGGAGGCCGTCCTCGCCGGCGCCTCCGGCGGAAGCCGCCCCGGCGTCTGCGTGCAGATCGGCGGGTTCTCCGACCCGTGGGACATGGCACCGGACGAGGGCGACCTCGTACTTTTCGCACAGGTGGCGGGGCAGGCCGTCGACTACGGCGTGTTCACCATGAACCTGATCGTGGGCACCCACGAGGACATCGCCCGCCGGCAGTACGCCGGTCTCCGGTACGAACAGCAGTGCTGAGACCGTGACGGGGCCCCCGGCGGCCGGACGCCACGGGTGTCTGTGAGCTGAGCGGGCCGAGCGTGAAGCCGCTGTCGGCGGGCGGGCGCGCGGTGACACACTCCAGCAACGGCGGCAAGCCCATCCATCTGTTCCACTGGTACGAGGACGGAGTGCTCCGGACCGCCTTCGAGAGAGTCGCGTCGAGGCACGGCAGCACCCCCGACGCCCTAGACAGACTGCTGCGCGAGGTCGGTCTCGATCTCGCCGACGAGGGCGAGGAGAGCGGCGCCGGGACTCCAGTCGACACCAAGGCCCGGGTGTTTGCCCTCACCGAGCGGCTGACCGGCGTACGGGTGACGGAGGAGACGGTCCGGAATGCCGAGTACCTCCTCGGCCACGTACCCGAGGAGCCCGCCGAGGACTGGACCGGCGTCGCCGTCGACATCACCGACGCCCAAGGGGAACGCTTTTTCAGGAAGTTCACCCGTGAGGAGGTTGATGCCTCGGTGGAGTGCGCCCGCGCCGGGGCCATGGCGCCGGTTGTCGTCCTCGGGGCCTCGTCGCCCGATTCCTGATCCCTCCGCTTTGCCGAACCATCCGTCCTGCAGCCGTACTTCACCGGCCCCGGCCCGGCCGTGCGTTGCCCCGTCGAGCACGTGGCCGGGGTCCTCGTCGAGGGCCGGCCCGAGCGGCGGGTCACCTGCGGGTGTCGTCCGAGGCTCGGCTGCCGCTCTTGGCCAGTCCGCGGCTGATCAGGTAGCCGATGGTCAGCAGGGTCACGTACAGCCATGCCTGGTCGGCAGGAAAACGGTCCACACCGTCGGAACCGTCACCGACCGCCAGGGAGGCGATGAGGACGGCCGCCACCGACGCGGCGTAGACGAAGATCTCCGAGGTCTTGAACGAGGGCTTGGTCTCGGACTGCGTGCGCACTGCCGTATGGGTGTCCCTGGCCGAGCCTGATTCCGCTTCCGGGTACCCGGGGGACGAGGCTGTGGTCATGGTGTCTCAGCTTCCTGGATCGGAGGTGCCCTGTGGTGTGCGGGCGGCGGTCGCGTACCCGGGGCGCCGGTGTCAGAACGCCCTGCCCCGGCCGCATACGGGTATCCCCCGCACATCGGCCAGGTACCGGAGGGACGGCTGAGCGGCACGGGGCGGGAGTGCCGCGCCAAGTGGCAGGTGTCACCGCAAGGGGCCCAGGAGGCCGGTCACAGACACGCACTACGGCCAGAACGGCGCGCCGGCTCTCGGGCGACCGCGCAGGTGTCCCACGGCGCCGGATCGCCCGGTTCCCGGGCTGTCCAAAAGCGCGACCGCGAGCACGCCCCCGGCCGACGGCCGTCGGTCCGAACGCAAACCCTGTCCCCGGCCGTCCCCCTTCATCGCCCCGCGGCACAAGTCCGTGCTAGGGGCGGCGGATTGCTCCGGCCGCCGGACAACGCGCGACGTCACAGCAACTACGCTGGCCCCAGCCGTGCTACGAACACCCGTCTGGTATCAACATCCCCAGGAACAGACGGCAGTGGCCACCGGCACCCCGAGGAAAGGTGTGGAAGTAGATGTCCGACCAGCAGCAGGCGTCGGGAGAGTCCTCCGGCCGCGAAGCGGCAGCCGCCACACCCGATGCCGAGGCCGTCGCGGCTCGACCCACCGGTACCGGCAACGGCACCGGTAAGCCCCAGACCGCCTCCGAGCCGGAGGGCAACGACGCGGAGACCGCCGGCGCGGGCGGCCCGGAGGCCGGTAGCGGTGCCAGTACTGCGGCTCCTGGGGCGGCGAGCGGTGCGGACGACCCCGACAAGGCGCCCGTCGGCGAGGAGACCGGGAAGGCCGGGGAGGCCCAGAGTGCCGGGGCGACCGCCGAAGAGCCCGACAGCGGCGACGCGAAGGCCGGCGAGAACGAGAAGGGCGCCGCCGAAGGAGCCCCGGGCGAGGGCGCCGCGGACACGAACGGCGCGCGGGCGCTCTCCGCGGCGGCGACCAGGGAGCAGCACGTGGCCGTCGCGACCGCCGTGGCCGGCAAGGGCGGAACGGGCGCCGGCGTGAGCGGGGTCGGCCGGCCCCGTAAACCGGTGCTCGCCGGTGCGGCGCTGGCGGGCGCCCTCCTGGTCGCCGTGCCGCTGCTGATCACGGCGACCGACAAGGACGAGGACAAGAAGAACGTCGACACCGCGGCCTCGGACACGGTGCTCAACAAGGCCGACGACCCGGCCGGGGTCTTCGCCACCCAGGCCCCCTCCCCCACGAAGACGAAGCCGGAGAAGAAGAAGAGCGCCAAGGAGGAGCCCGCCCCGCCCGTCGCGGAGAAGGCCGCCGTACCCACTCCGGCGCCCAGCCCTTCTCCCAGCAGGACGAAGAAGAAGGCCGCGGCGAAGAAGGCACCGAGCACTCTGCCGTCCGTCCTGACCAGGGTGCTGATCAAGAACAACACCAACCACACCTGCGTGGACGTCCCCGGCTTCACCAGTGGCCGAGCGGACGGGCCGGTGACGCACGCGACGTGCAACAGCAACACCGACGACAATCAGCTGTGGAACGTCGAGAAGCGGTATGACAAGGCCGGACCCGGCGGCGTACCGCTCTACCAGATCCGCAACGTCATGGACAGCATGTGCCTGGACCTGCCCGGCTATCAGGCCGTCGGCGGTGCCACGAAGGTCACGGAGTTCCCGTGCAACGGCACCACCGCGGACAACCAGCTGTGGTGGCTGGACAAACAGGCCGACGGAAAGTTCTGGATACGCAACGCCGCCAGCAACAACCAGTGCCTGGACTCCTACGGCCCGAACGACGAGACGCGTGGCCTGATCGTCTGGCCCTGTGCTCCGGAGAACCAGAACAACCACGAGTGGATCTTCACCCGTTCTTGAGCGGGCCCGATCACAGGGAAGACAGCACGCCGGTCGAGGAGGCCACAGCCGGCCTCCACCGCCCACCGCCCACAGTTCGTCACCGAGCACTGTCAGTGGTCGGTGACAACATCAGGCGTATGACGGGCATCACGGCATCGGACACCACGGCATTCGACTGGCGGCCCTTCCTGCTCACATGGAGCGGGGAATGGGCTGACTCCCTGTCGGACGGCGAGACGCGCGGCGAGGACGACGAGGCCGCCCGCCGGGCGCGATGGCTGGGTTTCCCTCCGGCGTCCGAGGAGCGGATCGCGGCAATGGAGGAGCGCCTCGGCCGCCGGATGCCGCCGTCGTACCGGGAGTTCCTCGCGGTCAGCGACGGATGGCGTCATGCGGGTGGGTTCGTGTGGCTGCTGGCGGGGACCGGTGCCACGCGCTGGCACGACAACGAGTCGGGGCTGGCGGACCTGTTCGAGGAGCATCAGGACGAGGACGCCGGGCCCGAGGAGCGGCGGGAGGCGGACATCTGGCGGCGCGGACTGCAGCTCGATGTCGAGTCCGACGTCACGCACGTCCTCATGGATCCCGAGGACGTGGACGAGGACGGCGAGTGGGCCGTGTACACCTGGGCGGGCTGGCGGGCCGCGCCGCCCGAACGTCACGCCAACTTCCGTGCGTTCATGCGGGAGATGTTCCAGGAGTTCCACAGCCTGCTGGCGCGTCGGACCGACGGCGCCCCGGTGTTCGTCAATGACACGACACGAGAGCTGGACGCCCTAGTGGAGGAGGCCCGGCTGGAGGCGCTGCGCGGCCGCTGGGAGCAGGCCCTGACGGCGCTGGACGAGGCCAAGAAGTACGGCAGACCCCGGGCGGCCGGACTGGGCGACCAGATACGCCGGCTCCTCGGAGAGACCTCCACGGTGTCCTTCGAGAACCTGGTGACGGATCCGCGGTACGCGCCCGAGCTGTTGCCGCCGTTGGTCGCCGAGCACGCGGCGCACTCGTACCGGGACGACTCCACGCTGAGGTACCGGGTGCGGGGCGCCGGCGACGACCTGGTGTCACTGGCGTACGCGACGCTGGACGAGATGCGCGCCGGCATGTACCGGTACACGGCGGCCGGACCGTTCGGGGTGGCCGTCGAGCGGGCGCGGGAGCAGGCCAGGTGGGGAGAGACCGACGGAGCCTGGCAGACGCTGAGCGGCGCTCTGCCCCTGTGGGAGCCGCTGGGTCCGGACCATCTGGCGCCGCTCGGGTGGGTGGCCGACCCACTGCTCGGGCCGTTGCTGACCCCGGAGCGGGGCCGCGAGCTGCTGTCGACTCCGCGAGGCGGGCAGACGGGTGAGGCACCGGCGCCGACGGCCGGCCTCGACCCGGGCGGCCTGGCCTGGCTCGCGGAGCCCGACCCGGGCAACAACCGTAGGTCCTACCGTTTCGTCCTGGTCGAGAACGTGGAGCCGTGGGACCTGCCCGGACTGCTCGCGGACACGGACACGGACGCGGACACAGACGCGGGCGGTCATGAGGGTCAAGGCGGTCACGGCGGAGAGGACAGGGACGCGGGCGTCGGCAGCGCTGAGGACGGCCCTTTGATGAACGAACCCATGACCGTCTGGGAGGCGCGTCGCAGGTTGCGCCACGCCCGTGGAGAGGTCTCGTCCTTCGACGACAGGGCTCTCATGGCAATCGGCCGGGCCGGCGCCGGGTGGAGTTTCGCCTTCGAGGCGGACCCTGCCCCGTTCGACCCGCGGCGGTTCGTCTCCCCCGCCGCGGCCGCCGTCGCGGATACCCGTGCGGTGGTGGTGTGGAGCGGCCTCAGGGACCAGCACGGTCAGCCGTTCTTCCACCTCTCGGTGGCGCACGACGGTGCCGAACAGTACGCGTTCACCTACGCAGCCGGAGAGGTCCGGGCCAGTGGGGAGATACCACGGGCGCTGGACCCGAGCCGGTTCTTCGGTGCCCCGGAGAACAGCGCGGCGGCGGAACGGCCGCTGCTGGAAGCCGTGGCCGAGGAGTTCGGTGTCCGTCTGCCACGTCACGCACTCGTGAACGGGCGGCTCCACACATGCACCACCCGCTCCTGGACGCGGCCGCCCAGGGACGGCGAGACCTACACCGTGATCCGTGTGCTCATGGGTCACGACGATCGAGCGGACCCCCTACAGGAACGGCGCCCATGACCGACGTGCGCGACACCACCCCGGCGATCAGTCTGTCCAAGGTGCAGGCCGAGGCGCCGGCCCTCGTCAGTCTCTACAAGACGGCCGGCTCCAGCCTGCGCGCGCACGGCCTGGAAGGAGTGCGCGCCGCGGTGTACCTGGTCCTTGACCGGTCCGGTTCGATGCGGCCCTACTACCGGGACGGCACGATGCAGCACCTCGGCGAACAGGTCCTCTCCCTGTCCGCGCACCTCGACGACGACGGCACCGTACCCGTCGTGTTCTTCTCCACCGACGTCGACGGTGCCACCGACCTCCGCCTCGGCAACTACCCGGGCCGCATCGACAAGCTGCACGAGAGCCTCGGCCCCATGGGGCGCACGAACTACCACTGCGCCATGGACGAGGTCATCGACCACTACCTGGAGTCCGGCAGCACCGATCCCGCCCTGGTGATCTTCCAGACGGACGGCGGGCCCACCAGCAGGGCCGCCGCCGAACGCTACCTGTGCAAAGCCGCCCGGCTGCCGCTGTTCTGGCAGTTCATCGGCTTCGGTGACCCGGACGACAACGAGTTCGCCTTCCTGCACCGCCTCGACTCCCTGGCCGTACCCGCCCGTCGCATCGTGGACAACGCGGGCTTCTTCCACGCCGGCCGCGACCCGCGCACGATGGACGACGGGCCGCTGTACGACCGGCTCCTGCGGGAGTTCCCCGACTGGCTGTCGGCCGCGCGGGCCGCACAGGTCGTGAGGTGAGCGCCACAACCGCCCGGAACGTATGTCAGTTGCTGCCGGTGCCGGTGCCCACCACGTCGGTGCGGTCCGGGGCCTGTACGTCCAGGGGCGCGTCGAAGTCGATGTACGTCGTGGTGGTGCGCTCCTGGCAGCGGACGGCTGTGTGCGTCGTGGGTCAGTGCGCCGGGTTCTCCGCGGCGGGGCCGGCGGTGAGGAGCGCGGTTCCCAGCGGGGTGAGGGTGTGGAGCACCTTGTTGCGGTAGCGGGTGGAGACGATCAGGTCCGCTTCGCGGAGTACCGCGGTGTGCTGGCTGGCGGTGGGCGGGGTGACGCCGATGCGCCGGGCGAGTTCGCCGGTGGTGCAGCCGTCCTCGATCACCCGCAGGGCGGCGGCCCTGCTGGGTCCGAGCAGCCGGGCCAGGGCGCCCGAGGGGATGCGGCCGGCGGGGCCGGTCCACCAGCCGGGCCCCTGGGCGACGGGGTAGACGAGGACCGGCGGAAGCTCGGGGTCGATGAGGGTGACGGGCGTACGGTGGCAGAACACGGACGGCACCAGGAGCAGGCCGCGTCCACCCAGATGGAGATCCCGGTCGACGGGATAGTCGGCCTCCAGTACCGGCGGTGACCAGCGCAGGGTGGGGCGCAGGCTGTGCAGCAGTCCGTCGGTGCCGTGACCGAGCAGGGCGCGGGCACGCAGGGCACGGTCCGCGTCGATCAAGGACTGCAGGCTCGGCCAGACGGGCGCGAGCGCCGCACGGTGGAAGCCGCGCAACGCCTCGCCCAGTTCGGCGAGGGTGGTGCGGTCGGCGTCGGCCAGCGGGCGGGCCCAGCCCGGCGGACTCGGCAGGACGGCCAGGTCCTGCCGTAACCGTCGCCTCGGCGTGGACAGCGCCGCGTCGATGCCGCCGGCCAGGTCGGTCGGCGCCCCGGCCGGTGTGAGGAAGTCGGGGAAGTCCCCCACCGGCGGCGCGAGATAGCGGATCAGTCTCGACTGCGGTGCGGGCAGGTGACGTAATCGGGTACGGGTCTCGGCTCTCCAGGGGCCGAAGACGGCTCTCCCGCCGGTGCGCGCCAGTTGACTCGCGCTCAGCACGATCTCCCACATCGCGTCCGGTCCCGCGGCGACCCGCACCCGGGACAGATCCTCCGCCGTGAAGTGCACCCTCAGTCCCATGACTTCCCCCTGTGCGCGACCGCCTCCCTCCACAGTCTCGACGCCCCGCACGGTCCCTGAGCGGCATGTTTTGGCCAGAGTGAAACGTTCTTGCAGAAGCACGGCGAACCGGTCGACGCTGATGTCGGCAAGGTGAAGGATTCCGCGCTGGTCCGGGGTTCCCCCCGTCCAGTCGCGTCACCGACGGGACCGGGTCGAGGGGGAGGCAGGGTCATGAAGCGTGCCCTCATGTCGTTGTGTGCAGTGGTGACGGTCGCCGCGGGCACCCTGACCGGTTGCGCCGGCAGTGCCGGTGGCGCTCGCGGTGCCGACGGCGGCGGTGACGGGCCCGGGGCCCGGGTGGCCACGGGTGTACGGCCCGCGGCGCTGACCTGGCAGCAGGAACTGCGCGTCGCCGACGCCCTGCAACGGCTGACCAGGCAGTGCATGAACCGCCAGGGGTTCACCTACTGGGAGGACCGCCGGCTGACCCTGCGGGAGAGCCGCCCGGTGCGCTATGTCCAGGACGACGTGTCCTGGGCCCGCGCCCACGGGTACGGCAGCCGCATCGACGCCGAGAGCGCTCGGGTACGCGAGAGCAACCCCAACGGCACCTACCGGCAGAGCCTCTCCCCCACACGCCGGGCCGCCTTCGACGCCGCACTGGACGGCGGGGACGACGCCCGCCTGCTCACCGCGTCCCTGCCGGGCCGCGGCCAGATCCGCAAACGCATCGGCGGCTGCACGCAGGAGGCCGAACAGGCCCTCTACGGCGACCCCGCCACCTGGTTCCGTGCGAGCAAGACCGCCATGAACCTCACCTCCCTCTACGGCGAACAGCTCATGACGGACCACCCGTTCACCACGGCCCTCAAAGCCTGGTCCCGCTGCATGAGGCAGGCGGGACAGCCCTACCGGGACCCCCAGGCGGCCCGCGACGCCGTACGGGTCGCCACCAGTCGCCTCGGCGCGGCCCGCGCCGACGAGGCGTTCGCCGCCGAACGCGCCACCGCCGTCGCGGACGCCACCTGCGCCCGCCGGACCGGCCTTCGGGCCACCGCCACCGCACGGGAGACCTACCACCTCGACCGCCTGCGCGACCGGTACGGCAAGGACATCGACACCTACCGCCGCCTCGGCCAACAGGCATACAGCCGCGCCGTACGCATCGTCGCCGAACGCGACTGACCGTCCACGCACCGCCAACCACCGACCACCAATCACCAATCACCAATCACCAATCACCAACGGCACCGTCGACCGATCACACGAGGGGAAACACCATGCGCAGACTCACCGTCACGGCAGCGCTCCTCGGGCTCACCGCCCTGGGCCTCGCCGTACCCACCACCGCCCAGGCAGCCGACAGCGGCGCCGACGGCCCCGTGTGCGACAGCAAGTGGGGCCCGCGGAACGGCAACGTGTACGCCTGGGACGGCTACGACTGCCAGAGCACCCTGCTGATCAACACCCCGGGCACCAGCTCGAACTGGGGCGGCGCCAACGACAGGGCCTCGTCCGTCATGAACCGTGGCTACACCGGCAACCTGGCGATCGTGAAGTTCTACTACCTCGAGAACTACGGCGGTGGCCACACCTGCCTGTATCCGGGCGAGTTGTACGCCGACGACCTGTCCGACAACTCGTTCACCAACGGCTACTCGGTGGACAACAACATCAGGTCGCACCAGTGGGTGAACGGCGGCTGCGGGGCCACCCTCACCTGATCCGGCAGACCGGCCGGCCGGCACAGGCGGTCCGGGAGCGCGCTCCCGGGCCGCCACGCCATGTCGCCGCGCAGAAGCGAGAGCCCTCCGCGATGCTTCCGGCCGCCCGGTGTCACTTGAGGTGGCGGGTGAGGCGGGTGGCCCGGTGCAGTACGTACTCCAGGGGACCGCGGCGGAAGTACCGCGTCCAGAGCGTCGCCAGGAGCATGGCGGTCGCGATGTACACGCCCAGCTCGATCAGGGCCGGGCCGGTGTCGTCCGCCATGCCGAACCGGTGGATCGCGAGGATGTGGGCCACGTAGGCGGACAGCGCGACCATGCCGACGGCGGCGACCGGCCGGGCCGCCCGGACCAGCCGCGGCATCCGGGCGGCGGCGGTGACGCAGGCGGCCACCACCAGCAGTGCGACCCCGGTGCTGCCCAGGACGGAGAAGGTCGTCTGGCTGTGGGGTGCGCCCACCAGCAGCCAGGCGCCCGGGGTGTCGTCGGTGAGGTGGCCGACGGTGTCCGACCACCAGGCGGACGACGCCCCGTCGCCGTCCGTGGCCGCGGCGACCGTGGCGCGGGCGCGCGGGACGAAGCGCAGGGCCAGCCACGAGCCGCCGTGGCCGAGCACGGCCAGCCCGCCACCGGTCAGCGCCAGAAGGGTGCGTGTCCTGCCCCGGGTCAGGTCGAGACGGGCCACCGCCATGCCGGTGATCACGAAAGGCGTCCAGGTGAGCACCGGGTACGAGCCGGTGAACAGCAGTTCGAGCAGGCCGTCGGTGTCGGTGAGGCGCGCGAGGGGATCCGCTGCGACGACCGTCTCCGCCCAGTCACCGCCGTACACCGCCCGCTGGATCACGTACAGCAGTACGGGCATGAGCAGTGCGGTCGCGGCGGCGAGCAGCGCCAGGATGCGGGCGCGCAGCCGGTACAGGGGCAGGACGAGCAGGAAGATCAGCCCGTAGAAGGCGAGGATGACCTCGACGTCGGTGTCCAGCGCGGTGAGCGCGTAGCCCGCGGCGATCAGGATCAGCGCACGGATGACGACACGGCCCGCCGCCTGCCGGCCCGCCCGGCCGGTGCGCGGTCGCGGGCGGCCGGTGATGAGGACGAGGGAGAACCCGGCGAGCAGCGCGAACAGTGCGGAGGACCGACCGCGGGCCAGTTCGGCGAGGAAGCCGATGGGTCCGCCCACCGTCGGATCGGGGCCCACATGCGAGGCGTACATCCCGCAGACTGCCAGGCCGCGGGCGAGATCGACGCCGATGAGCCGGCCGGGCGAGGGCGGGCGGGGGCCGGCGGCCGGCGGGGGCGGCTGCGGGCCCGGTCGTGGCGGGAGGGGTGGGGATGCGGGGACCGGGGGCGCGTCGGGTGTCATGGGTTCCAGGCTGGCGGAGCGCACCGGCCGGGGCCCATCCGGCAGGTGGCCGTTCTTCTCCCGCCGACCGGCTGGAGGGTGTCCGTCGTCCGTGGGAATCGGCGCCGAAGGAACCCCCGGGATGCCTTCTGCGTGGTACGAATCGCCCAGCTGTCCCACGTCGATAGGGGCGCACGTGATCCGCGTACTGGTGGTCGACGACGAGGCGTTGGTCCGGACCGGCTTCGAGCACATCTTGTCCGCGGCGGACGACATCGAGGTGGTGGCTGCTGTCGTCGGCGGCCAGGCGGTGCGGGTGGCACGGGAGTTGGGTCCGGACGTGGTGCTGCTGGACATCCGGATGCCGGACGTGGACGGGCTGACGGTGCTGGACCGGCTGCGGCGGCTTCCCCGGCCGCCGGTGGTGGCCATGCTCACCACGTTCGACATGGACGAGTACGTGGCCGCCGCGCTGCGCTCGGGGGCGGCCGGCTTCCTGCTCAAGGACACCGATCCGGTCCAACTGCCCGTGCTGGTGCGCAACCTGGCCGAAGGCGGCGTCGTGCTGTCCTCCTCCGTCACCCGTACCGTCGTGCACGGCTACCTGGACAACGGGCCGCGCCAGGCCGCGATGCGCCGGGTCGAGGTGCTCAGCGAGCGGGAACGCGCCGTGCTGGTGCTGATCGCCGAAGGGCTGTCCAACGCCGCGATCGGGGCGCGGCTGCACCTGAGCACCGGTACGGTCAAGGACCACGTGAGCGCCGTGCTGTCCAAGCTGCGGGTGGTGAGCCGCGTCCAGGCCGCCCTCCTGGCCGAGCGCGCGGGCCTGCTCAGGACACCGCCTTCCCTGGAGGAGCGGTGAGGGCCCGGCGCGTGCCCGCCCCCGTGCTGGACGCCGTACTCGTCGCCGTCTCCCTGCTGGACGTCCTGGTGCACGAGCAGTCCGGCGACCCGCTGCGCAGGGCCGCCGCCCTGCTGGCCACGACCACGCTGCTCCTGCGCCGGCGGCTGCCCCTGGCGGCCTTCCTGCTCACGCTGCCCGCCGCGCTGGTCAGCGACGCCCTGTTCGCACCGCTGGCCGCGCTGTACACCCTCGCCTCGCTGAACCGCCACCGGACGCTGCTGGTGCTCGCCGCACTCGTCCTCGCCGCCTGCGACATCACCTGGTGGAACTGGCCCTCACCGGGCTTCGCCGACTTCTCCGACTCCGCCGATCTGATCGACGTCACCTACAGCCTGGCCACCGCCACCGCGCCCGTCTTCCTCGGACAGCTCGTCCAGGCCCGGCGCGAACTGTCGGTGCGGCTGGCCGAGATATCCCGGGCCCGCGAGTACGAACGTGAACTCCTCGCGCAGAGCGTCCTGGCGAAGGAACGCGCGCAGCTCGCCCGGGAGATGCACGACGTGGTCTCCCACCAGGTCAGCCTGATCGCGGTACGCGCCGGAGCGCTGCAGGTGGCCGGACCCGACGCGCCGACGCGCGAGGCCGCGGCCACCATCAGACAGCTGAGTGTGCAGACCCTGGAGGAACTGCGGCACATGGTCAGCGTCCTGCGGGCCGCCGGCAGCCGCCCCACCGAACTGACCCCGCAACCCTCCCTGGCCGATCTGCGGCGTCTCGTCGACACCAGTGGCATCGAGGCGATCCTGCACACCGATCTCCCCGAGGACCTGCCCGCGCCCCTGCAGCGGGCCGTCTACCGCGCCGTGCAGGAAGCCCTCACCAACGTGCGCAAACACGCCCCCGGCGCCACAGCCGTCATCCGTGTCCACCACGACGGCGACTGCGTACTCGCCGCGGTCACCAACACCGCGCCCACGCGTCCCGCACTACTGCTGCCCGGCGCCCACCACGGGCTGGCCGGTCTGCGTCAGCGGGCCGCACTCCTAGGCGGTACGGTCACCGCGGGCCCCGCCGCCGGCGGGGGCTACGAACTCCACCTGCGCCTGCCACTGCGGCAGACACCGTGACCGGTCCGTCACGCGGCCAGGGTCTCGTCTTCCTGCGCGAGGCCGTTGCGGTTGCTGCGGTACTGCTCCAGGAGCAGGTCCGCCGCGTGCAGGGCCTCTTCGGCGGTGCGCGAGGCGGTCATGACGCACAGCGTGTAGGTGGCGTCCTCCAGGGCGCGGCTGGTGCGGCCCGTGGGACGTACGTCGTGCTCGATCCGGGCCTCGGCGAACTGGGCCAGTACTGTCCGCAGTTCCTTCTCCGCCGGCACCATCATGGCGATTCCTCTCCACACAGCACAGCTCGCAAGGGGGCAGGCGCCACCGCGAGGATCCAGAATTCTTCAGTGGCATCGTTGACACTGCGCGACACCGAGAGGCGTCGGGTACACCCCAGGTGCCCCACGACTAACGGTCTATGCCTGCAAAGGCCAAACATCCGCCAGCGGATTTTTGACACGGGGCGTCCACGCACGTGAGGGGCTCGTGTCCCGACAGGCACCAGCGGGCGCGGGAGCACGTCGCACGGCCGCGTCGGCTCACTGCGGTGGGCCGCCTCCATCGAGACCTCGCGTCTGCGGAAGCGGAGTCGACCTGCGGGCGACAGCGTCGTCCGGCCCGGCGCCGGACGCGACGCGTGGGGCGGCCCCCGCACAGCGGGCGAGGCCGCGCCCTTGGCCGCCGGCGAGCCCTGCGACCCGCAAGGCGGTCGCGTGCACCACCCCCGGCGTTCCGCGTCCGCCCGCCGGCGCACTCACCCGGCCGAGAAGGCCGGGGGCTCTGCCGGTTCTGCCGGTGCTACTCGGGGTGGCGTCCGCTGACGTTCCCGCCGGGATCGTCCAGCAGGGCGATGCGGACCGTGATGCGCTTGCCGACCGGTTCCCGCTTGACCTCGAAGCCCTGGGCGACCGCCATGACGATCTCCAGGCCGTGCTGCCCCACTCTGCCCACGTCGGCGGCCCGGGCCACCGGCAGGACGGGATCGCTGTCCCACACGCCCACTTCCACGACCGAGCCGGAGATGCGCAGCTCCATCAGTACCGGACCCGGCGCGTACTTCCGGGCGTTGGTGACCAGCTCGCTGACCACCAGCTGGGTCAGGTCCATCGCGCGCGCCGACACCGGCAGACCGTGCTCGGCCTGGACACGGCCGAGGAAGTCCGCGGCACGGTGACGCGCCTGGGCGATGACGGACCCGTCGCCGTCCAGGGCCACGATGTCCTGTATCGGATCGCCGCCGCGTGCCACGCCGCTTTCAGGGACTGCCTTCACAAGCTCCACCTTCACTCCCCCGTACATGAGCGTGCTCGTACCCCGCGCCATGCGGCGCATGCTCCCCGAATACAGGAAAATTACCGAACGGTTGTTCGCGGTAACATCTGGGCAGGCTCGCAGCGCATAGGGTGGCGGAGCCTGAGTCCCTGTCGGAGAGCGCAGTCGAGGAAACGGTGACAGACACCTACGGAGCAGCCCAGTCCGGTCAGCTGTCGATCGGCCACACCACCGTCGACGACGTGCGGGTGGTCGCCCTGCGCGGCGAGATCGACCACACCGTCAAGCACGTGCTCATCGAGACCCTGGTCTCCTCCGACAGTGCGACACCGCCGCGGATCGTGGCGGATCTCAGCGGCGTGACGTTCATGGACTCCAGCGGCATCAACGTCTTCGTCACCGCTCACCAGAGCGCGATCGGCCAGCAGGGGTGGCTGCGTATCGCCGGCGCCCAGGAAGCCGTACTGCGGGTCCTGCAGCTGGTCGGCCTGGACGAGGTCATCCCCTGCCATCCCACCGTCGAGCAGGCCCTGAGCGCCTGAGCGGGGCGGCGGGCCGCACGGCACGCGAAGGCGGGGCGGCGGGCCGGGAGCCCGCCGCCCCGCCGTTCAGCGGATCAGTTCCTGCTCACGCCGCGGATAGCGGTGCGAGGCAGCCGCGCCGGCCGGGTGCCGACTGAGTTTCGCGCCCTCGACGTCCAGGTTCGGCAGCAGCCTGTCGAGCCACCTCGGCAGCCACCACGCCTTGGTGCCCAGCAGGGCGAACAGGGCCGGGACGATGGCCATGCGGACGACGAACGCGTCGAAGAGCACCGCGGAGGCCAGGGCGAAGCCCATCATCGCGATGAGGTCGTTGTCCTCGACGATGAAGCCCGAGAAGACGCTGATCATGATGAGTGCGGCCGCCGAGACCACCCGGCCGCCGTAGCGGAACCCGGTGACGACCGCCTCGCCGGACGTGGCGCCGTGGACGTACGCCTCCCGCATCCGGCTGACCAGGAACACCTCGTAGTCCATGGCGAGCCCGAAGACCACCCCGATCATGAGGATGGGCATGGTGCTCATGACGGGACCGGGCTGCTCGACGCCGAAGACGTCCGCGAACCAGCCCTTCTGGAAGACCGCGACGACCGCGCCGAGGGCCGCGCCCACCGAGAGCAGGAAACCGAGGGCCGCCTTGAACGGGACCAGGACGGAGCGGAAGACCACCATCAGCAGCAGAAAGGCCAGCCCGACGACCAGGCCGAGGTAGGGCAGGAGCGCTTCGTCCAGGGTGCGGGAGAAGTCGATGAACAGCGCCGGCTGGCCGCTGATCAGGATCTCGGAACCGGTGTCGCCCTCCAGAGCGCCGGCGAGTTCGCGCAGGGAGCGGACCAGCTCCTCGGTGGCGGTGTCGTTCGGACCGCTGGCCGGTACGACGCTGAAGATCGCGGTGTCGCCCGCCTCGTTGGCGGTCACCGCGGCCACGGAGGCCACCCCGTTCTCCTCGGCGAACCGCTCGCCGACCTCCTTCGCGACGGCCGCCGCCCGGTCGGACTCGACGGTGACCGTCAGCGGGCCGTTGAAGCCGTCACCGAAGGACGCCGACAGCATGTCGTACGCCTTGCGCTGGGTGGTGTCGGGAGCCATCGTGCCCTCGCCGGGCAGACCGAGTTCCAGGTCGGCCGCGGGCAGGGCCACGGCACCGAGGCCGACGACGCCGACCAGCAGGACGGCCACCGGGTGGCGCAGGACGTAACCGGCCCAGCGCGCACCGAGGTTGGGGCGCTGTTTCGCCTGCTTGGCGACCCGCTTCGCCGCCTTGCGCTGCTGACGTGCCGAGAGCGGCTTGCCCCGGAAGGCGGCGCGGTCGCGGCGGGGCAGGACGCGGACGGGGGCGAAGCCGAGCAGGGCGGGGACCAGGGTGACGGCGATGAGGACGGCCACGGCGACCGTACCGGCGGCCGCCAGACCCATCTTGGTGAGCACGGGGATGTTCACGACGCTCAGTCCGGCGAGCGCGACGATGACGGTGAGTCCGGCGAAGACGACGGCGGAGCCGGCCGTGCCGACCGCCCGGCCTGCGGCCTCCTGGCGGTCGTGGCCCTCCAGCAGCTCCGAGCGGTAGCGGGAGACGATGAAGAGCGCGTAGTCGATACCGACGGCGAGGCCGAGCATCATGGCCAGGGTCGAGGTGGTCGAGGACAGGCCGAGCGTGCTGCTCAGCGCGGTGATGACGCTGATGCCGGTGCCGATGCCGATGAGGGCGGTGAGCAGCGGCATACCCGCGGCGATCAGGGAGCCGAAGGTCGTCAGCAGGACGATCGCGGAGATCAGCAGGCCGATCTTCTCACCGGCGCCGCTCATGGTGGTGTCGATCTTGACCGCGTCGCCGCCGGCCTCCACGGTCAGACCCGCGTCACGGCCGGACCGAAGGGTCTTGTCGAGGGCGTCGTGCTCGGTGTCCTTGAGTTCGGTGGCCATCACCTCGTACGTGGCCACGGCGTAGGCGGTGGTGCCGTCCTTGCTGACGGCCCCACTCGTGAACGGGTCGGTGACGCGGGAGACCTTCGGGTTCTCGCCCAGGTCCGCGACGAGACCGGCGACGGCCGTCTTGTGCTCCGGGTCGGTGATCCGCTCTCCCTCGGGGGCGCGGACGACGACCCGGGCGCTGGCTCCGTCGGCGCCTGCGGCGGGGAACTTCTCCTCCAGCAGGTCGAACGCCTTCTGGGATTCGGTGCCCGGCATGGAGAAGGTGTCGGCGGGGGGCGGGGGCGCCGATGACGCGGCGAATCCGGCGCCGATGAGGATCAGCAGCCACAGCAGCGCTGTCGTGCCTCGCCTGCGGAAGGCGAGACAACCCAGTTTGTAGAAGAACGTCGCCATGGTGGGGGGCTCCCGTCGGGTTCGAGTGGCACCAAGACCCGGGAACCTTAACAAACCGCAAGGACGGTTTCTTTAGGTGAGTGGCACTTCTCCGCCACTCCCCCGGGCGTCCCGTGCGGCACAGCGGAACCAGTCGCCACCCGACCGGGCCGCACCGCCCGCGTCCGCGTCGTCCCCCGGTCGGCCGCTCGCCACAGCGTCCGCGCACCCGGGTCACCGGGAGACCGGCACGTCACCAGCGTGCCGGGGCGCCCTCGAACCCTTCCGGAATCGCGGTCGACCCGAGAGGGCACCGGCAAGAACCGACCCGCCCGGCACCGACACGGAGGTCGCCGGAGCCGCCACCGTCGTTGACTCAAAGACGGCCGGCGGACGGGCGGTCTCGTCGCGGCGCGGGGCTCCGCTCCGCGCCCGGTCGACGCGTCTCGAAGGCGCGCCCCATCGGCGCGCCTGGTCGGTGCGACCGGTCGGTGCGACCGGGTGCGTTCCGTCGGCGCGCCTGGTCCGTGCGACCGGTCCATGCGGTCCATCGGTGCGCCTGGTCTGCGTGCCTGGTCCGTGCGTCCCGTCCGTGCGACCCGTCCCTGCGTCCGGTTCGTACGCCCGCCGGCCTCGCCGCCTTCGCGACGACCCTGACGGCCGTGACAGCTGTCATGGCCGTGGTGGCCGTGACGGCGGACCGGCAGTGGGTCAGCGGTTGTCGAAGACCGCGACGGTGTCCGTGTCGGTGAAGCCCGGCGACTCCGCTTCCGCGACCATCAGGGCCGCGATTCCCGCGCGCGGCGCCATGGGCGGGATCCTCCGTGGCGTGAACTCCCCGGCACGCACGAGGCGTCCGTTGCCCTGGTAGGGCTTGTCGGTGAGCGGCCCCGCGTGGACGGTGGTGCCGCCGGCGTCGCGGACGGCACGGCCCGCGACACCCTTGGCGTCCCACTCGTGACGCAGGACCCGCTTGAGGAGTACGCCGTTGAACGTCCCGAGCGCTCCTTCGGTGGCGCCCATGCCCAGCGAGGTGAGCCAGATGACGCGGGGCGCGGCCGAGGCGATCTGGCGGGCGCCCTCAGAAAGGATCGCGGAGTCCTGCTTCCTGGTGACGCCGAGGCCGCTCAGGACGACGTCGGCGCCCTCGACGGCGGCGGCGACGCTGCCGGGGTCGCTCACGTCCGCCCGGACCACCCGCAGGTTTCCGGAGGCAGGCGCACTTACCTGTTCCGGCCTGCGGGCCAGGGCCGTCACCTCGTGTCCGCGTTCGAGGGCGTGCGCCGTCAGCAGACGGCCTGTCTGTCCGGTGGAGCCGAGTACGGCGATCTTCACGATGATGTCCAGTCGCGTTGGCGGAGAGGATGTGGTGGGAGGCGTCGAACAGGGACGGCTCGGCGGAACGGTCGGGTCACGGCGAACCCGGGCCGCCGAGCGGTGCGGGTCAGGCCCGGCCGGACAGGACGTCGACGACTTGGGCGTGCAGGCCGGGGGCGGAGGCCAGGAAGTCGCCGCTGGCCAGACTCCACGGCTTCCCCTGGGTGTCGGTGACCGCGCCGCCGGCCTCGGACACCAGCAGCGCGCCGGGCAGCAGGCCCGAGCGCACGTCGGAGAACTGCCAGAAGGTGTCCATGCGTCCGGCCGCGACATGGATGAGCTGCATCGTGGCCGGCACCGAGACCCGCACCACCAGCGCGCTGAGCAGCATCGCGGTCACCGTCGTGCCCATGCGGCGGAGGGCTTCCTCCTCCTCACCGGGCTTGGCCTGACCGGTGCCGACCAGGGCCGCCTTCAGGTCGGTCTTGGCGGAGGCGCGCAGCGGCCTTCCGTTGAGGAACGCGCCACCGCCCCGCAGGGCGGTGTAGGTGTCGCCGGTCAGCGGCACGTGGACGACCGCCAGGACCGGGACGTTGTCGCGCACCAGCGCGGCGGTCACCGCCCACTCACCCATGCCGTGGATGTGGTTGATGTTGCCCTCGGCCGGGTCCACCACCCACCACTCGCCCTCGGGCAGCACGCCGCCGGCCAGCTCGTCCTCCACCCACCGCGACCCGGGACGCGCGTCGAGCAGTGGCTGCCTGACGAGCGGCAGGACCGCCTCGTCGTTGGCGTGGATGGCACGGATGATCTCTTCGAGGTCGTCGTGGCGCGTATCGACGTCGTAACGGTCCAGCAGCAGCCGCCCGGCCGCCTGCGCGGCCGCCACGGCGCGCTCCAGGGTTCCGTCGAGCTCGGCCGTCTCGCCGGACACAGTACGGGAGTTGGAGAAGGCGTTCATGATCGCTCCTGCCGCAGGAAAGGGATGTCGCGGCCTCTCGGCCGCTCGCTTTCGACGTTAGAAGCAGGCATCATTAACTTCAAATGCAATCTAGTTACGACTGGATTTACCCGTATGCAACTGGACCTGAATCTGCTCATCGCGCTCGACGCCCTGCTGGAAGAGGGCAGCGTGACGGACGCGGCCGCGCGCCTCCATGTCTCCGCCCCCGCGATGAGTCGCACCCTGGGCCGCATCCGGCGGGCCACCGGGGACCAGATCCTCGTGCGCACCGGCCGGGCCATGACTCCCACTCCCCGTGCCCTGGCTCTGCGCGCTACCGTGCACGACCTGGTCCAGCAGGCCCGGTCGGTCCTGTCCCCGCACGCGGAAGTCGACCTGGCGACGCTGGAGCGGACCTTCATCGTGAAATGGCACGACGCGCTGGGCGCCACGGCGGGCCCCGCCCTGGTCCGTTCCCTGCGTGCCGAGGCGCCCGGAGTGCGGCTTCGCTTCCTGGCCGAGGCCAGTACCGACACCCACGACCCGCGACGAGGAGACATCGACCTGGATGCCGGAGCCGCCGCGCCCGCATCCCCCGAGATCCGTGCCGAGATCGTGGCTCACGACCGTCTCGTCCTGGCGCTGGGCCCCGGCCACCCCCTGTGCCACGGCCCGCTCACCCTTGAGGACTACGCGGCCGCCGAGCACCTCACCGTCTCGCGCCGGGGGCGGCTCCGTGACCCCATCGACGACGCGCTGGAGGCGCGGGGCCTGAGCCGGCAGGTGGTGACGGCCACTCCCACCATCGCCACGGCGCTGCGGTTCATCCGCCACGACGACCTGCTCGCGGCGGTCCCCGAGCTCATCAGCCGTCCGCTCCTGGACGACCTCGGCCTGCGCACCCGGCCGCTGCCGCTGGAGATGCCTCCCATCCCCGTCCACCTGGCGTGGCACCACCGTTACGACAACGACCCCGCCCACATCTGGCTGCGCGACCGCGCCCGTACCGCCCTGCGGCACGCGTGCGGGCACAGCGACGAAACGGCCGCACACCACCCCTAGAAGGGCGGTGTGCGGCGCGGGGACATCACCGGGAACGGCGGTGGGCGGACGGCCTCGCGTTCCGGCGCACCGATGCCTGCCGTCCGGCAGCCACGCCACCGCGCGCCGGACCGCGGTCTACTCGAAGAACTTCAGACTCCAGCCCGTGTCGGTGGGCGCCCCTGGCACGTTGGCGCGGCTGTAGGTGGTGTTGCCCCACCAGGCGAAGGTGCCGGTGTACCAGTACCGGTTCGCCCACGAGTAGGGCGTTCCCTTGGCGACCGCGTGATACATCAGCGGGAACCGCGGCCCGGCGGGCGGGCTGGTGTTGATGTCGCCGTTGAGCAGGACGAAGCTGTGGTGCCCGGGGCCGTCGGCATACAGTGTCGGGTCCCAGCCGGTCATCATGGTCGCGCGATGGGACCCGAACAGGCAGCCGTTGGACTTGTACCAGTCCCACACGTACGTCGGGTCGCCGCCGGCGCGCAGCCGCAGGTCGGCCAGGCAGTACTGGTCGCTCCAGCTGCCGTTGGCGGAGTACACGATGTGCAGCTGGCCGTTCGGGTCCTTGATCGCCTCGGGGGACTCGTTGATGTAGGGGTTGCCGACGACCCGTTCCCAGCTCTCCCGCGGCTGCGAGATGACGTACCGTGCGCCCGTCGGCGTGGTCGGGCTGCTCATCCGCGCGATGTAGAGGTTCTGCTCCACGTTGGTGTCGCCGGCCCAGCCGGACCAGACGAACCACCGCTGCCCGTTGAAGGTGAACAGGGTCCCGTCGATGGCCCACTTGTCGTCCGGCAGGGCCAGTTTCGTCTCGGCGGTGTACCCGCTGTCCGCGGTGGCGGAGCTGATCACGTACATGCGGTGGGCCGACGCGCGGCCGGCCGTGAAGTAGATGTGGAAACGACCGCCGTCGGTGATGATCTCCGGGGCCCAGACCTCGCCGAGGTTCCGGCTGTCCGACCAGACCTGCCGGGCGGGAGCCGATGCCAGGGCGTCCGGCGAGGAAGCCTGGCGTACGGCGATGCCGGCGCCGGTCGACTCGACCGAGACGTACGTGCCCCCCACCCGCAGGACACTCGGGTCCGCGGCCCGGAGACCGGTCTGGCCCGCCCGGGCGGGCGTGGCGGACGACAGGGACAGCGCGGCCAGCAGGACACCGGCCAGTGCCAGAGTTGCGAGCCCGGAGAGCAGGCGGGAGAGCTTCGTGATCCCGTGCATGATGTGCCTCTGCTTCTGCGCCGGACCGACGGCACGGTGTCCGCGTACGGACGTCGTCCGGTCGGTCGCGTGTGGGGGGAGAGAGCGAGAAAGCTGTGGGGGCGCGTGCGTTCGGGCCGACGGGCGTCGTCGGTGCTTGCCTGCGGCGACTGGCCTGAAAGCGCTCTCAAGCATCCCCAGGCGCGCTGAACATGTCAACGCCTGGGAGCGATGCCTTCCTGCCGCCGCGATGCGGTGCGGTGGAGCGTGACGGCGGTGTGAGGCGATCGTTATGATGAGCTGAATCGCTCAAACGAACATTCGGGGTGGGGCAAGGTGCGGGAGCCGGTCGATCTCAGGCGTCAGCGCATTCTGGCGGCGGTCCAGGCCCGCGGGGCCGCACGGGTCAGGGACCTCGCCGACGAGTTGCAGGTCTCGGTGGTGACGGTGCGCCGGGACGTGGAGGAACTGACGCGCGAGGGCCGGCTGCGCCGCGGACACGGTGTCGTCCGCTCGACGCTCCCCGCCGCCCGGGAGCTGCCCGCGGGCGATCTCGCCGACGGGGACCGGGTGGCCGTCGTGGTCCCGGAGCGGCACTCGTATCTGACCGAGACGTTGCACGGCGCCCGCACGGCGCTGGAGGAGGCCGGCATCCGCATGGCGCTGCACATCGCGCCCCAGGTGACCGGTGCCGAACGCCCGCTGGTGGAGCGGGCCCTGGCCGACGGCGCCCGCGGTCTGCTGCTCGCGCCCCGGTGGCACACCCTGGCGGCGGAGGAGGGCGACTACGGCTGGCTCGCCGCGCTGAAGGTGCCCACGGTGCTGATGGAGCGCCGGCCACGGCGGGGCGGCGCGGCACACGGCCTGGACTCGGCCTGCTCCGACCACTGGTACGGCGCGCACCTCGCGGTGGAGCACCTGGTGGGGCTCGGCCATCGGCGGATCGTGTTCGCGACGCGGGAGGACAGCCCCACGGCACGCACGCTGCGGGCCGCCTTCACGAGCATCGCCGGGTCGCATCCGCGCCTGGAGGAGTGGGCGTGGACGCTGATCTCCCGGGAGGCGGGACGCGAAGGACCGTACACGGCGGACGAGACGGCGGACCTGCCCCGGCTGTTGCGCGGGACGCGGGCGACCGCGGTGGTGCTGCACAGCGACGTGGACGCGCTGATGGTCGTCCAGCGACTGGCGGACGAGGGGGTGAAGGTGCCCGAGGACTGCTCCGTGGTGGCGTACGACGACGTGGTGGCCGCGCTCGCCACCTCGCCCCTGACAGCCGTGTCCCCGCCGAAGGCGGAGGTCGGCCGGGTCGCCGCCGAGCTGCTGACACAGCGTCTGCGCGGGGGCGGGGAACGGCCCGTACGCCGCGTCGAGCTGCTCCCGCGGCTGATGGTGCGGGGCTCCACGCGGCGTGCGGACGGCGCCACCGGCCAGGACGGGCGGCACGGGCAGGACTTCGGCGTCCCGGCCGGTGGCGCCCTTCCCGGCGGCACCTCTTCTGACGCCACTCCTTCCTAGTGAGCGTTTGAGCGTTTCTTTTTCTTCTGATCGATCTATTGACCGTTTACCGGAGAGCATTGAGTATTCCCGTGTCCCGAAGAGTCGTGTCCGCGAAGACGCGGACCCGCAGGAGCCGCGGGAGGCGCCAATGCCCGGACGACCCGACCGCCGGTCCGTGCTCGCCGCGATGGCCGCCGTACCGCTGACAGGCGCCGCGAGCGCCTGCAGCGGAGGGAACGGTGGTTCGTCGGCGGGTACGGGCCGCGCGACCCGCATCACCTTCTGGTCCGCCCTGCGCGGCAGTCAGGAGGTGGTCGACGCCTTCAACCGCACGCACAGGACCGTGCAGGTCGACTTCCAGCAGATCCCCTCCGGCGGACAGGGCGGCTACGCCAAGCTGAGCAACGCCGCCCGGGCGGGCAACGCACCCGACGTCGCGACCATCGAGTACCCGCAGGTGCCCGGGTTCGCCATCGACGGGGTGGCCCGTGACCTCACCGGCCTCGTCAGCGACGGCCTGCGCCGCAAGCTGCTGCCGCAGGCGCTCACCCTGACCACCTTCGAGGGGCGGGTGTTCAGCATTCCGCTGGACGTCGAGCCCATGGTGATGCACTACCGCACCGATCTGTTCGACCGGTACGGACTCCGGCCCGCCCGCACCTGGGACGAGTTCGCCGAACAGGCCGCCGCCGTTCGCCGCAGGGCCCCGGACCGGCGGCTCGTCCTGTTCCCGACGGACGGGATGACGCAGTTCGCCGCGTACGCCTGGCAGGCCGGCGCCCAGTGGTTCGACACCTCCCGGGGAGCGTGGAACGTCTCCCTCGCCGACGCGCCCTCCCGGCGTGTGGCGGAGTACTGGCAGCGGCTCATCGACCGGGACGACGTGTTCGTGAACGCGGTCGAGAGCAGGCAGTCCGACGCGCAGATCGGCAACGGGCTGGTCCTCACCCGGCTCCAAGGCGCCTGGGACGCCGGCGCGCAGATGAACGCGCGCCCCGCGCAGAGGGGCCAGTGGCGGATCGCCCCGCTCCCCCAGTGGGACACCGGCAGCCCGTCCGTGGGCACCCACGGCGGCTCCACGTTCGCCGTCACCAAGGACAGCCGCCGCCCGGAGGCCGCGATGGAGTTCATCGAGTGGCAGGTCTCCCACCCCGACGCCCTGCGGGCCCGCCTCTCCAGCGGCACCAGCAGCCAGTACCCGGCCGCCCCCGGCCTGGTCGCCGTGGGCCGCAAGGCGTTCGACCGGTCGTACTACGGCGGGCAGGACATCTACGGCCTGTTCGAACAGGAGGCGGAGAAGATCGGCGAGGGCTGGCTGTGGGGGCCGCGGATGAGCGCCACGCAGCGGGTCATGCAGGACTCCTTCGCCCGCGTCGGCGGCGGCCTGGGGTCGCTGACCGAATCCCTGCGCACCGCGCAGGAGGGCACCATGCCCGACCTCAAGGCCCTGGGCCTGTCCACCACCGAGCGCTCCACCTGAACCGACGAGAAGGCAGGTGACACCGCATGACCACCACCGCCCAGCCCCGGGTACCGGCCGACTCGTCCCGAACCGGCACCCCGGCCCTCTCCGCCTCCGGCCGGCGCGCCCGCCGGGCCGGCACACGCCGCCGGCTCGGCGCCTGCGTCGTCCTCATGGCGCCGTTCTTCGTGCTGCTGACGACCGTCTTCCTGATCCCCGTCGGCACCGCCGTCCACCTCAGCTTCTTCAGCGACGACCAGCCCGGGCTCGGTTTCGGTCCCGAACGCACCGTCTTCGTCGGACTGCGCAGCTACGCGGCCGTCCTGACCGACCCCACGTTCCTCGGCGGGCTCGGCACGGTCGCGCTCTACTGCCTGATCTACCTCCCGCTGATGGTCGTCGGCGCGCTCGCCCTGGCCCTGCTGCTGGACTCCGGTGTGGTCCGGCTGCGGGCCTTCGCCCAGCTCGGTCTCTTCCTCCCGCACGCCGTGCCGGGCATCATCGCCGCCCTGATCTGGCTGTACCTCTACACCCCCGGCATCAGTCCGGTGATCGACCTGTTCGCCCGCGCGGACATCACGATCGACTTCCTCGGCGTGCACACCGTCGTCCCGTCCATCGTGAACATCGCCCTGTGGAGCAACCTCGGCTACAACATGGTGGTCTTCTACGCCGCGCTGCAGGCCGTACCCCGCGAGGTGATCGAGGCGTCCGTGGTCGACGGCGCCGGCCCGGTGCGGACGGCACTGCAGGTCAAGACACCGCTGGTGCGCGCCTCGATCGTCATGGTGGCGATCTTCACGCTCATCTGGGCACTGCAGCTCTTCACCGAACCGATGCTGCTCAGCCAGTCCTCCCCGATGATCAGCTCCCGCTTCTCGCCGAGCATGTACATCTACGACGCGGCCTTCACCCGGAACAACTACAGCCTGGCGGCGGCCGCCTCGGTGGTCCTGCTGGTGTGCACGATCGCGCTGTCCTACGGCGTCACCCGCTTCACCAGCCGCGCCGACGCCGAGGAGGTCCGATGAGCACCACCGACAGTTCGCTGCCCCGCCCCCGCCTGATCGGGCGGGCGACGGTCAACGTGGTCGTCGCGGTCTCGGTCCTCTACACCCTGCTGCCCGTGCTGTGGCTGGTGCTGGCCGCGACCAAGGACCGGGACGCGCTGTTCAGCAGCGACCTGCTGTCCCTCGGCGACTTCTCCCTCGTACGCAACCTCCAGGACCTGTTCGCCATGGACGGCGGGCTGTACGGCCGCTGGTACCTCAACAGCCTGCTGTACGCGGTGCTCGGCGCCGCGGTCGGCGCGCTGCTGAGCATCGCCTGCGGTTACGCCTTCGACAAGTACCGCTTCCGCCACAAGGAGAAGCTGTTCGGCCTGGTGCTCGCGGCGGTCATGGTGCCGCAGACGGTCCTCGCGCTGCCGCTGTACCTGATGGCTTCCGAGGCCGGGCTGGTCAACACCTTCTGGGCGGTGTTCATCCCGGTGCTGTTCAATCCCTTCGGTGTCTATCTCGGCCGGATCTTCAGCCGGGGATATGTGCCCGACGAGGTGCTGGAGGCCGCCCGGGTGGACGGGGCCGGCGAACTGACCACGTACGTCCGGGTCAGTCTGCGGATGCTCGGCCCCGGTCTGGTCACCGTCTTCCTCTTCCAGCTGACCGCCATCTGGAACAACTTCTTCCTGCCCATGGTGATGCTGTCCGACCAGGACCTGTATCCGGTGAGCCTCGGGCTGTACCAGTGGAACAGCTCGGCGTCCGTGTCACCCGAGTACTACCCCGTGGTGATCATGGGTTCGCTGCTCGCCGTGCTGCCGCTCATCCTCGCCTTCGTGCTGCTCCAGCGGTTCTGGCGCAGCGGACTGACCGCCGGAGCCGTCAAGTGACCTCGCACGCCCCCGGCCCCGGTTTCCGCCCCCGCGCGGCCGTGGCCATGTCCCAGGACGCCGCCGCGGCGGTCCTCGACCCGCAGTCGCTCGCCGCGTTCCGCCGCGTCTGCGACCTCGCCCCCGCACCGGTACTCGACGATCTGTCGACGCCGCGGGCACGGGCCCTGCTCACCGACGTCGATCTGCTGGTCACCGGCTGGGGCTGCCCGGCGCTGGACGAGGAGGTGCTGCGTGCGGCGCCGCGGCTGCGGGCCGTCGTGCACACCGCGGGCAGCGTGCGCGGGCACGTCACCGACGCGTGCTGGGAGCGCGGGATCGAGGTGTCCTCGGCCGCCGCGGCCAACGCCCTGCCGGTCGCCGAGTACACGCTCGCCATGATCCTGCTCGCCGGCAAGCGGGTCCTGGAACGGGCCCGCGACTACCGGACGTCACGGACCCGCGGCAACTGGCTGCGCGTCCCGCGCGGCATCGGCAACCACCGCAGCACCGTCGGCATCCTGTCGGCGTCCCTGATCGGGCGCCGGGTCGTCGAGCTGCTGCGTCCGCACGACATCGAGGTGCTGCTCCACGACCCGTACGTCAGTGACGCGGACGCCGCCGAACTCGGCGTGGCGCGTGTCGGTTTGACGGAACTGTTCGCACGCTGCGACACGGTCAGCGTGCACACCCCGCTGCTGCCCACCACCCGGGGCCTGGTCGGCCGCTCCCTGATCGACGCGATGCCGCCCGGTGCCATGCTCATCAACACCTCCCGTGGAGCCGTCGTCGACCAGGAGGCGCTCACCGACGCCGTCCTGGCGGGCCGCATCCGGGCCGTGCTGGACGTCACCGATCCCGAGGTGCTGCCGGCGGACCATCCGCTGTGGGACTGCGAGAACGCGCTGATCACCCCTCATCTGGCGGGTTCCGAGGGCAACGAGTGGCGCCGCCTGGCCGACCTCGCGCTCGCCGAGACCACCCGCTGGGCGTCCGGCGACGGCTTCCTCCACCCCGTACGACGCGAAAGGCTGGCGTTCCTGGCATGAGCATCCCCTTCGAACTCCCCCCTGAGGACCGTGCGTCGAGCCCGTGCACCGGCTTCACCCGTGCCCACTGGGAGGCGGTCGCGGACGGGCTGCTGGCCGCCGCGTGGCGCTGGAGCACTCCGGGCCGGGCCCTGCTCGACCTGCCGGGACGGCCCTCGCGGTCGGGGGTGCGCTCCGACGGTCTGGAGGGCTTCGCCCGGACGTTCCTCGCGGCGGGCTTCCGGGTCGCGGGAGCCGGTGGCGCCGATCCGCACGGCTGGCTGGAGCGCTACGCGCAAGGGCTCGCCTCGGGCACCCGCTCCCCCGGCCGTGACGACACCGAGTCCTGGCCGCTGATCCTGGACCACGACGTCCAGGGCCAGCCCATGGTCGAGTCGGCGTCCGTCGCGCTCGGTCTGCGCCTGACCGCGCCCTGGCTGTGGAAGCATCTCGACGACGGTGTCCAGGACCGGGTGGAGGAGTGGCTGCGCGGCTCGCTGCGGCACGTGCCCGCGCCGAACAACTGGTACCTCTTCCCGTACACGGTCGCCGGGTTCCTGGAGTCGGTGGGGCGCGGCGACGCCGAGACGGCCGCGGCGCGGCAGCGGGCGCTGGAACTGCTGGAGGGCTGGTACCGGGGCGGGGGCTGGTACGCCGACGGGGACGGACGTGCCTTCGACCACTACAACGGCTGGGCGCTGCACCTGTATCCGGTGCTGGACGCGCATCTCGCCGGGGACTCGGTGCTCTCCGCCCGGTACGGCGGCCGGCTGCGTGAGCACCTCGGCGGCTTCGGGCTGATGTTCGGCGCGGACGGGGCGCCGCTGCACTTCGGCCGGTCGCTCGCGTACCGCTTCGCCGCCTCCTCGGCGGTGGGCCTCGGCGCGGTGACCGGGCACACGCCGCTGGCGCCGGGCGCCTCGCGCCGGCTGGTGAGCGGAAGTCTGCGGCACTTCCTCGACCGCGGAGCCCTCACCGACGACGGTCTGCTGAGCCTCGGCTGGTACGGCCCGCACGAGACCACCCTGCAGTCGTACTCCGGGCCGGCCTCGCCCTACTGGGCGTCGAAGGCGTTCGTCGCGCTGCTGGCGCCCGCCGGCGACCCGCTGTGGACCGCGACGGAGGAGCCCGCGCCGGTGGAGGAGGCCGACCGAGTGCTGGCGCTGCCCGAGCCCGGACTGCTCGTCCAGGCGACGCGCGAGGACGGGATCGTACGGCTGCACAACCACGGCAGTGACCATGTGCGGCCGCACGAGGCGGAGTCGGCCGCCGGGGACGATCCCCACTACGGCCGGCACGCCTACTCGACGCGGACAGGACCGACCGCGGCCGGGAACGTCGCGGACAACCACCTGTCGGTCGAGGTGCGGGGCCGGCGCAGTGCGCGGCGCCGCATCCACCCGCTCGGCGCGGGACAGGGCGACGGCTGGGGCTGGGCGGCGTCGTGGCACCGGCCGGTCTTCGCCGACGGCCCCCCGATGGTGCCGGGACTGCGGGTGGAGAGCGTGACGGTGGCCCGGGGACCGTACGAACTGCGGGTGCACCGCGTGGTGGGGGCGCCCGCGGGCGCCCGTGTCACCCACACCGGATGGGCAACCGGCCCGCAGGAGCCGCTGGTCTCGACGCTGGTCGGCCTGCACGGCTGGGATCGCGAGCCGGAGACCGTCCGCGCCCCGCAGGGCACCGCGTACGTGCGCTGGGCACAGCTGCCCCGCCTCACCGGTACGACGGAGGGCACCTCCCTGCACGTGTGTCTGGCGGCCCTCACCGGCGGACCGGCCCCCGGCCGGCCGCCGGAGGCCGTCGGTCACGTGCTGGCCGACGACACCGGTGTCGAGGTGACCTGGGCGGACGACGGCAGCCGCACACGGGTGTCGTTCGCCCCGCTCCGGGTGACCCACGGGCCGGGCTGACGAGCCGGCACCGGCCACCGCCCGCACCCGGCCGCCGTCCCCGGGCCGTGCTCCCTGCGATGCTTCCGTGCGCCGGGGGATGTGGCGCGATTCCGTCCCCGGTCCGAGGGAGAGGGCGCCGTGCTGGGTATCCCTTCCGGGGACGGCAACTGCGGCGTTGGGGGGACTGGCACTGTGGCACGCCTGTCGTGGACTTCCGGCCCTCCCGGCGTGTCCCGGTCCTCCCGTGCGGGCAGGCGGCACACCGTGCGGCGGCTGCGGGCCCAGGGGCTCTACGGGCCGAGGTTCCGTGACGTCCTGCCGGGCTTCGCCGGCGCGGCCGTCATCGTGTGCGTGACGGTCGCCGGTCTCGCGGCGGGGTACCGCGCCGCCGGGATCCTCGCCCCGGTCGTCGGTGTCTGCCTGCTGGCTCTCGCCGTCGCCGTCGAGATCCGGCGCCGGCGTCCGGACGCGCGCCGTCGGCGCGGCCGCTACACTGCGGACGAACTGCGGGAACTCGACGTACAGGGGCTCGCGTTGGCCGTCGCGCGGATGTTACGGAGGGACGGCTGGCGGGTGCGGTTGCTGCCGGCCCCGGACCGGCCGCGGCTCCACGCGCGGGACTCCGCCGGCCGCCGGCTCGACGTGGCCTTCCGGCCGGTGGCGGAGCCCCTGCCCGACGAGGGCCTCCCGCATCCCCGCACACCCCGGAGCACCGCGGAGGAGAGTCTGCACCTGGTCGTGCACCGCGGCACGTTCAGGTCGCGCGACGTCCGATGGGCGCAGCGCCAGGGAGACACCCGGCTCCTCGACGGGCCCGCGCTCGAACGCTGGGCGGGGGGTGTGCGCCTGACCGAGCTGCTCGAACCGGCTCTGTGGGACGACACCGCGGCGGACCGGGGCCCGGGAGCCGACGCCGGCTGACATCCGGAACCGGTTTCCGCGGCGCCCGCCGGTGTCCCCGTACGCCGATGGGCCACTCCCTGACGGCAGTGGCCCACTTCCCGTGCGGCGGTGGTCAGTTGGTGGCCAGCAGGCCGGCGCGGAGCTTGGCCACCACGCGGCTGATCAGCCGCGACACGTGCATCTGCGAGTAGCCCAGCGCGTCGGCGATCTGCTGCTGGGTCTGCTCCTCGACGAAGCGGAGGTGCAGGAGGGTGCGTTCCCGCTCGTCGAGTTCGGCGATCAGCGGCGCCAGGGAGTGGAAGTTGTCGATGAGGTCGTAGGAGTTCTCCTCGAAGCCGATGAAGTCGGCGAGCGCGGTCTCGGAGTCGTCGTCCTGGCTCACGGCCGCGTCCAGCGAGGCGGCGTTGTAGCCGTTGGACGCCATCTGGGCCTGGGCGACCTCGGCGGGCTCCAGCTGCATCAGTTCCGCGAGCTCCGCGGTGGAGGGGGAACGGCCCAGCCGGGTGCGCAGCTCCTCGGTGGCCTTCGACAGCTCCAGACGCGCCTGCTGCAGCCGGCGCGGCACGTGCACGGCCCAGGTGGTGTCGCGGAAGAACCGCTTGATCTCACCGGTGATGTACGGGACGGCGAAGGAGGTGAACTCGACCTCGCGGGACAGTTCGAACCGGTCGATCGCCTTGATCAGGCCGATGGTGCCGACCTGGACGATGTCCTCCATCTCCTGCGGGCCGCGGTGCTTGAACCGGGAGGCCGCGTACTGCACGAGGGAGAGGTTCATCTCGATCAGGCAGTTGCGCACGTACTGGTACTCGCGCGTGCCCTCCTCAAGTTGGGTGAGGCGGTCGAAGAACCATCTGCCCACCTCACGGGCGTCCCTGGGCGCGACGGACGAGGGGTCCGTGTACGCGCGCTCGACGAGGTCCTGATCGACCGGAGGGGTCTGGACGGTGGCCCTCGTCTGATCCTGCGCCGTCACCGTGATCATGTGGTCTTGCTCCTTGTGCGTCGAGCCGTGGCTGCCGGTGGTGTTCCGCCCGCGCGTACCCGGGAAGCACCCGCGTACGCCTGCGGCCCGCACCCGAATATTGCTGCACGACAAGACTTCGGCGCGGGCCGCCGGCCGGGGGTCAGGCGGCCTGGATGAGTTCCGCCCGTCCGAACAGAAGTGCGTAGCCGGAGGGGAGTTGGGCGAGGACGCGGTCCAGGAGGGCGGGGCCGGCGAGGCGTCCTACCACGGTGAGGACGGCTCCGGTGTCCCAGCGTGCGGTGGCGGGCGTGCCGCCCGTGCGGGTGGCCAGGTCCTTGACGAAGCCCCAGCCCGTCAGGGACTCGGCGCCGGCGTGCCGGCCGGTGAGGGCGCGGGCGGCCTCGGCGGGCAGGCAGGCGGCGAGTTCGCGCCGCTCGTCGCCGGTCAGTTGACGGCCCAGCGCCGTCAGCACGGCACGGGTGACCTCCTCGGCCCGCTCCCGGGTGGGATAGGCGCCCTCGTACCGGATCCGTTCCAGCATCTGGTCGTAGGTCATGCCCACCCGGGTGGATGCCTGTGCACGCAGAGGAAGCATCGGAGAATGGTGCCTTTCTCGCCCGTCCGGGCGTTGTGCCATGGGGGGTGGCCGACCGGAGGGGCGGGGGTCGGCCCTGTCGATGTGTGTACGTGCGGCCCGCTCGGGCCCTAGAGAAGCAAGCCTGCCCGGCCTCCTGGGCAGTGGTGTGGCCGCCCGCCCGCCCTGCCGCGAGTGGTGGCCACGCCCCGGAGGTCGCATGGCCACCACTTCTCGTCCGCCGGGCCGGCCGGGGGTGGGCTCCTCAGTCGCGGATCTGCTTGCGCTCGGTCCCCGCGCCGATGGTCACCTTGCGGGGCTTGGCACGCTCGGTGATCGGGATGCGCAGGGTCAGCACCCCTGCTTCGTAGTCGGCGGTGATGCGTTCGGTGTCCAGGGTGTCCGCCAGCACCAGCTGGCGCGTGAAGACGCCCAGGGGCCGCTCGGAGAGCTCCATCTGCACGTCGTCGGTCGCCACGACGGGACGGCGCTCGGCCTTGACGGTGAGCATGTTCCGCTCGACGTCGATATCGACCGCGTCCTTCGCGACACCGGGCAGGTCGAAGGCGATCACGTACTCCTCGCCCTCCCGGTAGGCGTCCATCGGCATCGCCGAGGGCCTGGACCAGGTGCCCGACGCTCCCGTCAGCTGCTGGGCGAGCCGGTCGAGTTCGCGGAACGGGTCAGTGCGCATCAACATCGCGAAAACACCTCCACAGGTCTGGCAGGAACTGCCAATGCGCTTCGTCTGACACCGTTGTAGCATGTCATCCAAGCGATGACAAATGAAATGTCATCCAAAGGATGACAAGCTCCAGAGGATCTCCATGCACCCTTCTTCCGCACCTGGTGACCCCGCGTCGCTCCCGGCCGCCACCGCGGCACTCGTGGCCATCGACGAAGCCGTCCGCAGCGCCCAGACCGCGCAGCCCGAGACACATCCGCAGGACGGACGGGCCAGGGCCGACGAGGCCCTCGCCGCGCTTCTGCTCCTGCGGGAACTGCGCGACCGGCTCGCCGGCTGGGAACCCGGACTGATCGAGGCTGCCCGGGCCGCCGGTTCGAGTTGGGCGGACCTCGCCCATCCGCTGGGCGTGGCCAGCCGCCAGGCGGCCGAGCGCCGTTATCTGCGCGTACGCCCCGGGACACCGGGCACCACCGGCGAGCAACGCGTCCGGGCGGCCCGGGACGACCGCGCCGCCGACCGCAGCGTCACCGCCTGGGCCCGGACCAACGCCGTCGAACTGCGCCAGCTCGCCGGGCAGATCACGGCCCTCACCGACCTACCCGCCCGCGCGCACGCACCTGTGGCCCGGCTAGCCGACGCCCTCGCCGACAGCGACGCCGCACGTCTCATCGGCCCGCTGACGGAGGCCCGCACCCACCTGGAGGCCGGCCACCCCGACCTCGCCGACCGCATCGACACCATCGCGGACAGCACCTCACGGCTCCGCCGGGCCCGCGGGGACAACCGCGGTCCCACCGGCCCGGCCACGTGAGAACGGGAGCCGCGGTGGAGGTCCAGGACGTGCCGTCATGTCCGTCACGTCCGACAGGGGCCGTTGACACGGCCGAGGCGGGCCTTCCACAATCGCATCATGACGGAACACCGGTTCGACGCGACGACGTGGTCTCTGTGCGTCCCGGACCGGACCGGGTGTGAACGCTCCGGGCTCTAGCCCGGCCTCCGCCGAGCCGTGACGCCCGGCGTGCCGCGGTCCAGCCGTGCCGGTCGTCCACCCGGCGGCCGGGGAGACCCGGACACCCTCCCCCGCTCTTGCCGGCCGAACGGCCTGGAGGCGGCTGATCCGTCCGCTCCCGTCCCCCGGATCCGTTCCGGTCCACCGGACCCGCACGTTCGCGGCGCCACCCAGGAACACACGTCTCGTGTCGTCCGCTGTCGACCGCCATCAGGCCCTGCTGAACGTGAACGAGGAGAAGACTCATGACGGTGACCGTCCCCCGGACCGGCACGCCGACGCTGCGCGAAGCACGCGTGCCACAGGGCGGGATCCACGAGGGCGTCCGGGAGTTGCGGCGGCTGCCCGAGGGATGGCGGCCACAGCCCTACGACCTCTTCGAACTCGTCCCGCAGGGATGCACCATCGGAGCCGAGATCAGGGGCGTCGACCTCTCGGGCCCCCTCGCCCCCGGCCTGCGCGAGGAGCTCAACCGGGCTCTGCTGGAGTGGAAGGTGCTCTTCTTCCGCGCCCAGCACCTCACGTCCGCGCAGCAGAGCGCCTTCGCCCGCAACTGGGGTGAACTGGAGACCAATCCGCTGCTCGCCCGCGGCTCCACCGCCGACGTGGTGCGCTTCGACAAGGGCGCCGGAGCCACCCCGACCTTCGAGAACGTGTGGCACGCGGACGTCACCTTCCGTGAACGGCCCGCGCTCGGTGCCGTGCTCCAGCTGCGCGAGGTGCCGCCCTTCGGCGGAGACACCATGTGGGCGGACATGGCCGTCGCGTACGACAACCTCTCGCAGGAGGTGAAGGGCCGCATCGACGGCGCCACCGCCGTGCACGACTTCATCCCCGGCTTCGCACGCTTCTACGCGCCCGAGCGGCTCGCCCCGTTCCAGGACACCTTCCCGCCCGTGGAGCACCCGGTCGTACGCACGCACCCGGAGACGGGCCGGCCCCTGTTGTTCGTCAACACCTCCTTCACGACCCGCATCACGGGCCTGCCTCGCGAGGAGAGCGACGAGCTGCTGCGCCATCTCGTCCAGCAGGCGCATGTCCCGGAGTACCAGGTGCGCTTCCGCTGGCAGCCGGGAGACATCGCGTTCTGGGACAACCGTGCCACCCAGCACTACGCGGTGAACGACTACGGCGCGCACCGCCGGGTGGCGGAACGCGTCGCCATCGCCGGGGACCGCCCGTACTGACCGGCCCCCGGCGGCGTCCGGTCGCTCGGGCGCTCCGCACGGTGGCCGGGCGCGCCGGGTGTCAGGCGCCGGGACCCGCGCCCCACGCGTTCTCCAGGGCGGCCCGCACGTCTTCTCCGAGAACACCGTGCGTCGTGGCGCCCGGCAGGGTGGGGAGTGCGGCCCAGTGCGTCACGGTCTCGGCTCCGGGGTGGCCGTAGGGCAGCCGGACGACTCCGTCGGAGTCGACGAAGCAGTCCGCGTACTCCGTCCCGTCCTCGCTCCAGTGCTGGGTCGTGAAGTACATCGGTCTCACCAGCCAGAACTCCTCACCCGAAGCGGTACCGGACCCGGTGGCACCGTCGGCCGGATACCGGCCCGTGATCGCCGCCGCCACCGGCGTACCGCTGCGGGGCAGGCGCTCCCGCGCGTCGCTCCACGTCACCTCGGTGTTCAGATTCATCATCCCTGCCTTCGTGTGCCCGACACCCGACAAGACCGTCCCGCGCTCCTGCGGGTTGCCTGTGGGTGCCGGCCGACGGCGGCGGACAACCCCTGCCGACCCCTGGTGGGACGACCCGGTGCCCTATGTCCTGCGGGGAGATCGCGTGCGGGCCCACGAGGCATTGACACCCGTACGATCACCTCTTCATCCTGATCCTCGACCGGGCGACCACCGGTACGGACACACCACCGCCCCGCTGTGCCGCGGCGGCGGACGCGAAGCGTGTCGCACCCATTCCATGACTACGGACCTGCCGGTCCGGGCTGTGCCGGAAGGAGCCCTGCGTGCTGCGCGGATCACCGTCCGGCCTGGCCGTGGAGTCCAACGCCCGCTACCGCCGGCAGATCGCGCACGGCACGACGGGTCTGTCGGTCACCTTCGACCTGCCCACCCGCAGGGGGGACGACTCCGACGCGCCGACCGCCTCGGGCGAGGTCGGCAGGGCGGGCGTGGCCGTCGACTCCCTGGACGACATGCGGGTGCTGTTCGGCGGGATCCCGCTGGGCACGGTGACCACGGCACTGACGGTCAACGCGCCGGCCGCTCCGCTGCTGCTGATGTACCAGCTGGTGGGTGAGGAACAGGGCGTGCCGGCCGACCGGTTGACCGGTTCGGTGCAGAGCGACGTGCTCGAGGAGTACCTCGCCCGGGGCACCCACATCTTTCCGCCCGGGCCCTCGGCGCGGCTGACCGCGGACCTGTTCAGGTACTGCCGGGCCGAGCTCCCGAACTGGGACCCCCTCTGCGTCTCGGGCCGCCGGCTGGCCGAGGCGGGTGCCTCCCCGGCACAGGAGATCGCCTTCGTGCTGGCCGACGGCATCGCGTACGTGCGGACCGCGGTGGCGGCGGGGATCGGTGTGGACGACTTCGCACCGCGGCTGTCGTTCTCCTTCGGGGCGCGCGCCGGCGGCACGGAGGAGGTCGCCACGTTCCAAGCGGCGCGGCGGATCTGGGCGCGGGTGCTGCGTACGGAGTTCGGGGCGGCGGACCCCGAGTCGCAGGCGCTGCGTCTCCACACGCGGACGGCCAGGACGCGGGCGGCCGTCCGGCGGCCCGGAGCGGACCCGGTGCGGGTGGGCGGGCGGGGCGCGGCGCCGCGCATCCGGCGGATGCGGGCCGGCGCACAGGACACGACGGCCGTGGCCGATCCGTTCGCCGGGTCCGACGAGGTGGAGTGGCTGACCGCCGGCATCGAGGCGTCGGCCCTGGAGCTGATGGCCGAGGTCGAGGAGCTGGGCGGGGCCGTCAGCGCCATCGGGCACGGCTTCCAGAAGGACCGGATCGAGCGCTCGGCGTGCCGCGTCCCCCAGGGGGCCGACGTCGGCGAACGCGTGCTGGTCGGCGTCGGCCGCGGCCGGCCCGACGCGGAAGGACCCGGCGAACCGCCGCGGATGGATCCCGCCACCGAGCCCCGGCAGGCCGAACGCATAGCGAAGGTGCGTGCCTGGCGCTGTCACGAACGGGTGGGCGCGGCACTCTCGGGGATGCGGACGGCGGCCGCGGGCACCGGCAACGTGCTGTACCCGATGAAGGACGCCCTCGCCGCCGGCGCGACGGTCGGCGAGGTCTGCGACGCCCTGCGTGAGGTATGGGGCGCCCGCATCCCGCACGCCGGTTTCTGACGGCGCGCGCACTCGATTCCGGCGGGTCCGGCGATCCGTGGGGTCCTTCCGTCGTGACCCTTCGACCGCAATTGTGTTACTCCGCGGTAAGATCGACGTGAACGTTCGACATCGGACCGCGGACTCCCCCCGGCCGGTGTGGAAAAACCGGCAATTCTGAAACCGGTGAAAGCGCTCGCCATCAGATGCGACGAGCATCACACATCCCTCCGTTTTTTGTTGAATGGTGTTCTGCTTTTCTCCTGACGGCCCTCCCTGCGACGCACGGACGTGGGGGACCCAGGAGCCCGCCGGACCGGACCGAAGAAATGCGGCTGCAAAGTCGATCATGCGGGCGGCGCGGGGAACGCGGCGCCCGCCGGCCACGCACGGCCACGAAACCTCTGGCCGAGCCGCCTTTCCCGCCGTCGTACGGCCGCGCTTTGCCCAAGAACCGGGAAGACAGCGACCGCTAACACCACCCCGTCGACGACCGGCCCGCGGAGGACCGCCGTCCGAAAACCGGAAAGTAGCCTTCCCCTTCACGTTCGACTTCAAGCGGCAAAAAGAAGACAACGGAACGCCGTCTATAGGCTGTTTTTCGGAGAGATCCAGCCACGCGCTAGCATCCGATGTCAGGACCATTCGCGTCGCGCCACCGGCAAAAGCACTGTTCAGAGCAGTAAAAGCCGCGCACGAGGCGATCCATGACCCCTTGCGGCGCGCCAAATATGTCGGCGCTGGACATTGCCCGAATGAATGTCACAAACTTGCAGCGCTTCCGTCTCCTACCACGTCGGAGACGGGCTGGCTCCATGCTCGAAGATTGACAGGGGTGTTCCAAGCAGTGTTACGGGAGCGCAGCAAAATACTTGAACAGCTGGACGATCTACTGATCCAGTCCTCGCGTGGCAGCGGTGTCATCGCCACCATCAGCGGCTCGACCGCGGTCGGCAAGACAACGTTGTTCCACGCCCTGACGGAACGGGCCACCTCGGCGGGCGCCATGGTGCTCAGCGTCGTCAGCTCGCCCGACGAGCGCCATGTTCCCTACAGCGCACTCGCCCAGCTCATGCATTCCATCAACGCCCACTCACCCGGCGGGGAGGCCCCGCACGGCGGGGCCGCGAGCACCGCCCGTCGCGGCAGACCGACCGGCCTGACCATCGTGCCCACTCCGCCCCAGACCGCGGACGATCCACTGACCGTCGCCCGGCAGACGCACCGGATCGTCGCCCAGCTCTCGGCCCGGCGGCCGGTGTTGATCGCGGTGGACGACATCCAGCACACCGACCCGGAGACCCTCTCCTGCCTGCGTTACCTCGCTCAGCGCCTGAGCCAGCTGCCACTGGCGCTGGTGTTCACGCACGGCATCTCCGTCGACGAACCGCCGCCTCCCGTCCTGCACGACCTGCTGTACCGGACGAGCGCGCGGCACTTCCACCTGGAACCGTTCTCGCCGCTGGGGATCAGGGAACTGGTGGCGAGCCGGCTCCCGGCCCTCCCCTCGAACCGGATGATCCTCGAGATCCACCGGCTCAGCGGGGGAAACCCCCTGCTCGCCGAGGGACTCATCGAGGAGTACCGGCAGCAGGCCGCCGCCGAAGCCGCGGCGGAGCCGGCGCCCGCCGAGGACGAAGGCTTGGACGCCTGGCCGGTCCGGGAGGAGGAACTGTCGACCGGCCCCGTCTTCCACCAGGCGATCCTCGCCTACCTGCACCGGCTCGGACCACGCGCGATCCGGCTGGCCCAGTGCCTCGCCCTGCTGGACGAGGAGGCGACCCCCGTCCTGCTGAGCCGGCTGAGCGGCATCGACACGGAGCTGCTCAAGCGGTACACCCGGTTGTTCGACGGCATCGGCGCGCTGGACGGGTCCCGGCTGCGGCAGGCGGGCGTACGGCAGGCGGTCATCGGTGAGATGCCGCACGACCGGGTGACGCACCTGCGGTACCGCGCCGCCCGTCTGCTGTACGACAACGGGGCACCGCCGCAGTCGGTCGCCGTGCACCTCATCGGCATCGGCCCGCTGTACGAGGAATGGGTGCTGCCCGTGCTGCGTGCGGCCGCCGCCCAGTCCCTGGAGGACGGCGCGCTGCCGCAGGCCATCCGGTACCTGGAGCTGGCCCGCGAATGCTCCGCGGACGAGACACAGCGGCTGTCCGTGAAGTCGCAGTACGCCTACGGGCAGTGGCAGCTCAACCCGGCCGACTCCGCCCTGCACTTCCTCGGCCTCAAGGACTCCATACTCGAAGGGAAACTGACGGGCGACGAGGCGTGGTGGATCGCCGAGGGCATGCTGTTCCACCTCAGCTTCGACGAGGCGGTGGACGTCGTCGACCACCTCAACGACAGCGACGAGGAGACGGCGACCGCGCTGCACAGCACGCGGATGCTGATGGTCTCGGAGGTCCCGGGGGTGCTGGACCGGCTGAGCCGTCCGCTGCTGGCCACCACCGCCCCGGCGACCTCCCACTCCGAACTGCGGGCCAGACACGCCCTCGCCCTCGTCCTGGAGCGAGGGGCCGACGAATACGCCATAGCCCTGGCCGACCAGGTGTTCCAGGGCACCAGCGACCGGCCGACCTCGAAGCTCAGCGGGCTGCCGAAGGCGCTGCTGGCGCTGTGCTACGCGGATCGGATCGACGCCGCCGACAAGTGGTACGAGCTCCTCGCCGCCGACGCCGGGAACTCCGACGCCCCCGGCTGGCGGGCCCAGGGCGAGTGTGTCGGCGCGCTCATCGCGCTGCGGCGCGGACGGCTGGCCGACGCCGTGCGCAGGGCGGAGACCGCCTACGCCCGCCTGTCCGGGCCGAAGTGGAACGTCAGCAGCGCGCTGGCGCTGGCCATACTCATAGAGGCCCACACCGCCAGAGGCGACCACGCGGCCGCGGCCTCTTACCTGGTGCCCGAGCCGCCGCCCGCGCTGTTCCTCACCCGCGCGGGGCTGCACTACCTGTACGCGCGGGGCCGCCATCACCTCGCGACCGGCAACACGTACCTGGCGCTCACCGACTTCCAGGAGTGCGGGCTGCTGATGCGGCGCTGGAACATCGACACACCCGCCCTGGCGCCCTGGCGGCTGGGCGAGGCCGAGGCGTGGCTGCGGCTGGGTGAGAAGGAGCGGGCGGCCCGGCTCGTCGAGGAGCAGCTCGCGAGACCGGACACCGGGCTCACGCGCTCGCGCGGGATGGCCCTGCACGCACTGGCCCTGACGCAGGCGACAGCGAAGCAACTGCCCGTCCTGCGGGAGGCGTTCCGGCTGTTGGAAGGCTGCGGCGCACGGTACGAGGCCGCCGCCGTCCTGGCCGATCTGAGCCGCGCCTACCAGCGGCTCGGTGACAAGCGGGCCCGGCCGACCGCGCGGCGGGCCTGGCGGCTCGCCAAGGCGTGCCAGGCCGAGTCGCTGTGCCAGTCGCTGCTGCCGACGTCCGCACCGCAGAAGGTCGCCGCACGAGGGAGCGGGGGTTCCCGTGAGGGCGACCGGGCGGGCCAGGACGGCTTCGACGGGCTCAGTGAGTCCGAGCGGCGGGTCGCCGTGCTCGCCACCCAGGGGTACGCCAACCGTGAGATCGCCGAGAAGCTGTTCATCACCGTCAGTACCGTCGAACAGCATCTGACCCGCGTCTACCGCAAGCTGGGCGTCAGAAACCGTGAGCAGCTCCTGCAGTCGGCTCCCGCCGTCAGCTACGAGTCCGCCTGACCCCCGGGTCCGTCGTCACGAAGTCCGCCCGGCCCGTCACCGACGGGCCGGGCGGACTTCGCTGCGCTGCGTCCTGCCCGCTGCCGCGCACCTGGGCGCGCCGCGTCTCCCTACCTCGATCGCCGGACGGACCCGTGAGGTCCGTCCGGCGATCGGCACGACGACGGGTCAGACCTGCGCCATCCCCCTGTTCCAGTCCTGGCCGGCGTCCGGGCCGGAATCCGAGTGGTGCGCATCCCTGTCGAGGGTCGCCCGAAGACGCTCGCCCTCCACGTCCACGTGGGGCAGCATCCGGTCGAGCCAGCGCGGCAGCCACCACGCCTTGTCCCCGAGCAGTGCGAGCACCGCGGGCACGATGGCCATCCGGACGACGAAGGCGTCGAAGAGGACCGAGACGGCCAGCGAGAAGCCGATCAGCTTGATCATCGCCTGGGTGGAGCCGGAGAAGACCGCGAAGACCGCGAAGACCGCCGTCATGATGACCGCGGCCGCGGTGACGACGCGCGCGCTGTGCCGGAAGCCGCTGACGATCGCCTGCTGCGGCTGCTCCCCGTGGATGTACGCCTCACGCATCCGGGTGACCAGGAAGACCTCGTAGTCCATGGCCAGGCCGAAGACCGTACCCACCATGAAGATCGGCACCATCGACATGATCGGACCGGTCTGCTCGACGCCCAGGACGTCCGCGAGCCAGCCCCACTGGAAGACCGCGACCACCGCGCCGAGCGCGGCGACGATCGAGAGGAGGAACCCGAAGGCGGCCTTGAGGGGGACCAGGACCGACCGGAAGATGAGCATCAGCAGCAGGAACGCCAGACCCACGACGACCGCGAGGTAGGGCACCAGCGCGTCGTTCATCTTCTCGGAGAAGTCGGTGTTCAGCGCGGTCTGACCGGTGACCAGTACCCGCACGTCGTTGTCCGCGGCGACCTTGCCGCCCGCGTCACGGACGGCGTGGACCAGGTCCTCCGTCTCGATCGACGAGGGGCGGTCCTTCGGGACTGCCGTGATCATCGCGGTGTCGCCGGACTCGTTGAAGAGCGGGGGCGTGACGGCGACGACGTCCTTCACGTTCTTCACCGCGTCGGCGACCTGACCGGCCGTCTGCTGGGCGTTGTCGCTGCCCTTGGTGTCCACGACGACCACCAGCGGGCCGTTGAAGCCGGGCCCGAAGGCGTCGGAGATCATGTCGTACGCCTTGCGCTGGGTCGTGCTGGTGGGCTGCGAGCCGTTGTCGGGCAGGCCCATCTCCAGCGAGGCCGCCGGGACGGCGACGACACCGAGGCCGACGATCCCCACGAGGACCACGGCGACGGGGCGGCGCAGGACGAACTGGGCCCAGCGGGCGCCCATGTTGGGCTTGCCGGTGGTCGAGAGCCGCTCGAGCTGCTTCGCGCGGCCCTTCTCGCTCAGCACGCGCCTGCCCGCGAACCCCATGGCGGCCGGCACGAGCGTGAGCGCGACGAGGACGGCGATGGTGACCGTGCCGGCTGCGGCGAGGCCCATCTTGGTGAGCATCGGGATGTTGACGACGGAGAGTCCGACGAGCGCGATGACGACGGTGAGCCCCGCGAAGAACACGGCGGATCCGGCCGTCCCGGCCGCACGGCCGATGGCTTCCTCCGGGTCGTGCCCGTTCGCCATCTCCGCCCGGTGGCGGGAGACGATGATCAGGGCGTAGTCGATGCCGACGGCGAGGCCGATCATGATCGCGAGAACGCTGGTGGTGGGGTCGAAGTCCATCACGCCGGCCAGGGCGGCGATGACCGAGACACTGATCCCGACGCCGATCAGCGCGGTGAGCAGCGAGAGACCCGCCGCGATCATGGAGCCGAAGGTGATGACGAGCACGATCGCGGCCAGGCCGATACCGATGGACTCGGTGACGCCGCCGCCCGGGACCGTCTGGATGGCGTCACCGCCGATCTCGACCGTCAGCCCGGTGTCCCGCGCGTCGGCCGCGATGTCCTTCAGCGACGTGACCGTGTCGTCGGTCAGCTCCAGCGAGGTGACCTTGTAGGAGACCGGGATGTAGGCCGTCGAACCGTCCGCGGAGACGGCGTTGCTCGTGTACGGGTCCGGGACCTGTCCGACCTGGTCCGAACCGGCGGGCAGCGCGTCCATGAGCTTCTTGACCGTGGCCCGGTTCTCGGGCGAGGTGATCTTCTCGCCCTTCGGCGCCTCGAAGACGATCCGGGCGGTCGCCCCGTCGACGCTGCTGCCGGGGAAGCGCTCGTCGATCAGGTCGAACGCCTTCTGCGCCTCCGTGCCCGGAATGGCGAAGCTGGATCCCGCGCTGGACGCGGACGCGGCACCGACGCCGGAGAGAACCAGCAGCACCACCCACATGAGAGCAACGTAGATACGGCGCCGGAACGCCAATCGTCCTAGTTTGTAGAGAAACGTGGCCACGAGATGTACTCCCGGTCTGGGGGTGGATCAGGTCATGAGAAACGGGCTCGGTCGCGTTGCCGCGCCGTGCCATGGGGGCAGATCGGCCGTCGATCGGACGGGTGGCGGCGCCGCGTGCCGTCCGCCGATGTCACGGGATCATGGACACTTGTCATGCCACGAGTAGGAAGTTACGCACCGTCGGGCGATCGCACACTGGGTGTATGACCCAGGTCTGGGGTGTTGCTGGGTACACCCCCTACCGGGGTCCAACTCCCGTGCGGGACAGGGAACCACGGTCGCCGCAGGGGAACCACGGTCGCCGTAGGGGCATCGCGCGCGGGCGGGGCAGGGCGGGCCCCTTGTAGAAGGCCCAACTGGCGATCCGTACCCACTGCGCGCCGGGGAACAACACCTATGGCCCGGCCATCAGTTGATCCGAGCGAGGCGGCCTAGGGGGCGCTACGGGTAGCTGGGGGTGGTCGGAAAAGTCAATGATCAATCCCTCAGGACGAACGCCAGCCCGGCGTTTTCGGAGCGCATGATGAGGGAGGCGCTCGCCACTATGACGAGTGATCTTGTGCACGCTACTGACGCCATAGCAATCACCGGCTTGTCATGCCGCCTCCCCCAGGCACCCGACGCCGGTGCCTTCTGGGAGTTGTTGCGAGCAGGCCGAAGCGCGATCACCGAGGTACCCCCGGACCGCTGGGACCCGGACGAGGTGCTGCCGGACGCGCCGGAGCGCCACCGTGCCGGACTGCGCCGGGGCGGGTTCCTCGATCGTGTGGACGAGTTCGACGCCGAGTTCTTCGGCATCTCACCGCGTGAGGCCGTGGCGATCGACCCGCAGCAGCGGCTCTTCGCCGAACTGGCCTGGGAGGCGCTGGAGGACGCGGGCATCGTTCCCGAGACCCTGCGCTCCACCGCCACCGGCGTCATCGTCGGCGCGATCGCCGGCGACTACGCGGCGCTCGCGCAGCGCGGCGGCGCCATCACCCAGCACTCGCTGCCGGGTCTCAACCGCGGTGTCATCGCCAACCGGGTGTCCTACGCGCTCGGCCTCAACGGCCCGAGCCTGTCGGTCGACTCGGCGCAGTCGTCGTCCCTGGTCGCCGTGCACCTGGCGGTGGAGAGCCTGCGCCGGGGCGAGTGCTCCCTGGCGCTGGCCGGTGGCGTGGCGCTCAACTTCGCGCCCGAGAGCGCCGAGGTCGCCGGAAGGTTCGGCGGTCTGTCGCCCGACGGACGCTGCTTCACCTTCGACAGCCGCGCCAACGGATACGTACGCGGTGAGGGCGGCGGAGTCGTCGTGCTGAAGCCGCTGGCGCAGGCGGTGCGCGACGGCGACACGGTGTACGGGGTCATCCTCGGCAGCGCGGTCAACAACGACGGCGCCACCGAAGGGCTCACCGTGCCCAGCGCCGAGGCGCAGGCGACGGTGCTGCGGCAGGCGTGCGAGAACGCCGGCGTCGACCCGGACCAGGTCCACTACGTGGAGCTGCACGGAACGGGCACCCCGACGGGCGACCCGCTGGAGGCGGCCGGTGTAGGCGCCGCGTACGGCAGCGCGCGTCCCGCGGACTCGCCCGTCCTCGTCGGCTCGGCCAAGACCAACGTCGGGCACCTGGAGGGCGCGGCGGGCATCGTCGGGCTGATCAAGACGGCGCTGAGCATCCGGCACCGGGAGATCCCGGCGAGCCTCAACTACGAGACGCCGAACCCGGCCATCGACCCCGAGGCACTGAACCTGCGCGTGCAGACCGAGTCGGGCCCGTGGCCGGACGCGCCGCTGCTGGCCGGCGTCAGCTCCTTCGGCGTGGGCGGGACGAACTGCCACGTCGTGCTCGCCGAGGCACCCGAGCGGACCGCGCCCGCGGAGGACGCGCCGCGGACCGGTGAGCCCGAGGTCCCGCTGACCCCGTGGCCGGTGTCCGGCCGTACGGAGGCGGCTCTGCGCGCCCAGGCCGGGCGGCTGCTGGAGCGCCGGGCGGCGGACGCCGACGCGTTCGACATCGGCTCGTCGCTGGCCGGCTCGCGCACGCACTTCGGACACCGTGCCGTCGTCCTCGGACCCGACCACGACGCCCAGTTGGAGGCGTTGCGGACCGGCGCCGAGATCCCGGGACTCATCACCGGCGTGACCGGCGAGCACGGGAAGGTCGCACTGGTATTCCCGGGCCAGGGCTCCCAGTGGGAGGGCATGGCCCGCGAACTGCTGCTGACGTCGGCGGTCTTCCGTACGTCCATCGAAGCCTGCCACGACGCCCTCGCCCCGTACGTCGACTGGTCGCTGGTGGACACCCTCAACGAGGAGCCCGGGGCGCCCGCCCTGGACCGCGCGGACGTCGTCCAGCCGGTGCTCTTCGCGGTGATGGTCTCGCTCGCCCGGGTGTGGGAGTCGCTCGGGGTCCGGCCGGACGCGGTGGTCGGGCATTCGCAGGGCGAGGTCGCCGCGGCGCACATCGCCGGCGCCCTGGACCTCGCGGACGCCGCCAGGATCGTGGCGCTGCGCAGCCGGACGATCATGACGCTGGCGGGCACCGGAGCCCTCGCGTCGGTGCCGCTGCCGTCCGAGCGTGTCTCCGACTACATCGCCCCCTTCGACGGGGAGCTGAGCATCGCGGCGGTCAACGGGCCCAGCGCGACGGTCGTGGCCGGGTCCCCCGACGCCGTGGCCGCCTTCCTGGCCCGCTGCGAGGCGGACGGGATCCGCGCGAAGGCCGTGCCCGCCGTGGACTTCGCCTCGCACTCGCCGCACATGGAGGCCCTGCGGGAGCAGCTGCTCGAGCAGCTCGCCGGGGTGACGCCGCGTTCGTGCGACATCGAGTTCTACTCGACGGTCACCGCGAGCGCCGTCGACACGCCCGGCCTCGACGCCGGGTACTGGTACACCAACCTCCGTCAGCCCGTGCTCTTCGAGAAGACCCTGCGGGTCATGGCGGAGGCCGGCTTCGGCACGTTCGTCGAGTCGAGCCCGCACCCCGTCCTCACGCTCGGACTGCGCGAGACGCTGCCGGAGGCAGTGGTCGTGGGATCGCTGCGGCGCAAGGAAGCACCGTGGCCGCAGCTGCTGACCTCGCTGGCGGAACTGCACGTGCACGGTATCCCGGTGGACTGGTCGGGCGTCTTCACGGGGCGGACACCGCGCCGGGTCGAGCTGCCCACCTACGCCTTCCAGCGCAGGAGTTACTGGCCCGAGGTCGCGGACGCGTTCCGGCCCGCCGCGCGGACCGGCGACCGGCAGCTGCCGGCGGAGCTCGACGAGACCACGGCCGCGGGCCCCTCGTGGTCGCAGACGCTGGCCGGGCTGTCGCCGGACGAGCGTCACCGCGAGGCGCTGAAGCTGGTGCGGCTGCGCACGGCCATCGTGCTCGGTCATCTGAGCACGGACACGGTGGACGTCGACCGGGCCTTCCGTGAGTCGGGCCTGGACTCCACGATGGCGGTCCAGCTCCGGGAGAGCATCTCGCAGGCCACCGGACTCGCGCTGCCGGAGAGCCTCGTCTTCGACCACCCGAGCCCCTCCCGGCTCGCCCGGCGGCTGTGCGAGCTGGCCCTCGGTGACGGCACGTCCCCGGCCCCGTACGCGGCGCCGCTGACGGTCTCGGCGGCGGACGCCGACGACCCGATCGTGATCGTCGGCATGGCCTGCCGCTTCCCCGGCGGCGCCGGTTCCCCCGAGGACCTGTGGCGCATCGTCGACGACGGCGTGGACGCGATCTCGGGCTTCCCCACCGACCGCGGCTGGGACCTGGACGCCCTGTACGACCCCCAGCCCGGTGTCCGCGGCAAGACCTACACGCGGCAGGGCGGGTTCCTGCACGACGCCGCCGAGTTCGACACCGAGTTCTTCGGCATCAGCCCGCGCGAGGCCACCGCGATGGACCCCCAGCAGCGCGTGCTGCTGCAGGTGGCCTGGGAGGCGTTCGAACGCGCCGGGATCGATCCGGGTGAGCTGCACGGCAGCAGCACCGGGGTGTTCGTGGGCGCGATGTCCCAGGAGTACGGCCCGCGCCTGCACGAGGGCGACGACGGGCTGGGGGGCTATCTCCTCACCGGCAACACGGCGAGTGTCACCTCGGGTCGCCTCGCCTACACCTTCGGTCTCGAAGGTCCCGCGGTGACCATCGACACGGCCTGCTCGTCGTCGCTCGTCGCGATGCACCAGGCGGCGCAGTCCCTGCGGGCCGGCGACTGCTCGCTGGCCCTGGCGGGCGGCGTCACGGTCATGGCGACCGCGGGCATGTTCGTGGAGTTCGGGCAGCAGCGGGGGCTCGCGGCCGACGGCCGGTGCAAGTCCTTCGCGGCCGGCGCCGACGGCACGATCTGGGCCGAGGGCGCGGGCATGGTCCTGATGGAGCGTCTCTCCGACGCCCGGGCCAAGGGACACACCGTCCTGGCCGTCGTCCGCGGCTCCGCGATCAACCAGGACGGCGCCTCCAACGGCCTCACCGCGCCCAACGGCCCCTCCCAGCAGCGCGTCATCAGCGCGGCCCTGGCCGGTGCCGGACTCACGCCCGACCAGGTCGACGCCGTCGAGGCGCACGGCACCGGCACCTCGCTCGGTGACCCGATCGAGGCGCAGGCCCTGCTGGCCACGTACGGGCAGAACCGCGAAGAGCCCCTGTGGCTGGGCTCCCTGAAGTCGAACATCGGTCACAGCCAGGCGGCCGCGGGCATCGGCGGCGTCATCAAGATGATCCAGGCGATGCGGCACGGCACGCTGCCCAGGACGCTGCACGTCGACGAGCCCAGCCCGTCCATCGACTGGAGCAGCGGCAACGTCCAGCTGCTCACCGAGGCGCGGGCCTGGCCGGAGACCGACCACCCGCGCCGCGCCGCCGTCTCCTCGTTCGGCATCAGCGGCACCAACGCCCACCTCATCCTCGAAGCGCCGCCCGCGCCGCAGGAGGCGCAGACCGAGGAGGAGCCGGAGCTTCCCGAGGGAACCGTCGTCCCGTGGGTCCTGTCCGCCAAGACCGGGCAGGCCCTCCGGGAGCAGGCACAGCGGCTCCTGGACCACGTCACCGAGCACGCGCACCTGAACCCGGTCCACGTCGGCCACGCCCTCGTGGCCAGCCGCGCACGGTTCGGGCAGCGGGCCGTGGTCCTCGGCAGCGGGCGCGACGAGCTGATCGCCGGTCTGAGCGCGCTGAGCCGGCAGGAGACGTCGCGCACGGTGGTCACGGGAGTGGCCCGCGAAGGTGCGACGGCGTTCCTGTTCACGGGTCAGGGGTCGCAGCGGGCGGGCATGGGACGCCGCCTCTACGACACGCATCCCGTCTTCCGGGAGGCGTTCGACGAGGTCTGCGCCACCCTGGACCGTCACCTCGACGCCGAACGCGGCGTCAAGGACGTCGTCTTCGACGACGACCCGACCCTCCTCAACCAGACCCGCTACACACAGGCCGGACTGTTCGCCCTGGAGACGGCGCTGCACCGCCTCGTCACCTCGTTCGGTGTCACACCGGACTACCTCACCGGCCACTCCATCGGCGAGATCGCGGCCGCGCACGCCGCCGGCGTGTTCTCCCTCGACGACGCCTGCCGCCTGGTCGCCGCCCGCGGCACCCTGATGCAGGCCCTGCCCACCGACGGCGCCATGATCTCCCTGCGCGCCTCGGAGGACGACGTCCGTCCGCTGCTCGAGGGCCTTGAGGACCAGGTCTCCGTGGCCGCGGTCAACGGCCCCTCGTCCCTGGTCATCTCCGGTGACGAGGAGGCCACCGCGGACATCGCCGCGGTCCTGGCCGGACACGGCGTCAAGACCCGCCGCCTCACCGTCTCGCACGCCTTCCACTCACCCCGCATGGACCCCATGCTGGAAGCGTTCGAGCGCGTGGCCGCGGAACTCACCTACCACGCCCCGGTGATCCCGCTCGTCTCGAACCTGACCGGGCTGATCGCCGACCCCGGCCACGTCACCACCCCCGCCTACTGGGTGCAGCACGTCCGCGACGCGGTCCGCTTCGCCGACGGCATCACCACCCTGCAGAGCGAGGGCGTCCGCCACTACCTCGAACTCGGTCCCGACCCGGTCCTGACCGCGCTCGTGAACGAGACCACCGCGGGCAAGGCCACCGGCACCGCCGTCCTGAGGACGGGGCACTCCGAGCCGGTCACCTTCCTCACGGCCGTGGCGCACGTCCACGCCGCGGGGGCACCGGCCGATCTGACCGCGCACCTGGGTGCACCGCGCACCCTGCCCGACCTCCCCACCTACGCCTTCCAGCGGGAGCGTCACTGGTTCACCGCCACCACCACGGGAGACGTGGCGTCGGCGGGCCTGACCGCCACGGGACACCCGCTGCTGACCACCGCGGCCGAGCTTCCCGACCCGGGCGGGCTGCTCCTGACCGGCAGGGTGAACGCCTCCGCGCCCGCCTGGGCGGCCGACCACGCCGTCTTCGGCACCCCGGTCATGCCGGGCGTGGCGTTCGTGGACATGCTGCTGCACGCCGCCACCCTGGTGGGTGCCACGCGTGTCGCGGAGCTCACCCACCACGTCTTCCTGGCCCTTCCCGAGCGCGGCGCCCTGCAGCTCCGGGTCCACGTCCGGTCCGCAGACGACACGGGGCGGCGGGCCTTCGCGGTCCACACCCGGCCCGAGGACGCGCCGTGGGGTTCCGACTGGACCTGCCACGTCACCGGCACGCTGGACTCCGCCGCGCAGGACGCCGCGGTGACCGGCGACCCGGCCGACGCGGCCTGGCCTCCGGCCTCCGCCGAGCCTCTCGACACCGACGGCTTCTACCGGCGGATCGCCGAGGCCGGGCTCGGTTACGGTCCGGTCTTCCAGGGCATGAAGGCCGCCTGGCAGGACGGCGACACGCTGTACGCCGAGGTCTCGCTGCCCGCGGGCACCGCACCCGCCGGCTACGGCGTCCACCCCGGGCTGCTCGACTCCGCGCTGCACCCGTTCCTGCTGGCCGCGGCCGGCGACGGGGCGGACGGCACGATCCACGTGCCCTTCGCGTGGAGCGGCGTGGCCCTGCACTCGACCGGCGCGCACTCCCTGCGCGTCCGGATCACCCGTCCCGGTCCGGAGACGGTCTCGCTGAAGGTCACGGACTCCTCCGGGACGCCGGTCCTGACCGCTGACTCGCTCGTCCTGCGTCCGGTCCGGCCCGAGCAGCTCGACGCCGCCCGGCCCGACCGCGACGGCGCGCTCCACGAGGTCGTCTGGCACCCGGTGCCCACGCCCTCGGGCCCCGTCGCGGGAGCGACATGGGCACTGCTCGGAGACGCGGACGACCAGGTGCTCGGCGCGGCTCTCGCCGCGCTCGGCGCCGACGCCCGCGCCTACCCGGACGCGGCGGCCCTGCACACGGAGCTGCGCGCGGGTGCGGACCGGCCGCAGACGGTCGTCGCCCGGGTCACCACCGGCGACGACACCGACCCGGCCGGAGCGGCGCACACCGCGACCCACCAGGTCCTGGAACTCGTACAGGAGACGCTGACCGCCAAGGACACCTCCTCCCGCCTGGTGATCGTCACCGAGGGCGCGGTCTCCACCGACGCGGACAGCGGCGGGTCGGACACCGATCCGGCCGCCGCGGCGGTGTGGGGCCTGATCCGCACGGCACAGTCCGAGCACCCGGACCGGTTCGCGCTCGTCGACCTCGACGGCTCGCCGGCCTCCGCCGAGGCCGCCGTCGCGGCCCTGGCCGCGGCGGAACCGCAGCTCGCCGTCCGTGCGGGCGAACTGCTCGTGCCGCGGCTCGCCCCCGTGACCACCGCCGCCGAACCCGTCACGGCGTTCGACGCGGAGCGGACGGTCCTCGTGACCGGCGGCACCGGCGCCCTCGGCGCCCTGCTGGCCCGCCACCTGATCACCCGGCACGGTGTCCGCAGGCTGCTGCTGACCAGCAGGAGCGGTCCCGACGCGGCGGGCGCCCTCATCGAGGAGCTGACCGGCCTCGGCGCCGAGGTCACCGTCGCGGCCTGCGACGTGGCCGACCGGCAGGCGCTCGACGCCCTGCTCGCGGACCTTCCGCCGGAGCACCCGCTCGGCGCGGTCGTGCACTGCGCGGGTGTCCTGGACGACGGAGTGGTCACCGAGCTCGACCGAGACCGGCTGGACACGGTGCTGCGTCCGAAGGTGGACGGTGCGTGGAACCTGCACCGGGCCACCCAGGACCTGGACCTGGCCGCGTTCGTGCTCTTCTCGTCGGTGGTCGGTGTCCTCGGCTCTCCCGGCCAGGCCAACTACGCCGCCGCCAACACGTTCCTCGACGCGCTCGCCGAACACCGCCGGGCGGCCGGACTGCCCGCCAGGTCCCTCGCCTGGGGCCTGTGGCAGACCGGCATGGCCGACACGCTCGACGAGCGGGACCTGGCCCGGATGAGCCGCGGCGGACTGGCACCCATGCCCGCCCCGCGCGCGCTCGAACTCTTCGACGCGGCCCTCGGGACGGAGCGGGCGGCGCTCGTGCCCGCCGGGATCGACGTGGCCGGCGCCCGCGCTCAGAAGGGCTCGGTCCGGCTGTCGCCGATGCTGACCGAGCTGGTCCCCGCCCAGGCGGCGCCCGCCGAGCGCGCGAGCGACACCGTCCGGGACGACGCGTCGCTGGGCCGGCAACTCGCCGGTCTGCCCGAGGCCGAACAGCGCGCCGTCCTCCTGGACCTGCTCAGCAGGCACGCCGCCGTCGTCCTGGGCCACAGCTCTCCGCCGGTGATCGACCCCGAGCAGCCGTTCAAGGAGCTGGGCTTCGACTCGCTGGCCGGCATGGAGCTGCTTCTCGCGCTGAGCGAGACGCTGAGCATGCACCTGCCGTCCACCATGCTGTTCGACTACCCCACGCCCGCCGCGCTGATCACCTACCTCAAGGACGAACTGGTCGACGAGGAGGCTTTGGCCACGGCCGGCACCGCCGAGTCGGTGGCGGTCGTGGAGTCCGCGGACGCCGCCGAGACCGCGGACGGCGTTCCCGACGACGACCCCATCGCCATCGTCGGCATGGGCTGCCGCTTCCCCGGCGACGCCGGTTCGCCGGAGGAGCTGTGGCGGCTGGTCACCGAGGGCGTGGACGCCATCGGCACGTTCCCCTCGAACCGTGGCTGGAACCTGGACGACATCTTCGACCCGGACCCCGAGATCCGCGGGAAGACGTACGCCCGTGAGGGCGGCTTCCTCTACGACGCCGACCGCTTCGACGCCGAGTTCTTCGGCATCAGCCCCCGCGAGGCCCTGGCGCTCGACCCCCAGCAGCGACTCCTGCTGGAGACCGCCTGGGAGGCGTTCGAGTACGCGGGCATCCGGCCCGACACCCTGCGCGGCAGCTCCATCGGCGTGTTCGCCGGAGTCGTCACGCAGGAGTACGCCTCGCTGACCTACCAGGACGACGAGCCCGTCGACGGCTACCTGCTGACGGGTACGACGGCGAGTGTGGCCTCGGGCCGCCTCTCCTACACCTTCGGCTTCGAGGGTCCGGCCGTCACCGTCGACACCGCCTGCTCGTCGTCGCTGGTCGCGCTGCACCTGGCCTGCCAGTCGCTGCGCAGCGGCGAGTCCACGATGGCCCTCGCGGGCGGCGCCACCGTCATGGCCAACCCCGGCATGTTCATGGAGTTCAGCCGCCAGCGCGGGCTGGCCCCCGACGGCCGCTGCAAGTCCTTCGGGGCGGGCGCCGACGGCACCATCTGGGCCGAGGGCGCCGGCATGGTCGTCCTCGAACGTCTCTCCGACGCCCGGGCCAGGGGTCACCACGTGCTGGCCGTCATCCGCGGCTCCGCCGTCAACCAGGACGGTGCCTCCAACGGCCTGACCGCGCCCAACGGGCCCTCCCAGCAGCGCGTCATCAACGCCGCTCTCGCCAGCGCGGGGCTCACGCCCGACCAGGTCGACACCGTCGAGGCGCACGGCACCGGCACCACCCTGGGTGACCCGATCGAGGCGCAGGCGCTGCTGGCCACGTACGGGCAGAACCGTGAAGAGCCCCTGTGGCTGGGCTCCTTCAAGTCCAACGTGGGTCACGCACAGGCCGCCGCCGGCATCGGCGGTGTCATCAAGATGATCCAGGCACTGCGGCACGGCACCCTGCCGAAGACCCTGCACGCCGACGAGCCGAGCCCGCACATCGACTGGAGCACCGGCAAGGTCCAGCTCCTGACCGAGGCACGGCCGTGGCCGGAGACCGATCACCCGCGCCGCGCGGCCGTCTCCTCGTTCGGCATCAGCGGCACCAACGCCCACCTCATCCTCGAAGCCGCACCCGAGGCGCAGGGCGCGGAGACCGGGCAGGAGCCGGAGTTCGTCGAGGGGACCCTCGTTCCGTGGGTCCTGTCCGCCAAGACCGAGCAGGCCCTGCGCGCCCAGGCCCAGCAGCTGCACGATCTCCTCACGCTCGACCCGGGGCTGCGTCCGGACCGGATCGCCCACGCCCTGTCCACCACCCGCAGCCTCTTCATGCACCGGGCCGTGGTCGTGGCGGACGGACACGAGGCGTTCGGCCGGGCCCTGGACGCCCTCGTCCTCGACGCTCCGTCGCCCTCCGTGGTGCGTGGTACGCCTCTTCCCGGTAAGACGGCGTTCCTGTTCACGGGTCAGGGGTCGCAGCGGGCGGGCATGGGACGCCGCCTCTACGACACGCATCCCGTCTTCCGGGAGGCGTTCGACGAGGTCTGCGCCACCCTGGACCGTCACCTCGACGCCGAACGCGGCGTCAAGGACGTCGTCTTCGACGACGACCCGACCCTCCTCAACCAGACCCGCTACACACAGGCCGGACTGTTCGCCCTGGAGACGGCGCTGCACCGCCTCGTCACCTCGTTCGGTGTCACACCGGACTACCTCACCGGCCACTCCATCGGCGAGATCGCGGCCGCGCACGCCGCCGGCGTGTTCTCCCTCGACGACGCCTGCCGCCTGGTCGCCGCCCGCGGCACCCTGATGCAGGCCCTGCCCACCGACGGCGCCATGATCGCCATCGAGGCCACCGAGCACGAGGTCACGCCGCGGCTGACCGAGCGCACCGGCATCGCCGCCATCAACGGCCCGAAGGCTCTGGTGGTCTCCGGCGACGAGGCGGACGTGACCGCCATCGCCGAGCACTTCAAGGAGGAGGGCCGGCGCACCAGGCGGCTGACCGTCTCGCACGCCTTCCACTCACCCCGCATGGATCCCATGCTGGAGGCGTTCGAGCGGGTCGCCTCGGCGCTCACGTACCACACGCCCGCCGTGCCGCTGATCTCCAACCTCACCGGCCGGCCGGCCGAACCCGACCACATCACCACCCCCGCCTACTGGGTGCAGCACGTCCGCGACGCGGTCCGCTTCGCCGACGGCATCAACACCCTGCACACCAACGGAGTGCGGCACTACCTCGAACTCGGTCCCGACGCCACGCTCACCACGATGGCCCAGGACAACCTGCCCGAGGACGCCGACAACACCACCCTCACTCCCGTACTGCACCGCGACCGCGACGAACGGCACACCCTGCTCGCCGCCGTGGCCACGCTGCACACCCAGACCACGGTCCCCGTCGACTGGTCACCCGTCACCCCGGCGCAGACCACCGCACAGGCCCTGCCCACCTACCCCTTCCAGCGCCAGAGCTACTGGCTCGAAGCGGCGAAGCCCGCCATGGGCGCCGACGGGCTGGGGCTGAAGGCGACCGGCCACCCGGTGCTCACCACCCTGGCCGAACTCCCGGACGGGGGCGGCCACCTCTTCACCGGCCGCATCAGCGGGACCGATCCGGCCTGGGTCGCCGAGCACATCATCTTCGGCACGATGATCGTGCCCGGTGTGGCCTTCGTCGACCTGCTCCTGCACGCGGCCGGCCATGTGGGCTGCGAGCACATCGAGGAGCTCACCCACCACGTGTTCCTCTCCGTGCCGGAGACCGGGGCGCTCCAGCTGCGGGTCTTCGTCGAGCCGGCGGACGACTCCGGGCATCGCTCCTTCACGGTCTACTCCCGGCTGGAGGACGCACCGTCCGAGACCGACTGGACCCGCCACGCCACCGGGTCGCTCGCGCCCGAGCGCAGGGAGGTGCCCGCCGCGATCGAGGTGCTCGCGGACGAGGTCTGGCCCCCGGCCGGCACGGAGCCCGTGGACACGGAGGAGTTCTACCGCCGGGTCACCGACGGAGGCTTCGGCTACGGACCGCTGTTCCGCAGCATGCGGGCGGCCTGGCGAGAGGGGACCACGACCTACGCGGAGGTCTCCCTCCCCGAGGACGCGGATCCCGGCGCCTTCGGTATCCACCCGGGCCTGCTCGACTCGGCCCTCCAGCCGGCTGCGCTGATCACCGGTGACGACCCGTCGGGCGACTCCATCCGGGTGCCGTTCTCGTGGTCCGGTGTGGCCCTGCACGCCACCGGCGCGAGGGCCCTGCGCATCCGCCTGCTGTGGCCCACCGACGACACCGTGTCCCTGGTCATCTCCGACCAGACGGGCGCACCGGTGATGTCGATCGACTCCCTGATCATGCGGACGGTCGGTCCCGACCAGCTCGCCGCCGCGCGGGCCGCCGACGCCGGAGAGCTGTACGAGGTCGACTGGCTCGCCGTCCCGGCACCCGAGGGCGACGCCCAGGCCACGGCCGGCACGAAGTGGGCCGTGGTCGCCGATCCGCGGGAGCGCCACCTGGCGGCGTCCCTGTCCCGGCTCGGTGCCAAGGTCGACATCCAGCCGGACCCGGTGACGCTGCCCGCGGTGCGGGAGAACGCGACCGACGGACCGGACGTCCTGGTCACCTGGTGCGTGTCCGAGCCCGGCGCCGACCCGGTGCAGGCCACCCGTTCCCTCACGCATCACGTGCTCGGCCTCGTCCAGGCGATGGTGGCCGACGAACGGCCGGACTCGCGTCTGGTGATCCTCACCAGGGGCGCGATGTCCACCGGCGCCGGTGACGAGCAGGGCGACCTGGCCGGCGCGGCGGTCTGGGGACTGATCCGCACCGCCCAGTCCGAACACCCGGACCGGTTCGTCCTGGTCGACCTCGACGGCACGGACGCGTCCCTGCGGGCCCTGCCGGCGGCTCTCGCCAGCTCGGAACCGCAGCTCGCCCTGCGCGACGGACGGCTGGTCGCTCCGCGCCTCGGCCGTGTCCGCAGCGACGCCCCCGACACCGGGGCGGCCGCCGCACCGGCGCCGTTCGATCCACAGAAGACGGTGCTCATCACCGGCGGTACCGGCGCGCTGGGCTCGCTCCTCGCCCGTCACCTGGTCGACACCCACGGCGCACGGCGGCTGCTGCTCATCAGCCGCAGCGGTGCCAGGGCGGGCAGCGACATCGTCGCGGAACTCGCCGAACTGGGCGCCGAGGTCACGATCGCGGCCTGCGACGCGGCCGACCGGGAGGCTCTCGAAGCCCTGCTCGCCGGCCTGCCGCCGGAGCACCCGCTCGGCGCAGTCGTGCACTGCGCGGGAACGCTCGACGACGGCATCGTGACGGCACTCAGCCCCGAGCGGTTCGACGGGGTGCTCCGCCCGAAGGTGGACGCCGCCTGGAACCTGCACCAGCTCACCCAGGACATGGACCTGGACGCGTTCGTGCTGTTCTCGTCGGTGGTCGGTGTCCTCGGCTCCCCGGGCCAGGCCAACTACGCCGCCGCCAACGCCTTCCTCGACGCACTCGCGCAGCAGCGCCGTGCGGCGGGACTGGCCGCCAAGTCCCTCGCCTGGGGCCTGTGGCAGACCGGTATGGCCGACACGCTCGACGAGCAGGACCAGGCACGTATGAACCGCAACGGTCTGCTGCCGATGCCCGCCGACCAGGCGTTCGGACACTTCGACGCGGCGTTCGGGGCCGCTCCGGCGGCCCTGGTCCCGGCCAAGCTCGACCTGACGGGCCTGCGCGCCCGCGCCGCGTCCGCCCCGGTGGCACCGCTCTTCCGCGGCCTGGTCCGGGCGCCGCTGCGCAGCGCGGCCCAGACGTCCGGATCGGCAGGGGCCGCCGGCGGACTGCGGCAGTCGCTCGTGGGCCAGCCCGAGGCGGAGCAGCTCCAGATCATCCTGGACTTCCTCCGCACGCACGTGGCGGCCGTCCTCGGCCACGGCTCGGCCTCCGCGATCGAGCCCACGCACTCCTTCAGGGAGCTGGGATTCGACTCGCTCAGCTCGGTGGAACTGCGCAACACGCTCAACAAGGCGTCCGGGATGCGGCTCGCCTCCACCCTGCTGTTCGACTACCCCACACCCGAGGTCCTGGCCGGCTACATGCGCACCGAACTGGTGGGCAGCGGACAGTCCGAGGCCAGTGCCCAGGTGGCCCGACGGGCCACCCGTACCGTGACCGCGAAGGACGGCGCGCCCGAGCCGATCGCGATCGTGGGCATCGGATGCCGCTTCCCCGGCGACGCCAACACGCCGGAGAAACTGTGGCAGCTGGTGGCGGAAGGCCGTGACGCGGTGGGCGGGTTCCCGGACAACCGCGGCTGGGACGTCGAGGACCTGTACGACCCGGACCCCGACGTCCGCGGGAAGACGTACGCCCGTGAGGGCGGCTTCCTCTACGACGCCGACCGCTTCGACGCCGAGTTCTTCGGCATCAGCCCCCGCGAGGCCCTGGCGCTCGACCCCCAGCAGCGGATGCTGCTGGAGACCGCCTGGGAGGCGTTCGAGTACGCGGGCATCCGGCCCGACACCCTGCGCGGCAGCTCCACCGGTGTCTTCGCCGGAGTCGCCTCCACGGAGTACGTGTCGCTGACGCACCACGGCGGCGAGCCCGTCGAGGGCTACCTGCTGACGGGTACGACGTCGAGTGTGGCCTCCGGGCGCATCGCCTACACGCTCGGTCTGGAGGGTCCGGCGGTCACCGTCGACACGGCCTGCTCCTCCTCGCTGGTCGCCATGCACCTGGCCTGCCAGTCGCTGCGCAGCGGCGAGTCCACGATGGCCCTCGCGGGCGGCGCCACGATCATGGCCAACGCCGGCATGTTCATGGAGTTCAGCCGCCAGCGCGGCCTGGCCCCCGACGGCCGCTGCAAGTCCTACGCAGCCGGTGCCGACGGCACCGCCTGGGCCGAGGGCGCGGGCATGATCGTGCTGGAGCGTCTCTCCGACGCCGAGGCCAACGGACACCCCGTCCTGGCCGTCATCCGCGGCTCCGCCGTCAACCAGGACGGTGCCTCCAACGGCCTGACCGCGCCCAACGGGCCGGCCCAGCAGCGCGTCATCAAGGCCGCTCTGGCCGCGGCCGGGCTCGCCCCGGACCAGGTCGACGCGGTCGAGGGCCACGGCACGGGCACCTCGCTGGGTGACCCGATCGAGGCCCAGGCCCTGCTGGCCACGTACGGACAGGACCGGGACGAGCCGCTCTGGCTCGGTTCCTTCAAGTCCAACATCGGTCACGCACAGGCCGCCGCGGGGCTTGGCGGTGTCATCAAGATGATCCAGGCCATGCGGCACGGCACGCTGCCCAAGACGCTCCACGTCGACGAGCCCAGCCCGAACATCGACTGGGAGGCCGGCAACATCGAGCTGCTCACCGAGGCACGGCCCTGGCCCGAGACCGACCACCCGCGCCGCGCCGCCGTCTCCTCGTTCGGCATCAGCGGCACCAACGCCCACCTGATCCTGGAGGCGGCGCCCACGCCGCAGACCACGGAGACCGAGCGGCAGCCGGAGCCCTCCGGAGGGGCCTTCGTCCCGTGGATCCTGTCCGCCAGGTCCGAGCAGGCCCTGCGCGACCAGGCCCAGCGGCTCCTGGACCACGCCACCGAGCACCCGGAGCTGCACCCGGACGACATCGCCTACTCGCTGGTGACCGACCGCGCCACCTTCGAGCACCAGGCCGCCGCCGTCGGCGGCTCCCGGGAGGATCTGCTCGCCCGCCTCGGCGCGCTCGTCCAGGCGCCCTCCCCGGTCGCCCTTCCCACCAGGCCCCGGAGCAAGAAGGTCGCCTTCCTCTTCACCGGTCAGGGTGCCCAGCGTGCGGGCATGGGACGGGTGCTCCACGAGACGTATCCGGTCTTCCGGGACGCGTTCGACGAGGTCTGCGCCACGCTCGACCGGTACCTCGACGCCGAACGGAGCGTCAAGGACGTCGTCTTCGACAGCGATTCCACGCTGCTCGACCAGACCCGTTTCACGCAGCCCGGCATGCTGGCCCTGCAGATCGCCCTCAGCCGGCTCCTCGCCGACGAGTTCGGCGTGGTGCCCAGCCACCTCGTGGGCCACTCCGTCGGTGAGATCGCCGCGGCGCACGTGGCGGGGATCCTGTCCCTGGACGACGCCTGCCGCCTGGTCGCCGCCCGCGGCACCCTGATGCAGGCCCTGCCGTCCGACGGAGCCATGATCGCCATCGAGGCCACCGAGGAGGAGGTCGCTCCGTGGCTGACCGAGCGCACGGGCATCGCCGCCATCAACGGTCCGCGCGCCCTGGTCGTCTCCGGTGACGAGGCGGACGTGACCGCCATCGCCGAGCACTTCAAGGAGGAGGGCCGGCGCACCAGGCGGCTCACCGTCTCGCACGCCTTCCACTCCCCGCTCATGGACCCGATGCTCGACGAGTTCCGCGGCGTCGCGGAGTCCCTCACCTACCGCACGCCGGGCGCCACCCTGGTGTCCACGGTCACCGGCCGGGCCGCCGGCGCCGAGGTCACCGGCGCCGACTACTGGACCGGCCACGTCCGCAACACCACCCGCTTCCACGACGCCCTGACCGCGCTGCACGACGACGGTGTCACCGTCTACCTGGAGATCGGCCCGGACGCCGTCCTGACCGCTCTCGCCCGTGAGGCGCTGCCCGAGGCCACCGCCGTACCGCTGCTGCGGTCCGACATCGGCACCGAGCCGGTCACCCTGCTCGACGGTCTCGTCCAGGCACGTGCGGGCGGCGCGGCCGTCGACTGGGAAGGGTTCCTGACCAGGCGTGGGGCCCACAGCGTCCCGCTTCCCACGTACGCCCTCCAGCGCCGTCGCTACTGGCTCGAAGCGGTCGACTCCATCGGCTCGCCCGCGGGCCTCGGTCTGGAGTCCGCCACCCATCCGCTGCTGGCCACGGCCACGGAACTCCCGGACGGCAGCCACCTGTTCACCGGCCGGGTGACGCTGACCACGCACGCGTGGCTGGCCGACCACATCGTCATGGGGACGGTGATCCTGCCGGGCACCGCGTTCGTCGAACTGGCGCTGCACGCGGCTCTCACGGTGGGTCTGGACGAGGTGGCGGAACTGGTCCTGAACGCCCCGGTCACCTTCGGTGCGCACGACGCGGCGCTCCTCCAGGTCGTCGTCGGTCCCGAGGACCCGTCCGGGGGCCGCAGCCTCACCATCAGGTCCCGCTCGGAGGGGGACCAGTCCTGGACGGAGAACGCCACCGGTTCGCTGAGCGACCCCGTGGCGGTGCCTTCCTGAGCGACCCCGCTCCTTGAACCGCCCTGCGCGGACCCCCGGAAGGGGGCCCGCGCAGGGCGGTTCTGTGCGTCCCGGGCTTTCGTGTGCGGAGCCCGGCCCGCAGCCGGGGCCGGACGTTCGTAACCCCAGGGGGCGGAGACCGTCCTCCGGGTGCCGGAGTCCCGGGGGCCGGGAGCCCAGGGGCCGGGGCCCGGAGCCCGGGGGCCAGGGGCCAGGGGTCAGGGGTCAGGTGCCGGGGCTAGGGGCCAGGGGTCAGGTGCCGGGGCCCGGGGCCCGGGGCCCGGGGGCCGGGGCCCGGGGGCCGGGGGCCGGGGGCCGGGGGCCGGGAGCCCGGAGCCCGGAGCCCGGAGGCCAGGAGCCGAGGCCGAGGGCCAGGGGGCCAGGGCCAGAGGTCAGGTGCCGGGGCCCGGGGGCCGAGGGCCGGGAGCCCGGAGCCCGGAGGCCAGGAGCCGAGGCCGAGGGCCAGGGGGCCAGGGCCAGAGGTCAGGTGCCGGGGCCCGGGGGCCGAGGGCCGGGAG
>NZ_JBIAQL010000004.1:582024-761808 GCF_042889045.1 Streptomyces sp. NPDC002701
CCAGGAGGCCAGGAGCCGAGGGGCCGAGGGGCCGGGTATGTGTGTTCGGCGTCGGGCGGGGGTGTGTGCCTCGGCCGGGCCGGATCAGCGGGCGTGGGACTTGGGGTCCCGCAGGTGGCCGGGGCGCCGGCCCGTACCGGTGTCGGGGACCTGCTGGACGGCGACCCTCTTCCGGGGGTCCGGCGCGGCCGGGCACACGACTTCGCCCTCCTCCCCGCATCGGGGAGGAGGGCGAAGTCGTGAAGGCGTGCCGCCTGAGCGGTCAGGAGAAGCGGAGCGGGGTGAAGGGCAGTACCACCGGGTCGGGCTCCGTGTCGGTGAGGTAGGCCGCCATGGCGTCCGCGGTGACGGGCGTCAGCTGGACACCCATGCGGAAGTGGCCGGAGGCCAGGTAGACATCGGGGACGGTCGTCGGGCCGATGACGGGCAGCTCGTCGGGAGAACCGGGGCGCAGCGCGGCGGTGATCTCGGCGAAGCGGAGGGCGCCCACACCGGGGATCACCTGGGCGGCCCGCTCCAGCAGCCCGCGGGTGCCGTCGGCGGTGACGGTCTCGTCGTAGCCGCGCTCCTCGTAGGTGGAGCCGACCACCAGTTCGCCGCCCAGGCGGGGCACCAGGTAGAGCGAGGTGCCCTTGGAGAAGGCGCGGGTCGTCACGTTGAGCACCGGCGGGTTCGAGTGCAGGCGCAGGATCTGGCCCTTGACGGGGCGGATCTCCGGGATGACGCCCTCGGGCAGGCCCTCGATCTGGTGCGTCCAGCAGCCGGCGGCCAGGACGACACGGTCGAAGGCGACCGTGTCGCCGTTGTCGAGGGTGACGACGTGGTCACCGACGCGCACGACACTGCGGCGGACGACGGTACCGCCCAGGGCCTCGATGGCCGTGATCAGGGACGCGTTGAGCACGCGCGGGTCCACGGAGCCGTCGTCGGGGGACAGCAGTCCGCCGAGGGCCGGGGCGAGGTTCGGCTCGAGTTCGCCGATCTCCTTCGGGGAGAGGCGCTCGGTGCGGATCTTGAGCGTGTCCTGGAGGGCCTCCTGCCGTTCGAGGCCGCCCAGGGCGTCCTCGTCGAAGGCGGCGTCCAGGACGCCGTCGCGCCGGAAGCCCGAAGGGGCGAACTCCTCCAGCTCGGCCGCGAAGGACGGGAAGAGGTCACGGGAGGTCATGCACAGGCGCAGGACGTGCTCCTGGCTGAGGAGCTGCTCGTGGCCGGGCGGCAGCATGCCCGCGGAGGCGTGGGACGCCTTGGAGGCGGGAGCCGGGTCGATCACGGTGACGGTGACGCCCAGGCGCGCGGCCCGCCACGCGGTGGCCAGGCCGATGACCCCGCCGCCTACAACAACGGTTTTCATGATCCATTCTCCTGCAGAAGTCGCCGCAGATGCGCAGCCAGCGCTGCGGGGGTCGGATGATCGAAGACGACGGTCGCCGGCAGCTGCAGTCCGGTACCGGCCGCCAGACGGCGGCTCAGTTCGAGGTTGCCGATGGAGTCCAGGCCGACGGCGTTGAACTCCCGGTCGGCCTCGATGTCGTCGGGGCTGTCGTAGCCGAGGACGGCGGCCGCGGACTCGCGGACGAACTCCAGGGCGGCGGCATCACGTTCGGCCTCCGGCAGGTCGGTCAGACGCAGGTGCAGCGCGTCGCTGGACCTGGCGGAGGGAGCGGCGGCGGGCGCCAGGTCGGCCAGGATGGGCGGGACGTGTCCGGTCAGGGCCGCCTCGTTCAGCCGTACCGGGGACAGGACGGCCTCGTCGCCGGCGAGGGCCGCGTCGAACAGGGCCAGGCCCTGGTCGTGGCTGAGCGGCGCGAAGCCGGAGCGCTTGATGCGGTTGAGGTCGGCGGTGGACAGCTCGGATCCCATGCCGTCCTCGCTCTCCCACAGGCCCCAGGCGAGGGAGAGGCCGCGCATCCCGAGGGTGCGGCGGCGCTGCGCGAGCGCGTCGAGTACGGAGTTGGCGGCCGCGTAGTTGGCCTGTCCGGCGTTGCCGACCAGCCCCGCGACGGACGAGAACATCACGAACACGCAGTCCGGGTCCTGGATCAGGTCGTGCAGGTGCAGCGCCGTGTCGACCTTGGGGCTCAGTACCTGGTCGAGCCGGTGCGGGGTGAGGGTGTCGACCGCGGCGTCGGCCAGCCGGCCCGCGGTGTGGATGACGGCGGAGGGCGCCGGAACGTCCGCCAGGACGCGCTCCAGTGACGACCGGTCGGTCACGTCGCAGGCCAGTATGTCGACCTTGGCGCCGAGCCCGGTGAGTTCGGTGTCCAGGTCGGCGGCCCCGGGCGCGTCCGGACCCCGGCGGCTGAGCAGGACGAGGTGCTCGACACCGTGGCGGGTGACCAGATGACGGGCGAGCAGCCGGCCCAGCGCACCGGTGCCGCCGGTGATGACGACGGTTCCGGAGAGGCCGGCGCGCCGGGACGGCGGCGGGCACCGGACGAGGCGGGGCCGGAACAGGGCACCGTGCCGCACGGCGAGCTGTGGTTCGCCGGAGGCCGCCGCGGCGACGAGAGCGCGGCCGGAGTCGTCGGGGACGTCGATGTCCACGAGGACGAAACGGCCGGGGTGTTCGGACTGGGCACTGCGCACCAGCCCCCAGACGGCCGCGCCCGGCAGGTCGGAGAGGTCCTCCTGACTGCGGGAGGCGACGGCACCGCTGCTGACCAGCAGCAGACGGGACGCGGCCAGGCGGTCGTCGGCCGACCACTCCTGCACGAGCATGAGGGCGCGCTGTGCGGCGGAGCGCACCGGCGAGTCCTGGTCCGTGCACGAGACCACGACCACGTCGGGCACGGCCGCGCCCTCGCGGAGCGCGGCGTCCAGGGCGGCCAGTGTGGGGTAGGAGTCGAACGACCGGCAGACGGACTTCAGCGCGCCGGTGACACCGATGTGGTCGGTGCCGAGGAACGCCCAGTGCGTCTGGTCCGAGGCGGCGGTCTGCTGCTCGACGGTCTTCCAGACGACGCGCAGCAGGCGGGTGCGCTGCCCGGCCGCGTCGAGCTGGTCGGCGGAGACGGCCCGCCTGACGAGGGTGCCGACGGTGACGACCGGTTCGCCGTCAGCGCCGGTGAGGGCGAGGGAGATGCCGCCCTCGTTCGGCACGGTGTGGACGTCGACGGCGCTGGCGCCCGCCCGGTGGAGCCGGATCCCGCGCAGTGCGAAGGGGAGGAACGTGCCTCCCTCGTCGTCGAGACCCGGTATCAGGGCGGCCTGCAGCGCGGCGTCGAACAGCGCCGGGTGCAGGAGGTAGTCGTCGCCGCCGGACTCGTTCTCGAGACCGGCGTGGGCGTAGACCTCCTCGCCGTGCGACCACACGCTCCGCAGGTTGCGGAAGGCCGGGCCGTACCGCAGACCGCGGTCGGCCAGCCGGTTGTAGATGTGCTCGATGTCGACCTGCCGCGCTCCCTCGGGAAGCCCCGGCTTTTTCGTGCTGCTCATCGTCGCTTCCTCCGCGGTGGGCCGGACCGGATCAGTTCTCGGGCGGGTTGGTGATGGCCGCGGCGATCTCGCCGTGGCTCTCGCCGCCCTGCTCGTCCCAGTAACGCGCCCGGGTGCGCAGCATGATCAGGGCGTCGCGCAGGTCGTTCCCGTCCCAGTCCGCGATGTCGATGATCTCCAGCTGGCCCCGGAAGTTTCGGCCGTTCATGGCGTTGCGGAAGCTGCTGCGGAAGTCGGTGATGAACACGTCGGCGAGCTGGCGGTCCCAGAACTGCTCCAGCGTCCACCGGGAGAACGGTTCGATCAGTGACTCCTTCACCGCCTTGGCCATCAGGTAGTAGGACATCTGGTTGAAGCAGATGTTGAACTCGACCGAGTTGAAGTGGCCCGTGTCGTCGATGTAGCAGGACTCGGGGATCATGAAGGAGCACTCGGCGGTGAGCACCTTGCCCTCACGGCCGTTGTCCCTCACGCTGACCGTGGCCGAGGTGAGGTACTCGCACTTCTTGGCCCGGTACGGGGTCAGGACGCGGTGCAGCAGCTCCTTGTCCGTGGTGAAGACACCCTCGTCGGTGGCATCGAGCAGTTGGGTCATGACGGATCTCCTGATCCTCGCGCGGTACGGAGCAGCTCGGCCAGACTCATGTTCTGGATGGCCGCGGTGCGGTCCTCGACATCCTCGGCCGGCTCCGGTTCCGGGGCCGTCTCCGGTTCACCGAGCGCCAGCGTCTGCAGCAGGTGCCGGGTGAGGACGAGCGAGGTCGGGTGGTCGAAGACGAGGGTCGCGGGCAGGCGTTCCCCGACGGCTTCGCCGAGGCTGTTGCGGAACTTCACGGCGGCCAGGGAGTCGAAGCCCATGTCGCGGAACGACCGTTCCGCGTCGACCTCGTCGGCGTCGGCGAAGCCGAGGGTGGCGGCGGCCTGGGTACGGACGATGTCGAGCAGCGTCTGTTCCCGCCGGGCCGGCGACAGGGCGGCCAGCCGGTCGCGCAGGCTCTCCGCGGGTTCCTGGGCGGCCACGGTGGCCTCGACGACCCGCCGGGCCGGACCGCGTACCAGGTCGCGCAGCACGTACGGCACGTCGGACCGGCGCTGACCCGACAGGTCGAGCCGGACGGGCGACAGGAACGCCCGGTCGAGGGATCCGGCGGCGTCGAGCAGTTCCAGACCCTGGTGCGAGGCGATGGGCAGGACGCCGTCGCGCGCCATGCCGGCCACGTCGGACGCGTCGAGCGCCCCCGTCATGCCACTGGCCTCCTCCCACAGTCCCCAGGCCAGCGACTGCGCCGGCAGGCCGTGGGCGCGCCGGTGGGCGGCGAGGCCGTCGAGGAAGGAGTTGGCCGCGGCGTAGTTGCCCTGTCCGGCGCCTCCGGTGACCCCCGCAGCGGACGAGAAGAGCACGAACGCCGAGAGGTCCTGGCCTGCGGTCAGCTCGTGCAGGTTGAGAGCCGCGTCCACCTTGGGACGCATCACCGCGGCCATCCGCTCCGGTGTCAGCGAGGAGATGATGCCGTCGTCGAGGATGCCCGCGGTGTGCACGACCCCGGCCAGGACACGGCCCTCGATCACGGCGGCCAGCGCGTCGCGGTCGGCGGCGTCGCAGGCGGCCACCTCCACGCGGGCGCCGAGGCCGGTGAGTTCGGCGGTGAGTTCGGCGGCCCCCGGTGCGTCGGGGCCGCGACGGCTGGTGAGCAGCAGCTCGGTGACCCCGTGGGCGGTGACCAGGTGGCGGGCCACCAGGCTGCCCAGGGTTCCGGTGCCGCCGGTGATCAGCACGGTGCCGGGCCGGTCCCCGAAGACGGTGGACGGGGCGCCGGACCTGGTCCCCTCACCGCTCACCCGGGTCAGGCGCGGTCGGTGGAGGCTGCCGCGGCGCACGGCGATCTGTGCCTCGCCGGTGGCCACCAGCAGACCGGGGTCGACCGTGGCGTGGCCGGCGTCGTCGGGGTCCAGGTCGATCAGCACGACGCGGCCGGGGTTCTCGGTCTGGGCGCTGCGGACCAGCCCCCACACCGCCGCTCCGGCGAGGTCGGTGACGTCCTCGCCGCCGACCGACACGGCGCCCCGGGTGACGACCGAGAGCACGGCGTCGTCGCGGTCCTCCGCGAGCCAGGACTGGAGGACGTCCAGTACGGCGCCGGTCCGCTCGTACACCGCCTCCTTGGTGGTGCCGCCCTCGCAGCGGTACACGACCGTCGCGGTCGCGGTGCCGGCCGGCTCGACGGGGGCCCAGTCGAGTTCGAACAGGGAGTCGTGGGAGACGTCCGCGCGCGTCAGTCCGCCGGCGGCCACCGGACGCAGGACCAGGGACTCGGCCGCGGCCACGGGACGGCCCGCGGTGTCGGTCAGGCGCAGGGCGACCTCGTCCTCGCCGAGGCGGGTCATCCGCAGCCTGAGCTCGGCGGCTCCCGCGGCGTGCAGGTCGACCCCCGTCCACAGGAACGGGAGCGTGATCCGCCCGGCGTCGGTGGCGAGCAGCGCGGTGGCGTGCAGCGCGGCGTCGAGCACCGCGGGATGCAGTCCGTACCGTCCGGCCTCGGCGGCGCTGTGCTCGGGCAGCGCGATGTCCGCGAAGACCTCGTCGCCGGAGCGCCAGGCCGCGCGCAGGCCCTGGAAGACGGGCCCGTACCGCAGGCCGTCGTCGGAGGCGGGCTCGTAGAACCCGGTGAGGTCGACGGGTTCGGCGTCCGCGGGCGGCCAGGGGGCCGGCTCGTGCGCCGGCTCGGGGCCGGTCTCGGCGAGCGTGCCCTGGGCGTGCCGGGTCCAGGCGCCGTCCGCGGGGGCGTCCTCGGAGCGGGAGTGGACGGAGACGGTGCGCAGGTCCGGGCCGACGACGACCTGGATCGCCACGCCGCCGCGCTCGGGCAGGACGAGCGGCGCCTCCAGGGTCAGCTCGTCCAGGCGTCCCCGGCCGACCTCGTCACCGGCGCGTACGGCCAGTTCCACGAAGCCGGAGCCGGGGAACAGGACGGTGCCGCCGATGGCGTGGTCGGCCAGCCACGGCTGACCGGAGAGCGACAGACGGCCGGTGAGGAGCACTCCCCCGGTCCCGGCGACCGACACCGCGGCACCCAGCAGCGGGTGGTCGGCGGAGACCTGTCCGTTGGCCAGCGGGTCGCCGGTGTTCTCGGCGGCCTCCAGCCAGTAGCGCCTGCGCTGGAACGGGTACGTGGGCAGGTCCACGCGCCGGGCGCCGGTGCCGGCGAACCGGGTCTCCCAGTCGACGGCCGCGCCCCGTACGTATGCCTCGGCCAGCGAGGTGACGAACTTGCGCGGGCTGCCGTCCTTGCGGCGCAGCGTGCCGATGAGCGCGGCGGGCACGCCGGCCGACTCGGCGGTCTCGCCCAGCCCGGACAGCAGGCCGGGGTGCGGGCTGGCCTCGACGAAGATCTCGAAGCCGTCGTCCAGCAGGGCTCGCGTGGTCTCCTCGAAGCGGACAGGCCGACGCAGGTTGGTGTACCAGTACTCGGCGTCGAGGCCGGCGGTGTCCAGGATCCCCGCGGTGACGGTGGAGTAGAACGGCACCGGCGAGGTCTGCGGCGCCAGGCCGGTCAGCTCGGTGAGCAGCCTGTCGCGGATCTCCTCCACGAACACCGAGTGGGAGGCGTAGTCCACCGGGATGCGGCGGGCCTGGACGCCGTCGGTGTCCAGCCGGGTCCGCAGTTCGTCGAGGGCCTCCGGTTCGCCGCACACGACGACGGAGCCGGGACCGTTGAGGACGGCCAGCTGGAGGCGGCCGTCGAAGTCGGCCAGGAGCTCGGACGTCCGGTCGGCGGGCAGGGCCACCGACATCATGCCGCCCCGGCCCGCGAGGTCCTGGCGGATGATGCGGCTGCGCAGCGCGACGACGCGCGCGCCGTCCTCCAGCGACAGCGCGCCGGCGACACAGGCCGCGGCGATCTCGCCCTGGGAGTGGCCGACGACGGCGGCGGGTTCGACGCCGGCGGCGCGCCATGCCTCGGCGAGCGACACCATCACCGCCCACAGCACGGGCTGCACCACGTCGACGTCGTCCAGGCGCGGTGCGCCGGGCGCGCCGTGCAGCACGTCGAGCAGGTCCCACTCGACGTACGGTTCGAGGGCCTTGGCGCATTCGCCGAGCCGGCTCGCGAAGGCCGGCGAGTACGAGAGCAGTTCCACGCCCATGCCCTGCCACTGCGAGCCCTGGCCGGGGAAGACGAACACCGCGCGCGAGTCGCCGCGCTGTACGCCCTCCACCAGGGAGGCGGGTGACTTGGCGCTCGCCAGCGCGTCGAGCCCGGCGAGCAGGCTGTCGCGGTCGGAGTCCACGATCACGGCCCGGTGCTCCAGGGCGGCGCGGCCGCGGACGAGCGAGGCGGCGACGTCCAGGTCGTCCACGTCCTCGTGTCCGCGCAGGTGGGCGGCGAGCTGCGCCGCCTGGGCGCGCAGGGCCTCGGTGGACGCCGCCGACAGCGTCAGCGGCAGGACCGGGGGCCGCTCACCGCGCGGCTCCCGCGGGCCGGCCGGCGGCGCCTCCTCGATGATCACGTGGGCGTTGGTGCCGCTGACCCCGAACGAGGAGACCGCGGCGCGGCGCGGGCGGCCGTGCGCCGGCCATTCCCTGGCCTCGTCGAGCAGTTCGACGGCGCCCTCGGTCCAGTCGATGTGCGGGGAGGGCGTGGCGGCGTGCAGGGTGCGGGGCAGCACGCCGTTGCGTATCGCCATCACCATCTTGACCACGCCCGCGACGCCGGCGGCGGCCTGGGTGTGCCCGATGTTGGACTTGACCGACCCCAGCCACAGCGGGTCGTCGTTCGCGCGTTCCTGTCCGTACGTGGCCATCAGCGCCTGGGCCTCGATCGGGTCGCCGAGGGTGGTGCCGGTGCCGTGGCCCTCGACCACGTCGATGTCGGCGAGGGTCAGGCCGGCGGAGGCCACGGCCTGCCGGATGACACGCTGCTGGGCCGGGCCGTTGGGCGCGGAGAGTCCGTTGGACGCGCCGTCCTGGTTGATCGCGGAGCCGCGGAGCACCGCGAGCACCGGGTGTCCGGCGCGGCGCGCGTCCGACAGCCGTTCCAGGAGCACCAGTCCGGCGCCCTCGCCCCAGCCGGTGCCGTCCGCGTCGGCGCTGTACGCCTTGCAGCGGCCGTCGGCGGACAGTCCGCTCTGCAGGCTCATCCCGACGAACGTCTCGGGGGTGGCCATCACGGTGACGCCGCCCGCGAGGGCGAACGTGCACTCGCCCTGGCGCAGTGCCTGCATGGCCCAGTGCATGGCCACCAGGGAGGAGGAGCACGCGGTGTCGATGGTGACCGCGGGGCCCTGCAGCCCGAGCGTGTAGGCGATGCGGCCGGAGGCGACGCTGCCCATGCCGCCGCCCGCGGTGAAGCCGGCGAGGTCCTCGGGCACGGTGGCGGAGAGGGTCGTCCAGTCGTGGTTCATGACACCGGCGAACACGCCGGTGGAGGTGCCCTTCAGGGAGTGCGGATCGATACCGGCCTGTTCGGCGGCCTCCCAGGCGGTCTCCAGGAGCAGCCGGTGCTGGGGGTCCATCGCCTGGGCCTCCTTCGGGCTGATGCCGAAGAAGGTGGGGTCGAAGTCGGCGGCGTCGTAGAGGAATCCGCCCTCGCGGGTGTAGGTGGTGCCGTGCTTGCCGGGCTCGGGGTCGTAGATCTCGTCGGTGTTCCAGCCCCGGTCCTCGGGGAAGAGACCGATCGCGTCGGTGCCGTCGGCGACCAGCTGCCAGAGGTCCTGCGCGGAGGTCACCCCGCCCGGGTAGCGGCAGGCCATCGACACGATCGCGATGGGCTCGTCCACGGCGGTCCGCGCGGTGGCCCGCGACGGGACGGCGGCGGCCGGGGTGGTACCGCTGACCTTTTCGAGTACGTGCTCGATCAGGGCGCCCGGGGTGGGGTGGTCGAAGATCAGGGTGGAGGTGAGCCGCAGTCCGGTGGCCGTGCCGAGCGCGTTGCGCAGTTCGACGGCGGTCAGCGAGTCGAAGCCCAGTTCGGTGAAGGCCCGGCGGGGGTCGATCGCGTTGCCGCTCTGGTGGCCGAGGACCGTGGCGATCTGTGTGCGGACCAGTTCGGAGACGATCCGCTCGCGTTCGGCGTCCGGCTTCCCGGCCAGCCGGTCGGCCAGTGCGCCGCCGGGGGCGCCCGCGACCGCGGCGCTGCGGCGGACGGGGGCGCGGACCAGGCCGCGCAGCACCTGCGGAATGCCCTCGGGCCGGGCGCGCAGCGCGGCGGCCTCGATGCGCAGCGGCACCATGGCCGGTTCGGCGACGGCGAGGGCGCGGTCGAAGAGGGCGAGGTTCTCCTCGATGCCGAGGGCGGGCAGACCGGAGCGCTCGGCGCGGCGCAGGGTCACCTCGTCCAGACGGCCTCCCATGCCCGCGCCGCCCGCCCACAGGTTCCAGGCGAGGGACGTCGCCGGCAGGCCCTGGGCGACGCGGTGGACGGCCAGCGCGTCGAGGAAGGCGTTGGCGGCGGCGTAGTTGCCCTGGCCCGGTCCTCCCAGGGCGCCGGCCGCGGAGGAGAACAGCACGAACGCGGCGAGCGGGAGGTCACGGGTCAGCTCGTGCAGGTGCCAGGCGCCGTCCGCCTTGCCGTGGAAGACGGTGCGGACCTGCTCGGGGGTGAGCGTCGCGGCCAGTCCGTCGTCGACGACGCCGGCGCAGTGGACCACTCCGGTCAGGGGACGTCCCTCGGGGATCGTCGCCAGCAGCGCCGCCAGGGCTTCGCGGTCGGCGACGTCACAGGTCACCACGGCCGCCTCGGCGCCCGACTCGGCGAGTTCGGCGACGAGTTCGGCCATGCCGGGTCCGTCGGGGCCGCGGCGGCCGGTGAGCAGCAGGTGCTTCACCCCGTGCCGGGCGGCGAGGTGGCGGGCGACGAGGCCGCCCAGGCCGCCGGTGCCGCCGGTGATCAGCACCGTGCCGTCCGGATCCCAGGCGACGGGGCGCGGGTCCTGCGGTTCGGGCGTGCGGACCATGCGCGGCATGAGGGCCGCGCCGTCGCGCAGGATCAGTTGCGGCTCGCCGGTGGACAGGGCGGCACGCAGGTCGTGTTCGGGTAGGTCGCGGTCCGTGCCGATGAGCACGAACCGGCCGGGGTTCTCGGCCTGCGCGGAGCGCGTCAGGGCCCACAGCGGGGCGAACGCCGGGTCGTCGGGCGCGTCACGCGTGACGATCGCCAGGCGGGTGTCGTCGCGCAGCGCGTCCTGGATCAGCTGGAGGACGTGCAGCGTCGCCGCTCGGCCGGCCTCGACGGGGGTACCGGGGAAGGAGGCGGGAAGGAACTCGAGGTGGAACTCCGCCGCGTCGGCGTCCGGTGCGGACGGGACGTCGATCCGGGTCCACTCCAGGTGCAGCAGCGAGCCGTCCCGTGCGCCCGAGGGCCGTACGCCGTCCATCGCCACGGGCCGCTGAACGAGCGAGCGGATGGTGGCGACCGGTGCGCCGGTGGGGTCGGCGAGTTCGACCGAGACCTCGTCCGGGGCGGTCCGGACGAGCCGGGCGCGGACGTCCGTGGCGCCGGCGGCGTGCAGTTCGACGCCGAGCCAGGCGAACGGGAGCCGGACCTGGCCCTCGTCCTCCGGTCCCTCGACGGGGTGCAGGGAGGCGTCCAGGAGGGCCGGGTGCAGTCCGAACCGCTCGCCCTCCGTGTCGCCGAGGGAGACCTCGGCGAAGACCTCGTCCCCGCGGCGCCAGGCGGCGCGCACGCACTGGAAGGCCGGCCCGTAGCCGTATCCCTGGTCGATGTGGCGCTCGTAGAGTTCCGCGACGTCGATCGGCTCGGCGTCGGCCGGCGGCCACTGGGTGAACACGTCCGTGTCGGCCGCCGGGCCCTCGCCCTGTTCGGCGAGCACACCGCTGGCGTGCCGGGTCCACTCCTCCTCGCTCTGCGCGGGGCGCGAATGGATCTCGACGCTGCGGCGGCCCGTCGCGTCGAGCGCGCCGACGACGACCTGGACCTCCGCCCCGGCGTCCGTGGTCAGCGCCAGCGGCGTCTCGAGGGTGAGCTCCTCCAGCAGGCCGCAGCCCGCCTCGTCACCGGCCCGGACGGCCAGTTCGACCAGACCGGTGCCGGGTACGAGGACGACGCCCGCGATGACGTGGTCGGCCAGCCACGACTGGGACCGGGTGGACAGCCGGCCGGTCAGGACCAGGGTGTCGGTGCCCGCGAGCGCGACGGCGGTGTCGAGCATCGGGTGCCCGATCGTGGCCCCCGGGGCGCTTCCGGCGTCCAGCCAGTACCGCTTGCGTTGGAAGGAGTAGGTGGGCAGCGGGATCCGGCGGGCGCCGCGGCCGGCGAAGAAGCGCTCCCAGTCGACCGGGACGCCGTGGGCGTGCGCGAGGCCGAGCGCGGTGACGGCCTGGCGCTCCTCGCCGTGCCCGTCGCGCAGCAGCGTGGCGAACGCGGCGCCGGCGCCGTCGTCGGTGAGGCAGTCGCGTCCCATCGCCGACAGGACCCCGTCGGGGCCCAGTTCCAGGTAGGTGTCCACGCCGTGGGACTCCAGCCAGCGCATGCCGTCGGCGAACCGCACGGGCTCGCGCACGTGCCGCACCCAGTAGTCGGCGTCGAACGCCTCGACGGGCTCGCCGGTCAGGTTGGACACGACGGGGATGCTCGGCGGCAGGTAGGTCAGGGTCTCGGCGACGCGGCGGAAGTCGTCGAGCATGGGGTCCATCAGCGGCGAGTGGAACGCGTGCGAGACGCGCAGCCGGCGCGTCTTGCGTCCCTGCTCGGAGAAGCGGGCCGCGACGGCCAGTACGGCGTCCTCCTCGCCGGAGAGCACGATCGCGGAGGGGCCGTTGACGGCGGCGACGGCCACCCCGTCCGTCAGGTACGGGGCGACCTCCGCCTCCGCCGCCTGGACGGCGACCATCGCGCCGCCGCCCGGCAGTTCGTCCATCAGCGTGCCGCGGGCGCCGACCAGCAGGGCCGCGTCGGCCAGGGTCATGACACCGGCGACGTGTGCGGCGGCGATCTCGCCGATGGAGTGTCCGGCGAGCAGACCCGGGGTGACGCCCCAGGACTCGACCAGGCGGAACAGCGACACCTCGACGGCGAAGAGCGCGGCCTGCGCGTACCGGGTCCGGTTGAGCAGGTCGGCCTGCGGAGAGCCGGGTTCGGCGAAGAGGACGTCGCCGAGCGGTTCGTCGAGATGCAGGTCGAGGTGGTCGGCGGCCTCCTGGAGGGCCTTCGCGAACACCGGGAAGGCGCGGACCAGTTCACGGCCCATGCCGGGTCGCTGGCTGCCCTGGCCGGTGAACAGGAACGCGGTCCTGCCGGTGGCCAGCGTCGTGCCGGTGAGCACTCCGGGCGCGGTGGTGCCCTCGGCGAGCGCGGTCAGGGCGCGGCGCAGTTCGTCGCGGTCGGCGGCGACGACGGTGGCACGGTCGCGCAGGGCGGCGCGGGTGGTGGCGGCCGAGTAGGCGATGTCCGTGAGGGACGCCTCGTCGACGGTCCTCAGAAGGCGTTCGGCCTGGCCGCGCAGTGCTTCCTCGCCCTGGGCCGACAGGACGACCGGTACGGGGCGGTCGGCGGCGGGCGCGGCCGTGGTGTCGGGTGCCCCGGCGCTGTCGCCGGCGACGGCGGGCGGCTCCTCGATGATGACGTGGGCGTTGGTGCCGCTCGCGCCGAACGAGGAGATGCCGGCCCGGCGCGGGGTGTCCGAGGGCTGCCAGGGCACGGGCTCGGTCAGCAGCCGGACGGTGCCCTCGGACCAGTCGACGTGGGTGGTCGGCTCGTCGACGTGCAGGGTGCGCGGCAGGGTGCCGTTGTGCATGGCCTGGACCATCTTGATGATGCCGGCGGCTCCGGCCGCGGCGCCGGTGTGTCCGATGTTGGACTTCACCGATCCCAGCCACAGGGGCTTCTCGGGTGAGCGTCCGCGTCCGTAGGCGGCGACCAGGGCCTGGCCCTCGATGGGGTCGCCGAGCATGGTGCCGGTGCCGTGGGCCTCGACCGCGTCGACCTCCTCGGGGACGAGGCCGGCGTCGGCGAGAGCGCTGCGGATGACACGCTGCTGGGCGAGGCCGTTGGGTGCGGTGAGGCTGACGCTCGCACCGTCCTGGTTGATGGCGGTGCCGCGGACCACGGCCAGCACCTGGTGTCCGTCACGGAGCGCGTCCGAGAGCCGGGCCAGGACGAACACGCCCGCGCCCTCGGCGAAGCAGGTGCCGTCCGCCGACGCGGCGAACGCCTTGATGCGTCCGTCGGGTGCCAGCCCGCGCTGACGGCTGAACGTGGTGAACGTGCCGGGGCTGGAGATCACGGTGACGCCGCCCGCCAGCGCCAGCCCGCACTCGCCGCGCTGCAGGGACTGCACCGCCAGGTGGAGTGCGGTGAGCGAGCCCGAGCAGGCCGTGTCGACGGTGAGGGTGGGTCCTTCGAAGCCGAGCGTGTAGGCGATGCGGCCGGACACGACGCTGGGCAGGTTGCCGCCCATGAGGTAGCCGTCGAGACCTTCCGGGGCCTCGTGCGTGCGGGGCCCGTACTCGTGCGGCTCCACGCCGATGAACACGCCCGACGCGGTGCCGCGCAGGCGGCCCGGGTCGATGCCCGCGCGTTCCAGGGCCTCCCAGGAGGTCTCCAGCAGCAGCCGCTGCTGGGGGTCCATGGCGAGCGCCTCTTTGGGGTTGATCTGGAAGAAGTCCGCGTCGAAGTCGGCGGCGTCCGGGAGGAATCCGCCGCGCTTCACATAGCTGGTCCCGGCCACGGACGGGTCGGGGTCGTACAGACGGTCCAGGTCCCAGCCCCGGTCGTCGGGGAAGTCGGTGAGCACATGGGTCTCGTCGGCCAGCAGCCGCCACAGGTCCTCGGGCGAGTTCACCCCGCCCGGGTAGCGGCAGCCGATGCCGACGATCGCGATCGGCTCGTCGTGCGCCGCGGACGCCGCGGGCAGGACGGCGGCCTGGTCCTGGGCACCCGCCCCGTCGGTGGTGCCGTGCACCACCTCCACCAGGTGGCGGGCCAGGGCCGTCGGCGTCGGGTGGTCGAACCCGACGGTGACGGGCAGCTGCACGCCCAGTTCGGCGGTGAGCCGCCTGTGCAGCTGGACCAGGCCCAGCGAGTCCAGGCCCACCGCGAGGAACGGGCGGTCGGCCGCCACGCCGGTGGTCCCGTCCCCGTAGGCGTCGGGGTCGGCGGCCCGCAGCACGGCAGCGGTCTCCGCCAGGACCAGTTCCAGCATCGCGGCCCTTGACTGCTCGGTCATGTGCATACTCCGCAACGAAGATGAGGCGTGGAGGCCATCGGGGTGGTCAGGACGTCGCGAGGGCGGTCAGGACGGCACGGTCGACCTTCCCGTTGACGGTGAGCGGGAACTCGTCCACCGTGTGCAGCCGGTGGGGCACCATGTAGCGGGGCAGTCCGGCGCGGCAGAACGCGATGACGTCCTTGGTGGACGGCCGGGGACCGTCGGGGGCGTGGGTGACGAACGCGTGCAGCCACGGGTCGTCGTTCTCGCGCGGCAGGAGCATCGCGACCGCGCCGGTGATGCCCGGGATCTGGCTGATGCGGCGTTCCACCTCGCCCAGTTCGACGCGGTTGCCGCGGATCTGTACCTGGGAGTCGGCCCGGCCGTGGAAGTACAGCTCGCCCTCGGTCCCCACCGAGGCCAGGTCGCCGGTCTTGAAGACCAGCTGTCCCGACGCGGGGTCGAGCGGGTCGGGGACGACGACGGCGCGCGTGGCCTCCGGGTCGCGCCAGTAGCCGGTGAACAGCGAGGGGGTGCGCAGGTAGATCTCGCCCAGCACGCCGGGCTCGTCCACGGGAGTCCCGTCGGGTGCGACGAGCATCATCTCCGCGCCCGCGACCGCGTAGCCGATCGACAGCCGCTCGGTCTCGGCGGGCAGCGGGTTGGGCACCTCGGTGATGGACGCGGCCATCGTCTCGGTGGCCCCGTAGCCGTTGGTGAAGCGGACCTTGGGCCACAGCTCCTGAAGGCGCCTCAGCTCGTCCAGCGGCCAGTTCTCCCCCGTGAACACGATGCTGCGCAGGGTGCCCTCCTCGCCGATCTCGGCGAGCAGACCGGGCTCGTGCTGCAGCGCCGGGCGCCAGGCCGAGGGCACGCTGTCGACCTGGGTCACCCCGGTCTCGCGCAGGTACGACAGGAAGCGGCGGGGCCAGTTGAGCCGGTCGCGCGGTACGGGCACCAGGGCGGCGCCGTGGCTGAGGGTGAAGCCGATGTCGAACAGCGCGAAGTCGAACTGCAGCGGCGCCGTGCTCGCCACCCGGTCCTCGGAGGTGATGAGTTCGGCGGCCTCCGCGCCCCGCAGGAACGCGATGACCCCGCGGTGGCTCATGACCACACCCTTGGGCCGGCCCGTCGTGCCCGAGGTGAAGGTGATGTACGCGGTGTCGATGGGCGTCACCGTGCGCCGGCGGCGGACCCGCGGCAGGGGCGGCCGTTCCACGGTGAGGCCGTCGGGGCCGAACCGGGCCGTGCCGACCGACTCGGGGATGCCGTCGCGCTGCCCGCGCACGGACTGCACGTACAGCGCGGGTTCGGCGCTGTCGATGACCGTCAGGAGCCGCTCGTCGGGCGCCTCGGGGCTGACCGGGACGAACGGCAGCCCGAGGGTGGCACAGGCCAGGAGGAGCGCCACGGCGTCGGCGTCGGTGTCGGACTCCAGGATGACGCGGTCGCCGACGTCGAGGCCGAGGGCGCCGAGCGCCTCGGCGTAGCGGTCGGTGCGTCGTTCCAGTTCGCCGTAGGTGATCGTCTCCGAACCGCCGTCGGCCGACACCTGGATGACGGCCGGCCGGTCGGGGGCCTTCCGGGCGGCCGCCAGCAGGTACGTCCGCAGGTTGTCCACCGACGCGTGCGCCCGAGCCGGACGCGCTCCATTCGGACTCATGGGCCACCCTTCCATTCGGTGTCTTTAACCTATGCCAGGCTGTTTCTAACAGGGTGTTTTTACACCCCACAAGAACCCCTGGCCGATCACCGTCGAACTAGGGGGCCTTAGGGGTTATGCCGTCATGAGGGGGCAACAAGACTGGTCCGGAAACAGTAGGATCGAGCCGTCTGGCTTTCAAGACGACAGGCCCCGGACGTGACAGACAGAGAGGGCGAGAATATGTCGGCGATTATCTTTCCCGGAATCGGCCCGACGCGGTTCGCCGAATTGGCGCGTTTTCTGGTGGCCCATCCCGTGGCACGCCGGTTCGTCGCCGAGGCGGACCGGGCACTGGGGTACTCCCTGGTGGACCGGTACCGGGAGGCCGAGACCCGGGGCGACCAGGGGGCGTACCCCGAGCCGACGCGCCTCGCTTTCCTGGTCTCCTGCCTGGCGCTGGCCGAGTGCGCGGTCGCCGAGCAGGACGAGGCACCCCTCGCCTGCGCCGGCGCCAGCTTCGGCGGCATCCCGGCGGCGGTGCAGTCCGGGTCGCTGCCGTTCGCCGAGGCCGTCACGCTGACCGTCGACTGGGGCCGTCGGGTGGACGCCTATTTCGCCCGGCGGCACCGCGACATCGTCACCCAGTCGTTCGCGCGCGTCCCCGTCGACCGGCTCGGCGAGATCCGTGCCGAGCTGGACGCGCGCGGCGAGTGGAACGAGGTGGCCTGCCACGTCGACCACGACTTCCACATGCTGTCGGTGCGCGAGGAGACGGTGGAGTGGCTGGAGAAGCGGCTGCGGGCGGCGGGCGGCCTGCCGCTGTACGTCATGCGGCCCCCGATGCACTCGGCGCTCTTCCAGGACCTGCGCGAGGAGATCGAGACCGAGATCGTCGCGAAGGCCCCGTTCTCCGATCCCGGCACCGTCATCGTGTCGGACCACGACGGATCACTGGTGCGCACGGCGGACGGCGTACGGTCGCTGCTGCTGAACGCGGTGACCCGCACGGTGCGGTGGCCCCTCGTGACCGAGACCCTCAAGGGCCTGGGCGTCGAGAAGGTGCACGTGGCCGGGCACGACGCCCTGTGGGGCCGGGTGGAGGTCATGACCGACGCGTTCAAGGTCGTGGCGGTGCGGCCGGACACGGCTATGCGACCGCGCCGGCGCAGCACGATCGCATAGCCCGGACGGACACCGGGTCAGCGCATGTCCGACAGGGTCTTCCAGAGGGTCGCGGGGGTGGCGAAGTTGTCGAGGCCGAGAGCGTCGTCGACGAAACGCACACCGTACGCGGACTCCAGCGCGGACAGTGTCGCGACCATTCCCATGGAATCGAGTCCGTGATCACGCAGGCTCAGGTCGGCGGTGAGCTCGTCCTCCGGTTCAAGGAGAGGAAGATTCTTGCGCAGAATTTCCTCGAAAGAATTGTCCCACATACGTGCTCCCGTGTTTCTGGCGGCGTTCGCCGAATAGTCGACTTCGCGGCCAACGTAAGCCTCACGCCGTACGGGTCGGCACCCCTATCCACCCCTTTTCTTCCCGCGGAGCAAGGACAATGATCGAATCTGCCGTCTCCGGACGCGGTCTGCACGAACGTTTTCTGCGCGGCCTGGAGCTGTCGCCGGGCCGGACCGCGGTCCGCGTGGACGCCGAGAGCCTGACGTACGAGGCGATGCACGAACTGGCGCTGCGCAGGGCGGGGGCGCTGCTGACCATGGCCCCGCAGCCGCAGCGGGCCGTGGCCGTCCTGGCGGACAAGAGCCCGTTCGCGTACGTAGGGATCCTGGCGGCGATGTACGCCGGCCTCACGGTCGTACCCCTCAACCCGCGCTTCCCGGCCGAGCGGACCCGCCGGATGCTCGTCGCCGCCGGTGTCTCCTCGGTCATCGCCGACCCGGTCGGCCGGACCGCGCTCGCGGAGACCGGACTGGACCTGCCCGTCCTGGACGAGTCCGCGCCCGCCCTCGCACTGGACACGCCGGTGGCCGTGCAGCCGTCCGACGTCGCGTACGTGCTCTTCACCTCGGGTTCGACGGGCCGCCCCAAGGGCGTGCCGATCACGCACGCGGCCAACGACCACTACTTCACCCTGCTGGACAAGCGCTACGACTTCGGCCCCGACGACGTGTTCTGCCAGAACGTCGGCCTCAACTTCGACTGCGCGATGTTCGAGATGTTCTGCGCCTGGGGCAGCGGGGCCGCGCTGCACGCCGTTCCCCCGGCCGCCCACCGGGACCTGCCGGCGTTCTTCACCGAGCGGCAGATGACCGTGTGGTTCTCCACCCCCAGCGGCATCTCCTTCATAGAGCGGATGGGCGGTCTGACCCCCGGGTCGATGCCCACCCTGCGGTGGAGCTTCTTCGCGGGCGAGGCGCTGCTGTGCGAGGACGCCGCCGCCTGGCAGGTCGCCGCACCCCAGTCGAAGATCGAGAACCTGTACGGGCCGACCGAGGGCACCGTGACCATCACCGGGCACCGCTGGTCCCCGGACACCTCACCGGAGCTGGCGGTGAACGGGGTCGTCCCGATCGGCCGGGTGCACGAGGGCCACGACCACCTGCTGCTCGACGAGGGCACCGAGTCGGCGACGGAGGGCGAACTGTGCATCGCCGGGCCGCAGATGACGCTCGGTTACCTGGACCCCGAGGACGACCGGGGCCGGTTCCTGGAGCGGGACGGCCGCCGCTGGTACCGGACGGGCGACCGGGTACGGCAACTGGCCGACGGTGAGCTGGTCTATCTGGGCCGCCTCGACGCCCAGGTCCAGATCCAGGGCTTCCGGGTCGAACTGGCCGAGATCGACCACGAGGTCCGGCAGTACCCGGGCGTGCAGAACGCCGCCGCCGTGACCCGTCCGGCGCCGAACGGCGGGCTGGAACTGGTCCTCTACTACACCGGTGAGCGGGTCCCGGCGGCGGCGCTGCGCCAGTCGCTGTCCGCCCACCTCCCCGACGCGATGCTGCCCAAGGCGTTCCTGCACGTGGCGGAGTTCCCGCTGAACGCCAACAACAAGGTGGACCGGGCCCGGCTGGCCCGGGAGGCCGCCGCGCTGTCGGACGGCCGCCCCTGATCCGTAGCGCCCCCGCCGTGCACGTCCCTGTGCGCCGGGGGCGCTTCGACGCATGACCCGCCGGTCGAGAACCATGAGAGAACGTCGAACCGGACGGCCCCGACCGGCGGGTGCCGTGCCGTTCGAACAGCTTGATCACTCGTGTCCAGGCCGGCTCGCACCGTCCGATCAGGTCGTCGGGCAGGTCCCCCACGTCGGCCGGGGCGCGCTCCGCCTCCCGGGCCGACTCGTAACGACTTACACAGATCTGGAGTCGAGTCCGTGAGTCACGACCGAGCGAGCGCAAGGGAGTGGGTCGGCCTAGCCGTCCTCATCGTCCCCGTCCTTCTGATGTCGATGGACATGACCGTGCTGTACTTCGCGCTGCCCTTCCTCAGCGCGACGCTGGAACCGAGCGCCACAGAGCAGCTGTGGATCGTGGACATCTACGCGTTCATGCTGGCGGGACTGCTCCTCACGATGGGCACCCTCGGCGACCGGATCGGCCGCCGGCTGCTGCTGATGATCGGCGCCTTCGTGTTCGGTGCCTCCTCCCTGGCCGCCGCCTACGCGGACAGTTCCCTCCTCCTGATCGTCGCGCGCGCCGTCCTCGGTGTCTCCGGTGCCGTGCTCGCGCCGTCCACCCTCGCGCTGATCAGCAACATGTTCCGCGATCCCGGCCAGCGCCGTACCGCCATCGCGCTGTGGACGGCGGGCCTGTCCGGCGGCGCAGCGGTCGGCCCTGTCGTGTCGGGGTTCATGCTGGAGCACTTCTGGTGGGGGTCGGTCTTCCTCATCAACATCCCGGTCACGGTGCTGATCCTCGTCCTGGGTCCCCTGCTCCTGCCGGAGTACCGCGCTCCCGACGCCGGCCGCTTCGACCTCCTCGGTGCCGTGCTGTCCCTGGCCACCGTGCTCCCGATCGTCTACGGCATCAAGGAACTCGCCGCCGACGGCCTCACCTACGAGAACGTGGCCGTCATGGCCGTCGGGATCGCTCTGGGCGTGCTGTTCGTCATGCGCCAGCGTTCCGCCGCCAACCCGCTGATCGACCTGGGCATGTTCCGCAACCGCGGGTTCAGCACGTCCGTCGGCGTCAACGTGGTGGCCATGTTCGCGCTGGTCGGCTTCCTGTTCTTCGCCACCCAGTGGGTGCAGCTGGTGTACGGGCTGAGTCCGCTGGAGGCCGGTCTGTGGACCCTGCCCGCCCCGTTGGCGGTGGTGGTGACCACCTCGGTCGTCGCCCCCCTGGCCAAGACGATCCGTCCCGGGCACATCATCGCCGCCGGCCTGGTCGTCGCGGCGGTGGGATTCGCGATCATGACGCAGCTGCGCACCGATTCGCCGCTGGCCCTCGCGGTCATCGGCTCGTCCGTGGTGTCGGCCGGGGTGGGTCTCGCGATGCCCATGACGGCGGACCTGATCGTCTCGGCGGCTCCGCCCGAGCGCGTGGGGGCGGCCGCCGCGCTGCCGGAGACGGCGAACCAGCTCGGCGGGGCGCTGGGCGTCGCGATCCTCGGCAGCATCGGCGCCGCCGTCTACACCAACGAGATCGCCGACTCGACGAAGGGGCTCCCGTCCGAGGCCGCCGACGCCGCCGAGGGGTCGCTCGGGGGCGCGGCGGAGGTGGCCCAGCACCTTCCCTCGGAAACCGGCCGGCCCCTGCTGGACGCCGCGGCGGAAGCCTTCACCGACGGCGTGAACATCGCCGCCGTTGCGGGCAGCGTGGTCATGCTGGCGGGCGCCGTCGGGACCGTGCTGCTCATGCGCCGGGTGAAGGCCCCCGGCAGCGACGCGGCGCCCGCCGCCGGACCCAAGAGCGAGGCCGAGGTAGAGGCCGAGACCAGGCCCGAGGCCGTTCCCGCTCCCGCCGCGGAGTGAGAACCGCCCCTGCGTGACAGAAGAGTCCCCGCGCGACGATCGCGCGGGGACTCTTCGTTCTGCGGTTGCTACGGGTACCGCGGGTTTCCCCGGTGACGGAAGACGGTCAGCGGCCGAGGCTCAGGGGGAGCGTGGCGTAGCTGGTCAGGCCCATGACGCCGCGGCGCTCGGGCGCCGAGGCCAGCTCGATCTTCGGGAACGCGTCCATCAGTGCCGGGAAGAGTTCCATGGCCTCCATCTTGGCGAGCGTGCCGCCGAAGCAGTAGTGCGCTCCGGCGCTCAGGCTCAGGTGGGGGCCGTCCTCGCGGGTCAGGATCAGACGGTGCGGGTCGGGGAACCGCAGCGGGTCACGGTTGGCGGCGGCCAGCAGGGCCAGCACGAGGACGCCCTCGGGGATCTCCGTGTCACCGATGGTGACCGGCTGCGTGGTGAACCGGCTCGACGCGGTGTTGTGCGTGCTGTAGCGGAGCAGCTCCTCGATGGCCGTGGGCGTGATGCTCCGGTCCTCACGCCAGCGGGCCAGCTCGTCGGGGTGGTCCAGGAGCCCGGCCACGCCGGCCGCGATGAGGTTGGTGGTGGCCGAGAAGCCCGCGGTGAACAGGAAGAGGACGAGCGCGATGAGCTCCTCCTCGTCGAGGCGGCCGCCGTCGGACTCCTTCACCAGGCCGGTCAGCAGGTCGTCGCGCGGGTTGGTGCGCCGTGCGTTGATCTCCGCGCGGAAGTAGGCGGACAGCTCGTCGGCCGCGGCGTCGGCGGTCGCGAGGACCTCCTCGGGGAACATGCCGGCGAACACCTGCGACCAGTCGTCGGCCAGGGCCCAGAGGCGCTCGCCGTCCTCGAAGGGCATGCCGAGCATCTCGCAGATGACCGCGACCGGGAAGGGCGTGGCCAGGTGCTCGACGAGGTCGACGGCCTCCCCGCCGGCCGACCGCTCGGCGAGACCCTCGATGAGGTTGCGGGTCAGCCGCTCCACCGCGGGCTGCATCGTCTTGATCTTGCTGGGGGTGAAGACCCGGCTGGCCAGGACGCGGACCCGGCTGTGGTCGGGCTGGTTGAGGGTGACCATCGACTTCAGGTAGAGGCGCAGCGAGGAGTGGTCGGCCCAGTCCGGGCGCATCTGCCCGGCGATCCGGGCGCCGCTGTGCACGTCGGGCCGCTTCAGGAACTCGGTGATCTCGGCGTGTCCGGACAGCGCCCACACCCCGAGGCCGGTGCTGTTGTGGACCCGGTTCACCGACTGGAGCGTCTCGTAGAAGGGGAACGGGTCGATGGGGTGGGGCGGCATGAGAAGCCCCATCAGGGCCTCTTCGGCCTCTTGGTGCCGGTCGGTCGCTTCGGTGGTCATGAGGTGGTTCCCCTTTTTATCCTTGATGGTCCGGTCCCTGGCGCGTCTACCGCGAGGACCGTGTGTCCAGTTCGTCGTCGAGGACGTCGAACAGTTCGTCTGCCGAGAGCGAGTCCAGATCCGCTTCCTCGTTCTCGGTCGGCCGGTGGGTCTCGAGCCAGCCGGCCGTCAGTGCGCGCAGCCGGTCGGCGACCCTGCCGTATGCCTCGGCGTCCGGTGTCGCCGACGTCAGGAGCTCCTCCAGGTGCGCCAGTTGCGCTTCCAGCGGCGCGCCGGCGGGCTCCGGGTCGCCGGTCAGCCGCGCGCGCAGCTCGTCGGCGACCGCGGCGGGCGTCGGGTGGTCGAAGACGAGGGTGGCGGGCAGTTTCAGCCCGGTCGCCGACCGCAGGCCGTTGCGCAGTTCCACGGCGGTGAGCGAGTCGAAGCCGAGGTCCTTGAACGCCCGGTCGGGCCGGATCGCGTCGGCGTCGGCGTGGCCGAGCACCGTCGCGACCTGGGCGCGGACCAGGTCCACCAGGACGCGGTCGCGTTCGACGTCGTCCGGCTGGGCCGCCAGCGTGCGCCGCAGCTCCGCGCCGTCGTCCCCGCCGCCTGCGGTGACGGGGCCGCCTGCGCGGCGGCGCTGGGCACGCACCAGGCCGCGCAGCAGGGCCGGGATCCGGTCGGCGTCACGGGTCCGCAGGACCGCCGTGTCCAGGTGGAACGGCGCCGGCGCGGGCTCCGGCGTACGCAGTGCGTCGTCCAGGAGCGCCAGGCCCTCCTCCTGGGACAGGGCGGGCAGGCCCATGCGCCGCATCCGGTGCAGGTCGGCCTCCTCCAGCTCGCCGAGTCCGGTCTCGGCCTCCCACAGCCCGAACGCCAGTGACGTCGCGGGCAGTCGGGCCCGGTGGCGGTGCTCGGCGAGCGCGTCGAGGAACACGTTGGCCGCGGCGTAGTTGCCCTGTCCGGCGGCCAGCAGGGAACCGCCGAGCGACGAGAACAGTACGAACGCCGACAGTTCGCGGTCGGCCGTGAGCTCGTGCAGGTTCCAGGCGCCGTCCACCTTGGGCCGCAGGACCGTCGCCATGCGCTCCGGCGTCAGTCCCCGGACCAGGCCGTTGTCCACGACGCCGGCCGCGTGCACGACCGCGTCGACGGGATGCCGGGCCAGGACCGCGGCCACCGCGGCGCGGTCGGCCACGTCGCACGCCTCGATGTCGACGCGTGCTCCGTGGGCCGCCAGTTCGGCGCGCAGTTCGGCCGCACCGGGGGCGCTCCCGCCCCGGCGGCTGGTGAGGACCAGCCGCCGTACGCCGTGCGTGGTCACCAGGTGCCGGGCGACCAGGGCACCCAGACCGCTGGTGCCGCCCGTGACGAGCACCGTCGCCGCCGGGTCCCAGGGGCTGCGCGCCTCGTCGACGGCCGCGGCGGGAACGCGGGCGAACCTCGGGACGAGTATCTCGCCGGCCCTGACCGCGATCTCGGGCTCGTCCACGAAGGGCGGGACGGTGGCCTCGTCGTCGAGGTCGACCAGGACGAACCGGCCGGGGTTCTCCGCCTCGGCGGCCCGGACCAGGCCCCATACGGGCGCCTGCCCCAGGTCGACGGCCGTGCCCTCGGCCGGTACCGCGCGGCGGGTGACGACGGCGAGTTTCTCGTCGCCGCCGTGCTCCAGCGCGAGCCACTCCTGGATCCGCGCCAGCACCGCGTCGGTGACCGTGCGGACGGCCTCGGGTGTGTCGCCCTCGGCCCGCGGGGCCTCGTACACCACGAACGGCGTCTGCGGTACGGACCGAGCGGCGGCCGGGGTCCAGGCCACGGTGAACAGCGACTCGCGGTGGTCGCCGCCGGCCCGCAGTTGCTCGACCGAGACGGGCCTGGCGGCCAGGACGTCCACGGTGAGGACGGGCGCGCCGGTCGAGTCGGCGACCAGCACCGTCGAGCCGTCCTCCCCCTCGGTGCGCGCCAGCCGGACGCGCAGTGCCGAGGCGCCGGCCCGGTGGAGCGTGACGCCGTTCCAGGAGAAGGGCAGTTCCGGTGCCTCGTCCTCGCCGTCCTCGATCAGCCCGACGTGCATCGCCGCGTCCAGGAGCGCCGGGTGCAGTCCGAACCGGGCCGCGTCCGCGTCCTCGGGGAGCGCGACCTCGGCGAACACCTCGTCGGCGCCGCGCCGCCAGGCCGCCTTCAGGCCCTGGAAGGTCGGCCCGTAGTCGTAACCGCGGGCGAGCAGCCGCTCGTAGGCGCCCTCCACCGGGAGCGGGGTGGCGCCCTCCGGCGGCCAGACGCTCAGGTCGCCGGCCGGCGGTCCGCCGGCCGGGGCGATGGCACCGGTCGCGTTGCGGGTCCAGGTCTCGTCGTCGAGGGACGAGTAGATCTCGACGGTACGCGCGTCGGAGCCGTCAGGACCGCCGACCACGATCCGCACCGCGACCCCGCCCTTCTCGGGGACGACGAGGGGCGCTTCGAGGGTCAGTTCGTCGATCGCCGCGCAGTCCACCTGTTCGGCGGCCTGCAGGGCCAGTTCGACGAGTCCGGTGCCGGGCAGCAGCAGGGTGCCCAGCACGTCGTGGTCGGCGAGCCACGGGTGGGTGTCGAGGGAGAGCCGCCCGGTGAACACGGCTCCGCCGGTGTCCGGCAGCACGACCTTCGCGGTCAGCAGCGGGTGCTCGACCAGGTCGAGTCCGGCGACGGCCTTGGGCTCCTCGGTCACCCAGTACGGAGTGTGCTGGAAGGGGTAGGTGGGCAGATCGACGCGCCGCGCACCGCGCCCGGCGAGGACGGCGCTCCAGTCGACCGGCACTCCCCCGGCGTACAGGCGTGCCACCGAGGTGAACAGGCTCTCCGTCTCGGGGCGGTCGCGGCGCAGGGCGGCTGCGGTCGTGCCCTCGACGTTCTGCTGTGTCATGGCGGTCAGGACGCCGTCCGGGCCGATCTCCAGGAACCGTGTGACGCCCTCGTCGTGCAGCCGGCTGACGTCGTCGGCGAAGCGGACCGCGTCGCGCACGTGCCCCACCCAGTACGCGGCCGACGCCACGTCCTTGACGAGCCTGATCTCCGGCTCGTGGTAGGTGACGCTCTCGGCGACCTCGCGGAAGTCCGCCAGCATCGGGTCCATCAGGGGCGAGTGGAAGGCGTGCGAGACGGTCAGACGGCTCTTCTTGCGGTCGGTGAAGTGCTCGGCGATCGCCGTCACCGCGTCCTCGGCGCCCGAGACGACCACCGAGGAGGGGCTGTTGACGGCCGCGAGGCCCGCGTCCGCCGTGAGCAGCGGGGTGACCTCCTCCTCCGTGGCCTGGATCGCCACCATCGCGCCGCCGGGCGGCAGCGCCTGCATCAGCCGGCCCCGTTCCACCACCAGGCGGGCCGCGTCCTGGAGGTCGAAGACCCCCGCCACGTGGGCCGCCGCGAGTTCGCCGATCGAGTGTCCGGCCAGGAAGTCCGGTTTGATCCCCCAGGACCGCACCAGGCGGTAGAGGGCGACCTCCAGGGCGAAGATCGCGGGCTGGGTGTACGCGGTCCGGTGCAGGGCCTCTTCGTCGCCCCACACCACGTCCTTGAGCGGCAGCCCGGTCGCCTCGCACGCCTCGTCGAACGCCGCCGCGAAGACGGGGAAGACGTCGTACAGCTCCCGTCCCATGCCCAGGCGCTGGCTGCCCTGGCCGGTGAACAGGAACGCCAGCCTGCCGTCGCCGCCGACCTCGGTGATCACCTCCGAGCCCAGGAGCACCGCACGGTGTTCGAGCGTGGCGCGCCCGGTCGCCGCGGAGTACGCCACGTCGAGCGGGTCGTGGTCCGCCGCGAACGCGCTGATCCGCTCGATCTGGGCCCGCAGTGCCTCGGGGGACTTCGCCGAGACGGCGATCGGGGCGAGGGGCAGTTCCCGGCGCTCGCCGGGCTCGTCCTCGGCCGTCGGGGCCGCCTCGATGATCACGTGGGCGTTCGTTCCGCTGATGCCGAACGAGGACACTCCCGCGCGGCGCGGGCGGCCGTCGTCGGGCCACTCCTGCGCCTCGGTGAGCAGCCGGACGTCGCCGGCCTCCCAGTCCACCTGCGGGGTCGGCTCCGCCACGTGCAGGGTCCTGGGCAGTTTCGCGTGCCGCATGGCCTGCACCATCTTGATGATTCCGGCCACGCCGGCCGCCGCCTGGGTGTGCCCCAGATTCGACTTGACCGAGCCCAGCCACAGCGGGCGGCCCTCGGGACGGTCCTGGCCGTAGGTGGCGAGCAGCGCCTGGGCCTCGATCGGGTCGCCCAGTGTCGTGCCCGTGCCGTGTGCCTCGACGGCGTCCACGTCCGCCGCCGCCAGACCGGCGTTCGCCAGCGCCTGGCGGATCACCCGCTGCTGCGACGGCCCGTTGGGGGCGGTGAGGCCGTTGCTGGCGCCGTCCTGGTTCAGGGCGCTGCCCCGGACCACCGCCAGGACGGGGTGCCCGTTCGCGCGTGCCCGCGACAGCCGCTCGACCACGAGGACGCCGGCGCCCTCGCCCCAGGAGGTGCCGTCGGTGGTGGACGAGAAGGACTTGGAGCGTCCGTCGGCGGCCAGGCCGCGCTGCTCGCTGAAGTCGATGAACGTCTGCGGCGTCGCCATGACGGTCACACCGCCGACGAGCGCCAGGGAGCACTCGCCCGTGCGCAGCGCCTGCGCCGCCCAGTGCAGGGCGACCAGCGACGAGGAGCAGGCCGTGTCCACGGTCACCGCGGGGCCTTCGAGGCCGAGGGTGTAGGCGACGCGGCCCGTCACGAGGCTGCCGCCGCCGGTGCCGCCGGCGTAGTCGTAGTACATGACGCCCGCGAACACCCCGGTGGGGCTGCCCTTCAGCGTGGCGGGGACGATCCCGGCCCGCTCCAGCGCCTCCCAGGACACCTCCAGGAGCAGCCGCTGCTGCGGGTCCATGTCACGGGCCTCGCGCGGGCTGATGCCGAAGAAGTCCGGGTCGAACTCGGCGGCGTCGTGCAGGAACCCGCCGTCGCGCACATAGGTCCTGCCGGGCTTGCCCGGTTCGGGGTCGTAAATGCCCTCGACGTCCCAGCCGCGGTCGGCGGGGAACTCCGAGATGGCGTCGACGCCCTCGTCGACGAGCGTCCACAGCCCTTCGGGCGAGTCCACGCCGCCCGGGTAGCGGCAGGCCATGGCGACGATGACGATCGGGTCGTCGTCCGCGGCGGCCGCGGCGGAGACGACGGACGTCCGCGGTACGGCTCCGGACAGCTCCGCCAGGAGGTGCCGGGCCAGGTCGACGGGGGTCGGGTAGTCGAAGACCAGGGTGGCGGGCAGGCGCAGTCCGGTGACGGCGCCCAGCAGGTTGCGCAGTTCGATCGCGGTGAGGGAGTCGAACCCGAGGTCGCGGAAGGTGCGGTCGGGGTCGACGGCGTCGGCTCCGGCGTGCCGCAGGACGGCGGCGCCCTGGGAGCGGACGATGCCGACGAGTTCGGCGACGCGTTCCTCGTCGTCGAGCCCGGCCAGCCGCCGCAGCAGGGTGTCGGTCGCGGGCGCACCGGCGTCCAGTACGCGGCGCGCCCGGCCGCGGACGACGCCGCGCAGCAGCGGCGGGGGCGTGTCGAAGGCCGCCGGGTCGAACCGTACGGGTACCACCGCGGGCTCTTCGGCGCCGGCGGCGGCGTCGAACAGCGCGAGGCCCTCCGCGGGGGCCAGGGTGCTCAGGCCGCCCTGGTCGAGACCGTCCGCCATGCCGCCCCCGGCCCACGGTCCCCAGGCCAGCGACAGGGCGGGGAGTCCGGCGGCGTGCCGGTGGCGTGCGAGGGCGTCGAGGAAGGCGTTGGCGGCGCCGTAGTTGCCCTGTCCCGGGGAACCGAGGACACCGGCGACGGACGAGAAGAGCACGAACGCGCTCAGTCCCTGGTCGCGGGTGAGTTCATGCAGGTGCCATGCCGCGTCGACCTTCGGGCGCAGCACCCGGTCGACGCGCTCGGGCGTCAGCGAGGCGATCACGCCGTCGTCCAGTACGCCGGCCGCGTGCACGACCCCGCCGAGGGTCCGGCCTTCGAGCAGTGCGGCCAGCGCGTCGCGGTCGGCCGCGTCGCAGGCGGCCACCTCGACCTCGGCGCCCAACTCGGTGAGTTCCGCGGTGAGTTCGGCGGCTCCCGGGGCCTGTGGGCCCCGGCGGCCGGTCAGCAGCAGGTGCCGCACTCCGTGCCGGGTGACGAGGTGGCGGGCGACGGCCGCGCCGAGGGCGCCGGTTCCGCCGGTGATCAGGACGGTCCGTCCGGTGTCCCAGACGGGGTCCTCACCGGCGGTGGTGTCCTCGTCGGCGGTGGTGTCCTCGCCGAGCGGCACGCGGGCCAGCCGGGGCACCAGCACCTCGCCGTCGCGGACGCGCAGTTCGGGCTCGCCGTATGCCACGAGGGTGTCCGGCTCGACGGGGGCGTCGGTGTCGACCAGGACGAAACGGCCGGGGTTCTCCGCCTCGGCGGCGCGGACCAGTCCCTGGACCGCGGCATGGCCGAGGTCGGTGCCGTCGGTGGCGCCGTCGGTGACGACGACGAGGAGGGTGTCGTCGTCGAGGGCCTGCTGGACGGCCGCGAGCACGCCGGCCGTCACCGCGCGCACCGCGGAGGGGGTGTCGCCGGCCGTCGGCGGGCAGTGGTGGACGACCGCCCCGGAGGCGTCGGCGGGCGTCTGGCCGGCCGTCGCCGGGACCCATTCCACGCGGAACAGGGCGTCCGCGACGTGGACCTGGGCCGACGCGAGGTCGTCGGCGGTGAAGGGCCGCAGTGCCACCGTGCCGACGGACGCGACGGGGCGTCCCGTGACGTCGGTCAGTTCCAGCGCCACCGCCTCGTCGCCCCGCATGTTCAGGTGGACCCGCGCGGTCGTGGCGCCCTCGGCGTGCACGGTGACGTCCGACCAGGCGAACGGGAGCAGTTTCGCGTCCTCGTCGACCAGGTCGAGCGCGTGCAGCGCCGAGTCGAGCAGGGCGGGGTGCAGGCCGTAGCCGGTGGCGTCGACGCCTTCCGGCAGGCTGATCTCGGCGAACACGTCGTCGCCGCGCCGCCACGCCGAGCGCAGTCCGTGGAACGTCGGCCCGTACTCCAGCCGCTCGTAGAGCCCGTCGGCCCGCAGGGCTTCGGCGTCGCGCGGCGGCCAGCCGGCCGCTTCCGCGGGCGGCTCGGCCCCGGCGGGGGCCAGGGTGCCCTGGGCGTGCCGGACCCATTCGCGGTCGAGCGGGGCGTCGTCGGCGCGGGAGTACACGGACACCGGGCGGCGTCCCGAGGCGTCGGGCGCCTCGACCGCGACCTGGATGTGCACTCCGCCGTGTTCGGGCAGGATCAGCGGCACGCCCAGGGCGAGGTCCTCGATCCGGCGGCAGCCCACCTGGTCACCGGCCCGTACGGCCAGGTCCACGTAGGCGGTGCCGGGCAGCAGGACGGAGCCGGCCACGGTGTGGTCGGACAGCCAGGGGTGGGCTCCGGCGGAGAGCCGTCCGGTGAACACCACACCGTCGGTGCCGGGCAGCTGCACCATCGCGCCGAGCAGCGGGTGGTCGGGCCGGCCCAGGCCGGCGGAGGTGACGTCGCCGCCGAGGCCGCGCTTGTCGAGCCAGTAGCGGGCGCGCTGGAAGGGGTAGGTGGGCAGGTCGGTGCGGCGTGCGCCGCGTCCGTCGAAGACGCCTGCCCAGTCGACGCGCAGTCCCGCGGTGTGCAGGCGGCCCAGGGCGGTGAGGGCGGCGACCGGCTCGGGCTCGCGCCGGCGCAGGGCCGGCACCAGCACGGCGGTGTCGGCGGTGGTGGTGAGGCACTGACGGGCCATGGCGGTCAGGACGCCGTCGGGCCCCAGTTCCAGGTAGCGGGTGACGCCCTCGGCCTCCAGGCGGGCCACCGCGTCGGCGAACCGCACGGCCTCGCGTACGTGCCGCACCCAGTGGTCCGGGTCGGTCACCTCGCCCGCCGAGACGACCGGCACCCGCGGCTCGGTGTAGGTCACGCCTTCGGCGACCCGGCGGAAGTCCTCCAGCATCGGGTCCATCGACGGCGAGTGGAAGGCGTGCGAGACCTTCAGCCGGTTGGTCCTGCGCTCGCCGAGGCGCTCCACGGCGGCGGTGACGGCGTCCTCGGTACCGGAGAGCACCACGGAGGTCGGACCGTTGACGGCGGCGATGCCGACGCCCTCCCCCAGCAGCGGGAGGACTTCCTCCTCGGTGGCCTCGACGGCCACCATCGCGCCGCCGGGCGGCAGCGCGCCCATCAGCCGGCCGCGCGCCGTGATCAGCGCGGCGGCGTCCGGCAGGGAGAACACGCCGGCGACGTGTGCGGCGGCCAGCTCGCCGATGGAGTGACCGGCCACGAAGTCGGGCCGTACGCCCCAGGACTCGTACAGCCGGTACAGCGCCACCTGGACGGCGAAGATGGCCGGCTGGGTGAACTCCGTACGGGCGAGGGCCTCCTCGTCGCCCCACACGACCTCGCGCACCGCGGGGTCGAGCTGCGCGCACACCTCGTCGAAGGCGTGCGCGAACACGGGGAACGCCTCGTGCAGTTCCCGGCCCATGCCGAGCCGCTGGCTGCCCTGTCCGGTGAACAGGAAGGCGGTCAGCCCGGTCGTGCGGGCGGCGGCTCCGAGGGGGGCGTCCTGTGCCAGCGCGTCCAGCGCGGCGAGTGTCTCCGTACGGTCGCGGCCGACCACGACGGCCCGGCGGCCGAGCCCGGCGCGCGTGGTGGCCAGGGTGTGGCCCACGTCCACGAGGTCGAGACCGGGGGTGGCGCGGAGGTGTGCGGCGAGCTGCCGGGCCTGGGCACGCAGGGCGGTTTCGGTCCTGGCGGACAGCGGCAGCGGTACGGGCGCCACGGAGGCCGGGCGCGGCGTGACCGGTTCTGACGGGGCGTCCGCCTGCTCGATGATGACGTGGGCGTTGGTGCCGCTGACGCCGAACGAGGAGACGGCGGCGCGGCGCGGACGGCCGGTGTCGGGCCATGCCTGTGCCTCGGTGAGCAGGCGGACGTTGCCGGCCTCCCAGTCCACCTGCGGCGACGCCTCGTCGACGTGCAGGGTTCGCGGCAGCCGGCCGTGCCGGATGGCCTCGACCATCTTGATGACGCCCGCGACTCCGGCGGCGGCCTGCGGGTGACCGATGTTCGACTTGATCGACCCCAGCCACAGGGGCTCTTCGCGGTTCTGCCCGTACGTGGCCAGCAGCGCCTGCGCCTCGATCGGGTCACCGAGCGAGGTGCCGGTGCCGTGCCCCTCCATGACGTCGACGTCGGCGGGGGTCAGCCCGGCCGCGGTGAGCGCCTGCTGGATCACCCGGCGCTGGGAGGGGCCGTTGGGCGCGCTGAAGCCGTTGGACGCCCCGTCCTGGTTGACGGCCGTACCGCGTACGACGGCCAGCACGGGGTGCCCGTTGCGGCGGGCGTCGGACAGCTTCTCCAGCAGCAGGACGCCCGCGCCCTCGCTCCAGCCGGTGCCGTCGGCGGAGCCGGCGAAGGAGCGACAGCGGCCGTCGGGCGAGAGGCCGCGCTGCTCGCTGAACTCGATGAACGTCTCGGGGGTGGCCATCACACTGACGCCGCCGGCCAGGGCGAGGGTGCACTCCCCCGACCGCAGGGCCTGTGACGCCCACTGGAGTGCCACCAGCGACGAGGAGCAGGCCGTGTCGACGGTGACCGCCGGGCCCTCCAGGCCGAGGGTGTAGGCGACCCGGCCGGAGACGAGGCTGCCGTCGCTGCTGGTGATGCCGTAGTCGTGGTACATCGCGCCGGCGAACACACCGGTGCGGCTGCCGCGCAGCGACACCGGGTCGAGGCCGGCCCGTTCCATCGACTCCCAGGTGATCTCCAGCAGCAGCCGTTGCTGGGGGTCCATGGTGAGTGCCTCGCGCGGACTGACGCCGAAGAACTCGGGGTCGAACAGCGCGGCGTCGTGCAGGAACCCGCCGTGGCGGACGTAGCTCTTGCCGGGCTTGCCGGGTTCGGGGTCGTACAGGGTGCTCAGGTCCCAGCCCCGGTCGTCGGGGAACGGGCCGATGGCGTCCCGGCCCTCGTCGACCAGCGCCCACAGCTCTTCCGGCGATTCGACGCCGCCGGGGAAACGGCAGGCCATACCGATGATCGCGATGGGCTCGGTGGCCTCGTCCACGGCGGTGCGCAGGGTCTCGTTGTCCTGCCGCAACCGCTCGTTCTCGACGAGCGAGCCGCGCAGCGCCTCGACGATCTCCTCGACGTTGGCATCCATCGTCGTCTCAGCTCCCGCTCACGGTCGTGGTCCGCGCGCCGTCCGCGTGGACCGATTCGAGGAATGTGCCGAGCACGTCGTAGAACCGTTCCGGTTCCTCGAGGTGCGGGTTGTGGCTGGACTCCTCGAGGATCTCCCAGCGGGCGTTCGGTATGAGGTCGTGGAAGGGGCGCACGGTGACCGGGGTGGCCTCGTCGTGGCGGCCCGACAGGACGAGGGTGGGGGTGTCGATGTCGGGCAGGTACTCGATCACCGACCAGTCGCGCAGGCTGCCGATGACGTGGAACTCGTTGGGGCCGTTCATCGTGCGGTAGACCGTCGGGTCGGTGACGGCCTCCAGGTACGAGGCCATGAGTTCGCTGGGCCACGGTTCGACGCGGCAGACGTGCCGACTGTAGAAGACCAGCATCGCCTCGATGTACTCGTCGCTGCTGGTGGTGCCGGCCGCCTCGTGCCGCCGCAGCACGTCGTCCACGCCCGGCGGCAGCTGGGAGCGCAGCACGTCCATCTCGGAGAGCCACAGCTTGTACGAGGCCGGGGCGTTGGCGATGACCAGTCCGCGCAGTCCGGCGGGGCGGCTTGAGGCGTGCCAGGCGCAGAGGAGACCGCCCCACGACTGCCCGAACAGGATGTAGTTGTCGGCGATGCCGAGCCGGGTCAGCAGGTTCTCGAGTTCGTCCCGGAACAGCTGGGGGGTCCAGAAGCCGGGGTCGGCGTCCGGCAGGTGGGTGGATCCCCCGTTGCCGAGCTGGTCGTAGTGCACCACGGGCCAGCCCTGTTCGGCGAAGACCGACATGCCCAGGAGGTAGTCGTGGGTGGAGCCGGGGCCCCCGTGCACGACGACGAGCGCCGGGCGGCCCGATCCCGGGCGGCCGGTGATGCGGTACCAGGTCTTGTACTCCCGGAAGGGAACGGTTCCCTTGGCCGTGGGCGTGGGCGCCATGTCTTTCAACCACCTATGTTCGGGTCGGTCTCGCCAGTGGTGCCGCGTCCCCCGCACGCGGCGTGCACTTCTTCCGGGGGAACGTTGATGCCGGCCGGCCTCAGCGGGGCGTCACGAGCCACTCCTCGATGGCGCGGGCGGTCTCCGGAGCGTGTTCCTGCCCGAGCGTGAAGTGGTGCCCCTTCACGGTGCGCACGGTGTGCTCGGGATCCCACGGCCGGGCCAGCATGTCGGCCGGGTCGACCCCCTCGGGCGGTTCGACGAACGGCTCGGATGCCTGGACGAACAGTGTCGGCACGGCCAGCGGGACGGGTTCGAAGTCCTCCAGCACCTTGAAGAAGTGCGGCATCGCCGACAGCCGTGACGCGTCGTAACGGCCGAAGGTGGACTCCATCTCCAGCACCTCCCCCATGAGGCGGCCGAACCCGACGTCCATCGCCGTGTCCTCGACGCGGAAGGTGTCGACGAGGATCAGCCCGGCGGGCGGTGTGCCGACCGTCTGCTCCAGATGACGGGCCAGGACGTGGGCGATGATGCCGCCGGAGGAGTAGCCGAGGAGGACGAAGGGCTCCCCCTCCGCCGCCGCCAGTACGGCTTCTCCCAGGACCCGGGACAGCGCCTCGGAGGACTCCGGCAGCGGTTCACCGCGCTGGAATCCGGGCAGCGGCAGCGCCGACACGTGCCGGATGTCCCGGAACTCGGCGCCGAGCCGCGCGTGCTGGTGCACACCGCCGCCCGCCATGGGCGTCGCCAGGCAGATCAGCCGGGGGCGCTGCGGTCCGTCGGCCAGTTGCACCGTCCTCGGCAGCCGGTCGAGGTCCTTCGAGGAGGTGAACCGGGGGCGCAGCGCGGCGACCGCCGACAGCAGCGTCAGCGCTCCCGAGCTGTCGTCGGCGCGCACGGCCCGCCGGAACAGTTCGGTGACGGTCTCGTCCTCGTCCGTCGGGGAGGGGTCGGCGGAGTCGGCCGGGGAGGGCCCCGCCGCCAGTTCCTCCGTGACGGCGCGGACCAGGCCGGCCGGGTTCTTGTTGTCGAACACCGCCATCGTGGGCAGCTTCAGCCCGGTGGCCGTGTTGAGCGCGGTGCGCAGTTCCATCGCGGAGAGCGAGTCGAACCCGGACTCCAGGAAGTCACGGTCGGGGTCGACCGCCTCGGCGTCGTCGTGTCCGAGCACGACGGCGGCGATGTTCAGCACCAGGTCGCGCACCACGTCCTCCCACTGGTCGGCGGGCAGGTTCGCGAGTTCGCGCCGCAGCGCCTGCGGGTCGGCGCCCACGCCGCCGCCCGCCGCACCGCGCCGGGTGACCGGGGCCAGGCCGCGCAGCAGCACGGGGGGTTCGCCGGCGGTTCCGCTGCGCAGCACCCGCAGGTCCAGGCCCATCGGCACCAGCAGCGGCTCGGGACGGGCCGTCGCGGTGTCGAACAGCGCCAGTCCGTCGTCCGGTGTCAGGGCGGGCGTGCCCTGGCGGCGCATGCGCCGCAGGTCCACCTCGCTGAGGCTGTCGCCCATCCCGCCGCCGTCCCACAGGCCCCAGGCCAGGGACTGTGCGGGCAGTCCTTCGGAGCGGCGCCGTACGGCGAGCGCGTCGAGGAACGTGTTGGCGGCGGCGTAGTTGCCCTGGCCTGGCGCACCGAGCACGCCCGCCGCCGAGGAGAACAGCACGAAGGCGCCGAGGTCCTGGTCGCGGGTGAGGTCGTGCAGGTTGAGCGCGCCGTCCACCTTGGGCCGCAGCACCTGGTCGAGGCTGTGCGGTGTCAGGGTGCCGATCAGGCCGTCGGCCAGCACGCCGGCCGTGTGCACGACGGCGTTCAGGGTCCGGCCCGACAGCAGTTCGCGCAGGGCGTCGCGGTCCGCCACGTCGCAGGCGGCGATCTCGACGGTCGCGCCGAGGCCGGTCAGCTCCTGACGGAACTCTTCGGCGCCCGGCGCGTCCAGGCCCCGGCGGCTGGTCAGCAGCACGTCACGGACGCCGTGCCCGACGATCAGATGGCGGGCGATCAGCGCCCCGAGCCCGCCGGTGCCGCCGGTGATCAGTACGGTTCCGGGCCTGTCCCAGGCGGACGTCTCCTCGTCCGGGAGCGGCTGGGTGCGTGCCAGGCGGGGCAGCAGGAGGTCGCCGTCCAGGAAGCGCAGTTCGGACTCGCCGGACGCGACGGCCCGGGCGATCGCCGTCCGCTCGTCGCCGTCCGTCTCCAGCAGCGCGAAGCGCTCGGGGTCCTCGGCGCGGGCGGCCCGCACCAGGCCCCACGCCGCGGCCTGGGCGAGGTCGTCGTCGCGGGTGACCACGATGAGCCTGCGGTCGGCGAACCGTTCCTCGGCGAGCCAGGTCTGCAGCGCCCGGAGCGTGTGACCGGTGACTGTTCTGACGTCCGCGGCGAGGTCGCCCGTGCCTGCGGGGAGCGTCAGCGCCACGGTGGCGGGCACCGGCCCGGCGAGGTCCGACAGGTCGGCCACCGTCGCCCAGTCGGCCTCGTCGGCGGACACCGGGGCGTCGGGCGCCTGGACGACGGGCGTCCACGCCACGTGGAAGAGCGAGTCGCCCGGCCCCGTACGCGCCGGTGCCAGCTGTTCGGCCGAGACCTCCCTGGTGACGAGGGACTCGACGGTCGCCACGGGTCGTCCCTGGAGGTCGGCGAGGTGGATCGCCAGTTCGCCCTTCCCCTTCGGGACCAGCCGGACCCGTGCGGCGGTGGCGCCGGACGCGTGCAGCCGCACTCCCTTCCAGGCGAAGGGCAGGGCTGCCGCGTCCTCGTCGCCCGGGGTGAGCATCAACGCGTGCAGGGCGGAGTCGAGCAGGGCCGGATGCAGCACGAACGGCTCGGCTCCGGCCTCTTCGCCGAGGGCCACCTCGGCGAACGTCTCGTCACCGACGCGCCAGGCCGCCTTGAGTCCCTGGAACACCGGGCCGTAGGCGAACCCGAAGTCCTGGAGGTGCTCGTACGCGTCGTCGAGGACGAGCTCCTCGGCCTCGGGCGGCGGCCACTGCGTCAGGTCCCAGGCGGCGGAGACGGCAGGAGCGGCAACCCCTTCGGGAGCCAGTGTGCCTTCCGCGTGCAGGGTCCAGGCCGTGTCCTCGTCGGCCGACTCGGCACGCGAGTGGAGGGTGAGGGGACGCTTCCCCGTGCCGTCGGCCGGTTCGCCGGCTGTCAGCCGCAGCCGTACCCCGCCCGACTCGGGCAGGATCAGCGGCGCGTTCAGCGTCAGCTCGTCGAGGACGGCGCAGCCGAGCTGGTCGCCGGCGCGCACGGCCAGTTCGACGAAGGCCGTACCGGGCAGCAGTGTGGCGCCGAACACCGCGTGGTCGGCCAGCCAGGGCTGGGTGTCCGTCGACAGGCGTCCCGTGAACACCACCGTCTCCGAGCCCGGCACCGCGATCTCGGCGCTGAGCAGGGGGTGTTCGAGTGCGGTGAGTCCCATGGACGCCGCGTTGCCACCGTTCGCGGTCGCCGGTCCCGACAGCCAGTAGCGCTTGCGCTGGAAGGCGTAGGTGGGCAGGTCGACGCGGTGGGCCCCGCGTCCGGCGAACACGGCGCTCCAGTCGGGCGACGCGCCACTGACGTGCAGCTGTCCGACAGCGGACAACAACGTCGTCGCCTCGGACCGCTCCCGCCGCAACGCGGCCACCGCGACCGCGTCCGGCACCGTCTGCCGCGCCAGCCCCGCCAGGATCCCGTCCGGCCCGATCTCCAGGAACCGGCTGACACCCTCGTCCCGCAGGCGGTCCACGTCGTCGGCGAACCGCACCGCGTCACGGATGTGCCGCACCCAGAAGTCCGCAGACCCCATGTCCTTGGTGAGGCGGATCTTCGGCTGCTGATACGTCACCGACTCGGCGACCTGCCGGAACTCCTCCAGCACCGGCTCCATCAACGGCGAGTGGAACGCGTGCGACACCTTCAGCCGCGACGTCTTGCGGTCGGCGAAGCGCCCGACCACGGCCGCGACCGCGTCCTCGGCGCCCGAAACCACCACCGACGTCCAGGTGTTGACCGCCGCGATCCCCACCTCGGCGGTGAGATGCGGGGTGACCTCTTCCTCCGTGGCCTGGATCGCCACCATCGCCCCGCCCGAGGGCAGTGCCTGCATCAGCCGGCCCCGCGCCACGATCAGCCGCGCAGCGTCCTCCAGACTCAACACACCCGCGACATGAGCCGCCGCCACCTCACCGATCGAGTGACCGGCCAGGAAGTCCGCCTTCAGACCCCACGCTTCGACCAGGCGGAACAACGCCACCTCGACGGCGAAGATCGCCGGCTGCGTGAACTCCGTACGGTTGAGCGCTTCCTCGTCGCCCCACGCCACGTCCTTCAGCGGCAGACCCAGCGCGTCACACACCGCGTCGAACGCCGCCGCGAACACCGGGAACGTCTCGTACAACTCCCGGCCCATGCCCAGGCGCTGACTGCCCTGCCCGGTGAACAGGAACGCCGACCTGCCCTCGCGCCGCTTGCCGGTGGTCAGGGACGGTGACGCCTGTCCCTCGGCCAGCGCGGTGAGGCCCGTGACCAGATCCGGACCGTCCTCGGCGACGACGACCGCACGGTGTTCGAGGACCGCGCGTCCCGTCGCCAACGACAGGCCCACGTTCGCGGACGTCAGGTCGGGCCGTTCCCTCAGGTGGGACAGGAGCCGCTCGGCCTGCTCGCGCAGCGCCTCCGGATCGCCGGCCGACAGGATCCACGGAACGGGACCCGTGACCGTCGCCGTGGAGGCGGGTGGTACTTCCTCACCGACGGGCTGCGTCTCCTCGACGGTGGCCGGTACCTCTTCGATGATGACGTGGGCGTTGGTGCCGCTGATCCCGAACGACGACACCGCCGCACGACGCGGGCGCCCCTCGGACGGCCACTCCCGCGCCTCGGTGAGGAGCCGGACCTCGCCCGCCTCCCAGTCGACCTGCGGAGTCGGCTCGTCCACATGCAGCGTCTTCGGCATCACACCGTGCCGCATCGCCTCGATGACCTTGACGATGGCCGCCACACCGGCCGCCGCCTGCGTGTGCCCGATGTTCGACTTGATCGACCCCAGCCACAACGGTTGTCCCTCGGCACGTTCCTGGCCATACGTGGCCAGCAACGCTTGGGCTTCGATCGGGTCACCCAGTGTGGTGCCCGTGCCGTGTCCCTCGACCATGTCGATCTGGTCCGCGGACAGCCGGGCGTTGGCCAGTGCCTGTCGGATGACGCGCTGCTGGGACGGGCCGTTGGGAGCGGTCAGGCCGTTGCTGGCGCCGTCCTGGTTGGTGGCCATGCCCCGGACGACCGCCAGCACCGGGTGCCCGTTGCGGCGGGCGTCGGAGAGCCGCTCGACGAGCAGCATGCCCACACCCTCGGCCCAGCCCGTGCCGTCGGCGGCCGCCGCGTACGACTTGCAGCGTCCGTCGGACGCCAGTCCCCGCTGGCGGCTGAACTCGATCAGCGTCTCGGGGGTGGCCATGACCGTGACACCACCCGCGAGGGCGAGCGAGCATTCGCCGGACCGCAGGGCCTGGATGGCCTGGTTCAGGGCGATCAGCGAGGACGAGCACGCGGTGTCGACGGTGACGGCCGGGCCTTCGAGGCCCAGCGTGTACGCCACCCGGCCCGAGGCGATCGCTCCGGTACTGCTGTTGTAGGTGTAGTCGTGGTACATCATCCCCGCGAACACACCCGTGGGGCTGCCCTTGAGCGAGGTCGGATCGATACCCGCGCGCTCCAGCACCTCCCAGGACGCCTCCAGCAGGAGCCGCTGCTGCGGATCGATCACGTACGCCTCGTTCGGCGCGATCCCGAAGAAGGTGGGGTCGAACTCCGCGGCGTCGTACAGGAATCCGCCTTCACGGGTGTACGTCTTGCCGGGCAGCCCGGGCTCCGGGTCGTAGATCGCCGCCTCGTCCCAGCCACGGTCCGTGGGGAACCAGGAGACGGCGTCCTCGCCGTCGGCCACCAGCCGCCACAGCGCCTCCGGCGAATCCGCACCGGGATAGCGGCAGCTCATCGCCACGATCGCGATCGGCTCGTTCGCGGCGGCCTGCAGAGCACGGTCGTCCAGCACGTTGACCGAGTCCCGCTGCGACGCGGCCGCGGGTGCCACTTCCGTGACCAGGTGCTCGGCCAGCACCCGGGCGTTGGGGTAGTCGAAGATCAGGGTGGGCGGCAGCCGCAGCCCCGTGACGGCGTTGAGCGCGTTACGGAACTCGACCGCGCCCAGCGAGTCGAAGCCCAGGTCCTTGAAGGCCCGCTCCGGCTCGATGGCCTCCGCGCTCGCGTGTCCGAGGACGGCGGCCGCATGCGTGCGTACGAGCGTCAGCAGTTCCTCGTACCGTTCGGCGTCGGTCAGTCCGGCCAGCCGCTGTCGCAGCGCGTCCGTCTCGCCCCCACCCTGCGCCGACACCGCACGCCGTACGGCGCTGCTGCGCACCAGGCCCCGCAACAGCGACGGTACGTCTTCGGCGTCCAGGGTCCTGACGTCCAGGTTCATGGGGACCAGCGCCGTCGCGGCCGACGCACTGGCCACGTCGAAGAGCTGCAGGCCCTGGTCGGGCGACAGGCCCTCCATGCCGGCACGGTTCAGCCGCTGCCGGTCGCCTTCCACCAGCTCCCCGCCCATGCCGGACTCCGTCGACCACAGGCCCCAGGCGAGGGACTGGGCGGGCAGGCCCTGGGCACGCCGGTGGGCGGCGAGTCCGTCCAGGAAGGCGTTGGCCGCCGCGTAGTTGCCCTGGCCCGGTCCGCCGATCACGCCGGCGGCGGAGGAGAACAGTACGAACGCCGACAGGTCCATCTCGCGCGTCAGCTCGTGCAGATGCCAGGCCGCGTCCGCCTTCGGGCGCAGGACGCGTTCGACACGCTCCGGGGTCAGGGACCCGATGAGTGCGTCGTCCAGGATGCCCGCCGCGTGCACCACACCGGTGAGCGAACGCCCCTCCAGCAGTCCCGCCACGGCTGCACGGTCCGCCACGTCACACGCGGCGAACTCCACCTCGGCGCCCAGACCGGTCAGTTCGCCGGCCAGTTCGGCGGCACCCGGCGCGTCCGCGCCACGACGGCTCACCAACAGCAGCCGGCCCACACCGTGCTCGGTCACCAGATGCCGCGCGACCAGGCCGCCGAGCGCACCCGACGCACCCGTCACCAGCACGGAGTCACCGAACACCGACGACGGCACCGACTCCGCGTCCGCAGTCGCAGCCGCGTTCGCCATACGTGCCAGCCGCGGCACGTACGCCACGCCGTCGCGCATCACCACCTGCGGCTCACCGGTCGCCAGCGCCCGCTCCACCGCGGCCCGCTCGGCATCGGCGTCCGTGGCCGCACCGGTGTCGGCGCCGGGCAGGTCCAGCAGGACGAACCGTTCCGGATCCTCCGACTGCGCACTGCGCACCAGACCCCACACCGCGGCCCCGGCCAAACCGGTGACATCCTCACCCGCCACCGACACCGCGCCCCGCGTGACCACCACCAGACGCGACACCGCCGACTGCAACGCCACCAGCACCTGGCTGACGGCCGAGGCCACGGAGGCCCCGCCGGTGTCATCGACCCGCAGCACCTCCACATCGGCAGACGCCCCAGCGGACACGTCTCCGTCCGCCGACACCAACCCGCTCGGCTCGCCGAGCGCGCCGGTCTGAGCCGCCGGGGTCCACTCCACCTGGTACAGCGAGTCGACCCGCACGAGGGACTGCGCGGACATCTCGCGCAGCGTCAGCGCGGCCACGGACACGACGGGCTGCCCGGAGCCGTCCGCCGCGTCCAGGGTCACCTGGTCCGGGCCCGTCGACACCAGGCGTATGCGCAGGGTGTCGGCGCCGGTGGCGTGCAGTTCCACTCCCGCCCACGAGAACGGCAGCACCACGCGCTCGCCGTCCGACAGCAGCGGAATCGCGTGCAGCGCCGAGTCCAGCAGCGCCGGGTGCAGACCGAACCGGTCCACGGCTCCCGAGAGCGCCACCTCCGCGAACACCTCGTCGCCCCGCCGCCAGGCGGCCTTCAGCCCCTGGAAGGCCGGCCCGTACGACAGGCCCGCCTCGTCGAGCTGGCCGTAGAAGCCGTCGAGGCCGACCTGCTCGGCACCGGCCGGCGGCCACTGGGTCAGGTCCCGGGCCTGTGCGCCGGTTGCGGTGGCCAGCGTTCCGGCGGCGTGCCGTTCCCAGGACGCGTACGGCTCGTCCTCGCCGCGGGCGTACACCTCGACGGACCGGCGGCCCGAACCGTCGTCCGGCCCGACCACCAGCTGGATGACCGTCGCCGCGCGCTGGTCCAGCACCAGCGGTGCCTCGATGGTCAGCTCCTCGACCCGGCCGCAGCCGACCTCGTCGCCCGCGCGCACCGCGAGTTCGACGAAGCCGGTGCCCGGGAAGAGGACGGCGCCGCTCACCATGTGATCGGTCAGCCAGGTCTGTGAGCCCACCGACAGGCGTCCGGACAGCACCGCCTGGTCCGTACCCGCGACGGCCACCACGCCGTCCAGCAACGGGTGGCCGGACTCCTCCAGGACACGTGCCGACTCGAGCCAGAACATCTGCCGCTGGAAGGGGTAGGTGGGCAGGTCGACCCGCCGCGCCCCGCGCCCGCCGAACACGGCTTCCCAGTCGACCCGGGCTCCCACGGTGAACAGCCGCCCGATCGCGGTGAACAGGCTCGTCACCTCGGGGCGGTCCCGGCGCAGGGTGGCCGCCACGGTCCCCTCGTCGATCTGCTGCACCATGGCGGTCAGTACGCCGTCCGGCCCGATCTCCAGGAACCGGCTGACGCCCTCGTCCCGCAGGCGGGTCACGTCGTCGGCGAACCGCACCGCGTCGCGGACGTGTCGCACCCAGAAGTCCGCCGACCCCATGTCCTTGGTGAGGCGGATCTTCGGCTGCTGGTACGTCACCGACTCGGCGACCTGCCGGAACTCCTCCAGCATCGGCTCCATCAGCGGCGAGTGGAACGCGTGCGACACCTTCAGCCGCGACGTCTTGCGGTCGGCGAAGTGCCCGACCACGGCCGCCACCGCCTCCTCGGCACCCGAAACGACCACGGACGTCGGGGTGTTGACCGCCGCGATCCCCACCTCGTCGGTGAGATGCGGGGTGACCTCTTCCTCCGTGGCCTGGATCGCCACCATCGCCCCACCGGACGGCAGTGCCTGCATCAGCCGGCCCCGCGCCACGATCAGCCGCGCAGCGTCCTCCAGACTCAGCACACCGGCGACATGAGCCGCCGCCACCTCACCGATCGAGTGACCGGCCAGGAAGTCCGCCTTCAGGCCCCATGCCTCGACCAGCCGGAACAGCGCCACCTCGACGGCGAAGATCGCCGGCTGGGTGAACTCCGTACGGTGCAGGGCCTCTTCGTCGTCCCAGACCACGTCCTTCAGCGGCAGGTCCAGGGCACCGCACACCTCGTCGAAGGCGTCCGCGAACACCGGGAACGTCTCGTACAGCTCCCGGCCCATGCCCAGGCGCTGACTGCCCTGCCCGGTGAACAGGAACGCCAGCTTGCCCTCGGTGACCGTGCCGGTCACCGTCTCGGATCCGACCAGCACCGCGCGGTGCTCAAGGGCGGCCCGCCCCGTGGCGGCGGAGTACGCCACGTCCAGTTCGTCCCCGTCGAGGGAGGTGAGCTGCTCGATCTGCGCCTGCAGCGCCTCGCGCGTCCGGGCCGACACGACCAGCGGAACGGCAGGCAGCTCGTGTCGTTCGGCGGGCGTCTCCTCGACGGGCGGCGCCTCCTCGATGATGACGTGGGCGTTGGTGCCGCTGATCCCGAACGACGACACCGCCGCACGACGCGGACGGCCCTCGGAGGGCCACTCCCGCGCCTCCGTCAGCAGCCGGACGTCACCCGCCTCCCAGTCCACCTGCGGAGTCGGCTCGTCCACGTGCAGCGTCTTCGGCATCACACCGTGCCGCATCGCCTCGATGACCTTGACGATGGCCGCCACACCGGCCGCCGCCTGCGTGTGCCCGATGTTCGACTTGATCGACCCCAGCCACAACGGCTTTCCGTCAGGACGGTCCTGGCCGTAGGTGGCGAGCAGCGCCTGCGCCTCGATCGGGTCACCCAGCGTGGTGCCCGTGCCGTGTCCCTCGACCATGTCGATCTGGTCCGCGGACAGCCGGGCGTTGGCCAGTGCCTGCCGGATCACCCGGCGCTGGGACGGGCCGTTGGGGGCCGTGAGGCCGTTGCTGGCGCCGTCCTGGTTGGTGGCCATGCCCCGCACCACCGCCAGCACCGGGTGCCCGTTGCGGCGGGCGTCGGAGAGCCGCTCGACGAGCAGCATGCCCACACCCTCGGCCCAGCCCGTGCCGTCGGCCGCCGCCGCGTACGACCGGCAGCGCCCGTCCGCCGACAAGCCGCGCTGGAGGCTCATCTCGACGAGCGTCTCGGGGGTCGCCATGACGGTCACACCACCCGCGAGGGCGAGGGTGCACTCCCCCGACCGCAGGGCCTGGATGGCCTGGTTCAGGGCGATCAGCGAGGACGAGCACGCGGTGTCGACCGTGACCGCCGGACCTTCGAGGCCCAGCGTGTACGCCACTCGGCCCGAGGCGATCGCACCGGTACTGCTGTTGTAGGTGTAGTCGTGGTACATCATCCCCGCGAACACACCGGTCGCGGTGCCCTTGAGCGAGGTCGGGTCGATGCCCGCGCGCTCCAGCACCTCCCAGGACGCCTCCAGCAGCAACCGCTGTTGCGGGTCGATGACCAGGGCCTCGTTGGGCGCGATGCCGAAGAAGGTGGGGTCGAACTCCCCGGCGTCGTACAGGAATCCGCCTTCACGGGTGTACGTCTTGCCGGGCAGCCCGGGCTCCGGGTCGTAGATCGCCGCCTCGTCCCAGCCACGGTTGGTGGGGAACCAGGAGACGGCGTCCTCGCCGTCGGCCACCAGCTGCCACAACGCCTCCGGCGAATCCGCACCGGGGTAACGACAGCTCACAGCGACGATCGCGATCGGCTCGCTGGCGGCGGCCTGCAGAGCACGGTTGCGGGTACGGAGGTTCTCGGTCTCTTTGAGCGACGCGCGCAGCGCCGCCACGAGCTTCTGATCGTTGTCGGGCATTGTGTCCTCAGGCTTGTCGCGCGGCGTCGTCGAGATCGGTGTCTTGCAGGGCCATGCTGATCAGGGCATCGGTGTCCATCTCGTCGATCGAGTCCTGCTCCGACTCGGGCTCGTCCGTGGTGGTGGCGGTCGCGGGGGCGGCACCGGCGAGTTCGAGCAGGGTGTCCATCAGCCCCGCGTCACGGAGCCGGGTGAGCGGGATCGTCCCCAGCAGGCGGCGGATCCGGTCCTCGTGGCCCGCGGTGTCGTCGCCCTGGTCGGGTGCCACTTCCGTGACCAGGTGTTCGGCCAGGACCCGGGCGTTGGGGTAGTCGAAGATGAGCGTGGGAGGCAGTCGCAGACCGGTGGCGGAGTTGAGCGTGTTGCGGAACTCCACCGCTCCGAGCGAGTCGAAGCCCAGGTCCTTGAAGGCCCGCTCCGGCTCGACCGCTTCCGGGCCCGCGTGTCCCAGCACGGCGGCGGCGTGCGTACGTACGAGCGTCAGCAGCTCCTCCTGCTGCTCGTCGGCGGACAGCCCGGCCAGCTGCTGCCGCAGCGCGTCGGCGCCGCCCGCTCCGGCGGCCGACACGGCACGCCGTGTGGAGGCACCGCGCACCAGGCCGCGCAGCAGCGGCGGCAGCTCGTTGGCCTCCAGGGTCCGGGCGTCCAGGTTGATGGGGACCAGCACCGAGGCGTCCAGCGAGCCGGCCACGTCGAGGAGTTCGAGGCCCTGGCCGGGCGTGATGCCCACCATGCCGGCCCGGTTCAACCGCTCCCGGTCCTCCTCCAGCATGTCGCCGCCCATGCCTGCCTCGGTCGCCCACAGGCCCCAGGCCAGCGACTGGGCGGCCAGGCCCTGCGCCCGCCGGTGCACCGCGAGCGCGTCCAGGTAGGCGTTGGCGGCGGCGTAGTTGCCCTGCCCCGGTCCGCCCAGCACACCGGCGACGGAGGAGAACATGACGAACGCGGAGAGGTCCATCTCGCGCGTCAGCTCGTGCAGGTAGCGGGCCGCGTCCGCCTTGGGCCGCAGCACGCGCGCCAGGCGCTCCGGCGTCAGCGAGCCGATCAGCCCGTCGTCCAGCACACCCGCCGCGTGGACGACACCACTGAGCGAACGCCCCTCCAACAGCCCCGCCACCGCCTCGCGGTCCGCCACGTCACAGGCGGCGAACTCGACCTCGGCGCCCAGACCGGTCAACTCCCCGGCCAGTTCGGCCCCACCCGGTGCGTCCGCACCACGGCGGCTGACCAACAGCAGGTGCTTGACCCCGTGTTCGGTCACCAGGTGCCGGGCGACCAGGCCGCCGAGCGCACCCGACGCACCCGTCACCAGCACCGCGTCGCCGAACACCGTCGACGGCACCGTCTCCGCTCCCGCGCCGGAACCGGTCACCGCCCGCAGGCGCGGCACGAGGCACTTGCCGTCCCGGACCGCCACCTGGGGCTCTCCGGTCGCCAGGGCCAGTGCGACGCCCGCCTCGATCTCCGCGGCGTCGGCGGCATCGGGCAGGTCGAGCAGGACGACACGTCCGGGATCCTCGGACTGCGCGCTGCGTGCGAGGCCCCACACCGCGGCGCCGGTCAGGTCGGTGATGTCCTCGCCCGCCACCGACACGGCACCCCGGGTCACCACCACCAGGCTGCCGCTCTCCGTCTGCAGCACCTCCAGCAGGGAACTCAGTGCGGACAGTACGTCGTCGTCCTCGGCACGCCAGACCTTCGCGCCGGTGACCACACCGCCGCCCGAGGCCATCGGCGTCCACTCGACCTGGTACAGCGAGTCGACCCGCGCCAGTGACTGCGCGGACAGCTCCCGCAGCATCAGGGTGTCCACGGACACCACCGGCCGGCCCGCGCCGTCCGCCGCGTCCAGCCGCACCTGGTCCGCACCCGTCGACGCCACCCGTACCCGCAGGGTGTCGGCCCCCGTGGCGTGCAGCTCCACTCCCGCCCACGAGAACGGCAGCACCACACGGTCGCCGTCCAGCAGCAGCGGAATCGCGTGCAGTGCCGCGTCGAGCAGTGCCGGATGCAGACCGAACCGGTCCACCGCCGCCGGCAACGCCACCTCGGCGAACACCTCGTCACCGCGCCGCCAGGCGGCCTTCAGCCCCTGGAAGACCGGCCCGTACTCCACTCCGGCTTCGGCCAGGCCCGCGTACAGGCCCGACACGTCCACCGGGACCGCCTCGGCCGGGGGCCACTGGGACAGGTCCTCGGTGAGGGCGCCGGTCGCGGCGGCCAGCGTTCCGGCAGCGTGCCGCACCCAGGACGCGTACAGCTCGTCCTCGCCGCGGGCGTACACCTCGATGGACCGGCGGCCCGAACCGTCGTCCGCGCCGACCACCAGCTGTACGGCCGTCGCCGTCCGCCGGTCGAGCACCAGCGGTGCCTCGATCGTCAGCTCCTCGACCCGGCCGCAGCCGACCTCGTCGCCCGCGCGGACCGCCAGCTCCACATATCCGGCGCCGGGGAAGACCACTGCTTCGGCCACCACGTGGTCGGCCAGCCAGGGCTGCGAGCCCACCGACAGGCGTCCGGACAGCACCACCTGGTCCGCGCCCGCGACGACCACGACACCGTCCAGCAACGGATGGCCGGACTCCTCCGCGCCGCGTCCCGACTCCAGCCAGAACGACTGCCGCTGGAAGGCGTAGGTGGGCAGGTCGACCCGCCGCGCCCCGCGTCCGGCGAACACGGCGCTCCAGTCGGGCGACGCGCCGCTCACGTGCAGCTGTCCGACAGCGGACAGCAGGGTCGTGGCCTCGGACCGCTCACGGCGCAGCGTGGCCGCCACGACGGCGTCCGGCATGGTCTGCCGGGCCATCCCGGCGAGGATCCCGTCCGGCCCGATCTCCAGGAACCGGCTGACGCCCTCGTCCCGCAGGCGGGTCACGTCGTCGGCGAAGCGCACCGCGTCACGGATGTGCCGCACCCAGAAGTCCGCGGACCCCATGTCCTTGGTGAGGCGGATCTTCGGCTGCTGATACGTCACCGACTCGGCGACCTGCCGGAACTCCTCCAGCACCGGCTCCATCAGCGGCGAGTGGAACGCGTGCGACACCTTCAGCCGGGACGTCTTGCGGTCGGCGAAGTGCCCGACCACGGCCGCGACCGCGTCCTCGGCGCCCGAAACGACCACGGACGTCGGGGTGTTGACCGCCGCGACGCTCACTTCGTCGGTGAGATGCGGGGTGATCTCCGCCTCGGTGGCCTGGATCGCCACCATGGCTCCGCCCGAGGGCAGTGCCTGCATCAGCCGGCCCCGCGCCACGATCAGCCGCGCAGCGTCCTCCAGACTCAGCACACCCGCGACATGAGCCGCCGCCACCTCACCGATCGAGTGACCGGCCAGGAAGTCCGCCTTCAGACCCCACGCTTCGACCAGGCGGAACAACGCCACCTCGACGGCGAAGATCGCCGGCTGCGTGAACTCCGTACGGTTGAGCGCTTCCTCGTCGCCCCACGCCACGTCCTTCAGCGGCAGGTCGAGCGCGTCACACACCGCGTCGAACGCCGCCGCGAACACCGGGAACGTCTCGTACAACTCCCGGCCCATGCCCAGGCGCTGACTGCCCTGCCCGGTGAACAGGAACGCGAACTGGCCTTCTCGCCGCTCGCCGGTCACCACCGCAGGCGAAGGGCTTCCGTCGGCGAGTGCGGTGAGGCCCGCGAGGAGTGCCGGGCGGTCGTCCCCGACGATCACCGCACGGTGGCCGAGGGCCGCTCGCTCCGTCGCCAACGACAGGCCCACGTCCGCGGCAGCCGCGTCCGGCAGGCCCTCCAGGTGGGCGAGGAGCCGCCCGGCCTGCTCGCGCAGTGCCTCCGGGCCGTCGGCCGACAGCGGCCAGGCGACGGGCCCCGTGACGGTGACCACCGGCGGCGCCTGCTCCTCGACGGGCGGCGCCTCCTCGATGATGACGTGGGCGTTGGTGCCGCTGATCCCGAACGACGACACCGCCGCACGACGCGGACGGCCCTCGGACGGCCACTCCCGCGCCTCCGCCAGCAGCCGGACCTCGCCAGCCTCCCAGTCCACCTGCGGAGTCGGCTCGTCCACATGCAGCGTCTTCGGCATCACGCCGTGGCGCATCGCCTCGATGACCTTGATGATGCTTGCGGCGCCGGCCGCGGCCTGCGTATGGCCCATGTTCGACTTGATCGACCCCAGCCACAACGGCCGGCCCTCGGCACGTTCCTGGCCGTACGTGGCCAGCAGCGCCTGCGCCTCGATCGGGTCGCCAAGGGTGGTGCCCGTGCCATGGCCCTCGACCACGTCCACGTCGGCGCCCGACAGGCCCGCGTTGGCGAGGGCCTGCCGGATCACCCGCTGCTGGGCGGGGCCGTTGGGAGCGGTCAGGCCGTTGCTTGCGCCGTCCTGGTTGACCGCCGTGCTCCGCACGACCGCCAGCACCGGGTGGCCGTTGCGCCGGGCGTCGGAGAGGCGCTCGACCAGCAGCATGCCCACGCCTTCGCCCCAGCCGGTGCCGTCGGCCGCCGCCGCGTACGACTTGCAGCGTCCGTCCGAGGCCAGTCCGCGCTGCTCGCTGAACTCGATGAAGTTCTCCGGCGTCGCCATCACGGCGATCCCGCTGGCGAGGGCGAGCGAGCACTCTCCCGACCGCAGCGCCTGGGCGGCCCAGTGCAGCGCGACGAGCGAGGAGGAGCACGCGGTGTCGATCGTCACCGCCGGGCCCTCGAGCCCGAGGACGTAGGACACGCGGCCCGAGGCGATGGCGCCGGTGGCACTGTTGTGGGCGTAGTCGTGGTAGGTCATTCCGGTGAACACACCGGTCGCGCTGCCCTTGAGTGTCGTCGGGTCGATGCCCGCACGCTCCAGCGCCTCCCAGGACGCCTCCAGCAGCAGACGCTGCTGCGGGTCCATCATGAGCGCCTCGTTCGGCGCGATCCCGAAGAAGCCGGGGTCGAACTGCGCCGCGTCGTACAGGAACCCGCCCTGGTCGACGTAGCTGGTGTGCGGCCGGGTGCCGGTGGGGTCGTAGAGCCGCTCCAGGTTCCAGCCACGGTCGGTGGGGAAGCCCGAGACCACGTCCGTGCCGTCGGCCACCAGCCGCCACAGGTCCTCCGGCGAGGACACCCCGCCGGGGTAGCGGCACGCCATGCCGATGATGACGATCGGGTCGTCGTCGGCCACGGTCACGGCCGCCGTGACGTGTCCCGTGTGCACGGTTCCCGAGATCTCGTCCAGCAGATGGCGCGCGAGGACGGCGGGGGTGGGGTAGTCGAACACGAGCGTCGAGGGCAGCTTCAGGCCCGTCGCCCGGCCCAGCCCGTTGCGCAGCTCCATGGCCGCCAGCGAGTCGACCCCCAGGTCCCGGAACGTACGTTCCGGGCCGACCGCCTCCGGTCCGGCGTAGCCGAGGGTCAGGGCGGACTGCGTACGGACCAGGGTGAGCAGCATGTCGAGTCGCCGGTCCTCGGCGAGGCCCATGAGCTGTCGGCGGATGCCGTCCGCGTCGGAGCGGGTGCGCGCGGTACCGCGCGTGACCACGGGGATCAGACCGCGCAGCACCTCCGGTACCGAGCCGCTGGCGCGGACCGCCGCGAGGTTCAGTTTCAACGGCAGCGCGGTGGGCTCGGCCGTCCGCGCCGCGGCATCGAGGAGCGTGAGGCCCTCGCGGTTGGACAGGGGAAGGATGCCGCCCCGCTCCATCCGGGACCGGTCGGCCTCGTTCAGGGTGCCGAGCATGCCTGCTGCCTGGCTCCAGGGTCCCCAGGCGAGGGACTGGGCGGTCAGGCCCTGGGCACGCCGGTGCGCGGCGAGGCCGTCCAGGAAGGCGTTGGCCGCCGCGTAGTTGCCCTGGCCCGCCACGCCGAGAACTCCGGACGCGGAGGAGAACAGCACGAACGCCGACAGGTCCATCTCGCGCGTCAGCTCGTGCAGATGCCAGGCCGCGTCCGCCTTCGGACGCAGCACGCGCTCCACACGCTCCGGGGTCAGGGACCCGATCAGTCCGTCGTCCAGGACACCCGCCGCGTGGACGACACCACTGAGCGAACGCCTCTCCAGCAGTCCCGCCACGGCTGCGCGGTCCGCCACGTCACACGCGGCGAACTCGACCTCGGCGCCCAGACCGGTCAACTCCCCGGCCAGTTCGGCCGCACCCGGCGCGTCCGCGCCACGACGGCTCACCAACAGCAGTCGGCCCACACCGTGCTCGGTCACCAGATGCCGCGCGACCAGGCCGCCGAGCGCACCCGACGCACCCGTCACCAGCACGGAGTCACCGAACACCGACGACGGCACCGACTCCGCGTCCGTACCCGCAGTCGCAGCCGCGTGCGACACGCGGGCCAGCCGCGGCACGTACGCCACGCCGTCGCGCATCACCACCTGCGGCTCACCGGTCGCCAGCGCCCGCTCCACCGCGACCCGCTCGGCATCGGCGTCCATGGCCGCACCGGTGTCGCCGCCGGGCAGGTCCAGCAGCACGAACCGCCCCGGATCCTCCGACTGCGCACTGCGCACCAGACCCCACACCGCGGCCCCGGCCAAACCGGTGACATCCTCACCCGCCACCGACACCGCACCCCGCGTGACCACCACCAGACGCGACACCGCCGACTGCAACGCCCCAAGGGCCTCCCCGACAGCCAGAGCCACGGAACCCTCGGAAACCCCGCCGACGCCACCGGCACCACCGACGCGCAGCACCTCCACATCGGCAGACGCGCCGGCGGACACCTCTTCGTCCGCAAGCACGGAACCGCCCGACTCCGCCGGCGTCCAGGTGACGCGGTAGAGCGAGTCGGTGTGCGGCGTCGCCAGTGCCGAGAGCGGGCGCAGTGTCAGGGACTCGACGGTCGCGACGGGTTCGCCGGTCGCGTCGGCGATCGCCAGGGTGACGTCGCCGTCGGGGAGGCGGGTGACGTGGACCCGCACCGTGCCCGCACCGGACGCGTGCAGTTCCACTCCTCGCCAGGAGGACGGCAGGAGAGCCGTGTCGTTCCCGGCCGCCCCGGACAGCGCGAACGCGCGCACCGCCGCGTCGAAGACGGCAGGGTGCAGCCCGAAGGCGCCCGCCTCCACGCTCTCCGGCACGCCGGCCTCGGCGAACACCTCGTCGCCGCGTCGCCAGGCAGCCTTGAGCCCCTGGAAGGCGGGCCCGTAGGACAGGCCCGCGTCGGTGAGCCGGCCGTAGAAGCCGTCCAGGTCGACCGGCTCGGCGTCGGCCGGCGGCCACTGGGTCAGCGCGGTCCCGCCGGTCACGCTCGCGGCCAGCAGCCCGACCGCGTGCCGCGTCCAGGGCGTGTCGATGGCGTTCTCGTCGCGGGAGTAGACCGTCACGGCACGGCAGCCGGAGGCGTCCGCGGCCCCGACGACGACCTGGACGGCCACACCGCCGCGCTCCGGGAGCACCAGTGGCGTCTCGACGGCCAGTTCCTCGACGCGCCCGCAGCCGACCTCGTCGCCCGCGCGCACCGCCAGTTCCACGAACCCGGTGCCCGGGAAGACGACCGTGTCGCCGACGACGTGGTCGGCGAGCCACGGCTGCGAGGCGGTCGACAGGCGTCCGGTGAACACCAGTTGGTCGGAGTCCGCCATCATGACCGTCGCGCCCAGCAGCGGATGCCGTGCGGCGCCCAGGCCCATGGAGGCCGGATCGGTGTTCGTCGCCTCGTCGACCAGCCAGAAGCGCCGGCGCTGGAACGGGTAGGTGGGCAGTTCCACCTGGCGGGCGCCGCGGCCGGCGAGCACCGCCTTCCAGTCCACCGGAACGCCGACCGCGTACAGCCGTCCCACGGCCTCAAGAAGCGTGGCGGTCTCGGGGCGTTCGCGACGGAGGGTGGCCGCGGCCACCGCTCCGTCGACCATCGTCGTCAGTACGCCGTCGGGGCCGATCTCCAGGAACCGGTCCACGCCCTCGTCCCGCAGGCGGGTCACGTCGTCGGCGAACCGCACCGCGTCGCGGACGTGCCGCACCCAGAACTCCGCGGACCCCATGTCCTTGGTGAGGCGGATCTTCGGCTGCTGATACGTCACCGACTCGGCGACCTGCCGGAACTCCTCCAGCATCGGCTCCATCAACGGGGAATGGAACGCGTGCGAGACCTTCAGGCGGGACGTCTTGCGGTCGGCGAAGTGCCCGACCACGGCCGCGACCGCGTCCTCGGCACCCGAAACGACCACGGACGTCGGGGTGTTGATGGCCGCGACGCTCACTTCGTCGGTGAGATGCGGGGTGACTTCCTCCTCGGTGGCCTGGATCGCCACCATGGCTCCGCCCGAGGGCAGTGCCTGCATCAGCCGGCCCCGCGCCACGATCAGCCGCGCAGCGTCCCCGAGGCTCAGCACACCCGCGACATGCGCCGCCGCCACCTCACCGATCGAGTGACCGGCCAGGAGGTCCGGCGTGATCCCCCACGTCTCGACCAGGCGGAACAGCGCCACCTCGACGGCGAAGATCGCCGGCTGCGTGAACTCCGTACGGTGCAGGGCCTCTTCGTCGCTCCACACGACGTGCTTCAGCGGCAGGTCCAGGGCACCGCACACCTCGTCGAAGGCGTCCGCGAACACCGGGAACGTCTCGTACAGCTCCCGGCCCATGCCCAGGCGCTGGCTGCCCTGTCCGGTGAACAGGAACGCCAGGCGGCCTTCACGGGCCACGTCGACGATGTGCTGGGAGCCGATCAGGACGGCGCGGTGTTCGAAGGTGGCCCGGCCGGTCACCGCGGAGAACGCCACGTCGAGTGCGCTCCGCTCGACCGCGGTGACGCGCTCGATCTGTGCCTGGAGGGCTTCGGGGGTCCTGGCCGACACCACGACGGGTACGGCGGGGAGGTCCCGGCGCTCCTCCGGCTCCGCCGCGTCCTCGACGGGCTTGGCCTCCTCCAGGATGATGTGGGCGTTCGTGCCGCTGGCCCCGAACGACGACACGGCGGCGCGGCGCGGTTCCTCGCCGGCCGGCCAGGGGCGGGCCTCGGTCAGCAGCCGGACCTCGCCCGCCGTCCAGTCCACCTTCGGTGACGGCTCGTCCACGTGCAGGGTCCTCGGCATGAGGCCGTGCCGCATCGCCTGGACCATCTTGATGATGCCCGCGACGCCGGCGGCGGCCTGCGTGTGGCCGATGTTCGACTTGACCGATCCCAGCCACAGCGGCTTTCCGTCGGGACGGTCCTGCCCGTAGGTGGCGAGCAGTGCCTGCGCCTCGATGGGGTCACCCAGCGTGGTGCCCGTGCCGTGTGCCTCCACCACGTCCACGTCGGCCGTCGACAGGCCGGCGTTCGCCAGCGCCTGCTGGATCACGCGGCGCTGGGACGGGCCGTTGGGCGCGGTGATGCCGTTGCTGGCACCGTCCTGGTTGGTGGCCGTGCCCCGTACCACCGCCAGCACCTGGTGGCCGTTGCGCCGGGCCTCCGACAGGCGCTCCAGCACCAGCATGCCGACGCCCTCGCCCCAGCCGGTGCCGTCGGCCGCCGCGGCGAACGCCTTGCAGCGCCCGTCCAGCGACAGGCCGCGCTGCCTGCTGAACTCCACGAACGTGATGGGTGACGACATGACCGCGACGCCGCCGGCCAGCGCGAGGGAGCACTCGCCGGACCGCAGGGCCTTGACGGCCAGGTCCAGCGCGACCAGCGAGGACGAGCAGGCGGTGTCGACCGTCACCGCGGGGCCCTCCAGGCCCAGGGTGTAGGCGACCCGGCCGGAGACCAGCGCTCCGGTGACGGCGCTGCTCGGGTAGTCGTGGTAGACCAGCCCCGCGTACACGCCGGTGGCGCTGCCCTTCAGCGAGGAGGGGTCGATGCCGGCCCGCTCCACCGCCTCCCAGGACGCCTCCAGGAGCAGCCGCTGCTGCGGGTCCATGACCGCGGCCTCGAGCGGGCTGATCCCGAAGAACTCCGGGTCGAAGTCACCCGCGTCGGGGAGGAAGCTGCCCCGGTTGACGTAGCTGGTGTTCTCGCCGGTGCCGTCCGGGTCGTAGAGCCGCTCCAGGTCCCAGCCCCGGTCGGTGGGGAACTCGCCCACCGTGTCCCGGCCGTCGGCGACCAGGTCCCACAGGCCCTCCGGCGAGACCGCGCCACCGGGGAAGCGGCACGCCATCCCCACGATCGCGATCGGCTCCCGCTCGCGGTCCTCCACCTCGCGCAGACGGCGCCGAGTCTGCTGCAACTCACCGGTGGCAAGCCGCAGATACTCGCGAAGCCTGTCGTCGTTGGAGTCCTTCGACATCGTCATCAACCCATCCGTGAAAGTCCACAAGCAGAGGCGAGGTCCGTCAGGACAGGCCCAGTTCCTTGTTCAGCACCGCGAACAGTTCGTCGTCCGAGTCGGGCACCAGCTCGGCGGCCGGCTCTTCCGTCCCGCTCCGCGCGTCCCTGGCCCGCCGCGACAGCGCCTCCAGCCGCGCCGTGACCTTGGCGTGGGCCTCGTCGTCCGAGGCGAGTTCGGCCACGGCGGCCTCCAGCCGGTTGAGCTCGGCCAGCAGCGGTGCCGCCAGGTCGGTCTCCGCCGGACGCAGGCCGTCGTACACGAGCTCGGCGATCGCGAGGCAGGTCGGGTGGTCGTAGGCCAGCGTCGGAGGCAGTGACAGCCCGCTGTCGGCGTTGAGGCCGTTGCGCAGCTCGACCGCTCCCAGCGAGGTGAGGCCGAGCTCGTTGAGCGCGCGGTGCGGTTCCACCTCGTCGGCTCCGCCGTGTCCGAGGACCCGGGCGACGTGCTCGCGCACCAGCTCCAGGAGGAACTTCTTGCGCTCCGCCTCGTCCAGTTGGGCCAGTCGCTCCCACGACGCCCTGCCGGCGGAGGCCCGGCGGGCCTGGACGCGTACCAGACCGCCGAAGACGGCGGAGAGCGTTCCCGACTCGGCCAGCGACCGCATCGTCGCCAGGTCGAAGCGGACCGGGAGCATCGCCGCGGGGAGACCGGGCAGGAGCGCGGTGTCCAGCAGCGCCAGTCCCTCGGCCGGGGACAGCGGCGGCATGCCCGTGCGGGTGAGCCGCTGCAGTTCGGCGTCGTCCAGACGGTCGGCCATGCCGCCGACCTCGGTCCAGGGACCCCAGCCCAGGGTCAGCGCGGGCAGTCCCCTGGCGGTCCGGTGCCGGGCGAGGGCGTCCAGCCAGGCGTTGGCGGCGGCGTAGTTGCCCTGTCCGGCGCCGCCGAGCGTGCCGGCCACGGACGAGAAGATCACGAACGCCGAGAGGTCGTGGTCGCGGGTGAGTTCGTGCAGGTGCCAGGCCGCGTCGACCTTCGGCCGCATGACCGCGTCCAGCCGGTCGGGCGTGAGCGCGCCGATGAGCGCGTCGTCCAGTACACCGGCCGAGTGCACGACGGCCGTCAGGGGGTGTTCGGCGAGCAGTGCGGCCAGGGCGTCCCGGTCGGTGACGTCGCAGGCGGCCACCTCCACCTCGGCGCCCGACCCGGTCAGGTCCGCGACCAGTTCGGCGGCGCCGGGTGTGTCCATGCCGCGCCGGCTGGTCAGCAGGAGCTTCTTGACGCCGTGCTCGGCGGTGAGGTGCCTGGCGGTCAGGGCGCCGAGTCCGTTGAGTCCACCGGTGACGAGGACCGTGCCGTGCGCGCCCCACTCCGGGGTTCCGCCGCCCGTCGCGGTGACGCGGGCCAGCCTCGCGACCCGGATCTCGCCGCCGCGGACGGAGATCTCGGGCTCGTCGAGGCGCAGCGCCTCCTCGGGGAGTTCGGCGTCGGCGTCCAGGTCCACCAGGACGAACCTGCCGGGGTGTTCCGATTCCGCCGCGCGCACCAGGCCCCATACGGCCGCGTGTGCGAGGTCGTCGCCGTCGACGGCGCCGCGGGTGACGACCACGAGCTTCTCGGGTGCGGACTCCCCGTCGGCGAGGTACTGCTGGATGACGGCGAGGACCCCGGCGGTGAGCGTACGGAAGCCTTCCGGCGCGGCCTCGTCCAGCGGCGGGCACTCGTAGAGCGTGTGGCTGCCGGTCTCGGCGGCGGGCGCCGGGGCGGTGACCCAGTCGAGGTGGAAGAGGGGTTCGCGGCCGGCGGTGTGTGCCCGTACCTCGTCCGTGGTGACCGGGCGGGTCTCGACGGACTCCACCGACAGGACCGGGGTGCCCTGCTCGTCGAGGCGCACCGACGCTCCGCGCCACGCGTGGGCCAGGGTCCGCCCGCCGTCCAGGGCGAGGCCGGCGGTCTGTGCGGCGTCGTCGAGCAGTGCGGTGTACGTCTCGTCGTCGCGCGGCCAGAGGGCTTCGCCGGCCTCGGTGGCCAGGGTGCCGGTGGCGTGCCTGATCCAGGGAGCGTGGTCGTCGCGGCGCGCGTGCACGCTGACGGTTCCGGCCTCGTCGGCCAGCACGCGCAGCGTCACGGTGTCCTCGGTGTCGGCGAGGACCAGCGGCGCGTGGACGTCGAGTTCCTCGATCCGGCCGCGGCCCGTCCGCTCTCCGGCGAACAGCGCCAGTTCCAGGAAGACCTCACCGGGCACCACGATGACGCCGAGGGCGTCGTGGTCGGCGAGCCGGGGCTGGGAGGCCGGGGAGAGCCGTCCGGTGAACACGACCCCGCCGCCGTCGGGCAGGGCGACGCCCGCGCCCAGCAGCGGATGCTCGACGGATTCCAGTCCCGCGGAGGCGAGACTCGTCTCCGTCGTGCGCCAGTAGCGCTTGTGCTGGAAGGGGTAGGTCGGCAGGTCGACGCGCCGTGCTCCGCGTCCTTCGAACACGGCGTTCCAGTCGACCGGGACTCCGGCGGTGAACAGTCTTCCGACGCCGGTGAAGAGGCTCTCCGTGCTGGGGCGGTCGCGGCGCAGCGTGGCCGCCATCGTGCCGTCGGCGTTCTGTCCCGCCATCGCCGTGAGCACGCTGTCCGGTCCGATCTCGAGGAACCGTGTGACGCCCCGGTCCTTGAGGTCGCGGACGTCGTCGGCGAACCGCACCGTGTCCCGCACGTGCCGCAGCCAGTACTCGGCCGATCCCACGTCCTTGGTGAGCGGGATGACCGGCTCGTGGTAGGTGACGCTCTCGGCGACCTTCCGGAAGTCGTCCAGCATCGGGTCCATCAGTGGGGAGTGGAACGCGTGCGAGACCTTGAGCCGGCTCGTCCTGCGGCCGGTGAACAGCTCGACGACCGCGGACACCGCCTCCTCCGCGCCGGAGATGACCACGGAGTCCGGTGTGTTGACGGCCGCGATGCCCACGCGGTCACCGAGGAGGGGTACGACCTCCTCCTCCGCCGCCTGCACGGCCACCATGGCCCCGCCGGGCGGCAGTTGCTGCATCAGCCGGCCCCGTGCCTCGATCAGCCGGGCGGCGTCCTCCAGGGTGAGCACGCCGCCGACGTGTGCGGCCGCGAGCTCCCCGATGGAGTGCCCGGCCAGCAGGTCGGGCCTGATGCCCCACGACTGCACGAGCCGGAACAGCGCCACTTCGAGGGCGAAGATCGCGGGCTGGGTGAACTCCGTGCGGCCGAGGGCCTCTTCGTCGTTCCACATCACCTCGCGCACGTCGAGCAGGGCGCAGACCTCGTCGAACGCCGCCGCGAACACCGGGAACGTCTCGTACAGTTCGCGGCCCATGCCGACCCACTGGCTGCCCTGGCCGGTGAACAGGAAGGCCAGTTTGCCCTCGCTGACCGAGCCGATGACGGTCTCGGACCCGACCCGTACGGCGCGGTGTTCGAGGGCGGCCCGGCCCGTCGCCGCCGAGTAGGCCACGTCGAGCGCGTCCTGGTCGACGGCGGCCATGCGGTCGAGCAGTGCCTGCAGCGCGGCGGGTGTCCTGGCGGACATCACCAGCGGTACGGCCGGCAGCTCCCGGCGTTCCACCGGTTCCTCCTCGGCCGCGGGCGCCTCTTCGACGATGACGTGGGCGTTGGTGCCGCTGATCCCGAAGGACGACACGCCGGCGCGGCGGGGACGTTCACCGGGCGGCCACGCCCGTGCCTCGGTCAGCAGCCGGACGTCGCCCGCCTCCCAGTCCACCTGGGGCGTCGGCTCGTCCACGTGCAGCGTCCTGGGCATGGTGTCGTGCCGCATGGCCTGCACCATCTTGATGATGCCCGCCACCCCGGCCGCGGCCTGCGTGTGACCCATGTTCGACTTGATGGACCCGAGCCACAGCGACTCCGTACGCCCCTGCCCGTACGTCGCCAGCAGGGCCTGTGCCTCGATCGGGTCACCCAGCGTCGTTCCCGTGCCGTGTGCCTCGATGACGTCCACGTCGGCCGCCGACAGGCCCGCGTTGGTCAGGGCCTGCCTGATCACGCGCTGCTGGGCGGGGCCGTTGGGAGCGGTGAGGCCGTTGCTCGCGCCGTCCTGGTTGACCGCGGTGCCGCGGATCACCGCGAGTACGGGGTGACCGTTGCGGCGCGCGTCGGACAGCCGCTCCAGGAGGAGCATTCCGGCGCCTTCGGAGCAGCCGATGCCGTTGGCGGAGGCGTCGAAGGACTTGCAACGGCCGTCCGCGGCCATGCCGCGCTGCTCGCTGAAGTAGACGAACATCTCGGGGGTCGACATCACCGTCACGCCGCCGGCGAGCGCGAGGGAGCTGTCTCCCGAACGCAGCGACTGGATCGCCATGTGCAGGGCGACCAGCGAGGAGGAGCAGGCGGTGTCGAGGGTCACCGCGGGGCCCTCCAGGCCCAGGGTGTAGGCGACACGGCCGGAGACGAGGCTTCCGCCGTTGCTGCCGCCCGCGTAGTCGTGGTACATGACCCCGGCGAACACGCCGGTCGGGCTGCCCTTGAGCGTGGTGGGGTCGATGCCGGCGCGCTCCAGCACCTCCCAGGACACTTCGAGAAGCAGCCGCTGCTGGGCGTCGATCTCGGTGGCCTCGCGCGGGCTGATACCGAAGAGCTCGGCGTCGAAGTCGCCCGCGTCGTAGAGGAATCCGCCCTCGCGGGCCGCCGACTTCCCCGGTTTGCCGGGTTCGGGGTCGTAGAGGTCCTCGACGTCCCAGCCGCGGTCGGACGGGAACGCCGACACCGCGTCGACGCCCTTGTCCACGAGGTCCCACAGGCCCTCGGGCGAGGTCACGCCGCCCGGATAGCGGCATGCCATCGCGACGACGGCGATGGGTTCCCGCTCACGGTGCTCGATCTCAGCGATGCGCCTACGGGCTGCACGCAAGTCCGTAGTCGCGCGCTTGAGGTAGTCAAGAAGCTTTTCCTGGTCACCCACAAAGCCACCCCGGGTCGAAAGGCGTCGATTCGCCTCGACGCGTGCTTGCCGGGAACGCTACGCAGGGTGATGTAGGGCCCCAACCCCTGCTCGCCCCTATCGTGTCCGGCCGTTTCCACCTGTCCCGACGCCGCTCTTTACGGACCGCGCCGGCTGTGCCGGCGCCCCGGGTCCGGGCGCCGCCACTCGGCGTATAGGGGCGATTAAGGGCTTCCGCCCGTCCTGTGGGGCGTGAAGGCTGGGGGCAGCTCTGAGGCGGAGGCTTCAGTCGGACCTATCCGAGAACGAGGACTGCTCGATGTCTGTCACTTCCCCCTACAGCGCCTCGATCTGGATTCGCGACTTCCATCCGGCGGACCAGGCGGTCCCCAGGATGATCTGCTTCCCGCACGCGGGCGGTGCGGCGAGCTACTACTTCCCCGTCTCACGGGCGCTCGCCGGGAAGGTCGAGGTCCTCGCCGTCCAGTACCCCGGGCGCCAGGACCGCCACACGGAACCGCCCGTCACCGACATCCGCACCCTGGCCGCGCGTGTCTTCCGCGAGCTGCCGCGTGACGGGCTGGAGCAGACCTGGCTCTTCGGCCACAGCATGGGCGCCGCGATCGCGTTCGAGGTGGGCCGGCTGATGGAGAGTGAGCTGGGCCGGTCCCCCGCGGGGATCATCGTCTCCGGCCGGCGCGCACCGTCCCGGTTCCGCGGTGAGACGGTCCACCGTCAGGACGACGAGGCACTCATCGCCTCCGTCAAGGCGCTCAACGGCACCGACCCGGCCGTCTTCGCCGATCCCGAGACCCGCCGCCTGGTCCTGCCGACCCTGCGGGCCGACTACCAGGCCATCGAGACCTACCATCCGGCCGGCACTCCGCGTGTGACCTGTCCGATCTTCGCCTTCATGGGCGATGCCGACCCGCTGACCACGGTGGACGAGGCCGAGGACTGGCGCGCCCACACCGAAGGCGAGTTCGCCCTGAAGGTGTTCCAGGGCAACCACTTCTATCTGACGCCGCGGGCCGGCGAGGTCATCGCCGAGATCTCCCGCCTCATCCTGTCCGACTGAGTCGCCCGCCTGACCCGCCTGGCCGGCCTCTGCTCCGTACAGAGGCCGGCCAGGGCGCGTCGGGGCCGGTCAGGACGGCCGGGCGAGCACCTCGCAGGGCAGCTCGATCGTCGCGGTGGTCGGGCCACCCGGAGGGCTGTTCAGGGCGAGGATCCCGTCGAAGGCGGCGAGCCTGCGTTCGAGGCCCGTGAGCCCAGTGCCTCCCGCCGGGTCCGCGCCGCCCCTGCCGTCGTCGGTCACCGTGATCCGCAGCATGCCCTCCTCGTGGCGCATGTCGATCCAGATCCGGTCCGCCTGGGCGTGCTTGGCCACATTGGTCAGCATCTCCGACACCGAGAAGTACGCGGCGGCCTCCACCGGCGCGGCCATCCGCCCGATGGGCTCGATGCCGACCTCGCACCGCACCGGGCTGCGCAGGGCCAGCGCCCGCACCGCGTCCCCCAGTCCCCGTTCGGCCAGCACCGGCGGGTGGATGCCCCGCACCAGCTGCCGCAGTTCCTCCAGCGCCTCCACCGACGACTTACGGGTCTCGGCCACCAACTGCGCGGCCTTCTCCGGGTTCGTGCGCAGCAGGTGCTCGATGGTGCCGAGGCTCATCCCCACCGCGACCAGCCGGGCCTGCGCCCCGTCGTGCAGGTCGCGCTCGATGCGCCGCAGTTCGGCCGCGGACACGTCCACCGCGTCCGCCCTGGACTCCTGGAGCCGCTCGATGCGTATCTGCAGTTCGCGTTCGTGGTCCGGCGCGAGGAACGCCCGGGTGAGCAGACCGTGCGCGCGCAGGATCGCCGGGTTGTAGCGCACCCCCGTCGCCATCAGCACCGCTCCGAGTCCCGCCGCCGCCAGTCCGTCGAGCTGGTCGTTCACCGGGATGAACCCGTACCAGTAGCCCACACCGCTCAGCGGCCGCCACAGTCCGGCCGCCAGCACGAACCCCAGCAGCCCGTACCCCACCAGCCCCACCGCGAGGACGCCCAGCGTGAACCCCACGATCGGGTCGAAGATCATCCACGCCAGGTCCCGCCAGGTCGCCGGGTCCTTCAGCAGCCAGCGGCAGCGCTGCACCTGCCCGACCAGTCCGCTCTCCACCGGCGGCATCGGCCGGTAGGGCACGTCGATGTCCACCCCGCACCACGTCCCGGCCAGCCGCCGCCGTAAGTCGGCGTTGGCCCGCACCAGGTCCGTCAGCCACGGTGTGGTGAGGACCCCCACCCCCAGCGGCAGCAGCGCGAGCGAGACCACCGTCAGGCAGAACAGCACCAGCGAACACACCATCGACAACAGCGCCAGGCCCAGGCCCCTCACCGCGGCCACCACACCGGCCTGCACGTCCATCTCGCTCAACGCCCCTTTCCCGTACCGCGTCACCTGTGCACACCGCGGCACCCGCCACGTGGCAGCCACCACTTTCGCACTCCCGGCCCCCGCCCCGGCACCGGTTGCGGACCCCTGACCACAGGTGTACCCACCCCTAGGCTCGGCCGAGCCCCGGAGCGGGGGGACAGGGCGGCTTCACCGGAGGGCGGCGGTCACGTCTCCGTTGACGGTGGTGAGCGTCATGCTGTGGTGCTCGTCCCCGCCGGCGGTGGGGACGCCGACCGACGGGCGGCCGTTGTCGGTGGTCGCCGCCACGCGGTAGGCGGGCGCGTCGCGTGGCACGGTGATCCGGACCGAGCCGTTGGTGGAGAGGGCGCCGACCCCGCCCGGGGCCGTAGCGCAGTCGAGCGTCACGTCGCCGTTCACGGTCTCGGCGTGCAGCGTGCCGGCCCGCAGGGTGCCCGCGCGCACGGATCCGTTACGGGTCGTCAGCCGCACGGCGGCGTCCTCGTGCCCGGACCTGGTCACGGTCACATCGCCGTTGACGGTCGTGAGGTCCAGTGCGGCGGACACACCGGCCGCGTCGATCCCGGCGTTGCGGGCGGAGACGGTGACGGACGTGCCCGCCGGGACGTCGACCTCGGGCATACGGGGACACTCCCGGCCGTGCGTGTCCCGTGGCGGGCAGGACAGGTCGAGCACCCAGGTGTCGTTCCGGTGGGACCACGTGTGCCGGATGTGCCGGTCGACGCCGGCCCGGTCGCCGTCGGCGGGCCTCAGCCGCACCCCGTTGTCGGTGCTGATGACGAGGTCGGCACCCCCGGCGAGGACCGGCCGGGCCCCGACCGCCCAGGCGCCGTCCTTCCCGTTGCCGCCCTGGTGGCCTCCGCCGCAGGCCCCGACGAGCGGAACGACCGCCGCGAGGGCAACCAGGCGCCGTACGCGCGTCGTTGTCGTTGCGTCCATGCCCGGCCGGTTTCCCCCTGGCCGCGCGTCCATGACTTCTGGAGTCCCGGTCAGCTCGCGTGCCGGCGGAAGAACTCGGTCATACGCTCCAGTGCGTGCTCGCCGAACATGGTCTCCAGGCTGGTGGCGGAGTCGGTGGCGGACGCCTCGCCGCGCGGGAAGAGCGCCTCCTCGTACGCGGTGAGCGCGGCCTCGGTGTCGCCCGGGTGGGCGGCCAGCGCCAGACCGAGTTCGGCTCCGTCGAGCATGGCCAGGTTGGCGCCCTCCCCGGCGAAGGGGGACATCAGGTGGGCGGCGTCACCGAGCAGCGTCACCCCCGGGACGCGGTCCCAGCGGTGCCCGACCGGCAGGGCGTGGATGCGGCGGGGCACCGGCGTGCCGTCGGCGTCGGCGACGAGAGCGCGCAGACTCTCGTCCCAGCCCTCGAAGTGGGTGAGGACCGCGGCCTTGGCGGCGGCGGTGTCACCGAAGTCGATGGTGTCGAGCCAGCCTTCGTCGGCCCGCAGTGCGGTGTAGACGTGCAGGCTGCCGTCGGTCTCGCGGTGTGCGAGCAGGGCACGCCGGTCACCGAGGCAGAAGAAGGACCCGCGGCCGACGACCGCGGCGCTGCGCGGGTGGCGGACGTCGGCCTCCAGCAGGTCGGTCTCGACGAAGGAGATCCCGGTGTAGGCGGGCCGGGCGTCCGAGAGCAGCGGCCGGACGCGCGACCAGGCCCCGTCGGCGCCGACCAGGAGGTCGGTGGTGACGACCGAGCCGTCGGCGAAGGTCACCTCGTGCCGTCCGCCGTCCAAGGGGCGGGCACGGGTGACCTTCCTGTTCCAGTGGATCGTGTCGTGGGGAAGGGAGTTCAGCAGGAGTTCCCGCAGGTCTCCGCGGTCCACCTCGGGGCGGCCCCGGCTCTCGTCGCCGCTCTCGTCCACGTGGACGGTGCCGTCCGGGCCGAGCAGGCGCATCGCCTCGCCGCCCTCGTGTATGAGCTTCCGGAAGTCCTCGAAGAGGCCCGCGGCATGCAGCGCCCGCTGGCCGTTCTCCTCGTGGATGTCGAGCATGCCGCCCTGGGTGCGGGCCTGCGCCGAGGGTTCGAGGTCGAAGACGGCCGCCTCGATGCCGTGGGCGTGCAGGACCCGGGCGGTGGTGAGACCGCCCAGGCCCGCGCCGATGATCGCGATGGGGTGATGGCTGCGCATTGTGGCCTCCTGGAGTGTGGGTCCGGGCGCGCAGGGGCGGATCCCGCTGCCGCTCGGCCGGACACTCCCACCGTAACGAACATGTTCGTCACGAACAAGTTCGCCCATGGGTGGCAGAGAGTGCGGCCCGGTACGGGCGGGAGGCGGCGTCTACGAAGAGCGGCTCAGCGGCGGATCAGCCGTCGGTACGGGGAACGGGTGTGCACGTGATGCCGTTGATCAGTACGTCGAAGCCCCAGGCCAGCCGCCCACCGGCACCACTGATGAGAGCGGGCATGTGGGCCTTGATCGCCGGATGGGTGGACCCGTCCGCGGCGTGCAGCGCCCGGGTGAGCGCGTCCCAGTCGTCCCGCGCGGCGGGATCCTGCTCCTGGGTCGAGTGCTCGGCGGCGGTGGCGGTGGCGGTCTGCAGCAGCAGGTCGACACCCCAGGCCACCTGCTCGACGGGGGCTCCGCCGCGCGCGAGCAGGCCCAGGACGCGGTCCACCAGGCGGAGGTAGTTCTCGCCGCTGGGACGCGCCACGAGGGCCGACCGGGCGAGCTGCGGATGCCGGAACAGCACCAGGGTGTAGGACGTCAGCACGGCCACCAGCTGTTCGCGCCAGTCGCCGTCCTCCCCCTCCCGCCCGAGGTCGACCTCGCCCAACAGGGCGTCCAGCACGGCCGCGTGCAGTTCGGCGGTGTTGGCCACATAGACGTAGAGCGAGGCCGGACCGGTGTCCAGCTCCTGCGCCAGTCTGCGCATGGTGACCTTCTCCAGCCCGTCGGCGCGCATGATCCGCACGGCGGTGTCCACGATCCACTGCCGGGACAGCGCGGGCTTGGCAGGACGCTCCCGGCGGCTCATCGGCTCTCTGCTCACAGTCACGGCCCGATCGTAACGAACACGTTCGCCACGCTTATACGGCGCTGGGCGACATATGTCGCGTGATCCGATGGTCACTCACCCGATCGGGTGACATTTCGCATGGATGCATCGTTTCTGCGCGGCCGGTGCGTCCTACGCTGCGAGTGCGGCGACCTTGCCCCCGTCGGCCTGCAACAACCGGAAGGCGCCGCCTCCGCACGGCCGTGACGCAGCGGATGGCGGCCAGGATGACATCCACGATGAGGCCCTCATGCCGTTGCACGACTGCTGTCCCCTCCCGGTCACGAACGTGCCCGGCGCCCACGCACGACGCTTCCGGCTCGGCGCGGCCACGGTGGTGGAGGTGCACGGGGAGATCGACCTGCACAGCGCCGCCCGGATCACCGCCGACCTGGACGCCGCCACCGGCGAACAGGCCCCGCACGTCCTCGTGGACCTGCGGCCGGTGACCTTCATCGACTCCAGCGGGCTGAACCTCCTGCACCGCGCCCACTGCCGCGCGCGCTCCCGCGGCGGCAGTGTCCGGCTGATCGTCGACCAGCCGCGCATCCGGCACCTCCTGCACGTCACCGCGCTGGGCTGCATCCCCGTGGCGACCGACCTCGACGACATAGGCGACAAGGTCCTCCGGGGCGGGTAGACCTCGGGAACCGGTCGCCCCCGGGGGCCGGCTGCTGTCAGGACCGGGTGGGCCGGCTCCCCCAGTCGAGCCGGAGCACGGCCAGGTCGTCGGAGTGCCGTCCGGCGTTCAGCGCATGGGTCTCCCTGATGAGAAGGTCCACGAGAGCTGCCGGGTCCGCCGGGTCCGCCGACGGCAGGTCCTCGATCAGCGTGAGCAGTCCCTCGACCCCCAGCCGCTCCCCCTTCGTCCCGTTGTGGCCCTCGGTGAGGCCGTCGGTGTAGAGGGTCAGTGCCCCGGCGCTCGGCAGCGGGATGACCGTGGAGGGCCAGCTGCGGACCCCGGGAACGATGCCCAGCGCGATGCCGTGCGCGGCGGTCAGCTCCAACGTCCCCTCGGCCGTGGTGAGGAGGGGTTCGTGGTGGCCCGCGAGATGGAGGGTCGCGGTGCCGGCGTCCTGGTCGAGGGTGAGCAGGGTGCAGGTGGCGAACAGCTGCTGGTCACCGCGCTCGGCGACCAGGATGCGTTCCATCAGGTGCAGCAGCTCGTCCCCGCGGTGTCCGCCGAGTACGAGGGAGCGCCAGGCGATGCGCAGGCAGACACCGAGCGCGGCGGCGTCGGGGCCGTGGCCGCTGACATCGCCGACCACGGCGTGCAGCAGTCCGTCGTCCCCCTCCACCACGTCGAGGAAGTCCCCGCCGAGCAGGGCCATGGTGGCACCGGGCAGGTAGCGGGACGTCACCCGCACCGTGGAGGTGTCGAGGATCGGCTGGGGCAGCAGACCGCGTTCCAGACGGGCGTTCTCCTCCGCCCGCAGCCGGATGGCCTGGGCCTCGGCGCTCGCCCGCTCGGTCTGGCTCCGGTAGACGGCGTAGCGCAGCGTCCGCTGCAGCAGGTCCGCCTCGACCTTCCCCTTGACGAGATAGTCCTGGGCCCCGGCGGCCATCGCGTCGGTGCCCGCGCGGTCCTCGGAGAGCCCGGTCAGGACGATGACCGCGGTGTGCGGGGCCAGGGCCCGGACGGCACGGACCGCGTCGATGCCCGACACGTCGGGCAGGTGCAGATCGAGGAGCACGCAGTCGATCGGGGTGCCGACCAGTTCGAGGCGCGCCTCCGCCAGGGTGGTCCGGGTGGTCAGCGCGAAGCGCAGTCCCGTGTCGTGCAGGAGTTCCTCCACGAGCAGGGCGTCGCCCAGGTCGTCCTCCATCAGGAGGATCCGGTACATCGGCTCGCCCGGGGCCGACTCCGGGGCGGCGGTCGTGGCCGAGGTCATCGGGCCGGCTCCGCGTCGGAGCGGACGGCCTCCGGCAGGGTGACGAGGTCGCCGTTCTCCGGCGGCTGGGGGGCGAGGGTGAACGTGAAGCGTGCCCCGTCGTGGTACGTCGGGTCGACGGCGATGGTCCCGCCGTGGAACTCGACGATCTTCTTGCACATCGCGAGGCCGATGCCGCTGCCGGCGTAGGCGTCCTTGGTGTGCAGCCGCTGGAAGATCACGAAGATCTTGTCCGTGTACTCCGGGGCGATGCCGATGCCGTTGTCGGTGACCGTGAACCGCCACAGGTCGTCCTCTTCGGCCGCCGTTATGTGGATCTTCGGGGCCACGCCCGGGCGGCGGAACTTGACGGCGTTGCCGATGAGGTTCTGCCAGAGCATGCCCAGCTGGGTGGGGTCCGCGACCAGGGTCGGCAGCGGGTCGTGGGTGATCACCGCCCCGGCCTCCTCGATGCCGACGCTGAGCGCGGACAGGGTCCTCTCCAGCACCTTGTCCAGATCGACGCTCTGATGGGCGTTGTGCAGCCGCCCGACCCGCGAGAAGTCGAGCAGGTCGTTGATGAGAACCTGCATGCGGTTCGCGCCGTCGACCGCGAAGTCGATGTACTGGTCGGCCCGGCTGTCGAGCTGGCCTCCGTAGCGCCGCTGGAGGAGCTGGGTGAAGCTCGAGACCTTGCGCAGCGGCTCCTGGAGATCGTGGGAGGCCACGTACGCGAACTGCTCCAGCTCCGCGTTGGAGCGCTGGAGGTCGGCGGCCTGCGCGTCCAGCCGCAGCCGGGTCTCCTCACTGACGGCCAGTTCCCGTACGAGACGCCGCCGCATGAAGTCGATCTCGACGCTGAGGCGCCGCAGGTCCGCAGGACCGGTCGGGGTGATGGGGTGCTCGAAGTCACCGCCGGAGATCGCCCGGGCGTCCGCGCCGAGCCGCTCCAGCGGCCTGTTGATGCCGCGCCGCAGCCCTTCGAAGATCAGGGCCGTGAGGACGACGATGAGCACCGCGATGGCGCTGAACACCCAGTTCCGCAGGGTCATCGTGGACAGCAGGTCGTCCCTCGCGCGGGCGCTGTCCGCGCGCAGCCGCTCCTGCTGGTCGCTCAGGGCGGCCCGTACGACGTCGAAGGTCGCCTTGCCCTCCGCTGCCCGTTCACTCGCCAGCGGCGACGGGGAGCCGGGCGGCTCGGCCGCGACGGGCCGGGCGATCCTCTCCTGCCAGGTGGTCACGGCGTCCTGCACGGCCTTCAGGTCCGCCAGGCCCGCGGAGTCGTCGCGCAGCAGCTCGGCGAGCTCCGCGCGGTTCGCCTTCTGCTCGGCGAGTCCCTGCCGGTAGGGGGTGATGAAGTCCGTCGTGCCGGTGAGCCCGTAGCCGCGGATGCCCGTCTCCTGGTTGAGGACGGCCGCCTCCAGGCGGATCGCGACGGTCAGCGCGGGAGAGCGCACGTCGACCAGCTCCTCGCTGATCGACTGGGTCCGCTGCAGAACCCATGCGCCCGCCGCTCCGAGCAGGGCCAGAACCACCAAGGACGCGGCCACCCCCACGCGAAGCCACCGCCTGGTCGTCCACGCGGAGAGCCCTCGCGTACGCGATTGCCGTTCATCGCCGGTCATTCTGTGGGCTCCTCGCTGTGACAGTGGCCGTGAAAGTTGGGGCAGCACACTTTAGAGCGCGACAACCCTTGTTGTCGCGGCGCTCCTGTGGGACCTAGAGTGCCGGGTATGCCTGGCAAGGACTTCGTGTCGCGGATCACTCCGCGGGAGACGGCCGCCCTCACGGACGCGGCGGTCGGCCATCTCGCGCAGCGCCTTGCCCGCCGGCTCCTGGACGCCCCGTCACCCCCGACACCGGACGACCCGGCGCAGGCCCTGGCCCTGCTTCATGTGCTGGATCACCTCAAGCAGGCCACCGAACGGCTGCAGCAGGAAGCGGCCGTGGCCGCCGCCCGAGCGGGTGCCGGCTACCCGCAGATCGGCGCCGCCTGCGGCATGACCCGGCAGGGCGCCCGGCGCCGCTGGCCGGGGCTTTTTCACCACTCCCACGAGAAACCCACGGAGCATCCGACAATGACCAGCCCCATCCGCCCCTTCGACGTCCTGCTCGTCGAAGACGACGTTGCCGACGCGATGCTCATCGAGGAAGCCCTCTCCGAGCGTGGGGCCCGCAACCTGGTCCAGGTCACCGACGGAGTCGCGGCACTGGAACACCTGCGGACCCCGGGCACCCCGCGGCCCGACCTCATCGTCCTCGACCTGAACATGCCCCGGATGAACGGCCGCGACCTGCTCAAGGTCCTGAAGTCCGACGACGACCTGCAGTCGATCCCCGTGGTCGTGCTCACCACGTCCACCGCTCCGGACGACGTCACCGGCGCGTACAGCAGTCATGCCAACGCCTACGTGACCAAGCCCGTCAATCTGGAGGAGTTCGAGCAGGCCGTCCAGAGCATCGACGCCTTCTACCTCGACACCGCCACCCGCCCCCGTCCCTGAGACGCGCGCGGGACCCCGTGGCTCGACGGACAGCCCGCCCCGCTCACCTCGGTGAGCGGGGCGGGCTGTCCGCGTCGGTCAGTCGGTCAGTCGGTCAGTCGGTCAGTCGGTCAGTCGGTCAGTCGGTCAGTCGGTCAGGGCAGGGTCCACTTCTGGTTGGCGGCTGTGTGGCAGGTCCACAGATGGACCGCCGTCCCGTCGTTCCAGGTACCGCCCGAGGCGTCCAGGCACTTGCCGGACTGCGGATTGCGGACCGTGCCGTCCGACTGGGCCGCCCAGGTCTGCGCACCCGAACCGTTGCACGTCCACAACTGGACCTTCGTACCGTCGGCCGACGCCCCGCCGGACACGTCCAGGCACTTGCCCAGCGCCCGCAGCGTGCCGTCACCGGGAACGGTCCACTTCTGGGCACCGGACTGGTTGCACGTCCAGATCTGGACCTTGGTGCCGTCGGCCGTCTGGGCGTTGTCGATGTCCAGGCACTTGCCGTTCACGCCCTTCACCTCACCCGAGCGGGGGCCGGGGTCCTGGCCACCGCCCTGCTTGACGCGGATGTTGCGGAAGGACACGTCGTCGCCGTCCCCGTGGTTCTGGAGACCGATGTGCCCCTGCCGAAGACTCCGCGCGGGGTCGGTGTTGGTGAAGTCGTTGATCTTGCGGCCGTTGAGGAAGATCTCCAACCGCTCGCCGGTGACCCGGAGTTCGTACGTGTTCCACTCCCCGGGCGGATTCAGCGCCGCGTCCCGTGCGGCCAGGTCGGCGGACTTGAAGCCGTAGACGGAGCCCGTGGTGCGGTCGGCGGAGTCGGTGGCGTCGATCTGGATCTCGTAGCCGTTGTCCACCGCCGTCCACGGGTCGTCGGAGGCCGGGAAGCCGATGAAGACACCGGAGTTGTCGTCTCCGGCCATCCGCCAGTCGAGCTTGAGGGAGTAGTCGCCGGTGAACTCCCGGGCGGAGTGCCAGAACAGCCCCATCCCGCCCACGGAGGTGAGGGTGCCGTCCGCGAGACTGAACTGTCCCGGACCGGCCTGCCGCCAGCCGCTGGTGGAGGAACCGTCGAACAGGGACGTGTAGCCGGTCTCCGGACGGCAGTCGGCGTCGGTCATCCCGGAGGCCCAGCGGATGCCGCCGAGGAGGTGCCGCCGGAAGGCGGGCTCGGCGTACGACGTGTCGGTGTGCCCACCGCCGGTGTAGAAGGCCCGGCCGCCCTGATAGTCCTTGCACCAGGCGATCGGATGGTCGCCCGACATGTTCCCGCCGGAGTAGCTGGACTCGTCGAGCGAGGCCAGGACACGGGCCGTGGTGCGGGGGTTGGTGCGGTAGTTGTACCACTCGTCGGTGCGCTGCCAGGTGCTGCCCAGGTGGGCGGTGGCGTCGTGGGCCCTGTCCTCCACGTCCACGGTGGCGGACTGGATGGCCGGGTGCGAGTGGAACAGGGCGCCCGCCAGGCCCTCGTAGAAGGGCCAGTCGTACTCGGTGTCGGCGGCGGCGTGGATGCCGACGTACCCGCCGCCGCCCTTGACGTATCCCTCGAAGGCCGTCTGCTGGGCGGCGTTGAGCACGTCGCCCGTCGTCGACAGGAAGACGACGCTCTTGTACTGGGCGAGGTTGCCCGTCGTGAAGGCCGCCGCGTCCTCGGTCGCGTCGACGGTGAAGTTGTTCGCGGTGCCGAGGCCGCGCAGGGCCGCGATGCCCTCGTCGATCGAGTCGTGGCGGAAGCCCGCCGTCTTCGAGAAGACGAGAATCCTGTACGCCGGGTCGGCCGCCGCGCGTGTCTGCGCGGTGCCGGCACCGGAGACGGACTCGGTGACGGAACCCGGGGCGGAACCGGTGACGGACTGTGTCACCGTGCCGGGCAGCGCCGTCGCCTGCGGGGTCAGGCAGAGCGTGGCGGCGGCGAACAGGCCGAGGGCCGCTTTCAGATAGGTACGCATGATGGGTCTCCTCCCTCCTACGGCAGGGTCCACTTCTGGTTGGCGGCTGTGTGACAGGTCCACAGATGGACCGCTGTTCCGTCGTTCCAGGTACCGCCCGAGGCGTCCAGGCACTTGCCGGACTGCGGATTGCGGACCGTGCCGTCCGACTGGGCCGCCCAGGTCTGCGCACCCGAGCCGTTGCACGTCCACAGCTGGATCTTCGTACCGTCGGCCGACGCCCCGCCGGACACGTCCAGGCACTTGCCCAGTACCCGCAGCGTGCCGTCGGACGGACTCGTCCACTTCTGTGCCTCCGAGCCGTTGCACGTCCAGATCTGCACCTTGGTGCCGTCGGCCGTCTGGGCGTTGTCGATGTCCAGGCACTTGCCGTTCACGCCCTTCACCTCACCCGAGCGGGTGGCGCCCCCGGAGGTGGTGAAGGAGAACTCGTCCACGTCGAACAGCGCGCCGCTGCCGCCCTTGAAGACGAGGTACAGGGAGGTGGAGCCGGCGGGCTGGTTGCTCAGGCCGGCCGTCACGTCCTGGAAGGTCTCCCACCCGCCGGTCACCGGCACGGTCGCCGTGCCGAGCAGGGTGCCGGTGGTGGAACCGGCGCGGACCTCGATGGTGCCGCCCGCGCCCGCGGAGGAGACCCGGGCCGTGAACCGCGTCGCGTTGCCGAGGGCGTACGGCTGGAAGGAGATCCAGTCGCCGTTGTCGATGTTGCCGACGGTCTTCCCGCCGTGTGCGGGGCCGTGGGAGACGACGTCGACACCGGAGGACCCGCCGTAGTGCTCGCCCTGCCGGTGACTGGGCTGGACGACGTGCTGGTCGTGGGTGGTCAGCGCGGGCTGGCCGCCTGCGCCCTTGTCGGTGTACTCGGCGTCGAGCACGCCGAAGATGTTGGCGTTGGGGTCGTGCTCGCCGTCCGCGAGGGTCTGGAGCGTGCCGGTGCATCCGGTGGCCGAGGTCTGCGGATGGCCGTGGCTGTCGTGTCCGACGATGAAGGTGACCTTCACCTTGGTGCAGTCGATCGTGCCGTCCTCGGGGTCGGTCACCGTCACCTTGAACGGGATGGCGTCACCGAAGTCGTGGATGCTGCCGTCCAGGGGCAGGTCGAGCCGCACGGTGGGCGCGGTGTTGCCCACCGTGACCTGCACGGACGCGGTCGCGGACTTGCCGGTGGCGTCCGTGACCTTCAGGGTGGCCGTGTACTGGCCGTTGGCCGTGTAGGTGTGGGAGGGGTTGGCGGCGGTGGAGGTGCCGCCGTCGCCGAAGGTCCAGGCGTAGGTGAGGGCGCCGCCGTCCGGGTCGGCGCTGCCGGCCGAGGAGAACGACACGGCCAGCGGTGCCTTGCCCGAGGTGATGTTCGCCTTCGCCTGTGCGGTCGGGGCGAGCCCGTCGGTGACGTGCTCGATGCGGTACAGCGCGGAGTTCGCGTCGCCGCTGAAGTAGCCGGTGCCGTAGTCGAGGACGTACAGGGCGCCGTCGGGGCCGAAGGCCATGTCCATCACCTGGGTGCCGCTCCAGGGGAAGGAGTTGATGGACTGCACGGTGCCGTCGCCGCCGGCCTCGATGCGCTTGATCCAGCGGCGGCCGAACTCGCCGGCGAAGTAGTCGCCGTCGAACTCCTGCGGGAACTTCACCGCGGAGGTGGAGGCGGCGTCGTAGCGGTAGACCGGACCGCCCATCGGGGACTCCGAGCCGTTGCCGAACTCCGGGACGGACCCGCCGTCGTAGGGGATCCAGGCGGGCTGGACGGGCGGCAGGGTGGTGAGGCCGGTGTTGTTCGGTGAGTTGTTGGTGGGCGCCGCGCAGTTGAAGGCGGAGCCGGAGGCACCGGTGGCGAAGTTGTAGTCGACGTAGGCGTCGTTCTTGCCGGTGCAGTAGGGCCAGCCGTAGTTGCCCGCCTTGGTGATGCGGTTGAACTCCACCTGTCCGCCGGGGCCGCGGGTGGGGCTGGCGGTGCCGGCGTCGGGGCCGTAGTCGCCGAGGTAGACGATGCCCGTGGGTTTGTCGACGCTCATCCGGAAGGGGTTGCGGAAGCCCATCGCGTAGATCTCGGGACGGGTCTTCGCGGTGCCCGGCGCGAAGAGGTTGCCGCTCGGGATCGCGTACGACCCGTCGGCGTTGACCTTGATGCGCAGGACCTTGCCGCGCAGGTCGTTGGTGTTGCCCGAGGAACGCTGGGCGTCGAAGGCGGGATTGCGGGTGGCGCGCTCGTCGATCGGGGTGTAACTGTCCGAGGCGAACGGGTTGGTGTCGTCGCCGGTGGACAGGTACAGGTTCCCGGCCGCGTCGAAGTCGATGTCGCCGCCCACGTGGCAGCAGAGACCGCGGGAGGCGGGCACGTCGAGGATCTTCTTCTCTGCGGCCAGGTCCAGCGTGCCGTCGGTCTTCAGGACGAACCGGGAGAGCCGGTTGACCCCGTCGAACGGGGCGAAGTCGGCGGCCGTGCCGTCGGCCGGCGCGTCACCGGCCGGCGTACTGAGCTTGGGCGCGTAGTAGAGGTAGATGTACCGGTTGGAGGCGAAGCCGGGGTCCACGGCGACGCCCTGCAGACCTTCCTCGTCATGGCTGTACACGTCCAGCCTGCCCGCGACGGAGGTGGTCCCCGCCGCGTTCGTCAGCCGGAGCGTGCCGTCCCGGGAGGTGTGCAGGACCGAGCGGTCCGGCAGCACCGCGAGCGTCATGGGCTCGCCCGTCTCGGCCACGCCCTTGGCGAGCGTGACCTGCTGGTACTCGACGGCGGCCGCCTCGGTTCCGGCGGCCGGATCCGCGGGCCGGGCGGCGGCGGCCGGGGACATGGGCAGCAGACAGCCGACGGCGCAGGCCATGGCGGTCAGCAGATAGCGGACACGTCTGTGTCTGAGCGGTTTCATGCGCACAGAGCTCTCCCAGAGTGGGGTGGGATGACAGCAGCCCTCGCCGGGCTGCCAGCGGTGCACAGGCGCGCGCCGTCGCGCCGTCCTCACCGGCCACAGGTGTGTGACCGGTTCATTTCAAGGAAGTTAGCGAGCTTTGTTGAACTCCGTAACCCATTACGCACAAGATCTCGGCACTTTTTCCCCACTCGGGACAAAGTCGGTTTCCCGCGCCGACGGCCGCTGTGCGCGGGGCGGTTGCGGTCAGAGCAGGCGGCGGATCTCACCGCGGACGCGGTAGAAGCCACCGGCCGCCGGGTGCAGGGCGTCCACGACGTAGCGGGCGCCGGGCTCTCGTATCGTGCGCGGGAACTGGACGTTCCACGACGGGTCGTAGCCCTCCGACACCACGTGGACGCGCAGCCGGCCGGTCGTCTGGACACACTCGACGACGATCGCCCCGGCGGGCGCCCGGGAGACACTCGGCATCGCGGCGGCGGCCGTGGCCGGCGCGTAGGTCGGCAGGGCCGCGGCGAGCTTGACGTCCCGCGCCACCGGCACCGTGCCCTGCTGGGCCGCCGAGATGGCCGCCTCGCTCGCGTCCACGCACACGAGGGAGCCGTCCGTGGTCACCAGGTACAGCCGCTCGTCGCGGTACTGCATCGACAGCGCCGAACCGCCGCCCGTGCCGAGCTTCCACAGACGGGTGCCGTCCCGGTCGAAGCAGTAGACCGACGAGGCCGCGTCACCGGCGAAGACGAACCGCCCGCCGGGCGAGGTCGCGCACGAGTAGACCGCGCTGTCGCAGCCGTAGGTGGCCTCGACCGTGCCGGTCGCCTTCGACAGCCGCTGGACCACGTGGTGGGCGGTTCCCGCGAACACGGCGTCCTGTTCCTGCCAGCCGAACAGGACGCCGCCGCGGGTCCGTGTGTGCCACAACTCGCCGCTCCCGTCGGGCGCGTAGGCGCTCACCCCGCGCTGGTGGCCGTGGTAGACGGCGCGGTCGTCGGCGCGGACCATCCAGGCGTGCTCGCCCTGGCTGCGGCGGGCCCACTGGTGCTCGTCCTCGTGGTCGATGACGGTGAGCCGGCCCTCGCGGTCCGAGACGTTCAGGACGCCCTCGTGGATGTCCAGCCAGAAGATGTCGACGTCCGCCGCGACGTCGTACGCCGCGAACGGCAGCTTGGACGACAGGTCGTAGACCCGCCCGTCGTCACATCCCGCGTAGATCCAGAAGTCGTCGGCGACCAGGCACTTCACACCGTCCGGCAGACTGAAGCGCGCCAGGACGCCGCCGTCGTGGTCCAGGGTGAAGACGTCGCCCGCCTGATTGCCGACCCAGCAGCGGTCGTCGTCGACATGGATGCCGAACGCCGACGAGCCGGTGCGGAACCGCCACAGCACGGGGGCCACGGCGCGCGCGGTGGAGGGCGCCGAGGTCACCTGACGCCGGGTCACCGCGCGCGGCGCGCGCTGTCCGGCGACCGCCGGGGCGTACCCCTTGCGGACCTTCTCCCCCACCTTCTTCGCGGCGGCGGACCGCGCCTTGTCCGCCGTCGGGAACGTCGTCGTCTGCGTCTGCCCGGAGGCACCGATGCGCCCGTACCGGACCGTCACTACGACGCCGTCGACGACCACTTCGTAGAACTTGTGCGCGGTGCCGTCTTCCTGCGACAGCTCCAGATACGTCGTCGACACGGACCCGGTAGACATGACAGACCCCTCCCCAGGGCGGGCCCGCGCTCTTCCCGGCGAGTCCCACTGCTCACACCGTATAGGCGGGCACTGACACCGGACCGGCAGGCCGGACGCCCGCCCGGAGGGGACCCGATCGTCCGGCTCCGGGCGGGTCTGCGGCAGGATGGATCCATGAGCGTAGTCAAGATCAACGTCCTGACCGTCCCGGCCGAGCAGCGGGAGACCCTCGAGAAGCGCTTCGCGTCCCGCGCGGGCACCGTCGAGCACTCCGACGGCTTCGAGTGGTTCGAGCTCCTCCGCCCGGTCGAGGGCACCGACAGCTACCTCGTCTACACGCGGTGGCGTGACGAGGAGTCCTTCAAGGCGTGGATGGAGGGCCCCATGAAGGCGGCCCACCAGGGCGGCGGCGCGGGCGGCGGCGGTACGGAGGGTGGCGGCACGGAGGGCGGCGAGCGTCCCAGGCCCGCGGCGAGCGGGTCCACGCTGTGGTCCTTCGAGGTCGTGCAGCAGACGCCACCGGCCGGCGCGTAACCCCCGCGGTCCTCGTGACCGCCTCCCGCCTCCCGCCCCCCGGCCGCGGCGCAGCCACCACCGTCTGCGCCGCGGCTGCATGCGCGTCGCGCCGAAGGTTCGCCGAGGGCTGCCGCGCCACGGTGATGCCGCGGAAGGGTGCGGGCCCGGTGGGGGTTGCCCGCGCAGTTCCCCGCGCCCCTTAAAAGACGGGGCTCCGCCCCAGCCCGCGCCTTAAAGGGGCACCGGCGGGGACGTCACGCGGTCAGCGCCGCGAGTTCGCGTTGGCGCATTCGGTGACGAGGGCGAGGACGCGGCCGGTGGCAGCCAGGTCCTCGGCGGGTATGCCGCCCCAGATGCCGGCGCTGAGCGGGGCCGTCTCCGGGCCGACGGCGGCGATCAGTTCGCGTCCCGCGTCCGTGGGACGAAGGTGCGTGCCGTCCGCGACGAGCAGTTCCCTGGCCAGCAGCTCTTCGACAGTGACCTGGATGTCGGCCGGATCGGCCTTGAGTGCGTGACGGACCTGCTTCACGAGGTCTTCCGGCGTCGGCGGCCACGGCGGCGCGCAGGGTGAGCTGCTGCTGGAACGTGGCGCCGTGCCGTGCCAGGACGTGCTCCAGCACGCCACGGGCGGCGTAGTGCGCCAGACCGAGGGCGCGGACGTCCGAGACCCACCTCGCGCGGGGAGACCCACGAGCGGACACAATCGGTCTGTGAACGCGCACGGCATGCCGGAGAAGACTCCCGACGGACATCACGTCGTCATCAAGGGACGGAAGTGGCGGGCCACGGACCCCTCCCTCCCCGAGGAGATCGCGTCCCGGCTGCGACACCACCTCATGGCGGCCCGCCGCGCAGTACGCTCGGCGACCACCGCCGGCGACGCCCAGGCCGAGCGACTGGCACGCGCGCGCGTGAACCACGCGAAGATCGCGCTGGGGGAACGCGGCACACCATGGTGGGACCAGTCCCAGGACGAGCGCCGCCGGCGATGGGAACAGCACCTCGCCGAGCTCGACGCGGACGGACCGGACCACGCACCCCGGCGGCGACAAGAAGGTACCGAGTAGGTACCATGGCGGCATGCCATCACTGAATGTGACCTTCACCGAGGAAGAAATGGAAGGCGTGCGCGCGGCGGCCGCAGCCGAGGGCAAGAGCCTCAAGCAGTACATGCACGACCTCGGTGTCCGTGAGATGCAGCGCAAGCGGTTCGTCGCCGGCGCCGCCTCGTGGGCGGACCGGCTGCGCGCCGAGTTCGACGAGGCGTTCCCCGACGAGATTCCCCCGTCGCAGCGCGGCGAGGGAGCCACCGCCGCCTGATGAGCGAGATCCTGTACATCGATGTCCCCTGGCTCCTGGACGTCCAGGACGCCGCCCTCGACGACGACGATGTGTCGGTCACCGACTACTCGGCCCTCGTCGCGGCCGTGGCGCGCCACAAGACGCGTATGCCGACCCTCGCCACGTCCAATCCGGACACGGCGTGGCGCGCGGCCGCGCTCCTGCACACCATCGTGCGTCTCGAGCCGCTCCCCCACCGCAACAGCCTCTTCGCGGCCTTCGTCAGCGGCCAGTACATGGACCAGTCCGGGGAAGGCATCGACCCTCCCTACGGGGCCCTGTCCGACCTGATCCGCAAGGTCCGCGAGACCCGGCTGAGCATCTACGAGGTCGCCGACGTGCTCCGCTCCTGGCGGATCTGACACCTGCCTCCACCGAGCGCCCGCCGTCCGAGGTGCGCTGCGGCCCGGCTCGTCGGAGTCTGAGGACCATGCAGCGCAAGAACGCGCGGGGCCGCGAGGAGCACGACGTACAGGCACTCCTGTACGAGCTCTACGCCACGCCGCCGCCCGCTTTCGTGTCCCGTCGTGAAGAGCTGGCTGTCGCCGCCAGGACGGACGGGCGCGCGGAGGATGCCCGCCTGATCCACGCCGCCCGGCGTCCCACCCTCGCGGCCTATGCCGCCAACCTGCTGCTGCGGTCCGACCCGGCGGAGAGCCGGCGGTTCCTGGAGCTGGGCCAGGCGCTGCGCGACGCCTACGGGACCCTGGACGCCGACGGCATCAAGGAGCTGTCCGGGCAGCGCGGCCGTATCGTCTCGGCCCTGTCCCGACAGGCCGCCGCGCTCGCCCGGGACGCCGGGCACCCCCTGTCGGACACGGCGCGGCAGGACGTCGCCGCCACCCTGCACGCCGTGCTCGCGGACCAGGACGCGGCGGACCGGTGGGCCGCCGGCTGCCTCACGGGCGCCCTCACACCCCCGGCGGCCTTCCCGTCCACGGACGCCAAGGCCACCGGCACCCGACGGAGGCCGGCCCCGGCCCCGACCGGACGCAAGGCGGCACAGAAGGCGGTGCAGCGGACGGCCCAGCAGGCCGCCCGGAAGCGGACGGAGGACGAACTCGCCGAGCGGCGCCGCCGCCGGCAGGAACAACTCGCCCGGGCCCGCAGCGCGGCCGAGGCCGCCGACCGGCTGCTTCGTGAGCGGCACAGGGCACAGGAGGACGCGGACGCGGTCCTGGACCGGGCACATGACCGGCACGACCGGGCACGCGAGCGGGTGTCCGCCGCCGAGGAGCAACTGCGGGAGGCCAACGAGGAGTTGCAGGCGGCCGAGGGGGCACAGTGGGAGGCCGAGGAGAGCGGCCGGGCGGCGGCCGACGCCGTGGCCGAGGCCGAACGGGCGGCCCACGGCGCCGCACGGGAGGTGGAACGCCTGGACACCCGCGTCAGGTAGGCGCGCCTCGGGTCTTCCGCTGTGCCCGGGCCGGCCGCCGTGAACGCCGGAACGACCTCGTACGGTTCTCGCCGCTGACCACGTCCAGCCGGACGCGCGGGTCGAGTTCGTCGAGGTTCCGGGTCGCCGGAACGACCCCGTGCCGCAGCGACAGCAGCGCGGACATGGCCCCGAAGGCGCCCGAGGCGCCGAGCATGTGCCCGGTCATGGACTTGGTCGCGGTCACCACGGGGTGCTCGCCGAGGGCCTTCGCGATCGCGTCGGCCTCCGCGAGGTCGCCGCCCGGCGTCGAGGTGGCGTGGGCGTGCACGTGGCCGATGTCGCGCGGTCCCAGTTCCGCGTCCCGCAGGGCCGCCCGCACCGCCGCCACCTGCCCCTCGGTGTCGGACGCCGAGATGTGCCCGGCGCTGGAGGTGACGGAGGCGCCGGCCACCGCGCCGTGCACGCGGGCGCCCCTCGCCCGGGCGAATCCGGCACGTTCCAGGACCAGGACGGCCGCGCCCTCGGCCATCACGAACCCCGAGCGGGCGGCGTCGAACGGCCGGGACACCGCGGCCGGGTCGCCCTCCTGCCGCGACAGCGCCTTCATCTGCGCGAACGCGGCCACCATGAACGGGTGCAGACACGCCTCGGTGCCCCCGGATCCTCGCAGCGGACACAGGGGCCCCGGCGCAGACGCCCTCCCACCGTCCTGGAGCGACTCCCGCGCGCTCCGGCGAGGGAGGACGAACCGGCGCGGGGACACCTGCGGAGACAATGGGGAGCCGACAGTGCCCCCGCGTCGGCGGGCCGGCCGCGGGGCTACGGCGCGACCCGGTCCGAGGCCGGCCAGAAGTAGGGCAGGTCGTCGGGGGCGTCCGGGAAGAGCGGGGCGTAGAACTCCGGTGCCTTGCGCACGAGTGCCGACCGGTGGCTGCGGTGGAAGGCCGGCTCTCCCAGCCAGGGCGGCAGTTCCCCATCCTCGGCGAGCTGCTCCTGGACCCGTACCGTGGCACCGGGACGGTACTTGGTGAAGTCGGTGACGAGCGTGGCGGCGCAGGTGTCGGCACGTCCCTCGGCCACCCACATGGCGCACATGTCGAGACCGTAGCGGACCAGCGCCTCCTCGTAGCCGATCCACATGCGGACCGCGGGATGGTGCCGCCATCCGTAGCCGGGCACGGTCAGACCGCGCAGCACCTGCAGGGCCTCGACCCGCTGCTTGCCCAGGCGGGCCTGGTCCAGGACCGCGGCGGACCGGGTGAAATCGGGATACGGGAGAAAGGTCTGCACGCACCATGCCTACCGCGGGCGGCCCGTTCCCATACGGGCGATTCGGGTGCACTCGCCGGCGGTGTCACCCACCGGGCCACGTATGGGGCCGGAGCAGGTCAGCGGCGGCCCGGTCCGGTGAGGGTGTCCCGGGGGGCCTCCGCAGTGGGGGGCTTCTCCCGGTAGTGGTGGGGGGCCGCGCCCGTGACCCTGCGGAACACCCGGCTGAAGTACGCGCGGTCGCGGAAGCCCACCGCGCGGGCGACGCTCTGCACGCTGTCGTTGCTCGACCGCAGGCGCTCGGCCGCTCGCCGGATGCGCAGGCGGGTGAGGTACTCCCACACCGTCAGGCCGTACCGCTGCTGGAAGAGCTTGCCCAGGTGGTCGGGGCTGACACCCGCGGCCTGCGCGACCTGCCAGCGGGAGATCGGCCGCCGCCAGTGCTCGTGCAGGAAGACCAGGGCCTCGTCGAGGACGTCCCTGGTGCGCGGCGGCAACCGGCAGTCGTGGCCCGCCAGTTCACGGACGAGCGCGGCCGCCTCGGGCGGCGCGAAGACGTCCATGTCGAGCATGAGCAGCGCCGGGTGCTGGCGGCCGCGCCGCGCGTCCGCCGCCGTCATGCCCTCGTGGTCGGCGATGACGACGGGGCACACCGCCCGGCCCGAGCCGTCGTGCAGCCGGTCCACCACGTCCAGTCCCTGCATGTCGGGCAGGGCCCGCTCCAGCAGCACCAGCCGCGGGGTCTCGTCCGCGACCAGTGCCAGCAGCGTCGTCGCGTCCGTGGAGACCCGCACCGGATGGTCCGGCAGGGCCGTCTCGGCCAGCCGCCGCAGCGTCTCCCGGGACTCCTGCGAGCCGCCCGCGACGATCACCGGTTCGGCGAATCCGTCGGGCCGCAGCGCGCGCAGGGCCTGCGGCAGATCGGTGCCCTCGGCGCCGAACAGCACGAACGGCGTGTGGCGCAGCGCCGGATGGTCGTACAGCCGTTGCACCGCACGCCACTCCTGCGGCCGGTCGGGCTGGGCGTCCCACACGACGGCTCCGGGCGTCCGGCGCGCCACCGACGGCATGGGGTCGTGCGCGGCGTCGGTCCGTACCACCTCCAGGCCGTGGCGGGCGGCGTGCTCGCGTACGTCCGCGCCGAGTTCCCCGGGGGTGACGACGAGCAGGGGGGCCTCGCCGACGCCGGCCAGGTGCGCCTGCCCGTCCGGGGACGGCAGAGGCAGCTCCAGGACGTACCGGGCCCGGCCCATGCTGTCGGCGACGGTCAGCGCTCCCCCGTGCATCATGGTCAGCCGCCGGGCCGTCGTCACCCCGACGTCCAGGAGCTGCCCCGGGCGCGGGAACGGTGCGCAGGCGTCCGGGACCGCGACCGTGATCCGCACGCCGGCCGGGCCGAGGGCCGCCGTCACGCAGGGCGGCGCGGCCTTCGTACGGGCCGCCGCCGAGATCAGCACGTTGTGCAGGATCTGCCGGAACCGAGGCTCGTCCACCCACACCGAGGGCAGCCGCGCGGGCAGGTCGAGCCGCCAGGTGAGGCCCGCGGGCAGGGCGGGGGCCGCCGTCGCGCACGCCCGCGCGAGGGCCGGCAGCGGATCCAGGAGCCGCCTGGTCAGCAGGAGGTCGCCGGCCTCCGAACGCGCGAGGTCGAGGAGGTTCTCCATGAGGTGCAGCACGCTCACGGCGTCCCGCCGGACCTCCATGAGGGCCGCCCCGGGGTCACCGGAGCGGTGCAGCATGGCCTCCACCGGAGTACGCAACTCGTCGGTGACATGGGTCAGCAGCCGTGTCTGGAACCTGCTCGCCTGCTCCGCGGCGTCCCGTGCGCGCCGCACCTCGTCGAAGAGCCCGATGCCCTTCAGCGCGGCACTGATCTGGTCGCCCAGTTCCCGGTAGAGCGCCCCGTCGTGGTACGCGGCCTGCGTGGACGTCGCCTCGAACACGGCGACCCCCAGGTGTTCCTCCCCGATGTGCAGGGGTTCGAGCACCAGCGTGAACCGTCCGTCGCGGGGCAGCAGGGAGTCGGGCAGCAGCAGGGCCGACGAGAACGCGGGGCCGCCGAGCGGACCCGCCGGCCCGGATTCCCGACGGGCCTCGGCACGGGCGAGCAGGGGGCGCGCCATGCCCACGGCGGCCGGACCGGTGGCGTCGGCGCCGCGCTCGTACAGCACGATCCGGCAGTGCGGTATGCCGGACTGGCCCAGATGACGCTCCAGTACGTCCGAGAGTCCCTCCAGGTCCACGACCGTGGTCAGCGCCGTCCCGAACTCCCGCAGCCGGCGCGCCCGTTGGGTCTGCGACCAGCGTTCGTACTCGAGGAGGGCGCGCGACCGCTCCGCCACGACGAGCCGGGCCTGCCCGAAGAGGACCTCACCGGACCGGCGCAGGGCGTCCGGCAGCATGTCGACGACGCCGCGGCGAGCGCTCTCCAGCGCCTGGTGCCACCGGTCGACCTCGGTCTGTGTCGCGGCACTGCTGCGCAGCAACTGCTCGACCAGGGGGAGGAATTCGCCGAGCTGTACGTCACCGTTCGCCGGGGTGCGCTGGTCACCGCCGGCGCGGGTGAGTTCGGTGCGGAAGGCCGCGGCCAGGCGGGTGCCCGCGGAGGGCAGCACGCCGTCCACGGCGTCCCATCCCTCCGGCGCCGGCCGTCGCGCGGTGGCCGGCGCCGGAGGGACGGGCGAGGGCCGGTACGACGTCGGGTAGGGGCAGCCGCAGGAGCGGCGCGGCACCAGCGTGGCGGGGATGGTGGTGCGGTCGGGCGGACGGGTGCCGCGCAGCCGGGCGACGAGGGTGTCCACGGCGAGCGCGCCCAGTTCGGCGAAGGGCAGGGCCACGGAGGTGAGCGGCGGGTCCCCGAGGCGGGCTTCGGGCGAGTCGTTGAAGCCGACCACCGCCACGTCCTCCGGGACCCGGATGCCGCGTTCGGTGAGGTAGCGCAGTGCTCCCGCGGCGAGCACGTCGCTGCAGGCCAGCACCACGTCGAAGTCGACGCCCGGGGTCAGACCGCGGGCCTCGAGCAGCACCCGCATCGCCGAGGCGCCGGCCGCCGCGGCGAAGTCGACGGCGGCGCCCACGTGTTCGTTCCGGATGCCGTGGTGGCGCAGGGCGTCGACACAGGCGCGGTAGCGCTCCTCGGAGACCGGGTTGGCGAGGGGGCCGTGGATGCAGGCCGGCTTCCGGCGGCCGTGCTGGACGACGAGGTGCCCGACCAGCTTGCGCATGCCCGCGTGGGAGTCGATCGACAGGACGTCGGTCTGGTCGCTGAGCGGCTGGTTGAGGCTGATCAGCGGCACATGGGCGAGTCGCCGCAGCAGGCGCCGCGTCCGAGGCCCCGCCGAAGGCAGGCCCAGGGTGGAACTCCAGCAGACGACGCCGTCGAGCCGGGCCGGACCGACGAGGTCGTACAACTCGCTGCGGGCCACGTCCCCGTGGCGGAGGTTCCCGCCGGGGAAGCAGATCAGGTTGACGTCGTTGCGTTCGGCGGCGGCACAGGCCCCGGACCAGAGCGTCGCCCCGACGCCCAAGTGGATGTTGGCGGTGAGCAGGCCGACGGTCAGAGACCGGTTCGGCCCGTGCGGCGTACCGTCCGCGGTGCGTGGAGCCGGGTCCATCGGCGCCCCTTCGTCCGGCCTCCGTCGGGGAGGCCCCGAGAGCTGCGGTGCCGACGAGGCCCAGGGCAACGTAAGGGAGGTCCCGGCGCGGGGCAAGACCGGTGACACGTCGGTCACCGGTCCTGCCCCGTGCTGTGCTGTGCCGTGTCGGCTGTCCCGTGCCGTGCCGTGCTGTCGTGCCATGCTTGCTGTGCTTGCTGTGCTGCTGTGCGGAGGGCTCGGTCAGATCTTGCCGACGCCCGCACCGGCGGTGACGCTCGCCTTGACGCTGGACGCCGACTCCGCGGTGTAGCTGTACGGGATCGACGCCACGGAGCCACCGGTCTGTCCCGCGGTGGAGTTCACCAGGTGGTTGTTCCTCGCCACGAGCGAGCCCGGGCCGGAGTCGCCCTCACCGAGGTGGTACGTGTCCTCGGTGTTCTCGAAGTAGTTCGCCTCCACGAGGACGCCCGCGTTCTCGGTGGACGCCACACCGTAGGAGCCGATGTTGCTGAAGTAGTTGTTCAGGACGTGCACCGGGTTGCCGAAGCGGACGCGCGGGTTGCGCTGGTTGGTGCCGTCGAACCAGTTGTGGTCGTAGGTCACCTTCAGCTTGCCGGTGTCCTCGCCGCTGTTGTCGTCGGAGTGGCCGAGCAGCATGTTCTTGTCCTGGCCGTAGGTACGGTTCCAGGAGACCGTGATGTTCGTCGAGGCGCGCTTGATGTCGACGGCCCCGTCCTTCGCGCCGGTGATGCTGTTGTGGTCGATCCAGACCTTCGTCGAGTACTGGACGTTGATGGCGTCGTCGTTGGACCCGGAGAACGAGAGGTTCTGGATGATCACGTTGTTCGCGTTCGCGACGTTGAGCCCGCTTCCGGTGATCTTGCCCGCGGTGCCGACGCCGACGATCGTCTTGTTCGAGGCGACCTTCGTCATCGAGCTCAGCGCGATGGTGCCGTTGACGCGGACGATCTGGGCCGCGCTGCTCTGCACGGCGGTCTTGAAGGCGGTGGCGTCGGTGACGGTCACCGTGGCTCCGCCCGCTCCGCCGGTGGTGCCGGCTCCGAATCCGACGGGGGCGGCGGCAGCGGCAGCCGCCGGCTCCGACGGCGCGGTGGTGGAGCCGCTCGCCGTGGTGGCTCCGATCACGGCGATGGCGACGGCACTCGCCGCCGCGGCTCCGGTCAGGGTGAACCGTGCGCTCGTCCTGCGCATGTGGATCTCCGTCCGTGGGGTTTTGGAGAAGTGACGTACCTGTGGGGGTGCTGTGCCGGGGCCGCGCGGTCGGCTCGCTGCGAGACTAGAGCGACGGATGTGGACAATGACGTGCCGTGTGTGGACTATTGCGTCCTGCCCACGGGTACGCGCCGACGCGGGACGAGGTGGGGCCGCGGGGAGGCCGACCGGTGGGCCGCCGCGCGACGGATGGCCACGGTACGGGTCACGCGGCGCGGCCCACCGACGAGGAGCCGCGCATCGGTGGGCCGCGTACCCCGGAGCCTGCGTGCGGGGGCCGCCGCGCATCGGCGGAACACGCAGGAGGGGCCCCCGGGCGGGCCGCACACCGGCGACCGGCAGAGCAGGCGGGCGAAGGGATCCCGACCGGGATCGTCACCGGCGCCGGGATCGTCGCCGGCGTCGGGGTCGTCACCGGCAGACGGTCTGCGACGCCAACGGGCACCTGCAGGCACGCCCGCTTACCGGCACGGGCACCTGCCGACAGGGGCGTGTGTCGACACCGTCGCCTGCCGGCGGTCGGCGGTCGGCGGTCGGCGGTCGGCGGTCGGCGGTCGGCGGTCGGCGGTCGGCGGTCGGCACGATCGCACGTCGGCACGATCGCACGTCGGCACGGGTACCTGCCAGCCCGATCGCGTGCCGGTCCGTCGTGTGCCGGCCCGATCGCTTGCCAGCACGATCGCGTGCCGGCCCGATCGCCTGCCGACACAGTCGTGTGTCGACGCAGCCGGCATGAACACCTGCCAGCATGGTCGGCGATCGGCACGGTCGTGTGTTGGCTCAGTCGGCGGCCCGCCGGGTCCCCTATCGGCACGGGCGGCGATCGGCACGAGCACCTGTCGGCACGGGCGGCGATCGGCACGTGCGCCTGCCGGCACGGTCGGCGATCGGCACGTGCGCCTACCAGCGCGGTCACGGTCGGCACGGGGCGCCTGCCGGGGCGGTCGGCAGCCGACACAAGCACCTGCCGACGCGGGCGGCGGGCAGCGCAGTCGGCGGTCGGCACGGGCACCTGCCGGCACGGGCGGCAGGCGGGGCAGTCGGCGGTCGGCACGGGCACCTGCCGGCACGGGCGGCAGGCGGGGCAGTCGGCGGTCGGCACGAGCACCTGCCGGCGCGGGCGGTCGGCGGAGTTGGGCCGCTCCGCCGCCGCTGACCCCCGTTCAGCGGCGGCGTGCGGAGACCCTGGACCGGCCTGACGCTGCGTCGGGCCCGTCGGCGCCCGGCCGACCGGCACGGGCGTGAAGGGGGAACCACCCGCCCGGCCGATCGACCGGCTGTGCACAGACTGCAGGAGGAACCTTGCGGAAACCTTGTCGGGCCGCGGCGCCCCACGGCACGGAACGATCACGGTCGCGGCACCGCCGACGCCGTATGTGTGGAATCCTGGGCATGATCGGGGGGGGGTCGTGCAGGCAGAACGGCCGATCGTGGGTGGGGACGTGGAGCTTCGACTACTGGGCCCGTCGGAACTGTGGGCCGGCGACCGCCCCGTCGACCTCGGACAGCCCAGACAGCGCCTGGTCCTGGCGGTGCTCGCCGCCGACGCGGGGCGGCTGCTGACCGTGAGCTCCCTGGTGGACCGGGTCTGGGACGACGCCCCGCCCGACGCGGCCCGCTCGACGCTGTACTCCCATGTCAGCCGGATCCGGCGGGTTTTGGAGGAGGCGGCGCGACGCACGGGCGCGACGGCGGGGCAGCCGCCGCTGCAACTGGTGCGGGTGTCGGGCGGCTACCTCCTCAAGGCGGCGGACGACAGCATCGACCTGCTGCGTTTCCGTGCGCTCGTCGCTCAGGCACGCCTGCTGCGTCCTGGTGACACCGAGTGCGGCCGGATCCTGCGGGACGCCCTGGATCTGTGGCGGGGCTCCCCGCTGGCCGACCTGCCGGGTGCCTGGGCCGAGCGGACCCGGACCGCCTGGCTGAACGAGCGGCTCGAAGCCGCCCTCCTGTGGGCCCGCGCCGAGTCGGCCGCCGGACGCACCGCGCAGGCGATCGGCCGCATGCGGTCCCTCGCGGACGAGTACCCGCTGGCGGAACCCCTCGCCGCCCTGCTCGTCAGGTCCCTGGCCCGGACGGGCAGGACCGCCGAGGCCCTGGACCACTACGCCGAGGTCCGCCGCCGGCTGGCCGACGAACTGGGCGCCGTTCCGGGGGCGGAGCTCCGCGCGGCCTACGAGGACACCCTGCGCGACCGCCCCGTGACGGCTCACGGCGCGGAACCCGCCCCGCCCCCGGACGGCACAGGCACCTCGCCCGTCCGGCCCGCGCAACTGCCCACCGACGTCCGCGCGTTCACGGGACGTGAGGAGCAACTGGACGAACTCTCCCGGCACCTGCTCGCCGGCGAGGACGAAGGCGGCCCCACCACCACGGTCGTGGTGTCCGCCGTGTCCGGCACCGCCGGAGTCGGCAAGACGGCCCTGGCCGTCCACTGGTCCCACCGCACACGCGAACGGTTCCCGGACGGCCAGCTCTACGCGGACCTGCGGGGTTACGACGCGGACGAACCGGTGCCCGCAGCCGACGTCCTCACCGGCTTCCTCGTGGCCCTCGGTGTGCCGGGCCCCGAGATCCCCCTGCGCCTGGACGACCGGGCCGCCCGCTACCGCACCGAGCTGAGCGAGCGCCGCATGCTCGTCGTGCTCGACAACGCCTCGTCCAGCGAGCAGATACGCCCGCTGCTGCCCGGCGCGGCCCTGTGCAGGACCGTCGTGACGAGCCGGGACACCCTCAGCTCCCTGGTGTCCCTGCACGGCGCGCACCGGCTCGTCCTGGACGTGCTGCCGCCCGCGGACGCCGTACGGCTGCTGCACACGCTGATCGGGGCCCGGGCCGCGTCCGAACCACAGGCCGCCGCCGTCCTCGCCGAGCGCTGCGGCCGGCTGCCCCTGGCCCTGCGCATCGCCGCGGAGCTGGCGCTCTCCCGTCCGGCGTCCCCGCTGAGCGACCTCACCGCCGAACTCGACGACCAGCGGGCGCGGTTGGAGCTGCTGGACTCGGACGACGATCCCCGCGCGGCCGTACGCGCCGTCTTCTCGTGGTCCTACGACCGCCTCCCCGCCGAAGCCGCCGCCACCTTCCGTCTCCTCGGGCTGCACCCGGGACCCGACGTGGACGTGTACGCGGCGGCCGCCCTGTGCGGACGCCCCGTCGCCGACACCCGGCAGGCACTCGACCTGCTCGCCCGCGGCCATCTGATCCAGCCCACCCGGCGCGGCCGCTACGGCATGCACGACCTGCTGCGGGTGTACGCGGCCTGGCAGGCCGAACGGCATGACGGGGGGACCCACCGCGAGGCCGCGCTCGACCGTCTGCTGACCCACTATCTCGCGGCGTCCTGCGCCGCCATGGACGTGCTGTTCCCGGCCGAGGGACACCTGCGGCCCCGGGTGGGGGCCCCTTCGACGGAGCTGCCGCCGTTCTCCACCGCGGACCTCGCCCAGGAGTGGCTGGCGGCCGAGCGCAGCGTGCTCGCGGCCGTCACCGCCGCCGAGGCGGCGCGCGGCCGGGCCGAGTACGCCGTGGGCCTCGCGACCGCCCTGCACCGGCACTTCGACACCCGCGGGCTCTTCACCGACGCGCTCGTCGTGCACGGCAACGCCCTGCGTGCCGCCCGTGCCGCGGGTGACCGGCGCGGCGAGGCCGAGGTGCGCACCTGTGTCGGTGCGACCCACCGGCGGCTGGCGCAGTACGACGAGGCGGTCAGGCACCACACGGAGGCGCTCGACCTCTGCCGGCAGGTCGGGCTGCCGGTGACCGAGGCCCGCAACCTCACCAACCTCGGTGTCCTGCACGAACTGCGGGGGCACTACCGCGAGGCCGCCGACCGGCACGGCGAGGCGGTCGTGCTCTTCCGCAAGGTCGGCGACGTCGGCGGCGAGGCCGACACGCTCAACAACCTCGGCATCGTGCACGAGTTGCTCGACGACTACGAGACCGCCGCGGTACAGCACCGGCAGGCCCTCGCCCTGTACCGCACCCTCGGGAACACCTTCGGCGAGGCGAGCGCCCTGGGCAACCTCGGGATCGTGCTGTCGCGGCTCGACCGGCACGCCACGGCGGCCGACCACTTCGAGCAGGCCCTCGCCCTGTTCCGGCGGCTCGGCCACCGTGGGGGCGAGGCGCACGCCCTCAGCAACCTGGGCGACGCGCACCACCGTCTCGGCCACCACCAGCGGGCGGCCGGCCACCAGAGGGCGGCCCTCGCCGTGTTCCAGCGAACCGGTGAGCGCTACGGCGAGGCCGGCAGCCTCAACGGTCTCGGTGAGGCCCTGCACGGTTCGGGCCGGCCGGACGAGGCCGCCGCGGCCCATCGCGCCGCTCTCGCCCTGGCCACCGAGATCGAGGAGAAGGAGGAGCAGGCCCGCGCGCACATCGGGCTGGCCCGCATCCACCAGGACCGCGCCGACCTGCCGGCGGCACGCCGCCACTGGCAGGACGCGCTGGCCCTCTACAGCGCCCTGGGCTCGCCGCGCGCCGCGGGGGTGAGCGAGGCGCTGTCCGCACTGGGCACCGGGTGACACGCCGTCGAAACCCTTGCAGTGACCATTGTGGAAACAATCACCTCTCGCCCGTCAAAATCCAGTAAAGACATTCGCTTCCTGGTTTATGGATTACCGACTTCTCTTATCCATTGGACCCCATTGAACTCCATTGGATTGTCCATCGCCCCTCTCCCAGGAATGCGGAGGAACGACGCAAAATCGGAGCGGGCCACCGGGAGGCCGTTGACAGGTTCTGGTCGGCTGATCAATTATCGCCGTGCGTCCCGATGTGCCCGACCGGCACACCGGTCGGACGACGTCTCCGCATCCGTGGGGCGCCGTGAGCCAGAAAGCTGGTGGCAAGATTGCCGCACCACGACGGAGTGACCACGTCGCCGTTATCCCCTGGCAACGTTGTCGCAACAGGCGCCCCGCTCGCCGATCCCCGCGTACTCCCCGTCTCGTCCTCCTTTCCGCCGCCGGCTCTCTCCGCGTCATCGGATTCAGCGGCCGCGTTTCCTGCGCCGACCGTTTCGCGCGCCGCGACTCCGCCCGGCATCCGGGCGTAGAGCAGCCCGGCGCGGCACCGCTCGGTCGGCCGCGCTCCCACCGTGACTCTCGGAACCAGTAACCCTGACGACGGGAAGAACCAGTCTTGTCCGTGCACCGCACCCCCCACGCCGCCGCACACCACCGGCACCCCGCCGCCGGTTTCCCCGAACGGGCCCACCCGGCCACCTCGGAACTCGTCCCGGCCTCCTTCGCCCAGCAACGGCTGTGGTTCCTCGCCCAACTCCCGGGCGGGAACGAGGCGTACAACGAGTCCATCGCCTTCACGCTCCGCAGCCCGCTGGACGTGGCCGTCCTGCGCCGCGCCCTGGACGCGCTCGTCGTCAGACACCAGACCCTGCGCACCCGCCTGGTGGCCGTCGAGGGGGAGATCCACCAGCACGTCGATCCGCCGGAGACCGGATTCGCCCTCGCCGCGGACGACCTCAGCGGGCTGCCGGACGCGGCCGCGCACCTCGCGGACCTGCGTCTGCGGGAGGCGTCGGCCCCGTTCGACCTGGCGCGCGGCCCTCTCGCCCGGGGCCGTCTCGTCACCCTGGCCGCCGACCACCACGTCCTGCTGCTGACGATGCACCACACGGTCTTCGACGGTCGGTCGATGAACGTGATGATGCGCGAACTCAGCGCTCTGTACCCGGCGTTGCTGCGGGGTCGGCCCTCGCCGCTGCCGCCCCTCCCGCTGCAGTACGCCGACCACGCCCGCGCCCAGCAGGAGCGTGTCCTCGCGGGTGACCTCGCCGAACAGGCCGCCTTCTGGCAGCAGCGGCTGACCGGCGCCCCGCCGCTCTCCGGCCCGCTCACCGACCGGCCGCGCCCCGCCCGGCAGGATCTGCGCGGCGCCCGGGTGGAGTTCGCCCTGGACGCCGAACTGACAGCGGCCCTGCGGGCGTCGGCCCGGCGGCACGGAGGCACGCTGTTCGTCGCCGTCCTGACCGGCTGGGCCCTGCTGATGTCCAGGCTCAGCGGCCGTACGGACGTGGTGGTGGGCACTCCCACGGCGAACCGGCGGCACAAGGACGTGGCAGGACTCATCGGCTTCTTCGTCAACACGCTGCCGCTGCGCGCCGACTTCTCCCGCACGGTGACGGCGGGGGACGCCCTGGGGCACGTGCGCGGTGTGCTGCGCGACGCGCTCGACCACCAGGACCTGCCCTTCGAGCGCATCGTCGAACTCGTCAACCCGGTACGCAGCGCGGCGCACACCCCGTTGTTCCAGACGATGTGCGCCTGGGTCCCCGAGCGGGGCGGACTGCTGGAACTGCCCGGCCTGGACGTGGTTCCGCTCGACATCCCGCACGCGCCCGCGAAGTTCGACCTCGCGCTGTCGCTGACCGAGTCGCGAGGGCGTGTCGTGGGCCACCTGGACTACGCGACGGCGTTGTTCGACGAGGACACCGCGCGGCGGTTCGTACGTCAGCTGCGGCACCTGCTGACCGACCTGGCGGCCCGGCCCGAGGCGCCCGTCGGCACGCTGAGGCTGATGGACGACCGCGAACGGCTCCTGCTCCTCACGGACCTCGCCAACGGGGAACCCCTCACCGGTGCGCCCCCGTCCCGCCCGGGCGGGCTCCTGGCCCGGTTCGACGAGCAGGTCGCGTGCCGCCCCACGCAGACCGCGCTGGTGTGCGGCGACGAGCGGCTCGACTACGCCACACTCGCCGCGCGGGCCGGGCGCCTCGCTCGTGCCCTGGCCGGCCGGGGTGCGCGCCCCGGGGCCGTCGTCGGGTTGCACACCGGGCGTTCCGTCGAGCTTGTCGTGGGCGTCCTGGGCATCCTGCGGACGGGTGCCGCCTATCTGCCGCTCGACCCGGCCCAGCCGGCCGCCCGGCTCGCCGCGATGGTCGAGGACGCGGCTCCCGTCCTGGTGCTCAGTGACCTCCCCGCCGCCGGGAGGCCGGCCGCGTGGCAGGACCTGGCGACGGTCGAGGCATCGGCGGACGACGCCGTCGCACCGCCGGACGTGGTCCTTCCGCCCGGCGCGGCCCTCCCACCGGACCCCGGTACGCCACCGGACATCACCCCGCCGCCGGACGTCACCGCGCGGCCGGTGGCCGGCCCGCCTTCGACGGCGCCGGAAGAGGAGCGGGTGGCGTACGTGCTCTACACGTCCGGCTCGACCGGCCGCCCCAAGGGTGTGGCCGTCACTCAGGGCAGTGTCCTCAACCTGTTCGACAACTGGCTGGCCCGGATGGGCGCGACACCGGGCGAGGCGACCTCCGCGTGGTCGAGCACCGGCTTCGACGCCTCGGTGCACGAGCTGTTGCTGCCGCTGACGACCGGCGCCGAACTGCACGTCATACCCGAGGAGTTGCGCGGCGACCCCGAGGAACTCGTGCGGTGGATGCGGGAACACCGCATCGTGCAGGCGTTCCTGCCGCCCTCCTACGTCCGGTGGATCGACGAGAAGCCGGGCGAACGGCTCGACGGGCTCGCGCTGCGCCAGCTGCTGACCGGCGTGGAGTCCTTGCCGGAGGCGGCGCTGCACCGTATGCGGGAGCACCTCACGGACCTCAAGGTCTGCTTCGGCTACGGGCCCACCGAGGCGACGCTCTACAGCACCGCGTACCACGACCCTCAGCCGCTCGACCGGCAGTGCCCCATCGGGCGCCCGCTCGCCGGGACCCGGATGTACCTCCTCGACGAGCACATGGAGCCGGTGCCGGTCGGTGTCGCCGGAGAGGTCTACCTCGGCGGTGCGAGTCTCGCGGCCGGTTACCTGCACCGCCCCGACCTGACCGCCGAAAGGTTCCTGCCCGACCCGTTCCTGCCGGGCGAGCGCGTCTACCGTACGGGCGATCTCGCCAGACGCCTGCCCGACGGCAACGCCGTCTACGCGGGGCGCGTCGACGACCAGGTGAAGCTGCGCGGCTTCCGCATCGAACCCGCCGAGATCGAAGCCGCGCTGCTCGCGCAGCCGGGGGTACGCGAGGCGGCCGTGGTGGTCGACCGGGACACCGATGCCGAACCCCGGCTGGTGGCGGCGGTGGGGCGCGGCGACTCGCCCGCTCGCCCTGCGCACGAGTGGCGCGCGGCCCTGGCGGACCGGCTGCCCGACTACATGATTCCCGCGGTCGTCGTCGAACTGGCCGTCCTGCCGCTGAGCCGGAACGGGAAACTGGACCGTGCCGCCCTGCTCCGCGCGGCGGCCGGGGCCGGCTCCGGCCAGGTCAACACGGAGAACCCCCGCGACCAGATCGAGTTGACGCTGCACCGGATATGGCGGGGCATCCTCCTGAACCCGGACTTCGGCATCCGCGACGGCTTCTTCGACGTCGGCGGCACCAGCCTGTCGGCCATCAAGATGGCGCACGGCATCCGCGAGGCGTTCGGCACCACCCTTCCCGTCCGCGACGTCATCCTCCACCCGACGATCGAGGACCTGGGCGGCCTCATCCGCCGGGGCAGGTCCGGACGGCCTCCCAGCAACCTCATCGAGTTCCGCGAGGGCGGCGCCGGCGGGAACGTCGTGTGCGTCCATCCCGCCGGCGGCACCGCGTTCTGCTACCTCCCCCTGGCCAGGACACTGCCCGAGGACGTCGGCCTGTACGGGATCCAGTCCCCCGGAGTCAATCCCGGCGAGGACCCCCTGCCCAGCGTCAAGGCGATGGCCGAGGACTACCTGCGGCTCGTGGCACCGTTCGACGACGGGCCGCTCGTCCTCACCGGTCTCTCCTACGGCGGACTGGTCGCGCACGAGATGGGCCGGCGTCTGGCACGGGCCGGCCGCACCGACGTGAGTGTCGTGCTCCTGGACACCCAGGCCACCGAGGACGCGGACGTACGCGCCGCCGTCGCTCCCGTCGACAGGTCCGAGTTCCGGGACAAGCTCGTGCGCTTCAACGGCATGTATCCGGGGATCGACGACGAGCAGATCGAGCAGTACTTCCGGATCTACAACCACAACCGCATGACGGCCCGGGACCACCTCCCGGCGCCTTCACCGGCCCGTCTCGTCCTGGTCCAGGCGACGGGAGGCACCACCACCGACCCTGCCTCCCTGCCCGAGGTGCGCGCCTTCTGGCGGCGTCGCGCGGAGGGCGGCTTCCGCGTCGAACCACTGGACTGCGACCACTGGGAGGTGCTGGAGAGCAGCACCGCGCCACGGGTGGCCGCCGTCCTCAGCGCCGAACTCACCGCGCTCGCCACCGCACCCCGCTCCGCGCCCACCGACACGTCGGCCGTCACCGCCGCCGACTCCCCGTCGGCCGTCACGGGGGAGGCATGATGTCCGGCTCCCCCGCCTCTGGCGTCCTGCTGGCCGCCGCCGTCCTCGACCGGGCCCGCCGCACTCCCGCCGCCCCCGCCGTGGTGGACGGGGACCGCACCCTCGACTACGCCGAACTCGGGCGTGCCTCTCTCCGTGTGGCACGAGGTCTGCGGGCGCACGGAATCCGTCCGGGGCAGGCCGTCGCCGTCTGCCTGCCGCGCTCCTGGCAGCTGGTGTGCGTGATGCTCGGCATCCGCCGGGCCGGTGCCACCGTGGTGCCCGTGGACGCGCAGAGTCCCGCCGGGCGCCGCCGCCACATCCTCGACGACTCCGGGGCCGCCGTCCTCGTCCACGACGGCACGAGTGGCACAAGTGACTCGCGCGGCACGAGCGGTGCGTTCGGCGCGGCCCCCGGTCGCGTCCTGGACGCCGCCGACCTCCTCGGCACGGACGTCGGACCCCTCGACGAGGTCACCCCCGCGACGGACGCGGCCACCTCGTTCCTCTTCTACACCTCGGGCACCACGGGCCGCCCCAAGGGGGTCGAGGTCAAGGACGCGGGGATCATGCGCCTGGCCGACCCCGGTTTCCTCTCCCCCACCGCGGGCGCGCGGTTCGCGAGCCTGTCGAACCCGGCCTTCGACGCCCTGAGCTTCGAGGTCTGGGTGCCGCTGCTGACCGGCGGAACCTGTGTCGTCCTGAGCGACGAACAGGTCCAGAGCCCTCACCTGCTCGCCGCCTCCCTGCGGGACCTTCGGATCGACGTCCTCTTCGTCACGACGGCCCTCTTCAACGCCGTCACCGACACCGCGCCGCACTGCTTCGACTCCGTCGGGCAGGTCCTGATAGGCGGCGAGCAGCTCAACGCCACCCGCATCAAGAGCTGGTACCGGGACAACCCCGGCACCCCGACCCGCCTCGTCAACGCCTACGGACCCACCGAGTCCTCGACCTTCGCCCTGTTCCACCCCGTGCCGCGCGACTTCGACGGCGACACCGTTCCCGTGGGCCGGCCCCTGCCCGCGACGGACGCCCTGCTGGTCGCCGACGGCTCACGCGTCGCGGACGTCGGCGAGATCGGTGAGCTGTACCTGTCCGGGACCGGGCTGGCGACGGGCTACCGCGCGCTCCCCGAGGAGACGGCACGACGCTTCGCGCCCCTGCCCTGGCACGACGCGGGCCGCGCCGTCTGGTACCGCACCGGCGACCTCGCGCGCCGTGACGCCGAAGGGCTGTTCACCTTCGCCGGGCGGGCGGACCGCCAGGTGAAGGTACGCGGTTTCCGCGTCGAACCCGGCGAGGTCGAGCAGCGGCTGGCCGCGCACCCCGCCGTCCGCCAGGCCCGGGTCCGCACCCGGCACGACGTGGACGGCGCCCACGAGCTGCTGGCCTACCTGGTACTGGGTGACGAGCTGGCGTACGACGAGTACGAACGCCATCTGGCCGCCGGTCTGCCGCCGTACATGCGCCCGCACCGCACCCATCTCGTGGACGCCCTGCCGCTCAACGCCAACGGCAAGGTGGACGACGACGCCCTGCTGGACTCCGCGGCCCCCGTGTGGCGCCGTCCCCCGGCCGCGGCCGTCGATGCGACCGACGCCCAGCGCGAGCTGCTGGAGATGGCCGGGAGCGTCCTCGGGGTGCCCGGACTGCGGCCCGACGACCGCTGGATCGCCAACGGCGGTGACTCCCTCAAGGCGCTGCGCCTGCGCTTCGCGATCCGGCGCCGCTGGAGCGTCGACGTTCCCCAGTCACTGGTGCTGCGGGAGGACTTCGCCGCGCTGACGGAGACCGTCGCCGCCGCCCGGCAGTCGCCGGCGCGGCGGTCGTCGGCGCAGCAACCGCCGGTGCCCGGCCCGAGCGGGGACCGCTCCGCGCCGGCCACCTCCGAGCAGCAGCGCCTGTGGCTCCTGCAGCAGAGCGACCCGCGCAGCCGCGCCTACGACGTCCCGCTCGCCTTCCGCCTGGAGGGAACCGTCGACGAGGACGCCCTGCGCGATGCGCTCGCGCGGCTGGTCGCCGAGCACCCCGCGTTGCGCACGGCTTTCCGGTCCACCCCGGAGGGGCTTCTCCAGGAGGTCGGGGCCCCCTTCGATCCGTGGGAACCCGCCCCCGCCCTCGACGACGAGGACTCCGGCGACGCCTGGGAGCCGGCGGCGCGTCGGTTCTTCGCCGCCCCCTTCGACCTCGCCGAGGCGCGGATGCTGCGGGCGACCCTGCTGCACACGGCGGGCGGCGCGGTCCTCCTGCTGCACCTGCACCACATCGCCGTCGACGGCTGGTCCCTGAACGTCCTCTTCCGCGACCTCACCTTCTTCGTCACGCCGGTCTCCGGCCAGGGACCCGAGAAAGACAAGGGCCCCGAGGAAGGCAAGGGACCCGGGGAAGGCGCGGGACACACCCCGCTCGACTTCGCCCACTGGCAGCGGCGCCGCCACCTGGAGCCCTCCTACGAGGAGCAGCGGTCCGCCCTGCGCCGGCACTACGCGGACCTCGGCCCCTCCGTGTCACCGCCCGCCGGAACGGGCTCCGCCGACAGCGGGGCGCGGCTGCTGACCGCGTCGCTCGACCCCGGCCGGCGCTCCCGCCTCGACCGCCTCGGTGCGGAACTCGGGCTCACCCGGTTCCAGCTGCTGCTGGCCGCGTTCTCCTGGAGTCTGTACGGCGTGACGGGACAGACCCGTCCCCTCGTCGCCAGTCCCGTCGCGGGGCGGCCGGTGACCGAGTTCGCCTCCACCGTCGGCATGTTCGCCAACACCGTGCTGCTGCCCCTGCGCCTCCAGCCGGGCGAGAACCTGCGACAGCAGCTCGTCCGGCATGCCTCGGACGTCCAGCAGGTCCTGGACCGGCAGGACGTGACGCTGACGGACGTGCTGACCAACCACGACTTCGGCAGCGGTGGCCCTCTCTTCGACTACATGTTCGTCCTGGAGAACACGGACTTCGGCGCGCTGTCCCTGCCGGGATGCCGGGTGCGTCCCCTCTGGGTGCAGCCGAGCGGCACCAAGTGCGCGCTCACGCTCTCCGTCGTCGAGCGGGACACCGGGTTGGACTGCCTGTGGGAGTACGCGACAGGGCGGTTCGACACCGAACTGGTCGCGTCGGCGCACCAGCTCTTCCGCCGGGCGATCGACCTGCTCACCGCCGAGGCCCCCAACGGGCCCGAAGCCGAGGACGGGCACGGGGACGGGGACAAGATCGAGGGCGGGGGCACGCTGGCGGACCTCGTGGCGCCCTACCGGCGCTCGCTCCCCGAGCCGGGGCGGGGCCCGCGGAGCGCGCCCGCGTTCACCACCGTGGCGGAGGGCTTCGCACGTCAGGTACGCCGAACTCCGCACGCACCCGCGCTGACGACGGGCGACCACACCCTCACGTACACCCAACTGGACGCCCGGGCCGGGGCGTTGGCAGCCGAGCTGGCCGCCCTGCGTCCGTTGCCGTCCGATCCGGAGGAGCCGGCCCGGGTGGCACTGCATCTCCCACCCTCGGCCGAACACGTGGTGGCCCTCCTCGCCGCCGCGCGGCTCGGCCTCACCGTCGTCCCCCTCGATCCCGCCTATCCGCCGGCCCTGCTGCGCCACGTCCTGCGCACGGCCGCTCCCCTGTGCGTCCTGATCGCACCCGGCGCCGAGGCGGACGTGGACGCGATCGCGCCCCCCGAACTGCCCCGCCACGTCATCGGTCTGTCCGCCGCCCCGCCGCCCACACCGGCCCCCGTTCCTCAGACGGGAGCGAGGCCGCTCTACACCCTGTTCACCTCGGGCTCGACCGGCACGCCCAAGGGTGTCGACGTACCGGACCTCACCCTGTGCAACCTGCTGCACTGGCAGGACGAGGCGGGCGGACTCCGCGGGGCCGCGGTCACCCAGCAGTTCTCCATGCTGTCCTTCGACGTCTCCTTCCAGGAGATCTTCACGACGCTGTGCTCGGGCGGGCGCCTGCACCTCGTACGCCCCGACTGGCGGCAGGATCTGCCGGCCCTGCTCGACCAGTTGGAGCAGGCCGGCATCGAGCGGCTCTTCCTGCCCTGCGTGGCGCTTCAGCTGCTGGCCGAGCACGCCGTCCGGCTGGGCCGCTTCCCGTCCCGGCTGCGCGAGGTGATCACCGCAGGCGAGCAGCTCGTGTGCACCGACGCCATCCGCCGCTGGTTCGCGGGCCTGACGCGGGCCCGCCTGTTCAACCACTACGGGCCCACCGAGACCCATGTGGTCAGCGGCCTGTGCCTCGACGGCGACCCGATGCTGTGGCCCACCCGCCCGGCCATCGGCCACCCCGTCGCCGGCGCGGTCCTGCGGGTGGTCGACGACCACGACACACCGCTCCCGCCGGGGGCCGTCGGGCAGCTGCTGATCGGCGGTCCGATGGCCGCGCCCTGCTACCTCGGCGACACGGAGCTCAACCGCACCAGGTTCACCGACGTGCCCGGCCACGGGACGTTCTACCGCAGCGGCGACCTGGCGCACTTCGACGGCGACGGGCTGCTGCACCACGACGGCCGCGACGACGACCAGATCAAGCTCAGCGGGCACCGGCTGGAGCTGGGCCACGTCGAAGCCGCGCTCGTGCGCCATCCCGCCGTCATGGGTGCCGTGGTGGCCCGGGACGGCGACTCCCTCGTGGCCCTGGTGCAGTGCCGCGGCGACGACCCCGACCCGCGGGATCTCGCCGCGCACCTCACCGGTCAGCTGCCGCCCTTCGCCCGGGTCCGGTCCTTCCGCCGGGTGGACGCGCTGCCGCGCACTCCGAGCGGCAAACTCGACCGCCGTGCGGTGACCGCCCAGGGGCGCGAACTGCGGGCTCCGGACACCACCGATGCCACCGGGTCCGCGCAGGAACACCGGCTGTGCGAGCTGTTCGCCACCATCACGGGCAAGACGGTGCGGCCGGACCAGCGGTTCTCCGACGCGGGCGCCGGCAGTCTGGACCTGATGCGGTTCCAGCTGCGCTGCGGGGTCGACCTGGGCCTGTCCTTCACGGTCGCCGACCTCTTCGAGCACGTCACCGTGCGCAGCCTGAGCCGGTTCCTCGACACGTCCTCCCCGGACCGGCGAGCGGCGCCTGTCACGGCCGGGCGGGAAGGTCCCGCGGACGAGCCCGTCGCCGTGATCGGGATGGCCGTGCGGCTGCCCGGCGCCCCCGACCTGGCGTCGTTCTGGCGCATGGTCGAGTCGGGCGGGCGCGGCATCGAGCACTTCCCGGCGCCGGACGGCCGCGTGGGCGCCCGCAGCCAGATGGACGGCCTCCTCTCCTTCGATCCCGGCCACTTCGGCATCAGCCCGCAGGAAGCACGACTGACGGACCCGCAGCAGCGGCACCTGCTGATGAGCTGTGTCGAGGCGCTCGCCCACGCGGGCATCGCGGACCCGGCGGAGCGGCGCGTCGGCCTGATCGCGGGCTGCGGCGAGAACACGTACTTCCAGTCCATGCTGCGGGAGGCCGACCCGGCCGCCCTCCCGGACGGCTTCCGCCTGGCCCTCCACCACGACAAGGACTTCCTCGCCACCAAGGCGGCGTACCACCTGGGCCTGACCGGTCCGGCCTTCACCGTGCAGGCCGCCTGCGCCAGTTCGCTGGTGGGGGTGCACGTCGCGGCCGGACTGCTGCGGCAGGGCGAGGCCGACGTCATGCTCGCCGGCGGGGTCCTGGTCGACACCCTGCTCACGGACGGGTACACCTACCGGCCGCAGCACATCTTCTCGCCCGACGGCCACTGCCGGCCCTTCAGCGACGACGCCGCCGGCACCGTCGGAGCGAGCGGCGTCGGTGTGGTGGTGCTCAAGCCGCTGAGCCTCGCCGAGCACGACGGCGACACCGTCTACGCGGTCATCACCGGGTCCGCCCTCAACAACGACGGTGCGGCGAAGCTCGGTTACAGCGCGCCCTCCGTGTCCGGGCAGCGGGAGGTCATCCGCACCGCGCTGCGCCGCGGCGGCCGCACCGGCGCCGACATCGGATACGTCGAGGCGCACGGCACCGGCACCCGGCTCGGCGACCCGGTGGAGGTCGCCGCGCTGCGCCAGGCGTTCGACCTGCCCGACTCCGCCTCCTGCGCCCTGTCGTCCGTGAAGAGCCAGATCGGTCACCTCGGCGCGGCGGCGGGAGTCGTCGGCCTCGTCCGGGCCGCCCTCGCCGTCCACCACGGGGTGATCCCGCCGAACGTCGACTTCCGGCGCCTCAACCCGGAGATCGGCGCCGATCCCGCCCCCTTCCGCATCCCCACGACCGCACAGCCCTGGCCGCCCGGGCGTCCGCGCGTCGCCGCCGTCAGCAGTTTCGGCATCGGCGGCACCAACGCCCACCTGATCCTGGAGCGGTACACGGCCACCGCACCGGCGCCGCGAGGACCGGTGGGGACACCGGCGAGCACGGATCAGCTGGTGCTGTCCGGCAGCAGCGAGCACGCCCTGCGTACGGACGCCCGGCGCATCGCCGACCACCTGGCCGCCGCTCCGCGGACGTACGCGCAGGTCCTGCGCCATCTCCAGGACGGCCGTCCGGCCCGCACGCACCGTGTCGCGGCCGTCTGCCCGGACGCCGCGGCCGCGGTGGCATGGCTGCGGACGGTGGCGGACGGTACGGAGCCCGTCGCCACCGCTACGGCCGGGGCGACCGGGGCGACCGGGGCGACCGGTGATCCGCGCACGCCGGGCCCCCGCAGCGCTCCCCCGCCCTGGGACTTCCCGCCGCCCGCCTTCGCCCTCACCGAGCACGACTTCCCCCGCGCCGAGCGGCAGGACCCGGCCGGCACTGCCCCGGCCCCGGCGTCCGGCACCGTCGCCGACACGGCGCCCGCCAGGACGCCCGAGGAGGAGTGGCTGTATCAGAGCGAGTGGGCGCGGTTGCGACGGGCCGTCCCCCACACCGGCTCCATGTCCGGGCGGCCGGTCGTCGTCGTCACCGACGGCACCTCGACACCGGTCGACTGGAAGGCCCTGCACTGCGCCCACAGCCGCGTCGTCCACGTCACGGCCGGGCCGGCCTACGCACAGCTCGGCGCCGACCGGTACGAGGTCGACCCCGCCGACCCCGCCGCACTGACCCTCCTGCTCCAGGACGTCGGGCGGGACGCCCCGGGCGGCTTCGAGTGGCTGCACGCGCTGCCCCTCGGCGTCGAGGGACCGGTCGGCGAAGCCTCGTCGGAGGACGCGCGCCGCGTCTGCCTCGACCACACGGCCGCCCTGTGCCAGGCGGTGGCGCCCCTGCCGCCCGACGCCCGTCCACGCATCTGGTGGCTCTCCCACGACGCGCAGCCGGTGACGGGAGATGTGGGGCGTCCCGAACTCGCGCTGCTGGGCGCCGCCGTGGAGGTGCCACGGCAGGAACTCGGCCTGGACACCCGCTGGATCGACCTGCCCGACGCCGACCCGGTCGGCTGGGCCCACCTGCTGCCGCTCGTCCTCGCCGACCGGCACACGGGGTCCGACCGCGGCCCGGAGCGCCGGCTCGCCCTGCGCCGTGGCTACTGGTGGCGGCCGGTCGTCCGCCCCGTCCCGCGCCCTCTCCCGCACGTCTCCGCCGATTCCCCGACCGGCGCCGACCCCTTGGCGTCCCCCGGTCCCCTCGCGTCCCCCGGACCCGGGGCCTCCTCCTGGCTCATGGAGGGGAACGGCACGCATCTCGTCCTCGGCGGTACCGGCGGTATCGGCACCGCCATCGCCACCTGGCTGCTCGAACGGACCGGGGGACGGGTCGTGCTGGTCTCCCGACACCCCCACCTGCCGCCCGGGCTCGACCGCTGGTCCGAGCGGGTCACCCTCGTGGCGGCCGACCTCGCCGAGGAAGTCCTCGACGACCTCGTGGAGCGCCTCGCGCCCCACACCGGCCGCCTGCAGGGCATCGTGCACGCCGTGGGCAGCGCGGCCGGCGCCCTCCTGGTCCGCCGGGACAGCGAGAGCATGCGCGGCGCGACCCTGGCGAAGCTGCGCGCCGCGCTGCTCACCGAACGGCTGATCACCCGTCACCGGCCGCGGTACGCCGCCTACTGCTCGTCCCTGTCGGCCCACTTCGGCGGAGTCGGCCAGTTCGACTACACGGCCGCGAACGGAGTGCTGGACGCCTTCGCCCACCACGGCGGTGACACCTCCCCGGCGACCGTGCGGCTGAGCGTCGGCTGGGACGTGTGGCGGGAGACCGGTATGGCGCGCGACGCCCTCGGCGCCGACCCGCGTCACCGGGCGCACCTGCGGACCGGGCTGTCGACGGACGACGGACTGCGCGTCTTCGCCGACGCCGTGGACCTCCAGTTGCCCCATCTGCTCGTGTCCACCACGCCTTGGGAGGCATCCCGGTACTTCTACGAGCCCGGTCCGCGGACCGCGCGGGAACCCGCCGGCGCCGCGGCGACGTCGAGCGCCGCCGAACTCATGGCCGCTGCGCGGGAGTTGCTCGGTACGGACACCCTCGACCCGGCGGCATCCCTGTACGACCTGGGCGCGGACTCCCTCACCCTGCTCGACCTGCTCTCGGAGGTGAAGCGGCTGTACGGGGTCGACCTCGACCTGTCGCGCCTCGGCCACCGGGTGAGCGTCGACGACCTCCTCGCCCACCTCGGCCGGCCCGCGCGGAAGGAGGAGCCCTCCGCCGGCGGCGACCCGGTGACCATCGAGACCTGGCAGACCGGTGACGGCCGGGACGTCCTGTGTGTGATCCACCCGGTCGGCGGCGACATCCAGGCGTACAGGCCCCTGGTCTCCGCGCTGGACGGGCGCACCACGATCTGTCTGATCCCCGACCCCGCCCTGCGCGACCCCGGCCTCCCGCACTGGTCGGTGACCGAGCGGGCCGGCCGCTACCTCGCCGCGCTGCGCGCCCGTTTCCCGAGCCCGCAGACCCGGCTACGGCTCGCGGGCTGGTCGTTCGGCGCGCTGGTCGCCCACGCCATGGCCGCGACCGCCGAAGCGGAGGGGCGCCCCTTCGAGGGGCTCTATCTGCTGGATCCGCCCGCGCCGCACGCCCCGCCGCTGCCGGACCGCCTGGACGGCGTCGTCGGACCGGCCGGACCGGCGGGTCCGGACGAGGACACCCTGCGCGCAGTCTTCGAGCGCGAACTGCTCGGCAACGGCCGCCAGTCGGCACCACCGGGACCGGGAACAGCAACAGCAACAGCAACAGGGCAGGATTACGCCGAGCGGCTCGCCCACTGCTGCCGGGCGAACATGGCCGCGATGACCGGCCACACCGCGCCCCGCGTGACCCGTACACCCAGTGTGCTGTGGCTGGCCACCGAGATCACCGCCGGCCTGCCCCTCGCCCCGCCCGCCCCGACCACGGCCGAGGAGTGGGCGGCGCTCCTCCCCGCCCCCGCCCGTGTGCACCACGTGTCCGCCACGCACTACGACATCGTCACCGGACCGCACGTCCAGCGCATCGCGCGGACGATCGACGCCGACCGTCCGGGCGGCGCCCCGGGCGGCCTCGGCGCCGGTCCCGGGAGCAGGAACACCCGCTCGGCCATCCCTCACATCGGAGATCCCCGTGGACCAGTTCACCCTGGACGCCGTCGAACGCATCACGACGGCACCCCGTGAGACCTACGGCAGCTTCACCGTCGACCCGCTGACGCCGCTCCTCGGCGCGGAGATATCCGGCCTCGACCTCTCCGGGGAACTGACACCCGTCCAGCAGAAGGAGATCAGGACCGCCTTCCTCACCCACCACGTCCTCGTCTTCCGCGACCAGCACCTCACCCCGGACGACCACAAGCGGTTCGCGGGCCTCTTCGGCCCGCTGCACCCGGTCGCGCTGCCCGAGGACGGCTCCGACCCGTACATCCTGAAGATCAGTGCGAACAAGGACTCCCGCGCCGTCGCCGGCAACGGCTGGCACGCCGACGGGACCGCCGACGCCGAGCCCTCCCTCGGCTCGATGCTCTACATCACCGAGATCCCTGAGATCGGCAGCGGCGGCGACACGCTCTTCGCCAACATGCACCTCGCCTACGACATGCTGTCACCGGCGATGAAGACGTTCCTCGACGGGCTGACCGCCGTCCACGACGGGGCCCGGCCCTGGCTCGCGGAGGGCCAACTGCCCCCGGCCGAGTACGACGTGCCGCGCAACGAACACCCGGTCGTGGTGCGCCACCCCGACACCGGTCGCAAGCTCCTCTTCGTCAACGGCCCGTACACCTCGCGCATCACCCAGCTCTCCGCCGCCGAGAGCACGGCTGTCCTCACCATGCTGTACGACCACATCGCCCGGACGAACCTGCTGCACTGCCGGGTCCGCTGGCAGGCGAACACCCTGACCTTCTGGGACAACCGGTGTGTCCAGCACCACGCCACCTGGGACTACTTCCCGCACTCGCGCCACGGGCAGCGCATCGCCATCGACGGGACCCGGCCCCTGGCCTGACCGCGGAGAACGCGCACCGGGACACTCCTGGCACCGCCCGCCGGCGCCCGCGTCACACGTCGTGCGTGTCCAGTGCCAGGCGGACGGCCGCCTCGGCCATCCTGTCCAGCACCGCGTACGACACCGGCCAGCCCTCGTACCACACGCGCAGCACCCGGCCACTCGTCTCCACCGAGTCCACGTCGTACGGCAGGTCCAGCCGGCGGATGTCCCGGTGCCGGCGCAGCCGTTCGGCCGGCCGTCGCTCGGGCAGCAGGACCAGGACCGCGGTGAGTGCCGTGCCCGCCTCACCCATGTCCTCGACGGAGCAGACGACGCCCACCTCGACGCCTTCCCGGCGGCCCACGGCGAGCAGCTCACCGCGGAACCAGGGACTCGCGCGCAGTTCCCACCCCGCTGCCTCTTCGGTGAACGCCGCCGAGGTGGTGCCCGAGAACCCCTCGTTGCGGGCGGCCCACTCGGACAGGGCATGCCGGCTCATGTCCCTGCGGTGCGCGCCGCGTCGCACGTCCCCCAGCACCGAGCCGGCGAGCAGTACACCACCCATGACCGCGGACCGCCCCTCCCCGGCCGTCGTTCGTGACATCCGCCCGTACCGCGTCGGTAGGAACCGTCGCGCGGCGGTGCACGCGGCGGCAGCTCCGGGGGAAGCCTTCAGCCGGCGGCGGGCGGCGGCGGTGTCATCGCCCACCGGACCGCCGAGGTCATGGCGGAGCCGAGCGGCCGTACGCACAGGTCCTCGACCAGCGGCAGCCGGGGCAGCCGGAGTTCTCTGGCGGCCCAGGCGGGCAGCAGGGACACCGCGTTCGCGGCGAGTATCCCGTAGGGCAGCCGGGCCGGCAGCGGCACGGGCGGGTTCAGCAGCAGGAAGCGTGCGGCGTCGCGCGCCTGCGGGGTGGCCCGCAGTTCCGGGCGGTAGGCGTCGAGCCGTTCGGCGAGTTGCGCCCGGTCACGCGGCGGATCGGTGACGCCCAGCGCGGCGGCGACGCGCGCCATGTCCGTCACGTATCCGTCGCACTCCGCTGCCGTCAGCGGGCGGCGTCCGTAGCGCTGGTGGGCGCGCAGGAAGCTGTCCACTTCGGCGACGTGGACCCAGCCCAGCAGATGGGGGTCGCCGGCCCGGTAGGAGGCGCCCTCCGGAGTCACCCCGGACACCCGTTCGTGGACCGCGCGCACCTGTGCGCAGGCCAGCCGGGCGCTGTCGGCGGTACCGTACGTCGTCGTCGCCAGGAACGTGCTGGTGCGCTGGAGCCTGCCCCACGGGTCGCCCCGGAAGCCGGAGTGGGCGGCCACGGCGGCCATCGCGAGCGGATGGAGCGACTGCAGCAGCAGGGCCGACAGGCCGCCGATGAACATCGACGCGTCCCCGTGCACCCGGCGGACGGGGCGCTCCGGTCCGAACCAGCGCGGGCCCGGCGTGCCGTGGATGCGGGCACGGTTGCGGGGGCCGTCGGGTCCCGCGACCCGGGCGAAGAGTTCGCTGCCGAGGCGTTTGCGCAGTCCGTCGACGCAGGGTGGTCCGGTCGCTCTCATGGGCGTCGTGTCCTTCTGGCGGCGGGCGGTCTGTGTGCGGGCGCGCTGCACACAGAGGATTCCGCACTCGTGGGGCATTCGGACGCACCTGAAGCGGAATGGCCGGGATGACGTGGGTGGCGTAGGTGGCCGGGGTGACGTGAGTGGCCGGGGTGACGTGGGTGACCGAGGTGACGTAAGTGACTGGAACGACGTGGGTGACGAGGGGCGTACGTGGTCCCGATAGCGTGCCGTCATGAGCGAGTCCCTGCCCGCGCCGCCCCCGCCCCCGCCCGCCGCCGCTCGCAGAGCCCGTGAGCTGGGTCTCGCCGTCGGAGATCTCCCCACGGGAGCGCACAACGCCCTGACCGACGTGCCCGGTGTCCGTGTCGGACACACCACACTGGTCCACCCGCCGCGCGTGCACAGCGGTGTCACCGCGATCGTGCCGGACGGGGTGGGCCCCGGAAGTCCGCTGCCGGCCGGGGTGTTCACGGGGAACGGCTACGGCAAACTGCTCGGCACCACGCAGCTCGCCGAACTCGGCGCGCTGGAGACGCCGGTCCTGCTCACCTCGACCCTGTCCGCCTTCCGCGTGGCGGACGCCCTGGTGGGCTGGGTCCTGGAGCGGCCCGAGGGGGCCGGCGCACAGAGCCTCAACCCGGTCGTCGGGGAGTGCAACGACGGGCTCCTGTCCGACATCCGCTCGCGTCCGGTCCGTGCGGAGCACGTCCGGGCCGCACTGGACACCGCGTGCGGCGGTCCCGTCCCCGAGGGCTGCGTCGGGGCGGGGACCGGGACGACCGCGCTCGGGTTCAAGGCCGGCGTCGGCACCTCGTCGCGGCGGGTGCCGCTGGCCGGCCGGGAGGTGACGCTCGGGGTGCTCGTCCAGGCCAACTTCGGCGGCACGCTCCGGGTGTCGGGCCGTACGGTGACGCCGCCGACGTAGGCGTCCCGACGACGGACCCGCGGCCGTCCCACGCGGACCCGCGCCCGAACCCGCACCCGGGGCAGGGCCCGGAGGCCGGTTCCTGCATGATCGTGGCCGCCACCGACGCGCCGTTGGACGCCCGCCAGTTGACCCGCGTGGCGCGACGGGCCGTCTACGGACTCGCCAGGGCCGGCGCGGCGTACGGCCACGGAAGCGGCGACTACGGCATCGCCTTCGGCACCCGCCCTCTGGGCACCCCGGCGGGACCCGCCGTGCTGCCCGACGACCGTCTTGACCCGCTGTTCGTCGCCGTCCTCGACGCCGTGGAGGAGGCGGTGCTCAATGCGCTGCTCACCGCCACCACGACCACGGGACCGTACGGCCACACCCGCCACCCCCTGCCGGCGGCGCCGCTCCTCGCCCTGCTGCGGCGGGCTCCGATCCCCGGCTAGGGCGTTCCTCCGGGATCAGCCCGGGTCCGCAGCCGGACCGGTTCGCCGTGTCAGGCCCGGTTGAGGGCCGCGGGGTCCTGCGGGCCGGCCTCACCGCCGAGCACCCGTGGGTCGGTGGGGCGGGCCACGTAGACGGGGGCGTCCGACTGGTAGAAGAGGTCGATGTCGGCCTCCTCACCACCGACGATCAGCGTGTCCCACGCGCCGCTCTCCTGCAGTGTCCGCAGGGTCGACGGGTCGAGCGTGGCGAGGTGGTCGCGCAGTTCCCCGTCGGTGGGCATGCCGGGCAGACGGGTCGCTAGGCGCGAGCGTATCTCCAGCATGCGCTCCAGCAGCGCGTCCAGATCGGGCCGTGCGTCCTCCGGTTCGGCGGTACGCGCCGGGGGCGGCGTCTGCTCCATGCTGCGGGCGATGATGTCCTTGATGGCGCGGGTGACGCCCCGTTCGTCGGTGGTGACCATGGCGTTCCAGGCGCGGCTCTTGTGCCGGTACTGCAGCATCGACATCGCCGCCTCGTGCCGGATGAAGTCGGCGTCGCGCAACGGCCTGCCCTGCCATCCGCGGCTGAGCGAACGGGCCAGGGACACGGCGGAGGCGAGGCCGCTGTTGAGACCGCGCCCGGGCCAGAAGTGGATGGCGTTGGCGGCGTCGCCCAGCAGGAAGCCGTACGTTCCCGGGGTCGTCGCGGTGGAACGGTGGAGCTGCGCCGTGAACCGGGGGCGCTGCACCATGTCCAGCCGGAACGAGGTGATGGCGGTGAGGTCGTCCTCGGCGACGCCGAACAGCTTGAGGCCCTCCCGGATCCGCTTCCACAGGGCCGACCCGCGCAGCAGGGCGGGCAGGAAGAGGGTGCCGTGGGTGGGACAGACGAACTCGTTGTCCTCCCCCTGGCGGCTCATGACGCACGGGCGCGCGGCGATGCACTCCTCGAAGACCTGCCGGACGGGATCGATGCCGATCACGGCCTTGGCCTCGTCGCGGGTGAGCCGCATGTTCAGGAAGCCCTCGCCGCGCAGCGAGTTGAGCAGGAACCTGTTCTGCGACACGGTCAGCAGGACGCTCATCTCGTCCGTGAGCGGCGACTTGACGCGCAGTCCCAGCACCACGTCCTGGAGGTGCTCGCCGTCGAGGGAGTAGATGGAGGCGTCGGCCGCGCCGAAGCGGTCCCCGTAGTACTCGCGGGTGCGGGACCGGCCGCCGTCACCGATCACGAGGACGTGTTCCTGGGCGAGCCGGCCCTCGTGCTCCGCGGGATCGAAGCGCTTGGGTACGAGCCGGATGGCGGCCTTGGCGTTGGCCAGCTCCAGCAGCTGGTCCTCGACGTAGGCGATCCGGATGTTCCGGGGAGGTTTCCCGTCGACGGAGTCCGGTCCGACGGGCCACATCTCGGAGAAGTGGTCCGGGTCGGAGAACAGCGCGGACCGCATCTCCTCGGTGAGCGCGAGGTACTGCCGGCTCTGGATGGTCACGACCTGCTGGCGGCGGACGTTGCCGTGTGTCTCGTCCTTCCAGGCCACCTTTGAACCGGACTTGATCCAGCGTCCCTCGTAGACGGTGACGGCCACCCGCCCGGGCAGCGCGTCCTCGATCATCAGGGCGAAGGCGAGGCCGACCGGGCCGCCGCCGGCGACGGTGACGCGGAGCGTGCCCGGGTTCGCGGCGACCGCGGTGCGCGGCATGTCGAGCTGGGAGAGGTCCATGACCGTCTCCAGGGCTTCCTGCGTCTCGAACGCGAAGGTCTCGTCACCGATCCGTATGACGTCGCCGTGCTCCAGCACATGCCGGGTGACGCGCCGGTCGTTGACGTACGTCCCGTTCCTGCTGTCGCGGTCGTGGAGGACGAACGCGTCGTTCTCCACGACGATCTCGGCGTGCAGCCGGGAGGCACTGGTACTGACGATGATCACATCGTTGTCGCTCTTGCGTCCGAACCGCAGGGGGGCCGCGGTGCCCAGCACCACGCTCTGACCACTGAAGGGACCCGTGCGTCCCACGATGACCGACGACACCACAAACTCCTCGATGACATGCCCCGGTGCCGGGGGACCGCACCACACGGTCGTCCCGGCACCGACGCGAACCGGACCAGCACACTCAGGGACCCGGCGGCGGCCACGCCGCCGGGTCCGTCACTCACACGTCAGGGTGAAGGGCACCGTGTCGGAGATCGTCTGCTCCGAGGACTTGATCTCCACGCCCATGGCGCCGGCCAGCGTTCCCGTCTGCGCGTACGTCGTCACACGGATCGTCTGCCGGTGGGTGCGGGGGCCGCCCTCCGAGAAGGAACAGGGCCCGCCAGGTCCGGTCGACCACCTCGCCCTCGGCCGACACCCACCGGTAGGTGAACCGCACGGGCAGCTCCGTCACCGTGAAGGTGGCCGTGAACGCCGGCGCCTCCTCCTTCGACGGCGGGCAGGCTCCCGAGTACGTCGTGTTCGTCCCGGCGACCGACACCGTCACCGGCGGTACCCCGGCGTCCGATCCGTCGCCCTCCCCGGCGGAACCGTCACCCGCGGAAGGAGCGCCGTTCTGTGCCTGCTGCGAGGAGGGGCCCTGGTCCGCCGTGTTCGCGGCGGGGTCCTTGGCGTCCGCCCCGCCGTCGTCCCCGTCGTTCAGCAGGGTGTACCCCAGGCCGCCCAGGAGCAGGGCGGACACCGTCGCCAGCGCCACCAGCAGGTATCCCGTACGCCGGCTGCGCGGCGGCCGGGGCGAGGCGCGTCCCTCCGCGGTGTACGGAGCGCTCGCGGCGGCGGGCGTCGTGTGGCCGGGGGGAGCGGCGGCGGGTCCGGAGGTCCGCACCTGGACGGTGGGTGTGTCGGTGGTGCGCGGAGCCGTGGCCCCGATCGCCGTGGCCCCGGCCGCCGTCGTGTCGTGGGGCGGAGCGGTCGGCGGTGCGGGGGTCGCCCGCTCGGCGGGCGCGTCGACGGCGGTCGCCGCCGAGGTGTCCGCGGTCGTGTCGGCAAAGGTGTCGGCGGTGGTGTCGGCGAAGGTGTCCGCCGAGGTGAGGTCCGGCTCCGGCCGTACGTCACCGGCCGGCGCGGCGACGGTCGTCGGCGTGGTGCCCGTCTCGGTGGTGTCGGCGTCGGGCGCGGCGCCGGCGGCTATGAGCCGCAGGTCCCGCGCCGTCTGCTCGGCGGAGGTCCGCTCGGCGGGGTCCTTGCGCAGGAGCCCCTCGATGACGGCGGTCAACGGGCCGGCGCGGGTCGGGAGGGGCGGTTCGTCGTCGACGACGGCGCGCAGCGTGCCCAGGGCGCTGTCCTGCCGGAAGGGTGAGCGGCCCTGGACGGCCGTGTGGAGCAGGACGCCGAGGGACCACAGGTCTGTCGCCGGGCCCAGGGAGCGGCCCAACGCCTGTTCGGGCGCGAGGTATTCGGGAGAGCCGACGACCTCGCCGGTCATGGTGAGCGCGGTGTCGCCCTGCACCATGGCGATGCCGAAGTCGGTGAGGATCACCCTGTCGTCGTCGGCGAGCAGGACATTGGCCGGTTTGACGTCACGGTGCAGTACGTCGGCGTCGTGGGCGGCACGCAGCGCGCTCAGCACCTCGGCGCCGATCCTCGCGGCCTCCTGCGGGGTCAACGCGCCCTGCGCCCTCAGATGTTCGGCGAGCGAGCGGCCGCGGACGAGTTCCATCACGATCCACGGACGGCCGCCGTCGGTGACCACGTCGTGCACGGTGATCACGTTGCGGGCGGAGATCCGGGCCGCGGCCCATGCCTCCCGCTCGAGACGGGTGTACATGCGCTCGATCTTCTCGGCGGAGAGCCCGGAGGGAGCGCGCACCTCCTTGATGGCGACCTCGCGGCGCAGCACCTCGTCCCGGGCGCGCCACACGGTTCCCATGCCGCCCTCGCCGAGGGGGGACAGCAGACGGTAGCGATCGGCGACCAGCCGCTCAGGGCTCACGTCCGGGGACGTTGTGTCCTGGTGGTCCATCGGGGCGGTTCTCCCTTGTCTTCGAAGCATGAACATGAGCGCCCGGACGCCGCCCACACGATCGGAGCCGCCCGCCACGCCGGTGCTCCTGTCGCATGCGAAGGCGCCCGACAGCGGTGAGAACACCGCGTCGGACGCCCCGTCGTCGTCCACCGCCGGGGCGATCACCCGTTGCTATCAACTACACGCCAGGCAAGGGCCGTTCGGTTGCTGCAAGTCTAGCCGTGGGATCAGTCCCTTTCGGACAACGGCAGTCGTATTTCGACCCCGCCGTGGTCACTGTCGCGCCAGGACCTCGCGTCGCATGATCTGCGGAGACCGTTCACCGCCGTCCGCGGAGCAGCCCCGCGGCCAGGGCGGCGCAGAGCAGCACGCCCGCCAGTCCGACGGCCGCCTTCTTGCCCCGGGCTCCGGACGCGCCGGGGCCGAGTGCGTCGCGCGTGCGGTCGTAGAGGCTCAGCGGCACCCCCAGGAGGGCGTTGCCCGGCGGGCGGCGTGGGACGGCCGGGTGGGGGTGCGTGGGCGCGCTCAGCCGTACCGCCTCCCACGCGGCGCCGAGCCGGCGCAGCTGAGCCGCGTCCATGGCGTCCTGCAACCGGGGCAGCAGGAGGTCCTCCTCGTCCCTGATGTCCTGCCGGACGAGGGCGAAGACCCGCCCGACCAGTTCCTCGCGCTCAGGGTCGCCGGGCGCGAGGCGCTCGATGACGGAGACGAGGTCGTTGATCTGCTGATGCTCCTCCTCGACGAGGGAGGTCAGCTCCTCCCCCTCCGCGACGGAGCGCCGCACGGCGGGCCACAGCACGGACTCCTCGGCGAAGGCGTGACTGAAGACGAGCTGGATGGTCCGCTTGAGGATCCGGTCGCGCTCCGCCCCGTCGTCGAGGGTCTGGTACCGGTTCATCAGCCGGTCCATCTCGGCGTGATCACGGCGCTGCCGTACGAGGACACTCTTGTCGCCGCCCAGTTGCCCGACGGTCTGCTCTGCGATGGTCCCAGGCATGGACCACTCCCTTCCGGCCGACGCGAGGTCGGCCCGGCCTCGGTTCGGCCGCCGGCTCTCGTCGCACCGCCGAGGCCCGGACCGGCCGCGAGTACCCCGGTACCGGGCGACGCACCACCTCTCCAGGCTCCGTCCGGATCGCCCCCGATGCCATTGGGAACCGTCCGGCGCGGCGCCACGCCGAGTGACCGCACCCGGCCGGGGTACTCGGCCCGGCCCGGCCCGCGGAGAACGGGACCGGAGGCAGGAGCACGTTCCCGTACAGGGTCGAGAAGAGGAGTGGGTGCGACGTGGGAGAGCGGCTGTCGCGGTCCATGAGCGCCGGCGCCCCGGCCGTCCCGGCCGCCGGCTCGCCGCGGACGGCGGCGGCAACCCGGGCGGTCGCCGCCGTCGAGGCCGGTTTCCGGCTGCTGGCCCGGCTGCGCCGCGCCCCGGCCCTGCATCCGCACGGGCTGACCTGCACGGCCGGTCTGGAGGTCGTGGGCGCCGGGGGTGAACCGTGGGGTGTGCCGTGGCTGGACACGCCCGGCCGGTACGCCGCGACGGTCCGCCTCTCCCGGGCGGCCGGTCTGCCCGGCCGGCTGCCCGACGGACTGGGTCTTGCCGTGCGGGTGGAGGAGGCGGCCGGCCCGGGCCGGCCCCTCGACCTGCTGCTCACCAGCAGCGGGCGGGGCCGGACCGCCCGGCACGTGCCGCAGCCGCGCGCGGACGCGCTGGGCGGCCCGTACTCGTCTCTCCTGCGGTACCGCGTCGGCGGCCGCCACCGCACGCTGGCCGCCTTCCCCCGCCGTACCCGGCCGGGGCGGGTGCGCGGCGACCTGCCGGGACTGCGCGCGGCACTGGACACCGGCCCGCTCGTCTTCGACCTGTGCGCCGAGACCTCCGGCGGGGCGTGGCGGGCGTTCGCGGTGCTGACGGTGGGCGGCGCGCTGCCCGTGGAGCAGGAGAAGAGTCCGGGCTTCGACATCTACGCGCACAGCGTTCCCGGGTTCCGTCCGGGCAGTGCCCTGGAGGCGACCCGGCGAGCCGCGTACCGGGGCTCCCGCGCGGGCCGCCACGGACCGGGCCGGGCCCACTGAGCGGGTCCCCACCACCTGCGCGGATTCCCGCGGCGCGTGAACCCCCCGCGCGCGTGAGGGCGTGTCTACCGGCCGTGGGCGTCCCCGCGCGGCAGGGGGCCCACACCGGAGTGGCGGCCGGGGCGGAGGGCGGCGTGGCGCTGTCCGGGGCCGGGCCCGCCGCGGGCGGCGAGAGCGTCGGCGACGAGCCCGGTGGTGAAGGCGTACACCGCCTTGTGCAGGACGTCCACGACGAGTTCCCGGCGGGGCCAGGTGGCGGGCGGGGCGCCGACGCCGGTCGCGTTCTCGAGGATCTGGTCGTTGGTGAGACGCACGACGGCGAACTTGGCGGACGCGACCGGCCCGCGCAGTCCGGCCTGGGCCATGACCGACCGCAGGACGCCGAGGAGCGCGGCCTGTCCGTGGTGCATGAGCCAGTTCACCGGCAGCGGCTGCGTTCCGGGACGTTCGGGCAGGCCGGTGAGGCGCTGGAGGACCCGCGCGGGTACATGGGAGTCGGGCCTGCCGGTGACGGCCTGCTCGATCTTCTCGCCGAGGGTCATGACGACCCCTCCGGCGGTACCGGCGACCAGGCCCTGCCACAGTGCTCGCTTCATCATGCCGGGCGGGTACCCGTCGCCCCCGTGCTCACCCACCGGGTGTCCGGTCATCCCGTGGTCTTGTCCACCAGCGCCGCGTAGGTCAGCTGCAGCGCGTCGGCCCCGGCCAGGGCGGCGAGCGCACCCATGGCGGTGCGGGTGGCCCGGGGCCAGAGCAGCTGGCCGGCGGTCAGGGTCGACACCATCCACACGCTCGTACAGAACGGGCAGGTGACCAGCTCCCCCACCGTGTCCTTGCCCTCGTCGGTACGTGCCTCCTCGTGCAGCTCCGCCGGGCCCTGCGGACCGATGTACCGCGTGAAGGGGGCCCGAAGCGGACTGGTCACCGCGGCCTTGCTGAGCAGCCGGCTGAGCCGGAAGGCGGCCACCGCCGTCAGCACGACGTCCTCGGGCGCGGGCCGCTCGGGCAGCGGACGCCCACGCAGCCGTACCAGCGTCGCCCAGGCCGCCGTGTACGCCCCGAACCCGGCCATGGCGGTCAGATAGCCGCCCAGAGGCCGTTCGTGTCCCGCCGAATAGTTCTGCTTCGTGCCCCGGAGGAAACCGTTCAGACGTCCCGCGAGGCCGTGCCCGACTGCTGTGCTCATGGGCCGCCGGGTCCCCATCAGGGCCAACCGCAAACGACCGGGCGGGGGTCGGCGTGACGATCCCCGGAAAGGTGCCGCCGGGCGGGTGACCACCGGCGTCCCGGTGCGGCGCGGGAGCCGCCGTCCGGCGGCCACGAGGGCAAACATGGCGGGCGCTCATTCCCCCGCTGTTTTCGGAGACTGATCTCCGTATCCGGGGGGACTGCGTACTCACCATCAACTGCCCTGGAGGCACGGATGACCTTCAACCCCCTGGAGCAACGCGGAATCCCGCTGGACCGCCAGCTCAGGAATTGGCGCGAGCTGAACGTCGCCCCCATCGACCCCGATCACTGCGACCCCTACACCCGCTGCCGCATCATCACGATGAACGGCATCGAGGTCGAGGCGATCATGTTCAGCCATCAGCTGGCCCGCAACACCGTCGATCCCGAGGTGAAGCGCCAGCTCGCCCGCACGCGCTACATCGAGGCGCAGCAGCAGAAGGTCGTGAATTGGCTGCTGCCCGGGGTGTCGTCGGTGCTGGAGACGACGATCGCCTACGAGCAGGTGGCGGTGGACCTCACCGCGTGGGTCGCCCGTATGGAGCCGGACCCGTACCTGAAGCAGGCGTACCAGTTCGGCGTGCTGGAGGACTTCGACCACCTCTACCGGTACGCGAACCTGTACGAGATGATCGAGCACCGCAAGGCGGACGCGATCGTCGACGGCCTCACCGAGGTCATGCCGGGCCGGCCCACGAAGTACCACCACCGCAACCCGGTGGACAACGTCCGCGACCCGTACGCCAAGGACGAGACGAACCCGCTGTCGAAGCTGCACGCGCTGACCATCATGTCGGCGGAGCAGCAGACCATGAACTTCTACATGAACACCGGCCCCACCTACATGGAGCCGATCGCCCGTCAGCTCTACCAGGAGATCGGTCTCATCGAGGAGGAGCACGTCACGCACTACGAGTCCCTCGTGGACCCGGGTGAGACGTGGTGGGAGCAGCTGGTCAACCACGAGTACAACGAGTGTTACCTCTACTACTCCTTCATGGAGCAGGAGACCGACGCGCGGATCAAGGCGATCTGGGAGCTGCACCTGAACATGGAGCTGGAGCACCTGCACATCGCCTGCGACCTGATGCGCCGGCACGACGGACGCGACCCGGAGTCGGTCCTGGCGCCGCAGCTGCCCGACGTGCTGACCTTCGAGCCGAACAAGGCGTACCTGCGCGAGCTGCTCGACACGCAGATCGACCTGACGACGCTCGGCGCCGGTTACGTCCAGGACGCGCACGAGCGGTTCGAGAAGATGCAGGAGGAGATCCACGGCGGTGAGGCGCCGCCGAGTGAGCGCGTGATGACGCAGCACGACGAGATGTTCGGGCGCGAGTACCGCGTCGAGACCGAGGGCGAACACCCCGACCCCGCCCTGCGCGGCAAGTGAGGAGAGCGGTCATGCCCGAGCTTCACACCCCGCAGGCCGGCGACGACAACGCCCCGGACACCGACGTGGTGGCCCTGCTGATGCGCCAGCACGGTGACATCCGCAACCTCTTCGACGAGGTCGAGGCCACGAAGGGCGACGCCCGGCAGGACGCCTTCCGCCGCCTGGTACGGCTCCTCGCCGTGCACGAGACGGCGGAGGAGGAGGTCGTGCACCCGTTCGTGCGCCGCAGTGTCACCGGCGGTGAGGACGTCGTGGAGGCCCGTCTCGTCGAGGAACGGTCGGCGAAGGAGACGCTCAGCACGCTGGACGACATGGACACGAACGACCCGAAGTTCATGCCGCAGCTGCTGGCGCTGCGCGCCGACGTGCAGGAGCACGCCCGCGCGGAGGAACGCTACGAGTTCACCCACATCCGGCGCAGCGCGGACACCGCGGGTCTCGCCGCCCTGGCCAAGGGCGTCAAGGCGGCCGAGGCGATGGCGCCGACCCGGCCGCACCCGGGGGTGGAGTCCGCGACGGCCAACATGGCGCTCGGGCCGGTCGCCGCGCTGATGGACCGCACCCGTGACGCCGTCCGCAAGGCCACGGGCCGCGACTGACCGTGCGCGTCCGGCACGACGGACCCGGCCACCTGGCTCCTGCCGCGACGGGATCCGCAGGACGGTCCCACCGCACGGCGGTGGGACCGTCCCGCACTGTCCGGTGTGGTCCGCTGCTGTCCCGGCGGGCAGCGGTGGGGGACCACGGAGGACGGGACGACGGAGGACGGACATGACAGAGAGGCGGATGCCGATGAGGCCCCCGGACCGGTCGGCCGCCCCCTCGGGCGCGCGTGCCGAGCCCCGCAGGTCGATGGCCGTGTGCGCCCTGATCGGGGTGGCGGTGATGGCGGCGGTCGACGAGATCGTCTTCCACCAGATCCTGCACTGGCATCACTTCTACGACCGTTCGACCACCGGCGCGGGCCTGCTGTCCGACGGGCTGCTGCACACCGCCGAGCTGCTGATGCTCGTCGCGGGGTTCTTCCTCTACGCCGACCTGCGCCACCGCCGTGCCCTGGCGCCCGCGCACGCCCGGGCGGGCCTCCTCCTGGGCCTGGGCGGCTTCCAGCTGTTCGACGGGATCGTGGATCACAAGCTGCTGCGCCTGCACCAGATCCGCTACGGCGTGGACGTCACCCCGTACGACTGGGCCTGGAACCTCTCCGGCGCGGTCCTGCTGCTGCTCGGAGTGGCCCTGGCCGTTCGCGCGACCCGCCGCGCCCCGGCCGGCCCGGCGGCATGACACCCGCGCACGTCCATCCCGGCCCTCCGCAGGATCCCACCGCGATCGGGCTGTTCACCGTCGCGGCGGCCCTGCTGGCGGTCGCCGCCTATGTGACGGCCGCGAGCCGGCTGCGGCGCCGCGGGGACGCCTGGCCGCGGTGGCGCGACGGGTCGTTCACGGCCGGCGGGATCGCCGTCGCGGGGGCGGCGGTGGCGGGGCTGCCCCGCGGACCGTTCACCGGGCACATGATCCAGCACCTCGCCGTCGGCATGGTCGCCCCGCTGCTCCTCGCCCTGGCCCGCCCGCTCACGCTCGCGCTGCGCGTCCTCGCGCCCGGCCCCGCCCGCCGGGGTCTGCTGGCCGTCGCGCGTTCCCGTCCGGCCGGCTGGCTGGTCTTCCCTCCCCTGGCGGCGCTGCTGGACGTGGGCGGCATGTGGCTGCTCTACCGCACCGGGCTCCTCGCGGCCACCCAGCGGCAGCCGCTGACGCACGCCCTGGTGCACACGCACCTGCTGGCGGCCGGGCTGCTGTTCACCTTCGCCGTGTGCCGGCTGGACCCGGTGCGCCGTCGCTGGAGTCTCGCCGTGCGCGGGGCCACCCTGCTGGCGGCCGGCGCCGCGCACGGCATGTTGGCCAAGACCCTCTACGCCGTCCCCCCGCCGGGCACCGCCTTCGACGGGGCGGACCTGCGCGAGGGGGCCCAGTGGATGTACTACGGCGGCGACGTGGTGGAGGCGGCCCTGGCGGTGGTCCTGGGGGTGGGGTGGTACACCTCGCGCGGACGCGCCAGGGCCGCCGCGGTCAGCCGCCGGGCCTGATGACGGCGCGGACGCAGCCGTCGGTCTTGTGCTTGAACATGTCGTAGGCCCGCGGTGCCTCGTCGAGGGACACGGTGTGGGTCGCCAGGTGCGACGTGCTCAGCTCCCCCGCCGCCATCCGGTCGAGCAGCATCGGGATGTACCGCTGGCCGTGCATCTGCGCGCCCCGCACGGTCAGCCCCTTGTTGATCACCGCGCCGAGGGGGAACTTGTCCACGGCGCCGGCGAAGACACCCAGGATGAACACCGTGCCGGCCTTGCGGCAGGCGTGGATGGCCTGACGGACCGCGGTGGGCCGGTCCGTCTGGAGCCGCAGCTGCTGTTTCACCTGGTCGTAGACGTGCACGGGGCTGTCGCTGTGGGCCTCCATGCCGACCGCTTCGATGCAGATGTCCGGGCCCCGGCCGCCGGTGCGTTCCCGCAGTTCGGCGCCGACGTCGGTCGCCGTGTAGTCGATGACCTCGCTGCCGATGTGCCGCTCGGTCATCGCCAGCCGCTCCGGGATCCGGTCGATGGAGATGACACGCTCCGCGCCCTTCAGCATGGCGGCACGGGCCGCCATCTGGCCGACGGCCCCGCACCCCCACACCGCGACCACGTCACCCGGCTTCACGCCCGCCAGGTCGGCGCCCATCCAGCCCGTCGGCACCGAGTCCGACACGAACAGGGCGCTCGTGTCGTCGATGCCCTCCGGGACGGGAAAGGCGCCGTAGTCGGCGAAGGGCACGCGCACGTACTCGGCGTGGCTGCCGCGCAGTCCGCCCATGGCGTGCGAGTAACCGAAGATCCCGGCGGTGTCGGCGCCGAAGAGCGCCTGTCCGATGCCGGGGTTGGTGTTGGTGTTGTCGCACAGCGACCACAGGTCGTTGGCGCAGTACCAGCACCGGCCGCACCCGACGAACGAGCAGACCACCACCCGGTCCCCCACCGCGTGGCGGCGGACCCCGGCGCCGGTCTCCACGACCTCGCCGATGAACTCGTGGCCGATGACGTCCCCGGACCGCATGAAGGGGATGTAGCCGCCGATGAGGTGGAGATCGGAACCGCAGGTGGTGCCCGCGATCACCCGTACGATCACGTCCTGGTCGTTCCGCAGGACCGGATCCGACACCTCCTCGACCCCGAGCTTGTTCACGCCTTCCCAGCACAGTGCCTTCACAGCACTCCCTCCCCGCTCGCGCGCCGGCTCAGCAGGCCGACCAGTCTGCCGCCGGGGGTGGGATGCGTGGTGGGCGCGTCGGGGCGCATGACCTCACCGGCCTCCAGCAGGGCTTTCGCCTCACGCAGGGCGATCCGCAGGTCCTGACGCGGGTCGTTGCCGGTCAGCCGCGCGGGCACCGACTGCGCGGCGGCCGACGGCGCCTCCCTGAACCGTACGGCGAGTTCGGTGCCGCGGTCCCCGGGTGCCGGACCGACGCGCGTCTCGATCCGCTCGCCGTACTCCTGGAGGGGTGACGGCAGCTTGTCGGCCTGTACGTCCGCCGGCGGGCGGTTGACCGTCACCGTCAGCCACCTGTTCGCGGGCGGCGGCGCCGGCTGGTTCGTCCGGGCCCTGCGCGCCACGACCGCCGCGCCGGCGAGTCCCGCCGCGGTGGCCCAGAACTTCTTGGCGACCATCGGCCGTCACCTGCCCAAGGTGGAGCGGGAGCGGGTGAGCAGCGCGCCCAGCGCGATCATGCCTATGCCGAGGAAGAAGTGCAGCCAGTCGTCGGCCGTGTTGAGCGGTACGAAGTTGGCTCCGCTGTCGTGGCCGACGAACAGGCCGTACAGCCACAGCACCAGATAGACGGCGCCGCCCGCCAGCAGGTACGTACGGGCCCCGGAGGCGGTGCGTGCCAGCGCGACACCGGCCACGCCGAAGGCCAGGTGCACGAGGTTGTGCAGGACGGAGATCTGGAAGATCCCGAGGAGCTCGGCGCCGGAGTCGTGCGAGGCGAACTTCATCGTGTCGTAGTCCGTGGTGATCCCCGGGATGAATCCGAGGACCCCGACCAGCAGGAACACCGCCCCGACCAGCAACGCCGCCTTCTGTACGGGGGTCTGGTACGTGTTCGCGTTGCGTGTACGTGTCGTCATGGCCGTTCGGCCCTTCGTCGGGGGCGCATGGAAGAGCACCCGTGCGCGGCGAGTACCCCTGCCCGGCGGGGCAACCCTGTCCCGGCGGGCGAACTCGGCCGCGTTTCCTGGGGGACGCCGACGGGCACTCGGGGCCCATGAACGACAGGTCGCGCCCTCCGCTCCTCGACAGTTCGCCCGCTCTCCTGGCCAAGGGGTACGCCTGGCTGCCGGACCGGTGGCGCCGTACCGACGGCCCCGTCGTGCGGGCCCGGCTGATGGGCCAGCACGCCGTGGCCCTGCGGGGCCCGGAGGCGGTGCGGTTCTTCTACGACGAACGGCACGTGGAGCGCGGGACGGCGCTGCCGGGTCCGGTGCTGAGCACCCTGTTCGGCCACGGAGCCGTGCACACCCTGGACGGGCGGGCCCATCGGGTGCGCAAGGGGATGTTCCTGTCCCTGCTGTCCGGGCCGCAGGCGGTGGCCGGACTGGTGGAGTGCGTCACCGCGGCGTGGGAGGAGACGGTCGCGTCCTGGCCCGGCCGTCCGTCGGTCGTCCTGTTCGACGAGGCGAGCCGGATCCTCACGCGGGGCGTCTGCCGGTGGGCCGGGGTCCCCCTCCTCGACGGCGACGAGGTGGCCCGGGACCTGGTCGCCATGGTCGACGGGTTCGCCACACCCGGTCCGCGCCACTGGCGGGCCCGCCGGGCGCGGGCGCGCAGTGAGTCGTGGCTGGCGCAACTGGTCGAGGACGTCCGGGCGGGGCTCGCCACCGCGCCGGCCGGCTCGGCGCTGGACGTCGTCGTCCGGCACCGGGGGCTCGACGGGGAGTTCCTCGACCCGCACACGGCGGCGGTCGAACTGCTCAACGTCCTGCGTCCGACCGCCGCGGTGTGCTGGTTCGTCACCTACGCGGGCCATGCGCTGCATCACAGGCCGGACGTGCGGCGCCGGCTGATCGAGGACGGTTCCGCGTACGCCGTGGCGTTCGCCCACGAGCTGCGGCGGTTCTATCCCTTCGCTCCCTTCGTCGGCGGGCGCGCCGTCTCCGACCTGCGGTGGCGCGGAGAGCTGATCCCCGCCGGTGCGCTGGTCCTGCTCGACCTGTTCGGGCAGGACCACGATCCCGGCCTGTGGGAGGAGCCGTACACCTTCGACCCGCGGCGTTTCCTGGCCCGACCGCCCGCGCGCGACGCACTCGTTCCGCAGGGCGGCGGCGATCCGGCCGCCGGTCACCGCTGCCCGGGTGAGGACGTGACGGTCGCACTGCTGTGCGCTCTCGGGCCGCGGCTGGCCGGACTGGCGTACGACGTGCCCGAACAGGATCTGCGGATTCCGCTGAACCGTGTGCCGGCCCGGGTGAGCAGCGGATTCGTCCTGCGTGCGGTGCGCGTACCGTCGTCGGCGTACAGGCTCCGGACGGTCGTGTCCTGACCCCGGCGGACGGGCCGCCGCCGCGTGCGCCGGGGGCGGGTTCGGCGAGACGCTGGCCGTCGCGAACGGCAACTCCCTAGGATGTACTTCCTGTTGCACGTGCAGTCGGCGCCGCTCTCTGGGGGACCCATGAACACCGACAGGCCACTGTCCAGGAGCATCGACGCGAGTGTGCCGACGGCCGCTCGGATGTACGACCACTACCTGGGCGGCAAGGACAACTACGCGGCGGACCGCGCGGCCTGCGAGGAGCTCGACAAGGTCGTCCCCAGCACCCGTCGGCTGGCGCTGAACAACCGGCGTTTCCTGCAGCGGGTCGTCCGGACCCTGGCGGCGGACTACGGGATCCGCCAGTTCCTCGACCACGGATCCGGCCTCCCCACCCAGAGCAACGTGCATCACGTCGCCCAGGCGGTCGACCCCGACGCGCGCGTGGTCTACGCCGACAACGACCCCATGGTGCTGGTGCACGGCCGGGCCCTGCTGGACCAGAACGACCGGACGGCGGTCATCCACGCGGACCTGCGCAGCACCGACGAGATCTTCTCCCACCCCGACACCCAGCGTCTGATCGACTTCTCGCAGCCGGTCGCCGCCCTGTTCAACTCGGTCTTCCACTGCATCCCCGACAGCGAGACCGACGGCCCGCCGGCCGTGGTCCGGCGCGTCGCGGAGCGGCTCGCGCCCGGCAGCTTCATGGTGATCTGCCAGTTGGTCAGCGAGGACGCCGAGGTCAGGGACTTCGTCACCAACTTCATGGACCAGGCGACGCAGGGCCACTGGGGACGCGTACGCCAGGAGAAGGACGTCGCGGCGCTGTTCGACGGCATGGAGATTCTCGAACCGGGGCTGGTGGAGGTCTCCACCTGGCGGCCCGACGGGGAGGTCCAGCCGCGGCAACTCTCCCAGGAGTGGATCGAGTTCGGCGGTCTGGGCCGGCTTCCGTAGGCCCGTGGCCCGTGCAGCCGGGCGGCGTCACCCCACCCGGTAGCGCTGCTCCATCGTGCTGCGCAGCAGGTCCAGGGAGTCGCGCGGCTTCAGGGCCTCGTCGGCCAGCCGGTCGAGCGTGTGCCGGTACTCCTCGGTCTCGTCGCGGTCCTCCAGGAAGTGCGCGCTCCGTATGTGCTCCAGGTAGACGATGTCGGGCAGGTCGAGGCCGCCGAAACGCAGATAGGTGAGGGGGATGGCGGGCGCCGACGCGTTGGTCACGTCCAGCGGCACGATCTGCAGGACCACGTGGGGCCGCTGGGCCATGGCGATGAGGTGCGCCAGTTGCTCCCGCATGGCTTCCCGGCTGCCCAGCACACGCAGCAGGACGGACTCGTCGATGACCGCCCACAGCTGCGGGGCGTCCGCCCGGTCCAGCAACTGGGCCCGGCGCATGCGCAGTTCGACCCGGCGGTGCACCTCGGCGGCCGGGGCGTTCGGCAGACCTCGTTCCACCACGGCCCGGGTGTAGGCCGCCGTCTGCAGCAGCCCGGGAACGTACTGGATCTCGAAGGTCCGGATGACGGCGGCCGCTTCCTGCAGGCCCACCAGCCTCTCGAACCACTCGGGCATCAGGCGTTTGTCGTAACGCTGCCACCAGCCGGGTTCGTTGGCCCGGTGCAGCAGCTTGAGCAGCACCGAACCCTCGTAGGGATCGGCGTCGTACAGCCGGAGCAGGGCGCGTACGTCCGCGTCGCTCGGCGGCTTGCGTCCCTTGCCCGACTCGATGCGTGAGAGCTTGGCGGCGCTGAACCCCAGGACGCGCGCGGCCTGGTCCTGAGCGAGGCCGGCGTCCTCGCGGAAGCCCGCGAGCTGGACGCCGACCAGCATCTTCAGCAGAGTGGGGGCCGGCTCGGATCGCTCCAGATAGGATTCGAGCCGTGCGACGCGGGGCGACTCGGCGACCATCTTCGACTCCCCCGCGGTGCGGCACAAGGACGCGAACAGTATCGCACCGGACAGCCCGGCCCCGCATCCCCCGTCAGCGGACGGGGAGTCGGGCCCGGAGCGACGACTCCAGCGCCAACTCCCCGCTCACAGCAGGTGGTCGAACTCCCCGTCCTTGGCACCCGCCAGGAAGGCCGCCAGCTCCGCGGAGGTGTAGACGAGCGCGGGCCCCTCGGGATCACGGGAGTTGCGCACGGCCACGCCCCCGTCGATCCGGGCGACCTCCACGCAGTTTCCCTCGGCGGTGCTGTGCCGGCTCTTGATCCAGCGGGCGTCCAGCGAACTCGCCGGTATCCCGTTCTCCACCTGTGGCACTGCTGCCTCCTCGTCGTTCCCGTACGGGTGCGGCGGACCGGACTCGGCGGCGCAGGCTCGCGACGCCACGGTCACCCCACGGTCTTCGGCCAAACTTCACGCAATTTCCCGTGCAATTGCATGCGGCCGCCCATGAGGTGAATAATAACCGCAGCGCCGACAACCCCAGCCAGGGCATCGCGTCCTGACGTCACATCAGGGAGATGACGTGTTGTCACCTGCGCGTTCAAGGCTCCCGTCGCTGCGGACGACCACGTCGCCGACGGGCGGCCGAGGCAGGTTCACCGGGCTGCCGGCGCCACACCTCCTGGCGCCACCAATTCCGGCGCCACCACTCCCGGCGCCGACACCCCTGGCGCCTCAGGCCGAACCGCACGCTCTCGCCGCGACCGCCGGCGCGGGCCGGATCGGACCCACGGGAGGGGACGAGCGCCCGGACCACCCGGCCGGTTCCGCCGGCCGACCGATACGACATGCCGGAAGGGCTTCACGTCATGCATAGCGTTCCGCCGGAGCAGCCGAGGACCGGGCAGCGAGGGCACCAGCGGCCCCAGACGGGAAGAGCGACGGTCACACCGCTCACGGGCATGGGCCGGGTCGCCTGGAGCGAGATGCGGGACTCCACGGGCTCCGCCACCGCGATCCCCCTGCTCCTGCGCAGCGTCGCCTGGGGCAATGCGCAGACCGCGGCGACCGCGCTCAAGGACCTGCGAGAACGCATCTGCCAGTACGGCTTCGTCGTGGAGCAGGCGACCGCCGCCACGGTCCCCTTCCTCTGGGAGCTCGCGCAGGTGCCCGAAGTGACCTGCCGGGCGCAGATCCTGCAGTTGCTCAAGAACATCGCGGACACCCGGCAGTGGGAGAGCATCGCCGGTGCCTATCCGAAGCTGCTCAACCACCGCGAGAACCCCGCCGCGTGGGAGCGCGCGGCGAGGGAGGCCGTCCACGCCCACCAGGACGCGCTCGACGTGCTGATGTCGGAGGACGACACCGAGATCGCGCACGCCACGACCGAACTCGCGCGCACCCTCGGCAGGCAGACCTGCTAGGGCGGTCCGTACGGACGCGGCGCGGCGGGCACGCGGGCCGGTCAGGCGTACTTGCGCGCCGCCTGGCCCGTACGGGAGCCGGCGTGGTCGCGGACCACCGTGGCGAACGCGGCCACCAGGCGCCGGGCGGCGTCGGCCGACGCGGGTTCGGCGGTCCGGGCGCGGGCGTGCAGGCCGGCCAGGTCGATCCCCTCGTCGGCGAGAGCCGCCTCGTCCCACCGGGCCAGCCGGTCGGCGTCCGCCTCCGGGTGGAACTGCACTCCCCACGCGCGCCTGCCCAGCCGGAACGCCTGGACAGGGCACGCGTCACTGGAGGCCAGGTGGACAGCGCCCGGCGGCAGGGCCGTGATCTGGTCCCGGTGGTTCTGGATGACGGGAAAGCGGCGGGGCAGCGCCCGAAAGAGAGGGTCGGTCGCGGCCTCGGCCCGCAGGGCGACCACACAGCTGCCGCGCTCGGCTTGGCCGTGGCTGCCGCGGACCGTACCGCCGGCCGCCAGCGCGAGCACCTGCGCTCCCAGGCAGATGCCGAGCAGCGGGAGGCCGTCCGCCACCGCCCGCCGGGCGAACGCCCGTTGGGCGGGGAGCCAGGGAGCCCGGACGTCGTCGTCCGGAAGGAGCCCACCGCCGAGGAGGATCACCGCCCCGAACTCCTCGGCCCGGTCGGGCGCAGCGGCCCCCTCGACCTCCACCAGGGCGATCCCGTCCTCGGCGAGCCAGGACGACAGCCGCCCGGGCCCGCTGCGCGGGGCGTTGCGCACCGCGAGGACACGTGGCCCGGTGCCGGACCCCGCGGTCACGCCCCCACCCCGGGTACCGGAGCGACGAGTGTGGGGCCGTTCGGGCCGGGACCGTCCGGGGCAGGTCCTTCCCGGCGCGGGCGGAACCCGGCTGCGGATACCGGCACGTATACGGCCACCGGCCGCGGCGGCGGGAACAGAGGCACTTCGCGACTCCGACGACTGTGGCGAGGGACCGCACGGGCCGCACGGACACCGACGGGATCGTACGCCGTGCGCGGCGCAGCGGGTCGTGACCTGCGACCGATCGCCCCGCGCCTCCGGAGGCGCGGACCCGCGCAGCTCAAGAAGCCTCCACGGCGGCCTTGATGCGCTGCCCGAAGGCCGGGGCGTCCTTGCGTGCCGCGCCGCCCGCGAGGGGCAGCAGCAGTTTGCCGATGCCGTGGCCCTCCAGCCTGTTGTGGATGCGGACGCGGGTTCCGCCGCCCGGCGCCGGTTCGAGGTCGTAGCCGCCCTCGGCCGCGGTGACCAGGTTCCGTGACCGCTCGCGCCAGCGGATCCGGCTGGGCGCGACGAGTTCGGTGATCTCGAACTCCCTCGCCGTCGTCATGCCGGCGTCCTTCACGGTGCTGCGGAAGACCGTGCCGACGGCCGTCGGACCCTCCGGCTCCTTCTCGATCCGCTGCACACGGGGGCTGAACCGGGGATCGTTCGTGCCGGCCGCGAGGAAGGCGAAGACCTCGTCGATCGGACGGTCGATGTCGACAGTGGCCTCGAACTGGGTTCCCATGGACTCTCCCGGGGGTGGCGGTGGCCGGGGGCAGAAGACTCGGCACCGGCCGAGACCGCAGGTCCACCCGTCAGAACAGGCGCGACAACCATACGACGCCGGGCCCGCCCCCGCAGGCACACCGAGCATGTCCTCGTCGTCCCTCGGGCCTCGTTCCGGTCACACCCCGCGGCGTCTCTTGAACATGTCTCCGGGTCGTCCCACTGGACAGCCGTCGTACGCCGTGCTGTGATGCCGCCAGCCGCATTTCCAACGTTGTACATCCAGCGTTCCCGCGGCCTCTGTTCGCCTCTGTTCCGCCGCGCACGGCCGACGTCGGACCGTCCCCCACGGCAGGCGCCGGTGACCACTTCCTCTCCCCGACAGGAAGCAGTGACATGCCGATCGACAGACGCAGTCTTCTCCGCACGAGCAGCCTGGTGCTCGGTGCGGGCGCCGCCACGGGCGCGCCCCTGATCACCGCCGGACCGGCCGCCGCCGCCGCGCCGGAGGTGGCCGCCGACGCCCTCGTCCGGCTCAGGCCCGGCAGCATCGTGCCACGCGGCTGGCTGGCCGGTCAGCTGCGGCTCCAGCTGGACGGACTGTGCGGGCGCCTCACGGAGAAGTCGCACTTCCTGAACTTCGCCACGAGCGGGTGGGTGCACCCCGAGAACAACGCCTGGGAGGAACTGCCGTACTGGCTGCGTGGATACGTCCCGCTGGCCGTCGCCACCCGTGACACCGCCGCCCTCGACCGGGCACGGCGCTGGATCGACGCGATCCTCGCCACCCAGCAGAGCGACGGCTTCTTCGGGCCGCGCGCCCTGCGCACCGCGTTGGGCGGCGGTCCCGACTTCTGGCCCTACCTCCCTCTCCTGCAGGCGCTGCGCAGCTTCGAGGAGTTCACCGGGGACGCCCGCGTCGTCCCCTTCCTCACCCGGTTCCTGCGCTACATGAACGCGCAGGGCAAGGGCGCCTTCGACACCAGCTGGGTGTCGCAGCGATGGGGCGACTGCATGGACATCGCCCTGTGGCTGTACCGCCGGACACCGGAACCCTTCCTCCTCGACCTGGTCGACAAGATGCACACGTGGGGCGCCGACTGGACCGGCGCCCTGCCGAACGCCCACAACGTCAACATCGCGCAGGGATTCCGTGAGCCGGCCCAGTACGCCCAGCGGTCCGGCTCGGCCGGGCACACCGGCGCGACCTATCGCACGTACACCGAACTCCTGGCGGCGTACGGCCAGTTCGCCGGTGGGGGTTTCGCGGGGGACGAGAACGTCCGGCCCGGCTTCGGCGACCCCCGGCAGGGCTTCGAGACCTGCGGTGTCGTGGAGTTCATGGCCAGCCACGAACTGCTCACCCGTATCACCGGCGATCCGCTCTGGGCCGACCGGTGCGAGGAGCTGGCCTTCAACATGCTGCCCGCGTCCCTGGACCCGGACGGCAGGGCCGTGCACTACGTGACCAGTGCCAACAGCGTCGACCTGGACAACACCCGCAAGACACAGGGGCAGTTCCAGAACGGCTTCGCCATGCAGTCCTTCCAGCCCGGCATCGACCAGTACCGCTGCTGTCCGCACAACTACGGCATGGGATGGCCCTACTTCGCGGAGGAGCTCTGGCTCGGCACACCGGACGGCGGACTCGCCGCGGCGATGTACGCGGCCTGCCGGGTCACCACGCAGGTGGCCGGCGGCACGGCCGTCACGATCACCGAGGACACCGACTACCCGTTCGGTGAGACCGTCGAACTCGTCGTGTCCGTCCCGCGTCCCGTCCGCTTCCCCCTGCTGCTGCGGATACCCGGCTGGTGCGCGGCTCCCCGGCTGCAGGTGAACGGCCGGAGCGTGGCGGCAGGCGGCGGACCGGCGTTCGTCCGGGTGGACCGGACCTGGGCCGACGGCGACCGGGTCACCCTGCGCCTGCCGCAGCGCACGACGGTGCGCACCTGGCCCGGCAACCGGGACTCGGTCGGCGTCAGCCACGGCCCGCTCGCCTACGCGCTGCGCATCGGCGAGAGGTACGTCCGCTACGCGGGTGACGCGACCTTCCCCGAGTACGAGGTGCACGCCACGACGCCCTGGAACTACGGTCTGGTGCCCGGCGGGAAGCTGGAGGTGCGCCGCGCCGCGGGACCCCTCGCCGCCAACCCGTTCACGCACTCCGCCACCCCCGTCTCGATCACGGCGGAGGCACGCCGGATCCCCGAGTGGATCGCCGACGACGAGCACGTCGTCGCTCCGCTGCAGCAGAGCCCGGCCCGGTCCGCGGGCGCCGTGGAGCAGGTCACGCTGATCCCGATGGGCGCGGCCAGACTGCGTATCGCGTCCTTCCCCACCGCCTCCCCCGACGGCACGCCCTGGCAGCCGGAGAGGCCGTACCGCCGGATCCGGAACAAGCACAGCGGCAAGGTGCTCGCCGTGGACGGCATGTCCACCCAGAACAGCGCCCACGTCGTCCAGTTCGACAACTCGGGCACCGGGGACCACGCCTGGCAGGTTCTGGACCGGGGGGAGGGATGGTTCCTGGTCCGCAACGGGCACAGCGGGAAGGTCCTGGGGGTGGACGGCATGTCCACCCAGAACAGCACCCACGTCGTCCAGTTCGACGACAACGGCACCGACGACCACCTGTGGCAGTTCGCCGACGCGGGGGACGGCTGGTTCCTGATCCGCAACAAGCACAGCGGGAAGGTCCTGGGGGTGGACGGCATGTCCACCCAGAACAGCACCCACGTCGTCCAGTTCGACGACAACGGCACCGACGACCACCTGTGGCAGTTCGTCTGAGCGGCGGCGCGGGCCGGCACCGGGTCCGCCCCGGTGCCGGCCCTCCGGACCGTCGGGGCGCCCTCACACGGGGCGAACGAGATCATCACCGTTTCCGCGAATATGCTGGGTGCCTGTGCCCTCGCGGTGGCCGGATCGTCGGCCACATCAGTGGCTAGTTGGCCGAAAATGCACCCTGCGGGCCGCAGCTGTCGAAGTGTCGAACACGGCCAGGGGCGGCAAAGCACACGAAAGCGCCGACTGTCGCGTGCCGTACCCGAGTCGGTGTCAACACACTTCACCTATCACACGGTCCTGTCCTGGTAGCCATTTCCCGACGAAGTGAAGTCGTGTAGGTGATGAGCCCTTGGTGGGGCCCGTGTGGCTGGTGCGGTGACTAGCATGAGCGGCGTGCTTGATCCGGAAGACGACCTACCGTCTTCCAGGTTCTCGGCGTTGTTTCAGTCGTGGACGTACTCCTGCTCTCACGGACCGAGGGACCGCGGAATGCCAGTGCCTGCTCGCCCCCGCCAGCGCCGATCCGCGCAGAAGACGGGTTCCTCCTCAGCGGTGTTCCCGGCGCTGCTGGTCGCCACGGCTTCGGGGGCCGGAACGGCCGTCGGCCTCGCCCCCGAAGCGGCCCGCCCGTGGGTGGCGGGTACGGCGGGCGCCGCCTGGTGCTGCGTCGCGGCAGTCGTCGGTTTCACCTCCTCCCGCCTGCGCCGGGCCCAGCGCCAGACGCTGTCGCGGACCGGCGAACTGGAGATGACCAAGAACAACTGGGCGCAGCACGGCGCCGAGACGGACCAACTGGTCAACGTGACGCTGCCGGCGATAGCCAAGCAGCTCAAGAACGGCGATGGGTCCGACGAGGTGCTGTCCGGTCTGCCCACGCCCTCCGACCCGTATCTGCGCCGGATGCTGCACGTCTTCACCACCGAGGTCGCCGAGGCGGCACGGCGCACCGCCGATGCCCAGGCGGACCTCGACATGATGCGGCGTGAACTGGCCCAGGGGACGAAGGAACTCGAGCGCCTGACCAACGACACCCTGCCCGCCGCGGTGGAACTGCTGCGTCAGGGCAGCTCCGCCGAGACCGTCCTCGCCAAGCTCGACTGGCCGGCCAACCCCCTGCTGCGCTCGCCTGCGGAATCGTTCATCCGCGAACTCGCGTACAGCGAGCGGCGGTCCGCCGCCGCCCAGGCCGCCTCCGCCAAGGCCCTGAGCCGGGTCCAGGCCAAGACCGTCGGCATGCTCGCCGACCTCCGGGACATGCAGGACCGCCACGCGGGCGAGATCTTCGGGGACCTGCTGCGCCTGGACCACAGCACCTCCCAGCTGGGCCTCATGACCGACCGGCTCGCCCTGCTGATGGGCGGCCGCTCCAGCCGCGTCTGGAACAAGCCGATCGTCATGGAGAGCATCCTGCGCGGCTCCGTCGGCCGGATCGCCGCCTACCGGCGCGTGCGGCTGCACAACTCCAGCAAGGCGGCCATCGCGGGCTTCGCGGCCGAGGGCGTGATGCACCTGCTCGCCGAACTCATGGACAACGCCGCCAACTTCTCGCCGCCGATCGACGAGGTCCACGTGTACGTGGAGGAGCGCAGCGCCGGTCTCGTCGTCACCATCGAGGACAGCGGACTGAAGATGTCCGACGCCTCGATGCGCCGGGCGGAGGAGTCGGTGTCGGGCAAGGTCACCGACCTCGCCTCGCTGCAGGGCACCCGGCTCGGTCTGAGCGTGGTGGGCCGGCTCGCCGCCAAGCACGGGATCAGCGTCAACTACCGTCCCTCGTCCCGCGGCGGCACCGGCGTCGTCGTCCTGCTGCCGCCCCAGCTCGTGGCCCAGCAGCGCGAGCCGGTCACCGGCGAGCGTCCGCAGCGCGTCGCGGAGGTCCCGGCCGCCGCACCGGCTCCCGCCGCGGTCGAGGAGGCGTTCCCGGTACGGCCCACGGCGGTCGCGCCCGCGCAGGAGGCGCCGCCGGCCGACGTCCCCCGCAGGCGCGGTCCGGCGACCCCGGGCGGACTGCCGGTCAGGGCCCCCGGCCGCACCATGGCCGAGGCGGAACAGGGACGGGCCAGGAAGACGTCGGAGCCGTCCCGCCCGGAGCCCGACGGAACGGGTCCGGCGCGCGACGCCGGCAGCCGGTTCGGCGCCTTCCACCGCGGCCGTCATGCCGGAGGTTCCGCCGACTCCCCCACCGCTCCCGGCGACGACGCCGGGCACGGGACCGGGCACGGGGCGGACCACTAGGAACCGGCCCGCAGCACAGCTCAGGGCGCCGCGCGCCCACCCCCGCACCGAATCGCCGCACCCCGTTGGATTGGAGGAACGGGCCGGGTGACCGTCCGTCGGTCATGACCCGTCCCGCCCGTCATGGAGACCACTGACAACAGCCTCACCTGGCTCTTGATGAACCTCTTGGAGCGCACGCCGGGCACCCGCCACGCCCTCGTCCTCTCCAGGGACGGCCTGAAGCTGTGCTGGACGGAGCACCTCACCCTCGACCAGGCCGACCAGCTCGCCGCCATCTGCTCCGGCATCCAGGCGCTCGCGCAGGGCGCCTCCGTGGAGTTCGGCGACGGAACCGGCGGCGTCCGGCACTCCATGACCGAGTTCCACGGAGGTCTCCTGTTCATCGTGGAGGCCGGCCAGGGCGCGCACCTCGCGGTCGTCGCCGAGGAGAGCGCCGACCCGGGTGTCGTCGGCCACCAGATGACCGAGCTGGTGGAGCAGATCGGTGACCACCTGCGGGCCGAGCCCCGCACCCCGGTCACCAGGGGTGCCTCGGCGTGAGCCGCAAACCCGTGGACATCGGCGACCCCGACCGGCTCTACACGGTCACGGGTGGACGCAGCGAGGCCGACGACGCGTTCGACCTGGTCACGCTCATCGTCAGTGAGTGCGAGCCTTCTGCCGGGATGCAGTCCGAGCACACCAGGATCCTGGAGATGTGCCGGCACCCCACGGCGCTGGTCGAGGTCTCGGCGGAGCTCAAGCTGCCCATCACCGTCGTACGCATCCTCCTGGGCGACCTCCATGCCATGGGCAAGGTGAGCGCCCGTCACCCCCGCGCGGCCGAGTCCGTCGCGTCCCTCCCCGAAACCGCACTGCTGCAGGAGGTGCTCCATGGGCTCCGCAACCTCTGAGCTGCCCGCCCAGCGCACGCCGCTGGCCGATGCCGCCGAGACCGGCCTGAAGATCGTCGTCGTGGGCGGTTTCGGCGTCGGCAAGACCACCCTGGTCCGCTCGGTCAGCGAGATCCGGCCGCTGAACACCGAAGAGGTGATGACGCAGGCCGGACAGGGCGTCGACGAGACGGTGGGGGTGGAGCGCAAGACCACGACGACCGTCGCGTTCGACTTCGGGCGCATCAGCCTGAACCAGCGGATGGTGCTCTACCTGTTCGGCGCACCGGGCCAGGAGCGCTTCTGGTTCCTGTGGGACCGGCTGTTCTCCGGCACCCTGGGTGCGATCGTCCTCGTCGACACCCGTCGCATGGAGGACTCCTGGTACGCGATCGACAGGCTCGAGCACCACAAGACGCCGTTCGTGGTGGCCGTCAACCGCTTCGACGACGACGAGGCCCCGTACTCGCTCGACGAGATACGTCAGGCACTCGCCCTGGGCGAGCACGTACCCATGGTCGACTGCGACGCCCGGGTCAGGTCGTCGGGCAAGGAGGTCCTGATCACTCTCGTGGACCATCTCTACGCATTGGCACTGTCCCAGGAGGGGACGTCGTGAGTGACACCACCGGCTCGCCGGCCACGGGCACACCTCCACCGGGTTGCCCCGCGCACGCCTCCGCCGTGCACCTGGGCGGTCTGGAGTACCAGCAGACGCCCTCCCACATGTACCGCACCATGCGCCGGGAACACGGGGCGGTGGCGCCGGTCCTGCTCGACGGCGGCATCCCTGCCTGGCTCGTGCTCGGCTATCCCGAGGTCAGCTATGTGACCAGCCACGACGAGCTGTTCGCGCGGGACTCCCGGCGCTGGAACCAGTGGCCGAACATCCCCGACGACTGGCCGCTGATGCCGTACGTCGGCTACCAGCCGTCCGTGCTGTTCACCGAGGGCCAGGAGCACCAGCGCCGGGCCGGTGTCATCACCCAGGCGCTGGAGGGGGTCGACCAGTTCGAGCTGGCCCGCGAGTGCGAGTCGATCGCCGAGCAGCTGATCACCTCGTTCGCGGGCAGTGGTGAGGCCGAGCTGATGAGCACGTACGCGCACGCCCTGCCGGCCCGTGCCGTGCTGTGGATGTGCGGTATGCCGCAGGGCAGCGCCGACACCGAGCAGCTCGTCGACGATCTGCGGATCTCGCTCGACGCCGGCGAGGGCGACGACCCGGTGGCGGCGTACATGCGCGTCGGGGCGCGCATCATGCAGCTGGTGAAGGAGAAGCGGGACCACCCGGGGCCCGACGTCACCTCCCGGATGCTGCAGGACCCGGCGGGGCTCAGCGACGAGGAGATCGTGCAGGACCTGATCTCCGTCATCGCCGCGGCCCAGCAGCCGACCGCCAACTGGATCTGCAACACCCTGCGTCTGCTGCTGACCGACGAGCGCTTCGCCGTGAACGTCTCCGGCGGCCGGGTCAGCGTGGGTGACGCGCTGAACGAGGTGCTGTGGCTGGACACACCGACGCAGAACTTCATCGGCCGCTGGGCCGTGCGCGACACGCAGCTCGGCGGGCGGCTCATCCGCGAGGGCGACTGCCTCGTCCTCGGTCTCGCGGCGGCCAACACGGACCCGCAGATCTGGCCCGAGTCGCATGTCGGCGCGGAGAACTCCGCCCACCTGTCGTTCAGCAACGGAGAGCACCGCTGCCCCTATCCGGCGCCGCTCCTCGCGGACGTGATGGCCCGCACGGCGGTGGAGACGCTGCTGGAGCGGCTGCCCGACCTGGTGCTGGCCGTGGATGCGGCCGAGCTGACCTGGCGTCCGTCCATCTGGATGCGCGGACTGACCTCGCTGCCGGTGCAGTTCACCCCGGCGGTGCACTGACGCTCCGCCGGCGTCGGTGAGTTCTTCGTCTGCGGGTGCGTCGTGGCTGGGCGCGCCGTTCCCCGCGCCCCTTCAGGGCGCTGCCCTTCGGGGCGCTCGTCCTCCGCGGGCCGGGGGCGGCGCGCGGAGGACCTTGGTGGTCAGGCGGCGGCCGGGGTGAAGCGCACCGGGAGCGACTGCGGGCCGCGGGTGAACACCCCCTGCTCGACGGGGTCGTAGCCGTCGGCGAGCCGCATGTCGGGCATGGCGTCGAGCAGTTGGTTCACACCGACCTCGACCTCCGCCTTGGCGAGCAGCGCGCCGACGCAGAAGTGCCGGCCCAGCGCGAAGGCGAGGTGGTCGGCGGCGGCCGAGAACGCGGACGTCGTGCTGAGGTCGTCCCGGAAGATGTCGAAGCGGTCGGGTGCGCGGTAGCGGCGCTCGTCCCGGTTGGCGGCCCCGATGAGGCACGTCACCGTCGCGCCCCGCGGGATGGTGCCGCCGGAGACCTCGACCTCGGTGGCCGACTGCCGCATGATCATGTGGACCGGCGGGGTGTACCGCAGCGTCTCGGCGAAGGCCGCGGGGATCAGGCCGCGGTCCTCGCGGACGGCCGCCAGCTGCTCGGGGTGCAGCAGCAGGTTGGCGAGGATGCTCGCGATGGCCTTGTCGGTGGTCTCTCCGCCGGCGGCGAGCAGCAGGCTGCAGAACGCCTTGATGTCCTCGTCGCTCATCCGGACACCGTCGACCTCGGCGGCGCAGAGGGTGGACAGCAGGTCGTCGCCCAGATTGTCGCGCCGCTCACGGATGATGGGGATCATGTACTCGGCGAACTCCCGGCGGGTGCGCTCGCCCGCCGCGGCCACCTCGGGGTCGCCGGACAGGTTGCCGAGGAAGGCGATGACCGCCGTGTACCAGCCGTGGAAGCGGGCGTGGTCGGCCTTGTCCAGGCCCAGCATGTCGGCGATGACGTTGACCGGGAACCGGGTCGCGTAGTCGCTGACGATGTCGGCGGAGCCGGTCTGCCGGAAGGCGTCGATGAGCGCGAGCGAGTTGCGCTCGATGACCGGCAGGAACTTCTCCTGGAGGTCGCTGCCGCGGAACGCGGGGGCGACGAGTGCGCGCCGCACCGCGTGCTCCCTGCCGCTGAGCTGCAGGATCGTTTTGCCGTGGACCGGTTCCAGCTGCCAGTCGTAGTTGTCGGTCGTGAACTCGGACTTCTTGTCCTTGAAGACACGTTCGACGTCGTCGTAGCGGGAGATGATGTAGCTCTTGGTGGCCTCGTGCCAGATCAGGGGTTGCTTCTCTCGCATCGCCGCGTATGCGGGGTAGGGATCCGCAGCGAACTCGGGCGAGAGGATGTCGGGCACCTGCTGGGCAGTGGACACGGAACTCCTCTTGGTTGATGCGTGCCGTCGGAGAACAGGTTATTGATCTTTCGATGGCTCAAACAGTCCAGTCTGGGCCGAAGTTGGACGCCCGGACAAGGCGGCGGCCTGCGGCTCTCGCGTGCCCCGCGGTCACCGGACAGCCGCCCTCCGGCGGCGGCGGACCGCACAGGCTTCCGGACCTCGACCGAGAGTCCCTCAACTTGCCCCGTGCATAGGTACATTGAGCTCACGCCGAATCCTCGGGCGAGTGGGGGCGGGATGCGCGACACGGTCCTGGACGGCCGGTACACGCTCACGGAGCGGATCGGTGCGGGCGGTATGGGGGTGGTGTGGCGCGCCCGGGACGCCCGGCTCGACCGGCAGGTGGCCGTCAAGCTGCTGAGTCTGCCGCCGGACACGGAGGGCGCCGGGCGGGAGCGGCTGCTCGCCATGTTCGGGCGGGAGGCGCGGGCCGCCGCCGCGCTCGACAGCTCGTACATCGTGCCGGTCTTCGACCACGGGACGGACGGCGAAGTCCCCTATCTGGTCATGCCGTTGCTCTCGGGCCGGACACTGCGGGAGCTGCTGGCCGAGGGGCTGCCCGCACCGGAGCGGGTCGCGGTGCTCGCGGCGCAGGTCTGCCGTGCCCTGGCGACCGCCCACCGGGCCGGTGTCGTGCACCGTGACATCAAACCGGCGAACGTCATGGTCACGGACGAGGGCATGGTGAAGGTGCTCGACTTCGGCATCGCCACGTTCCTCGACGCGACGACCGACGGCCGGCTCACCTCGACCACCGACTCGCCCGTCGGCACCCTCCTCTACATGGCTCCGGAGCGGTTCACCCGCGGCGCCGACGACGGCCGCACGGACATGTACGCGCTGGGCTGCACGGTGTACGAGATGCTCACCGGGGCCCCGCCCTTCGACTCGGCGTCGGCACCCGCGCTGATGCACTCGCATGTGTACGAGACACCGCAGAGACCGTCGGCACGGCGTCCGGGGCTGGCCCCCGAGTGGGACGAGCTGGTGGGGCGGATGCTGGCGAAGCCGGTCGCGGAGCGTCCGACGGCGGAGCAGGCACGCGAGACACTCGACAGGCTGGCCCTGCCCTCCTCCGCCCGGGCCGCCTCGGGAGGACCGGCCCGGACGTCATTGGAGCAGCGGGACTCCGTCCCGGCCCCACCCGCGCGGGAACTCGCCGCGGATGCCGCGGCCCCCGGTCACCACACCACGTCGTACCTGCTCGCGCCGCCTCGCCCGAGGCAGCCGCCCACCGCTCCCCCGCCGGTCCGTCGGCGCGGGCGGCGCCTCGTCTGGGCCGGGGCGCCGGCCGTCGCCGCCGCCCTCGTGGCGGCCCTCCTCGTCGTCCAGTCCTTCGGTGGCGACGACGGCGGCAGTGGGGAGAGCGGCCCGCGCGGGGCGAAGGGCGGCACCGTGGCCCGGGTCGCGAAGACCGAGACGCTCACACTCGGCTCCGCGGCCGACTCGAAAGGACCCGCTCCAGCGGTGCGGGGGGCCGACCGGGGCGGCACCGTCACGGTCCTCGAACCGGGCAACATCTCCACCGTCGACCCGGGCAACTCGTGGTCCGGTGGCGAACGGGTGATCTCCCGCCTCGTGCACCGCAGCCTGACCGCCCTCAAGACCCTGCCCGACGGGTCCGTCCGGCTCATCGGGGACCTCGCGGAGGACACCGGCCGGTCGTCGCTGGGCGGCCGCGACTGGACGTTCACCCTCAAGCCGGGCCTCACCTACAACGACGGATCCCCCGTACGCGCCCAGGACTTCGCGTACGCGGTCGAGCGCACCCTCGATCCCGACGCCTTCCCGCTGGCCGACCGCACCCTGCGCAGCTTCCTGCTGGGCCCCGGGGACGCGGACGGCATCGGGGCCGAGCACGAGATGCCGCCGGGTGTCATCGAGACCCCGGACGACCGCACGATCGTGTTCCACCTCGACGGCGCCCACCCCGACTTCAACGTCGTCCTGGCCGGTCCTGGGGGCGCCCCCGTGCCGGAGCGGGTCGCGAAGATCTCGGGCACCTCGACCCTCCTGCCGTCGACGGGCCCGTACCAGGTCGACTCCTTCACCGGCGCCAGGAACCTCACCCTCATCCGCAACCCGAAGTGGCGCGCGAGCTCGGACCCGGTGCGCACGGCGTACCCCGACCGCTACGAGATCACCGGCGCCCTCACCCTCGACGAGATCAGGTCCCGTGTGCGCGCCGCCGGTTCGGGTCCCCCGGTGATGACGTTCTCCGGCTCGCTGGACAAGGACGGACTGGGTACGACGGACGGCGCCACCGGCAGCGGCACGGTCCGGGTGACGTCACCGGCCCCGTACGTCCACGCGTACTCCGTCGACACCCGACGCGTGCAGAAGCTGAAAGTCCGTCAGGCCATCGCCACCGCCTACCCGGCGGCGGACGTCCTGGCCGCGAGCGGCGAGGACGGGGTCGCCACGCACCATCTGATGCCGCCGGGCATGCCCGGTTCCCGCGACTTCGACCTGTACGGCGCCGGGGCGCACGGTGACCCCGCCGCCGCCCGCGCCCTGCTCGCCGAGGCCGGTGAGACGGACTACCCGCTCACCCTCGCCCATGCGACGGCCGCCGACGAAGCACGGGCGAAAGCGGTGAAGAAGGGGCTGGACAGAGCCGGTTTCCGGGTGACGCTGAAGAACGTCGACGTCTCCGACCTCTACGAGAACGTGGCGAAGGGCGAGTACGACCTGGTCCGTCTGCCGATGAACATGAGTGGTCTGCCGTTGGCCTCGGCGTATCTGCCGGACTCCTTCGACGGCCGCCACACCTATCCGACCACCAACAACTTCTCCCGGCTCGACAGCGCGGCGGTCGACTCCGCGATCGACGAGGCCAACGCCACGGCCGACGTGGCCGCCGCCGGGGAGAAGTGGTCCACCGTCGACCGCCGGGTGATGGAGCAGGCGGCGGCCGTTCCGGTGTACGTACCGGTACGCACGTTCCTCCACTCCTCCCGGCTGAAGGGGCTCCAGGTGGACCTCGACGGGCTGTCACCGCTCAACGCGTACGTGAGCGACTGACCGAGCCGACCACTGACCGGCCTTGATGCGACAGGTCCCCGGCGTAAGGAGCACAAGATGCAGGACCGGCCCGACGACAGCCCCACTCAGCCCGCACGATCCGCGCAGCCCGAACCGCAGGCGGCACCGCCGCCCGGCTCCACCGCTCCACCCACGGGTGAGACCGCGCCGAGACCCGAGCCCGCGCCGGGCCCGCACTCCGAACCGCAGACGGGATCGCAAACGGAATCGCAGACCGGTACGCCGCCGGGAGCGCAGACGGCGAACAGTTTCGGGCCGCCTCCCGCCTATCCTCCCCCGGCCCCGCCCTACGCGTACGGGCAGCCGCCCGGTTTCCCGCCGCCGTCCGGCGGCAGGGGCACCGCGGGGCGTGCGGTGCTCTGGGCGGCGGTGGGCGCGGTGGTCGCCTCCGCGCTGTGGGCCGGCGGGATCCTCCTCCTCGACCCGCTCGGCGACGACCCGGATCTGGCGGGGTACCGGGCCAGGGCCAACCTGTGCTCCGCCGTCGACTACACCTCCCTCAGGGGCGAGTACGCGGAGGAGGACGACGCGCCCACGCACAACGCGCTGAAGCACAAGGCCCTGGACCAGAGCTACTGCAGCATCTCCCTGAAGAAGAGCGCCAGTTCGTCCTACTCGGACGCGTACCTCTCGGTGCAGATGGAACTGCACAAGGAGACGGATCCCTCCGCGGAGTTCACCGCTCTGTGGTCCGAGTACGACCAGCGGTACGAGGACTACGACGTGGAGAAGGTGTCCGGTCACGGTGACGAGGCATATCTCGTGACCGAGGACACCACGTCCGGCTCGGGGACCAGCGGCAGCAGGGCGGTGATCCTCGCGGTGCGCGACGGCTGGATGACGTACCAGATGAGCTGGAGCGTCTACACGACCTCGTACGGGACGAGCACCCCGCCCACGGTCGACGAGGTCGCGCGGTGGGTGCGGAGCGACACCCGGTCGACGCTGGAGAACCTCCGGTCCGACTGACCGCGGTCGCCCCGGGCCCCGCCCCGTCCGCGCCGGTTCACGCGGTCCGCCGTGCGGCCTTCCAGGCGCGGTGGTGCTGTCCGGGCGCGTCGGTGAACGACGCGTGGCGGGGGCGCCAGCCGAGCAGCCGGTGGGCCTTGGCACTGGTGACGAGTTCGTCCTGGTCGGCGGCCAGCTGCAGCATGCCGCCCGCTTCGGCGCTCTCCAGGGTGATCTCACCGGTGTGGCCCGCGGTCCTGACGGCGACACGCTGCATGTCGAGAGCGCTGAGGCGCTGGTCGTCCGCGATGACGAAGATTTCGCCGTCGACGGCGGCGGGGTTGTCGAGCACACGGACGTAGGCATCGGCGAGGTCGTCGACATGGACCCAGCTCCAGCGCTTGGCGGTGTCGCCGTAGAAGACGGGCTTGCCGGCCTCCGCGTCGGCGAACCACTGCCCGGTCATGGAGGTGGTGGCCGGGCCGCCGTACATGAAGCCGGGGCGGATCACGGTGTGGGCCAGCCCGGTGGCGGCCAGTTCCTTCTCCAGGGCGAAGCGGAAGCCGAGAGGGCTTTCCGGGTTGCCCGGGGTGTTCTCGTCCATGAGGGCCTGCCCGGTGCGGCCGTAGGAGGAGATACCGGTGGTGAGGACCAGGTGACGGCGCCGGCCGTCCCGCTCCTGTGCCGCGACCAGTTCGGCGAACAGCCGCCGGTCGGTACCGACCGGGTCACTCATGTCGAGGAGAAGGTGCACCAGCGCGTCGGTGCCGTCCAGATGGGCACGCCAGCTCTCGGGCCGGGTCACGTCACCCTGCACGGGCGTGACCTCGCCGACGGCGAGGTCCCTGGCGGCCGGGGAGCCTGCGTCACGGGTCAGCCCCAGGACGGTGTGCCCGGCGCGGGCCAGGGCGGTGGAGACGCGGCGGCCGGCGTAGCCGGTGGCGCCGGTGACGAGGATCTGCATCGTGCTGCTCCGTGTTCGCTGTGGTGTGCGGCGGTGTTCCGCCCGCACGTTGCCGCGCTCTGAATTGCTTGCTTCAGCAAGTATCTTTCTCGGATGTTTGCCTCGTCAAATAGACTGAGCGATATGGCTGCCGCCACCGACCCCGAGCCCCTGTCCCCCGACCAACTCCAGCTCTGGCAGAGCCTGGGCCGTCTGGTCCACTCGCTGCCCCGCGCGCTGGAGGACGACATGTCGCGCACCGGCGTCACCATGACCGAGTTCGCCGTCCTGCTGCTGCTCAGCTCGGCACCCGACCGCCGCATGCGCATGTCCGCGCTCGCCGACGCCGCCGGGCTCACCCCGTCCCGCATCACCCGCGTCGTCGACGGGCTGGGCAGGCACGGGCTGGTCCGCAAGGAGCGGCACGGCCAGGACGGCCGGGGCAACGACGCCGTCCTCACCGACGCGGGGCTGCACACCATGCGGGCCGCGCAGCCCTCCCACCTGGCCAGCGCCCGTCACCGCGTACTCGACAGGATCCCCGAAGCGCTGCTTCCGGCACTGGCGGAGACTCTCACCCACCTCGCCGACGCACTGTCCGAGGGAAACCGCCCCGACAGGGACAGCAACTGACGGACCCTCGCAGGACCGCCGGCGCCGGCACCCGCGGTCACCCCGTCCAGCCGGCCGACTGCGGCATGAACCGGTGCTCCGCCGCGTGTGCCGCCATGCGGGCGTCGCGGGCCCTGGCCTCGGGTCCGTCGGGCAGGTGGAACTCTCCGCCCGCCCGTGCGGCACCGGTCTGCGCGTTCGTGGCGGTTGCCAGCCGGCGGCGCACGTACCGGTCGAGCGCCCCGGGCACCTCGGCCGGGGTCGCCCCGGTGAGGACGTCGCCGAGCACGGCCGCGTCCACGAGCGCCTGCGCCGCGCCCTGCGCCAGGAACGGCACCATCGCGTGCGCGCTGTCGCCCAGCAGAGTCAGCCGTCCGACGTTCCACCGCGCGAGCGGGGCCCGTGTGTGGATGCCGTAGCGAAGCACCTGCCCCGCGCGTGCCAGGACGCTGAGCACCCGCGGGTCCCATCCCGCGAACTCCCGTACCTGCTCCCCCGGTTCGGCTCGGGCGGTCCACGACTCGGGCGCCGCCTCCGCCGTGACGACGGCCACCATGTTGAGCAGTTCTCCGCGGCGCACCCAGTAGTGGACGAAATGCCGGCCGGGTCCCATCCAGACGGCGAGCTCCGGCAGGTCCAGGTCGGCCACCTCGCCGGCCGGGAGCAGCGCCCGGTAGGCGGCCGTCCCGGAGAAGAGTGCCCTGTCCGCGCCGAAGAGCCACTGCCGGGCCGCCGACCGTATCCCGTCGGCGGCCACGACCAGGTCCGCGCCCAGGCGCTCACCGCGCGCCGTGGTCACGTACGCGCTGTCGTCGTCCTGGTCGACGCCCACGACCCTGGTGTCCAGGCGCACCGACCCTGCCGGTACCGCGGCTGCCAGTACCTCGTGCAGATCGGCCCGGTGCAGGAGCAGGTAGGGCGCCCCGAACTCCTCCTCGACCGCAGGCCCCAGCAGGTAGCTGCAGATGTCGGCCCCGCCGGCCCAGCCGCGGAAGTGGATCCGGGAGGGGCGGGCGGCCCGGGCGGCGACCGCGTCCAGCAGGCCCAGCCCGCGCAGCACCCGCGTGGCGTTGGGCGCGAGTTGAACACCGGCGCCGACCTCGGTGAACCGTGGCGTCTGTTCGACCAGTGTCACTTCGTGGCCGGCCCGGCGCAGGCTCAGCGTCGCCGCCAGTCCGCCGATGCCCGCCCCCACGACGATCGCCCTCACGCCTCACCCCGTCCCGGCCCGACGGCCCCATGACGAGGATGGTGCACGGCGGCCGGTCCCGGAACACCCGTGCCCCGTACGGTCCACTCGCGCGCCACGCCGGTTCGCCCGCACCGGTTCGTCCGCGCCGGTTCGCCCGTACCAATTCGTTGGACAACTCACCGGCCGTCGACCAGCCTTGGCGGGATGCAGCAGGCGCAGATCTGGAACGCCGACACGGCCCGGCGGTACGACACACCCGGCACCGGCATGTTCGCGCCGGAGACCCTCGGGCCCACCGTGGACCGCCTCGCGCACCTCGCGGAGGGCGGGGCGGCTCTCGAGTTCGCCGTCGGGACCGGTCGGGTCGCCGTCCCGCTCGCCGAGCGGGGAGTTCCCGTCACCGGGATCGAGTTGTCACCGGCCATGGCGGAGCGACTGCGCACCAAGGCCGACGAGGCGACGATCCCCGTGATCATGGGTGACATGGCGACGGCCGTCGCCCCCGGTCCGTACAGCCTGGTCTACCTCGTGTACAACACCATCTCGAACCTGCTGACACAGGCGGAACAGGTGGAGTGCTTCCGCAACGCCGCCCGCCACCTCACGCCCGGCGGCCGGTTCGTGATCGAGCTCTGGGTACCCGAGTTGCGCAGGCTGCCGCCGGGCCGGACGGCCACCGTCTGGCAGTCCGACCCCGACTACATCGCCCTGGACACCTACGACGTCCTGCGCCAGCACGTCGTGTCGCACCACTTCCATATCGACGAGACCCAGCAGGCACAGCTGTTCCGCAGCCCTCACCGCTACATCTGGCCGGCCGAACTCGACCTGATGGCCCAGCTCGCCGGTTTCGCGCTGGAGTCACGGCACGCGGACTGGGAGGGCGCCGAGTTCACCGCCGAGTCGCGCTCCCACGTCTCCGTCTACCGGCTCCCGCAGGCGCGGTAGGCGTCGTGCCGCCACCTCCGTGACACGCCCGCGCAGGGGCCCGTGGCCACCGTCACGGTCGCCGGGCCGGCGAGACAGTCCAAGAATGAACCGTTGTGCTGTGGGCCCCGTCTTGATGGGTGAAGCGGAACCGCGACGAGAGTTGTCTCGTGGTGCCGTTGTGACACAGGAACGTTTCCAGGAAGGTCGTCGGAGTGGTGTTAGTGGATCAGAGGGCGAGAAGGGTCGGCTCGATCGCGGGGGCCGCCGTGGCGGCGGTCGTGGGTCTCGCGGGCTGTTCGAGCGACGACGGGGACTCCGCCGCGGACAAGAAGCCGTCCGCGAGCAGCTCGCCCGAAGCCGGTGCGGAGAAGTCGGGTGACGACTCCCCGGCGTCGTCGCCCGCTTCCTCCGTGGACCGGTCCTCGGCCGAGAAGGCTGTCGCCGGGTGGGTCACCGCGGTCATCGAGGGCCGGCCGGAGGATGCCTGTCTGCTGATGGCGGAACCGGCGGCCGGCTCGAAGCCCGCGCAGGTCGGCGACGAGGCCACGTGCGGCGACGGCGCGCCCCAGCGGAAGCAGATCGAGCAGAGCATCGGGCAGTTCCGCGAGTCGTTCACGCCCGAACCGCCCTCGGAGGACCCGAAGGTGGAGGTGACGAAGGCCCCGGCCACCGGTGACACGGTGAAGATCCCCGCCGAGGAGATCACGGTCGACGGCCAGACCCTCGACAAGATCGTGCTGTCCCACTCCACCGGGGTGACGGCGGACCAGCTGGACATCAAGGTGCAGTCCAGCAAGATCGAGGACGCCTGGTACGTGACGAATCTCGACTTCGACATCGGCTGATCGGCCGCGGCGACCTGGCCGTCCGGTCGGTGCGATGAGTCCCGTCCGGTCGGTCCGACCGGTCCGGTCTGCGCGGCGGCGGCCGCGCAGACCGGACCGCGAGGCTCGTTCCAGGGCGTGGGCATCCGGCACGGAACGAGCAGCGCGGTGCCGTGGGGAGCACCGGCCCGCGCGCTTACGTTCGAGCGGGCCGGGCACTCGGTGGCCTGTACGCCCCCGAGCCGAGGACGGCACCGTCATGACCGAGTACGAACGCCCACGCCTCGCGGCGGCACGCTCCGTGTGGGCACACGCCGTGTCGGCACGCTCGGTGCCTGCGCGCCCCGCGCACGGTTCCGGTCGCGGCGCGGCCACCGGCCGGCCGGTGGCCTGAGCCCGTCATGGCACGCGACAAGCGGTATGCCGTGGCCGCGTCCGGACAGTGGACGGCCGAGGACGACCAGGGCCGCCGTCGGCTGCCTTCCGGTGAGGTCCACGCCTGGGAACCGGGCATGAACCAGACGGTCTGCGGTCTGTCCCTCTCCCGCTCCCAGCTGGTCCGCTTCTCGCACGTCACCTGGCTGGACACCCTCCCGGCGTCCGGCGGCGCGGCCGACCGGGTGCGGCGGCAGTGTCCGCGCTGCGCCTCCGTCGCCGGACGCCGCGGCAGTGACGCGCGCCCCCGGTGGCACCGCACCGACCCCCGGCCGTGAGCGACCGCCGGACCCGCGAATGGCAGAACCTTCGAGAAAGAGATGTGTACATGCCGGACGAGAGCGACCTCCGCACCGCGGACCTGTTGCGGCGCACCGCCGCCGACGTGTTCGGCTGGGAGGAACTGCGCACCGGACAGCTGTCCGCGATGCGGGCGGTCATGGCGGGGCGTGACACCCTGGCGGTCATGCCGACCGGTGCCGGGAAGTCGGCGGTCTACCAGGTGACCGGTACGTTGCTGCCCGGGCCCACCGTCGTGGTGTCCCCGCTCATCGCCCTCCAGCGGGACCAGATGGCCGGTCTGCTGCGCCGTGACGCCCCCGAAGCCGTCGCGGTGAACTCCGCGCAGTCGGCGGGCGAGACCGAGGCCGCCTGGACGGCGGTGCGGCGCGGGGACGCCGAGTTCCTGTTCCTCTCCCCCGAGCAGTTGGCGAAGGACGAGGTGGTCGAGCGTCTGGCGGAGGTGTCCCCCTCGTTGTTCGTCGTCGACGAGGCGCAGTGCGTGACCGGCTGGGGCCATGACTTCCGTCCCGACTACCTGCGCCTGCCCCAGGCGGTCCGGCGCGTGGGCAGCCCCACGGTCCTCGCCCTGACGGCGACGGCCGCTCCTCCCGTGCGCGAGGAGATCGTGCAGCGGCTCGCCCTGGAGGATCCGGCGCTGGTCGTCGCCGGTTTCGACCGGCCGAACATCACGCTGGAGGTCCGCCGCTTCCTGGACGACGCGGACAAGCGCCGCGCGGTGGTGGAGCGTGCCGCCGCGGAGGCCAAGCCGGGCATCGTCTACACCGCCACCCGCAGGCAGGCCGAGGAGTACGCGGCCGAACTCGCCGATCTGGGTCTGCACGCCGCCGCGTACCACGCCGGACTGACCGCCGACGAACGCTCCCGGACGCACGACGCCTTCCTGGCCGGCGAGACCGACGTGGTGGTCGCCACCTCCGCCTTCGGCATGGGCATCGACAAGGAGGACGTGCGGTTCGTGCTGCACGCCTCCGTGCCGGGTTCCCTGGACGCCTACTACCAGGAGACAGGCCGTGCGGGCCGCGACGGCGGGCCCGCGGTCGCGGTCCTCCACTACCGGTCGCAGGACAGCGGCCTGCAGAACTTCTTCGCCGCCCGCGCACCCGACGAGGAGACACTCGGTGAGGTCGCGAAGCTGATCCACGGTCACGACGGTCCTGTCGGGCTGGACGAGGTGAGCGCGGAGACGAACCTGTCGCGCCGGCGTGTGACGGCGGCGGGCAACCTCCTCGAACAGGCGGGGGCCGTGCGCACCGAAGCGGACGGACGGGTGCGTCCCGTTCCGGGCGTGACGGCGGAGGAGGGCACCGCGCGGGCCGCGGAGGAGGCCGAGGCCAGGCGACGGCTGGAGCGCTCGCGGCTGGAGATGATGCAGGGGTTCGCCGAGACCACGGGGTGCCGCCGGCGCTTTCTGCTGGGCTACTTCGGTGAGCCGTACGACGGTCCGTGCGGCGCCTGCGACGTGTGCTCGCCGCCCCCGTCGCGCGACGACACGGTCGTCGAAGGAGCGGGGGACACGGGTGAGGACCGGCCGGCCCATCCGGCGGCCGTCTCCTATCCGGCGGGCACCGGGGTGCGGCACAGCGCGTGGGGCGACGGCACCGTGATGAGCGAGGACGGCGACCGGATCACCGTGCTGTTCGACTCGATGGGCTACCGGACGCTGTCCCTGGCCTCCACGACCGAGAACGGCCTGCTCACCGCGGTCACGGATCCGGTGGGCTGACCCCGCCCTCCGCCCTGCCAGGCGTACGCCGGCCCTCAGCGCTCGTTGGTCAGCTCCCGGTTCAGTGCGCGGAGGAAGTCCGCGATCGTCTCACGCTGCTCGGGGGTGAACTTCTGGCGCGCGGCCTCCGTGCTGCGCGCCAGCGGGCTGAAGTACTGGCGGGCGAGCGCGCGGGCGCCCGCGTTGTAGACGAGGTGGACGACCCTGCGGTCGGCGCTCTCGCGTGTGCGGCTGATGTGCCCGGCACGTTCGAGCCTGTCCAGGCACGCGGTGACGGCCCCGGACGTGAGGTTCAGGCGTTCCCGCAGCCGTGAGGGTGTCATCGGCTCGCCGTCGGTGGCCGACGCGTCCAGGATCGCGGCCAGCGCGTGGACGTCCGTGCTGTGCAGTTCGTGGGCCTGGGCGAACGAGTGGGCGATCCGGTTGAACTCGCTGTTCAGCGTACGCAGCAGGACGGCGTACGCCTGGAGGTCACTGGCAGGGTCTTCACGGCTCTCCGAACTGTTGGGCTGCATGGCACAAGCTTAATATCTCTCCATGGTTGAGATACTTTCTCTTTGAGATACCTTTTACGGGTGTCCGCCTCCGCCTGTCCGTCCGTCCGTTGGGAAGCTGATGAACACCGTGCGCCGACCCGCCCGATGGCTGGTTCCCCTCGTCCTCGTCGTCGTCTGGCTCGGCCTCGGCGGAGCGTTCGGCTCCTACGCCGGCAAGCTCGGCGAGGTCTCCACCAACGACCAGGCGGCCTTCCTGCCGCAGAACGCCGAATCCACCAGGGTCATCGAGCAGCAGGAGGCGTTCGACCAGCAGGAGACGCTGCCCGCCGTCCTCGTCTGGACCGCCGACGGCGGGGGCGAGGTCTCCACGGCCCAGCAGGACTCCGCGACCCGGGTCCTGGAGTCGCTCGCCGGCGTCGAGGGGGTGGACGGCAAGCCGTCACCGGCCCTGCGCTCGAAGGACGGAGCTGCGCTGCAGGGCGTGGTTCCGCTCAGCCCGGAGCTGGGCGAGCGGCTCGGCGACGTGCTCGACGAACTGAGGCAGGCCGCCGGTGACGTCTCCGGCACCCGCGTCCAGATCGCCGGTCCCGCGGCCACCCAGGGCGATCTCGGCGAGGCGTTCGCGGGCATCGACGGCATCCTGCTCGGGGTGGCCCTGGCCGCGGTCCTGATCATCCTGCTGCTGGTCTACCGCAGTGTCCTGCTCCCCTTCACCATCATCATCAGTGCCGTGTTCGCGCTCGGTGTCGCCTGCGCCATCGTCTATGTGCTGGCCGACCACGACATCGTCCGCGTGGACGGCCAGGTGCAGGGCATCCTGTCCATCCTCGTGATCGGTGCCGCCACCGACTACGCCCTGCTGCTGACCGCGCGTTTCCGCGAGGAACTCGCCCGCAGCGACGACCGGGTCCTCGCCGCCCGGACCGCGCTGCGCGAGTCCTTCGGCGCGATCACCGCGAGCGCCGCGACCGTGGCCCTCGGGCTTCTCGCGCTGCTGCTCAGCGACCTGACCAACAACCGGGCGCTGGGCCCGGTCGGAGCGATCGGCATCGTGTGCGCGGTGCTGACGACCCTGACGTTCCTGCCCGCGGTGCTCGCTCTCCTGGGCAAGGTGGCCTTCTGGCCCGCCAGGCCCCGCTCGGCCGACGCGGACACGGGCGGGCACGGGATCTGGCGGCGCGTCGCGCACCGGGTGGACACCCGCCCCCGGCAGCTGTGGATGCTCACGGTCGCCCTGCTGGTGGCGGGGGCGGCGTTCTTCCCCGCCCTGCAGTCGAAGGGGGTGCCCCTGGACGAGCTGTTCGTCAACGACGCGCCGTCCGTCGCGGCGCAGGAAACCCTCGGCAGGCACTTCCCCGGCGGCTCCGGCCAGCCGGTCGTGATCATCGCCGACGCGGACCGGCGTACGGAGGTCACCCGCACCGCGGCGGCGACGGACGGGGTGGCCGAGGCGCGGGCCGCGACCGCGTCGGGCCGGCCGGACGGGGAACCGCTGGTGGTCGACGGCCGGGTGCGTGTCGACGCCGTCCTCACCGCCGCGCCGGACAGCGACACGGCCAAGGACACGGTGCGGGAGCTGCGCGACCGGCTGCACGCCACCGACGCGAGCGCGCTGGTCGGGGGCTACACCGCCCAGCAGTACGACACCCAGCGCACCGCCGGGCACGACCGGACCCTGATCATCCCCGTCGTCCTCGCGATCATCCTGGTCATCCTCGTCCTCCTGCTGCGCTGCCTCCTGCTGCCCGTGCTCCTGGTCGCCACCGTGGCGCTGAACTACCTGGCGACGCTGGGCATCGCGGGCCTGGTCTTCCGGCACGGCTTCGGCTTCTCGGGGACGGACGCCTCGGTCCCGCTGTACGGGTTCGTGTTCCTCGTGGCTCTCGGTGTCGACTACAACATCTTCCTGATGTCACGCGTCCGTGAGGAGACGGTGCGCCTGGGCACGCGGCAGGGCGTGCTGCGCGGGCTGATCGCCACCGGTGGTGTGATCACGTCCGCGGGAGTGGTCCTGGCCGCCACCTTCGCGGCCCTGATCGTCATCCCGCTCGCGTTCCTGGCGCAGATCGCCTTCATCGTCGCCTTCGGCGTACTGCTCGACACCGTCGTCGTGCGCTCGCTCCTGGTCCCGGCCCTGGTACGCGACATCGGCCCCGCCGTCTGGTGGCCCGGCCGCCTCGCCCGGCGCACGGACACGGACCGGCACGACTAGCCCCTTGTCACGTTCCCGCTCCCGCTCCCGCCTCCCCGACGGTGTAGACGTCCTTCAGTTTCACCTCGGTGACGCCGCGTCCCTCGGAGAACACCGCCCGCCAGTCCCCGACGACGTGCAGTTCGTCGGTGCCCATGGCGCGGACCACCATCAGGCCCTCGTCGTACGCCCGGTGCGCCTTCCACCACAGGTTCGCGAACGCCTGGGAGCGGATCAGGTGCATCCAGTCGGTGCGGTACAGCTCCCGGTTGTAGTTCGACTCCCCCAGCGTGGAGACGAACTTCGAGTACATCGCCTTGACGTACTCCAGCGTCACCTCGTCGCCGTCGGCGATCGCCCGGTCCCGGGCGTCCTTGAGGACGACACGGAACTTCTCCAGCAGTGCCTCCGTCGCCCCGGAGGTCCAGGACTCGTGGATCTCCGGCGGGTCGCACAGCCCGTACTTCGGGCCGGACAGCCGCAGCATCAGGCGCAGGGTCGGTTCGGTCACCCACAGCGGTCCGGGCTCGTCGCGGTTGCCGATCGGGTTCGGCAGATACGCGTCGTGCTCCCACTCGCCCGGGGTGACCAGGTGGACGCCGGCCCGGCGCCGGTCGTGGTGGTCGCCGGTGGAGTGCTCCAACTGCCCGATGGGCAGATGCGTCTTGAGGGCGGACAGGTAGGCGCCGTTGATGTCGAGCGCCGTGACCTCGTGCTCACCGGGCGGCAGCTCCCGCCTGCTCCACCTGGGGCGCGCCTCCCAGACCTGGTCGGCGCCGCGGGACGTCTGCTTGCGCAGGATGTCGGGCAGCCACGGGTGTGCCACCACGTCGTAGCGTCCGCCCTTGCGGGTGTCGTCCAGCAGCGCCATGGCGTCCGGGATCGCGCGCTTCACGAGTGCGGCGGTCGCCGCCTCGACGTCGCCGGCGTGCTGGGCGAGCGCGGCCGTGACGGCGGAGCCGATCCGGTCGGGGGTGTCGGCGGTCTGCAGCCGGCGGCCGACCGGCACGACCTTGACGCCGCCCCCGGCGGGGGCCCTCCTGCCCGCCGTCGCCGGCGGGCGCGGCTCCCGGCGCGGGGCGGGCTTCTCCGGCCGGGCGGGGCCGGCCGTGCCGCACTCGGCGGGGTCCAGGTGCTGCGGGAATCCGGCGACCTGGTGCCGGGCGGGCTGTCCGCACAGCACGCACGCCCGCGGCGCGGACAGGGCTTCGACGTCGTCCTGGTCGGCGTCCGGCCGCACGTCCGCCCGGTCGCCGCTACCGCTGCCGCCGCCGCTGTCCCTGCCGTCGCCGTGCTCCTCCCCCGATGCCGGGACGGCATCCGCCGGTACGGCCTCGCCCGCCGGTACTGCCTCGCCCGCCGACGCGTCCTGCGTCTCCGCCTTCGCCTCGGCGGCGGCCAGCTTGGCGCGTGCTTTGTCGAGGAAGTACGCGTACTTCTCCCGCACTTGGCCGCTCGGGTCCCGTCCGGACTCCCAGCCGCCGACCGTCGAGGGGCTGACGTCGAGCACCGTCGCCAGTTGGGTGCGGGAGAGGTTCAGCCCCTGGCGCAGGGCACGCCGCTCCTCGGCGGGCGGCAGGGGCACCTCCTGCCGGGCCGCGGCGAGCAGGGCGTCGATCGCCTCGAAGTCCGTCATCACGCGCCCCCGTGGTGCGCGGCCGTGGCGCGTGCGCCGTCGGCCTGGCGGCCCGCGGCCCGGCGGCGGTCGGCGGGCAGCGACTCGGTGGCCCGGGTGGGGCCCGCCAGCAGGTCGAGCGCGCCGATGCCGTAGTGCGCGGCGACCTCGTCACAGGCGGCCAGGCTCCAGGCGGCCTCGCCGCTCTGCCGACGGCTCACCTGTGTCTGGCTCACCCCGAGGGCGGCGGCGAGATCGGCCTGCGACTCGCCGGTCGCGTGCAGCAGGGCGGCCACGGCGGACCGGGCTCGCTCGTCGAGGCTCATGCTCATCCCGCAACCATACTGCGCGACGCGCACCGGGCATGCGTATGACGCATGCGTGTGTCGACGGCTGTCACCTGACGGTGGGTGACTCCGAGGCCGGCGCAAAAAGAAAGGCAAGGAGTGTCTCGACTCCTTGCCACTCTCAACTTATAGCTCACCGGGGGGCTTGCGGCAAGGCCCCCGTGATGCCGCAGAATCACCGCCCGAAGCCGGAACACACCGGACCGGCTTCGAGATTCGGTGTCACTACGTGGGGATTTTGATGATTGACGTGATCGTGGTCGGCGGCGGACCGACCGGCCTGATGCTGGCCGCGGAACTGCGGCTCCAGGGCGTGCGCGTGGTGGTGCTGGACCGGCTGTCCGAGCCGACGGCGGAGTCCCGCGGGCGTGGTCTGCACACCCGTAGTGTCGAGATGATGGACCAGCGCGGCCTGCTGGACCGGTTCCTCGCGGTCAGCGAGAAGTTCCAGGTCGGCGGGTTCTTCGGCGGCATCATGAAACCGTGGCCGGACCGGCTCGACACGGCCCACCCGTACGGCCTGTCCACCCTGCAGCCCGTCACCGAGCGGCTGCTCACCGAGCGTGCCCTCGAACTCGGTGCCGAGATCCGGCGCGGCTGCGAGGTGGTCGGGCTGACCCAGGACGATGAGGCCGACGAGGCCGGGGAGGGCGGGGTGAGCGTCGAGCTGGCGGACGGCACGCGGCTGCGCTCGCGCTATCTCGTCGGATGCGACGGCGCCCGCAGTGTGGTGCGCAAGCTGGTCGGTATCGGTTTCCCCGGCGAGCCCGCCAAGGTCGAGACCCTGCTGGGCGACCTGGAGCTGAGCGAGGACCCGGCGACGGTGGACGCCGTCGTCACGGAGGTGCGCAGGACCCAGCTGCGGTTCGGCGCCATCGACAACGGCGACGGGACGTACCGCGTCATCGTGCCCGCCGACGGCGTGGCCGAGGACCGCTCCGCCCCGCCGACCCTGGAGGAGTTCACGGGGCGGCTGCGGGCCGTCGCGGGCACCGACTTCGGCGCGCACTCGCCGCGCTGGCTGTCCCGGTTCGGCGACGCCACCCGGCAGGCCGAGCGCTACCGGGCCGGCCGGGTGCTGCTGGCCGGCGACGCGGCGCACATCCACCCGCCGACCGGCGGGCAGGGGCTCAACCTCGGCGTGCAGGACGCGTTCAACCTCGGCTGGAAGCTGGCCGCCGCGGTCGACGGCTGGGCGCCCGAGGGCCTGCTGGACACCTACCACGACGAACGGCATCCGGTGGGCGCCCGGGTGCTGGACAACACCCGGGCGCAGATCACGCTGCTGGGGACCGATCCGGGTGCGACCGCGCTGCGCGACCTGTTCACGAGGCTGATGGACTTCGAAGAGGTGAACCGGTACGTGACCGGGATGATCACCGCGGTCGAGGTCCGCTACGACTTCGGGGAGGGGCACGACCTGCTCGGCAGGCGCCTGCGGGACGTGGGGCTGAAGCGCGGCCGCCTCTACGAGCTGATGCACCGCGGTCACGGCCTGCTGCTCGACCAGACCGGCCGGCTCTCGGTGGCCGGCTGGGCGGACCGGGTCGACCACGTCGTCGACGTCAGCGAGGAACTGGACGTGCCCGCGGTGCTGCTGCGCCCGGACGGCCACGTGGCCTGGGCGGGCGACGACCAGCGGGATCTGGAGAAGCACCTGCCCAGGTGGTTCGGAGCGGCCGCCGCCTGAAGGCCCGGAGGGTCCGGCCCGGGGGCGCGGGACGTCCCGGGCGCTCGGCGGGTCAGGCCGTCCGGGTCCGGGCCCCGATCATCCGGCGCACCGAGTCCGAGCGTTCCAGGACGGTGTTGCGGACCACCGGTGCCGCCTCCCGGGCGGCCCGCTGCGCCTTCTCGACGTACGCGAGGTCGACGGCGTACGGGGAGAAGAGGTGGCTCGCGAAGGCCATCGCCGGGATCATGCCGCCCCGGTGCAGCCGCGGGATCAGTTCCAGATAGCGCTCGGTGTACGGCGCCAGCAGGGCTTCCTGGCCGGGGCGCCAGAACGCCGCCGCCACGTGGCGGACCGAGCTGACGGGGACCACGCGGTCCACCTCAAGACGCTGCCAGACCTCGGCCTTCGCGGCGGGGTCCGGCAGCGCGGCCCGCACCGTGAGGGCGCGGACCCAGGCGTCCGGATCCGGGTCGCGTTCCAGCAGGAGGGCCGTCTCCTGCGTGACGTCCCCGCCCAGTTCGGCCTCGCGGGTCAGCACGCGCCAGCGCAGGTCCACGTCGTCGCCCGCCTGTTCGCGCAGCCACGCCAGGTCCTCCGGGCCCGTGGCGGCGCGGGCCAGGCCGCGCAGGGCGACCTGGCGGCGGCCCGGCTCCGTGGCCAGGTGCCGGCAGGCCGTCGCCAGCGCCGCCGCCAGTCCGGCGCGCTCGCCGGGCGGCGCCCACAGTTCGGCGATGTTCGCGGCGAGGGTCAGATAGGGCTCGATCACGGCCTCGGACGTCTCGGCGTGCAGGACGGCGGTGATGCACCGCCCGGCCTCCGCCGCCGTGGCCTCGCCGGTGGTCAGCATGTCCCACACGGTCGCCACGGCCACGCCCCGGGAGATCGGCGTGGGCAGGTGTGCCGCCGTACGGAGGAAGGCGTCCTCGGCCGCGGGGTCCGGCCGGGCCGTGGCGAAGGTCAGGTCCTCGTCGTTGATGAGCAGGACCTCGGTCTCCGCCTCCGGCGGCAGGCCCGTGACGGGGGTGCGGGTCCCCGTCACCTCGACGCGCACCAGGGCCGTACGTTCCAGGGTCTCGCCCTTCCTGCCGTACGCGCCCACCGCCAGCACCTGCGGGCGAGGGGTGCCGGCGGACACCAGGGTGACGGTGTCCCCGTCGCGTTCCAGTGCGAAGCGGTCGGTGCCCGCCGTCTCGAGCCAGGCCGTGCGCCAGGCGTCCAGGTCCCGTCCGCCGGCCTCGGAGAGCGCGTCGATCAGGTCCTGGAGCGTGGCGCTGCCCCACGCGTGACGGGCGAAGTAGGTGGTCATACCGGCCCGGAAGCGCTCCTCGCCGACATAGGTCATGAGCTGCTGGAGGACGGACGCGCCCTTGGGATAGGTGATGTTGTCGAAGATCGACGCGGCCTGCGCGACGTCGTGGATGGGCTGGTGGATCGGGTGCGACACGGGTCCCTGGTCGGACAGGTACGCCGTGAGCTTGTCGCTCGCCAGGTGACCTGCCCACACGTCGGTGTACCGGGTGGCGCGCTCGGCCGCCCAGTGGCAGGCGAACTCCGCGAATGCCTCGTTCAGCCAGAGGTCGTCCCACCAGCGCATGGTGACGATGTTGCCGAACCACATGTGTGCCATCTCGTGCAGCAGGATCTTCGCGAACAGCTCGCGCTCCGCCGGTGTCGGCGTGGCGCGCCGCAGGAAGACGTCCGACCAGGTCACACAGCCGTAGTTCTCCATCGCCCCGCCGAACTCGGGCACGAACACCTGGTCGTACTTCCGCTGCGGGAACGGCATCGCGAAGACCTCGCCGAAGAAGGCGAGGCCCTGACGGGTGAGGGTGAAGATGTCGTCGGCGTCGCGGTCGAGGACCGCGGCCAGCGAGCGCCGGGTGTAGAGCCCCAGGTCGTGGCCGTCGGCCTCACGGCGGATCTCGTGGAAGGGTCCGGCGTTGACGACGGTGTTGTACGCGGACAGGGGCGGGGTGTCCGGGAAGGTCCAGCGGCGGGCCGCGTCCAGTTCCTCGACGACCGGGTCGCCCGAGTTGGCGGTGACGGTCCATCCGGCCGGGGCCGTGACGGTGAAGGCGTGCGGGGCCTTGAGGTCGGGCTGGTCGAAGCAGGCCCACACGAACCGGGCCTCGTCCGGTTCGAAGCTCATCCACACGTAGATTTCGCCGTCCGCGGGGTCGGTCGCCCGGTGCACGCCCTCACCCGTGGTCGTGTTCGCCTGGACGCTCGCGACGCGCAGCACGTTGTGCCCGGCGAGGCCGGACAGGGGTATGCGGCCGTCCCCGGCGGGGGTGAGGGGCCTGCCGTTCAGTGTCGCGCTCACCACCTGCGCCGCGCAGTCCACGAAGGTCTCCGCGCCCGGTTCGTGACAGTTGAAGGCGACGGTGGAGACGCACCGTACCTCCGGCCCGTCGGGCAGGCCGGTGAGGTCGATGTCCACCTCGTACCGCTCGACGGTCAGCAGCCGCGCGCGCCGCTCGGCCTCCGTGCGGGTCAGGCTCCGGATCTCCATAGGTCCCTCCCTCGTCGGACAAGGGCGCCAGCGTATGACGGTGGAGGGCGCCGGACGCAGGGGTTTTCGGCGCGGCTCTCGGTCGGCGGGGACGGCCCGCGGTCTGCGAGGATGTTTCGCATGGACGTACGGCGCAGGAACCATGTGACGGTGAGCGGACGGCCCGGCGGGCCCGTCGTGATGCTGGCGCACGGGTTCGGGTGCGACCAGAACATGTGGCGTCTGGTGGTGCCGGCGCTGGAGCGCGACTGCACCGTGGTGCTCTTCGATCACGTGGGGGCGGGAAACTCCGACCTGTCGGCCTGGGACCCGGACCGCTACGCGACGCTGGACGGCTACGTCGAGGACGTGCTGGAGTTGTGCCGGGAGCTGGCGCTCGGTCCCGTGACGTTCGTGGGGCACTCCGTGAGCGCGATGATGGGGGTGCTGGCATCCGTCCGGGAGCCCGGGGCGTTCGCCGGCCTGGTGCTGCTGGCGCCCTCGCCCTGCTTCATCGACGACCCCGGGACCGGCTACCGGGGCGGGTTCGACGCCGCGGACATCGACGAGCTGCTGGCGTCGCTCGACGCGAACTATCTGGGCTGGTCGGGCGCCGTCGCACCGATGATCATGGGCAATCCCGAGCGACCGGAACTAGGCCAGGAGCTGACCAACAGCTTCTGCCGTACGGATCCGGACATCGCCCGCGTCTTCGCCCGGGTGACGTTCCTGTCCGACAACCGCGAGGACCTCGGCCTGGTGCGGGTGCCCACGCTGGTCGCCCAGTGCTCCAGCGACGCGATCGCTCCGCCGGAGGTGGGGGCGTTCGTGCATGCCCGGATCCCGGGAAGCCGGCTGATCACGCTGAACGCCACGGGACACTGCCCGCAGCTCGCCGCTCCGGAGGAGACCAGAGCGGCGATCGCCTCGTTCGTGGAAGCGCTCGGCTGATGTGCCCGGGCCGCGACGACGCGGAGAGCGGAACGGGAGAGGGCCACGGCGGTCCGCGGGGCGAGCAGGCACAGTTCGCCGCACTGCTGGAGGACAGCGCCGAGGACCTGTACGAGCACGCGCCCTGCGGTTACCTGACCACCCTGCTGGACGGCCGGATCGCGAAGGTCAACACCACACTGCTGGACTGGCTCGGCTACGAACGCGACGACCTGCTGGGCCGCTCGCACTTCTCCGACCTGCTGACCGTCGGCGGCCGGCTCTACCACGAGACGCACTACGCCCCTTTACTGAGGATGCAGGGCGAGGTCAGCGGTATCGCCCTGGAGCTCAAGGCCGCCGACGGCTCGCGTCTGCCGGTCCTGGTCACGTCCACGGTGCGTTCGGGCAGTGACGGGCAGCCCCTGCTGATCCGTACCACGCTCTTCGACGCCCGGGACCGGCGCGCGTACGAGGTGGAGCTGCTGCGCGCCCGCAAGGAGGCCGAGCGGGAACGCGAACGCCTGCAGCGCCTGGCCACCACCCTGCAGCAGACGCTGTTGCCGCCGGCCCTGGCCAATGTGCCCGGTCTGGACGTGTCCGCGTACTACCACATCGCGTCCGTCGACGAGGTCGGCGGCGACTTCTACGACCTGTTCCCCCTTTCCGGCGGCACGTGGGGGCTGTTCCTCGGCGATGTGTGCGGCAAGGGTGCCGCCGCCGCGGCCGTCACCTCCCTGGCCCGCTACACCCTGCGCGCCGCGGCGGTGTACGACCCGGACCCCGTCGCCGTCCTCCGCAATCTCAACACGGTCCTGAACCACGAGTACAACGGCGCCGACCCCCGGTTCTGCACGGTCCTCTACGGCCTGCTGACCCCCGACGACGACCGGGGCGGCTTCCACATCACCCTGGCCAGCGGCGGGCATCCCCCCGCCCTGCTGATGCGCGCCGACGGCACCACCGACTACCTCCCCACCCCGGGCGGACAGCTCATCGGGGTCCTGCCCGACGCCAACATCGTCACCACCGACGTCCGTCTGGTCCCCGGTGACACCCTGCTGCTGCACACGGACGGGCTCACCGAGGCACACGTCAGCGCCGGGATCGGCACCGAGGACCGGTACGGGGACGACGCCCTGCTGGATTTCGCCCGCGCGCTCGCGCCCACCACCGCCCCCGGCGTCATCGGCGAGATCCGCGACCTGCTCGACACCTTCGGCAGCGGCGTGGACGACGACACCGCCGTCCTGGCCGTCCACGTGCCCCGACCCCCCAGTGGAGAGCAGCAGTGACCCAGCCCCTGACCCTGCGCACCCGCACCACTCCCGGCGGAGCGGTCGTCGAACTCGCCGGGGACCTGGACCACCACACCGCCCTCGAGGTCCGAGCCGCACTGCCCGCGCTCGGCCTGCGGGCGGGCCGGCAGCTCGTCCTCGATCTCGGCGGCGTCACGTTCTGCGACTCCAGCGGCATCACCGCGCTGATCGCCGCCCGCAACCACGCCCTGACGGCCGGCGCCGGGTTCGCCCTGGCCGCGGTTCCCGACCGGGTCGGCCGGATCTTCCGCATCGTCGGCCTGGACCAGGTCTTCTCCTGCCATCCCACGGCCCGGGCCGCCGAGGCCGCGTGGCCGTGCGCCCCGGACGAGGCCGGACCCGCGGCCTGAGGTCCGGCCCGCCGCCGAGGACCGTGCGGTGGTCACAGCCCGAGGTGGATCCGCCGTACCCGGGCGTCCTGTCATCTGGGCAGGGCCCCGTTCCGCCGGGCCGGCTGAGCCGCTCGGGCCGGGAACTCCGGCCCTCCCGGCTCTTCTCGTTCGGACACGGAGCCGACCGTACGCCCACATGACCGAATTAATCGGGCTCGTACACGTGTGAAAGTCGGCTGAGCAGCCACTCGTGCGGAAACTCCCGTCACCGCGGGACACGGGTGCAGGACACCGGACATCTCGGCATTCGGCCTCCGTGGACGCGCAGGTGCAGGGCTTTACGAAGTGAGTCGAGGAGGGCCTGATGAGCGAGTCCGTGCAGGGTGACACCGGAAGGGTGCAACAGACCGGTGAAACGGCCAAGGCAGAGGCGTCGGCGACGGCCGAGAAGGCCAAGCAGGCCGCGGGCGAGGTCGCCGGCACCGCCGCGGACCAGGCCAGGGCCGTGGTCGGCGAGGCACGACAGCAGGCCGGCACAGTCGTCCGCGATCTGCGGGAGCGCACCCTCAACGAGGTCGAGGGACAGACCACACGCGTGGCCGAGGTGCTGCACCAGTGGGCGGACGACCTGGCGGGACTGGCGGAGAACGCCCAGAACGACTCCCCCGCCCGCGGCCTGGCGGCCCACGCCGCCGACACCGGGCACCGCGCGGCCGACTACCTGCAGAAGCAGGGGGCCGAAGGCGTCGCCTCCGACCTGCAGAGTTTCGCGCGCAGGCGTCCCGGCGCCTTCCTCGGCGGCGCACTCCTGGCGGGGCTGGCCGTGGGCCGGCTGGCCAAGGTCGCGAGCAAGGCGAACCAGTCCTCCGACACGGGGCGGTCCTCGTCCGACGTGGCGGTGGAACAGCAGCCGGGGCTCCCGGAGCCGGCCGCCAGGACCCTTCCGTCGGCGCCGCCGGTGGGCACTCCGCAGGAGGCTCCGCCGGTGGGAGTCCAGGAGACCCCGCCGGTGATCCCCGCCGTGCCGCCGACGCCCCCGGCGCCGCCGACCGTCGGCACCACGCCTCCGGGCAGCGCGCCCACCCGCCCGTACCCGGAGGTGTGAGATGTCTTCCGTGTCCCCCGGGCCCGTGGGCTCGCAGGGTCAGGAGCGGTCCGTCGGCGAGCTGCTGTCCGCCGTGACCTCCGACGTGCAGACCCTCTTCCGCCAAGAGGTGGAACTGGCCAAGACCGAGATCCGGGAGGAGGCGACCAAGGCGGGCAAGGCGGCCGGCATGTACGGCGGTGCGGGATTCGCCGGGTACATGACGCTCCTCTTCCTGTCCCTGGCCGCCGTACTGGGCCTGGCGAACGTCATGGACGCGGGCTGGTCCGCCCTGATCGTCACCGTCGTATGGGCTGTGATCGCGGCCGTGCTGTACCAGCGGGGCCGCACGCAGATGCGCACCGTGTCGCCGAAGCCCGAGAACACCGTCGAAACCATGAAGGAGAACGCGGAATGGGCACGTCACCCGACCAAATGAGGGCCGAGATCGACGCCACTCGGGAGCGGTTGTCCGCGGACGTCGACCAGCTCACCGACCAGGCGAGTCCTCGACGAATCGTGCAACGGCGCACCCAGCGGGTGCGCGGGGCAGTCACCGGCGTGCGGGAGCGCATCATGGGATCAGCACAACACGGTGTCCACGGGGCCAAGCACGGCGCGCAGTCCGTGGCGGGCTCGCTGCAGGACGGCACCGGGCAGGCCGCCGGCACCGCGCAGGAAGCGGTCGGCCAGGCGGGCCAGACGATCCGGGAAGTGCCGGACCGGACCATGCAGAAGACGCAGGGCAACCCCCTCGCGGCCGGTCTGATCGCGTTCGGTGTAGGCGTGCTGGCGTCGTCGCTGCTTCCCGCGTCCCAGACCGAGCAGCAGAAGGCCGCCGACCTCATGGAGCGCGGTGGTGAGGCCCTGGAGCCGGTGAAGCAGGCGGCTCTGGAGTCCACCCAGCACCTCAAGGAAGGCGCCAAGGAGGCCGCACAGCACGCGGTCGAGGAAGTGAAGGGCACCGCGACGGACGCCGCCCGGACCACGCAGGACGAGGCGCGGACCCAGGCCGGCGGCGTGACCGAGCAGGCGCGTGACTCGGGCCGGCAGGTGGTCGACGAGACCCGGCGGCAGTCCGGGCCGGCCTGACCGGGCGATCACCCGGCCGCCGTGGGATCAACGGCCGGTCGGCGGGACACGAAGCGGGCTCCGGACGCGTTCCGGGGCCCGCTTCGGGCTGTCCCACCCGCCTCCACGGGGAACGGGCGGCCGTTCGGCCGTCGGCAATTCCGTGCATCCTGCAAGGAAAGCGTGGAAGAAGGCCGCTATGAGATCTTCCATGGATGACGGGATCGCGGCCGACTTCTACGACTTCGAGGCGGCGCTCTCGGACGACGAACGCAAGATCCTGCTGAAGACGCGCGCGTTCATGCGCGACGAGGTCAAGCCGCTGGTCAACGAGAACTGGGCCGAGGGCACCTTTCCCGCCGAGCTGATCACACGCTTCCGGGAGAGCGGCCTCGTCGGTCTGTCCTACGAGGGCTACGGCGAGCACGGCCCCGCCGTGAGCCATCTGCTGACGGGGATGATGGCGCTGGAGATGAGCCGCGTCGACGCGTCGGTCGCCACGTTCTTCGGTGTGCACAACGGCCTGGCCATGTACTCCATCCACGCCGGTGGCAGCCAGGAGCAGCGGGACCGCTGGCTGCCGGCCATGGCGTCCATGGACAGGATCGGGGCCTTCGCCCTGACGGAACCGCTCGACGGCTCCGATGTCGCGGCGGGCATGCGCACCACCGCCGAGCGACAGGGCGACACCTGGGTGCTCGACGGCGCCAAGCGCTGGATCGGCAACGCCACCTTCGCCGACCACGTCGTGGTCTGGGCGCGGGACGTGGCGGACGACCAGGTCAAGGGATTCGTGGTCGGCAAGGACACGCCGGGCTTCGTCACGGAGAAGATCGCGAACAAGATCTCCCTGCGGATCGTCGAGAACGCGGACATCACGCTGACCGGCGTCAGGGTGCCGGAGGCGGACCGCCTGCAGAACGTCTCGTCGTTCCGTGACGTCGCGGAGGTCCTGCGCGCCACCCGTAGCGGGGTCGCCTGGCAGGCGCTGGGCGTGATGATCGGCGCCTACGAGCTGGCGCTCGCCTACGCCACCGACCGCGAGCAGTTCGGCCACCCGATCGCGGGGTTCCAGCTCGTCCAGGACCTGCTGGTCAAGGGCCTCGGCAACATCACCGCCTGCTGGGGCATGCTGCTGCAGCTCGCGCGGCTGCAGGACTCCGGGGTGTTCAGGGACGAGCACTCGTCCCTGGCCAAGGCGCACGTCACGGCACGTATGCGCGAGGTCGTGGGCTGGGCCAGGGAGATCTTCGGCGGCAACGGGATCGTGCTGGACTACGACGTCGCCCGCTTCTTCGCGGACGCGGAGGCCATCTACTCCTTCGAGGGGACCCGGGAGATGAACACCCTCATCGTCGGAAAGGCGATCACCGGGGAGAGCGCCTTCGTCTGAGCCGGCGGCCGGCACGAGGGCGGGGCGGGTGGAGGCGGGGGCGGGGGCGGGGGCGGGGCAGGAGGAACGCCTCCCCATACGTAATACTCACCCAATGACTCGGAGCATTACAGACGCGGGCGGATCCCTCGTGGTCCGGCGGGCCGTCGCGCGTGACACCAAACGGCTCACGCGGCTCGTACGGGGCGCACGCGCCTACGAGGGGCCGTACGCGTCCATGGTCGCGGGCTACCGGGTCGGCCCGGACTACATCGAGGCGCACCGCGTCTTCGTGGCCGCCGACCGGCAGGACGGCCAGGTACTCGGCTTCTACGCGCTCGTCCTCGCTCCGCCGGAGCTCGACCTGCTGTTCGTCGCCGACCGGGCGCAGGGGCGCGGAGTCGGACGGCTGCTCGTCGCCCACATGGAGTCCGAAGCCCGTGCGGCGGGCATCGACCGGGTCCGGGTCGTGTCACACCCTCCCGCCGAGGGCTTCTACCGCAGCGTGGGCGCGGTGCGCGTCGGGACGGCGTCCGCGACCCCGCCCGCCGTGGTGTGGGACCGGCCCGAGCTGGAGTTCCGCATCGCGCTCGGCGGCGGGCACTGACAGCTCCCCCGCATTCGCCACCGGCGGTGCCGTCGGCGCACGGACCCCGCCCACTTCTCTTACTTTCCAGTAAGGTTACCGGGAGGTAGGTTCAGCGTTCCGGCAGGTCCAGCGCCCAGGAAAGAGTGCCCATGCCCCGCACGTTCACCGTCGCCCGCAGCATCCTGGTCGAGGCGTCGCCGTCAGCGGTGTACGAGCAGATCAGCCGGCCCGCGCGGATGGGGCGCTGGAGCCCCGAGAACCTCGGCGCGACCGTCGTCGGCGGGGACCGGCCCGCTCACGTCGGCCAGGTCTTCGAGGGGCGCAACAAGCGCGGCCGCTACCGCTGGACCACCCGCTGCACGGTGACCGCCGCGGACCCCAGCCGCCGCTTCGCCTTCCGCGTCCACGCGATCGGACTCAGGCAGCCGCGCCTCAGGGCGGCGATCGCCACCTGGGAGTACCGCTTCGAGGCGGAGGACGGCGGCACGCGGGTGACGGAGACCTGGACGGACGACCGCCGCTCCTGGCCCGCCTTCGTGGCCGACGCCTTCGACCACGTGGCCACCGGGGGCAAGACGTTCGCCGCCTTCCAGCGGGGCAACATCGAGAAGACCCTGCGCAACCTCAAACGCGAACTGGAGACACCGGTACACCCCTGACACGGGGCCACCGTGGGTGGGCGGCCGGTCCACCGGCCGCCCACCCACGCCCTCACACGGCGTCGTCGCGGTCGGCGCGGCGGCGGAGCCAGAGAGGCAGCGCGTACCAGCACAGGGCGAAGTACAGCATCACTCCGGCGACGAGGATCTCCGCGATGACACCCGGCAGGACGACCCGCAGTATCAGCAGCAGGGTCGACCCGATGGTGAGGGCGAGCAGGACCATGCCGAGCATCATCAACCGGTGGGCGGTCTCCACCAGTTCTTCCTTCATCCGCTGGCCCGCCAGGAAGCGGTGGATCGAGACCGGGGCGATCAGCGAGCCGGTGGCCGCCGCGCCGAGGACGACGGTGGTGACGTAGATCGTCCGGTCGAGGGTCCCGAGGTCCCGGAAGCCGGCGGTGAAGGCGACGCTGAGCAGGAAGCCGAAGAGGATCTGCACGCCGGTCTGCGCGACCCGGGTCTCCTGGAGGAGTTCGTTCCAGCGGCGGTTCAGCCGCTCCCCCGGCCCCTCCGACTCCTCCTGGGCCGATTCCCCCTGGGCGACCCGGTGCGGGTGGTGGTGGGCGGCTTGCGAGGGGTTGGGCCGTGCGGGACCTTCGGTCGCGGCCGTCCCGCTCTCGGCGGGCACCGCGGGTGCGGACGGGTCCGTCACGGCCATGCTGTCCTCCAGGGTGATGTGCGCTCAGCACTACGTCGGAAGAACCCAGTTACCCCGTATGGCCTGGGACAAGCCTGGGCGGCCGCGAGGCGGACCGGCGGTCCGGCCGCCACCGCGTGCGGACGGGATACGCGGGTAGGCGGGTTCTGCCGATCCGTCAGGACCGGCGCCCAGCCGACCACGAAAGGTGATCCCGTGTCCGCATCGCTGGTGGAGACCGTCGACATCCAGGCCCCCGTTTCCGTCACCTGGGCCCTGTGGAGCGATGTGACGAGGTGGCCGTCCTTCCTCAGCCACGTACGTCTCGTCGAGCCGCTGGACGAACGCCGCTTCGCCTGGCAGCTCTCCGTCCCCGGCGCGGACAAGAACTTCGTCGCCGAACTGGCCGAGGTCGTCCCCGAGGAGCGGATCGCCTGGCACACCACACAGGGCGTGCACCACGCGGGAGTTGTGACGTTCCACCGGCTCGGTGACACCGCGAGCCGTGTCACCCTGCAGATCGAGTACGACCCGAAGGGCTTCATCGAGCACGTCGGCGCCCTGACCAACCTCGACTCGGCACTCGCCAACTACGACCTCGGCGAGTTCCAGAAGCTCGCCGAGACCGCCGCCGCGGCCTGACGCGGGACGGGCCGGCTCCGCCCGCCGGTGGGCCGGGCGCCGTGTCAGGCGCTGTACTGGTGGGCCGGGTAGGTCAGGTAGCCGGCGTCGCCGCCCTGGTAGTAGGTCGCCTCGTCGACGGGTGCGAGCGGGACCCCCGTGCGCAGGCGTTCCACCAGGTCGGGGTTGGCGATGAAGGCGCGCCCGAAGCTGATGAGGTCCGCGCCGAGGCCGAGCCAGTGGTCGGCCTCGGAGCGGCCGGTCTGCTTGGGGCCCATGGGCAGGACCGGGTTCATGACGAGGGTGCCCGGCCAGGCCCGGCGCAGCGCCACCAGCACCTCTTCGTCCGCGGTCGCCTCCAGATGCACGTACGCCACCTCCAGTCGCGCCAACTCGCCCAGCAGGGCGGTGTAGAGCTCGGTGACGTCCGTCTCCCGCACGCCCCAGAAGGTCCCGCCCGGGGAGAGCCGGATGCCCGTGCGCGCCGCGCCCACGGCCTCGACGGTCGCGGACACCGCCTCGACGGCGAACCGGATGCGATGCGCCACGGAGCCGCCGTACCGGTCGGTGCGCAGATTGGCGTTCGTCGAGAGGAACTGCGAGATCAAGTAGCCGTTGGCACCGTGCAGTTCGACTCCGTCGAAGCCCGCGTCGACGGCCCGGCGGGCCGCCTCCGCGTACGAGCGGGCGTGCTCAGGCACCTCCGCGGTCTCCAGTGCGCGGGGCACCGGCGTGGGCTGGGGCCCGGTCGGCGTGAACACCTCGCCCACGGCGGGGACGGCCGACGGACCGACCGGCTGGAAGCCCGTGGTGTCGGGGTGCGAGACGCGTCCGCCGTGCATGAGCTGGGCGAAGATCCGCCCGCCGTTGGCGTGCACGGCCTCCGTCACCGGCCGCCACGAAGCCTGCTGCTCCTCGGTGTGCAGCCCGGGCGTGCCCGGGTTGGACTGTCCGATCAGGCTCGGCTGGACACCCTCCGACACGATCAGTCCGGCGGTGGCGCGCTGGGCGTAGTAGGTCGCCATCGACGGCGTCGCCAGGCCGCCGGGGGCGGCCCTGACGCGGGTCATGGGAGCCATCACCACTCGGTTGGGCAGCGTCAGGGCACCGAGCTGGTGGGACTGGAACAGACTTGTCACGTCAGACACTTCAGGACTCCTTGGCGATCCGTGACCCGGCCTCCGGGTACAGCCGCTACGCTAAAACCTGACATTGATGTGAGAGGCAAGGACTGTGGCGCAGGTAACAGCCACAGGGACAGTCACAGAGGACGGCGGGGAGAACGACCATGCGTATCGGCGAGCTGGCCGAGCGGGCCGGTGTCAGCGTCCGGTCGCTGCGGTACTACGAGGAACAGGGGCTGCTCCACAGCACCCGAAGCCCCAGTGGGCAGCGGCACTACACGGACGAGGAGATCGAGCGTGTCTGGTTCATCCAGCGCCTCTACGCGGCCGGCCTGTCCAGCCGGACCATCGCCGAGCTGCTCCCCTGCGTCGACTCGCCCAGCGAGGAGAACTCCGACGCCGCCCTGGACCGTATGAGCCAGGAACGCGACCGCCTCACCACGCACATCGCCGAGCTCGTCCGGACCCGCGACGCCCTCGACGGGCTGATGACCGCGGCCCGGACGTACCGCGAACAGCTGCAGCCGACCGCGTCCGCCTGACAGCGGCGGGGCCGTCGGCCGCTTCGGGGGGTGTTCTTCGCCGATCCGGTGGCCGCGTTCTCCTGGATCAGCCCGGGCCCGCGTCGACGGCCCCGGCGGTCCGGCCGGCCCGGTCGGGAAGACGCAGGAGTGCCGCGCCGAGCGGGGTGAGGGTGTGCAGGACGGTGTTCGCGTGGCGGTGGCTGGCGATGAGCCCCGAGTCGCGGAGCACCGTGGTGTGGTGGCTGGCGTTCGCCGCGGACACCGAGACGGCGCGCGCTATCTCGGAGTTGGTGGCGCCGTACGTCGACGCGCGCAGGACCGCGGCGCGGGTACGTCCCAGCAGTGCCGCCAGCGGGATCTCGGCCGGGCGGGGCCGGCTCGTGGGTCCGGCCGGTGCCAGGGGGTAGAGCAGGACGGGCGGCAGGTCGGGGTCGGCGAACGAGGTCGGCTTCTGCCAGCAGAAGTACGAGGGGATGAGGAGCAGGCCGCGCCCGCCCAGGAGCAGGTCACGGTCGACGCCGCCGACGTACTCGACCTCCAGGACGGGGGGTCTCCAGCGCATGGCGGGTCCCAGTCCCCGGAGCAGCCCGTCGGCGCCGCCGTGCAGCAGGTCGCGTCCCCGGCGGGCGCACTCGGCGTCGACGCGGGCCTGCATCCGGTCGCCGTAGGGGGCGATGACGGCGTCGTGGTACCTGCGCAGCGCCCCGACCAGGTGTGCGCGGACGTCGTCGTCCGCCACGCGGTACATGTCCGGCGGCACCTTCCGCACCTTGGCGAGCAGGCCGATCTCGTGCCGGATCCGGGCGGGCGGGGTGTCGAGGACGGCGTCGAGTCCGCTCCGCAGTCCGTCGGCCGCCTCTGCCGGGGTGAGGAAGTCGGGAAAGTACGTCGCGCGCGGGAACAGCGGGCACAGCAGGGTGCGTACGGTGACGCCCAGGTGCTGGGCGGCTATGGCGGTGCGGGCCTCCCGGTACCAGGCCGCGTGGGCCCAGCGCCCGAGCCGGGACTGCAGGCGGTGCAGGCTGGCGGTGATCTCCCACAACGGGTCGGGGCGGGACGCGAGCCGCGTTCGTGACAGGTCCTCCGAGGTGAAATGGATACGCAGCACGGTCCCCCCATGCGTCATTCCCGACCTGCCCGATGCGGCAGAGGATGCCGCGCCGCCCCCGTCACGACAAGGACCGGAACGGGTCAACCTCCGTCACGCACGGCGCGGTCCGCACCGTGCGCACACGTCATCCCCCGATCAGGGCGGCCGTCTCGGCGCGTATCGCGGGCATGTCGGCGAAGAGGGTGCCGGGGCAGTCGGTGGCCGCCCAGTGGCGGTGTCCGCCGATGACGGGCGCGGCACGGCCGACACCGCTGACCGGGTTGCGGTACAGCACCTTTCCCAGCGGAGCGAGCGTGTGGCGCCCGGCCAGCTCGGCCAGGAGCTGGAGGAGCGCGGTGCGTGCGGCGGCCGACGCGGGCGTGGTGGTCAGCGTTCCCAGCAGGGCGATGCCGATGTTCCCCGTGTTGTACCCGAGGACATGTGCGCCGGTGACGAGCCGTCCCGCCGCGTCATGGGCGGGCGTACCGTCCGTCCCTGACCAACGGCCCTCGTACACCCGGCCGTCGCGGTCGATCAGGAAGTGGTAGCCGATGTCGCCGTAGCCCTTGCCCACCGCGTCGTTGCGGTAGATCGCGCGCACCACCGCGGCCGGGTCCGGATCGGTGCTCCTGTCGTCGGTGTGGTGCACGGTGAGGGTCTGGACGGGGTGGTACTCGGGCGGCCAGACCTCCGTACCGTCGGCGGCGTACCGCAGGGACTCGTCCGCGCCCCAGTCCCCGCGCGACCGCAGGGTGTACGCGGCGGGGGCGGCCGGCGCCGCGGCGGCCGCCGGGGGCGTGCGGGGTACGACGCTCCAGGTGCCGGCGACCCCGAGGGCGCCCAGGAACACGCGCCGCGACACCGGGACGACCGGGCGGACGCGGCGGGCCCGGTCGGCTCGACCGGCCCGGCCTGCTCGGCGCGCTCGGTCCGCTCGGCCCGCTCGGCCGCGGGGGTCCGCGGAGCCGGGGTCCTGGTCCGTCATCGCGTGTCTCCTCCTGTCACAGGGCGCAGGCGGGCTTGGGGGTGTAGAGGCGGGACCAGGTGCTCGGTCCCACGATGCCGTCGGCACCGCCCGTGGTGCCGTTGCACGTCTGCACCCAGTGCACGCCCCGCGCGGTGGCCGGTCCGTAGTCGCCGTCCACCTCGACCCAGTCGGCGTACGCGCTGTAGTTGTTGACGAGGCACTGCACCTGGCGGACCGCGTCGCCCTGGTCGTCGGGGCGGACCGTGGGCGTCGCCGAGTCGGGGATGTGGTCGCAGAGGGGCTCGGCGGCCACCGCGTTCGCCGAGGGCGCGGCCACGAGCGCACCCGCGACGGCGAGGACCACGGTGCTGCCCAGGAGGGCCGGACGGCGGGTACGCAAGATGCCTCCCCGGATGGGTGTGGGTGCCGTGCGGAGTCAAGCCTGCGCGGGAACACGTCCACCGGTCCACGAGATTCGAACACAACGAAAGAAGGCAGGCCGGGACGGCTGCGTGGGGGACGCCGAAGACGCGCCGGGCGGACGCCGGGCGGACATCAGCCGGACGTCAGGAACTCGGCCAGGCCGGTCAGCAGTCGTTCGACGTCCTCCGCGTCGTTGTAGGGGGCCAGGCCGATCCGGAGGCCGCCGGTGTCCCCGAGGCCCATGCGGCGGGATGCCTCGATCGCGTAGAAGGACCCCGCGGGCGCGTGCACGCCGCGCTCCGCGAGGAAGCCGTACGCCTCCGCCGCCGAGCGGTCCCGGAAGGTGAGCAGCGAGGTGGGAGTGCGGTCGGCCGCCCTGGAGTGGACCCGGATGTCCGGGAGCGCGGACAGGCCCTTGTCGAGCTGTGCGCGCAGGGTCCGTTCATGCTCCTGGAGCGCCGTGAACGCCGCGGCGAGGCGCTGTCGCCGTGTCCCCGCGGAGGCCGGGTCGAGACCGGCGAGGAAGTCGACCGCGGCTTGCGTACCCGCGAGGAACTCGTAGGGCAGGGTGCCCAGTTCGAAGCGTTCCGGGACCGCGTCGGTGGACGGGAGGAGCTTGTCCGGCCGCAGGGTCTCCAGCAGTTCCGGCCGGGCGGCGAGGACTCCGTGGTGCGGGCCGAAGAACTTGTACGGGGAGCAGACGAAGAAGTCGGCGCCGAGCCGCTCCACGTCGACCGGCGCGTGGGCGGTGCGGTGCACGCCGTCGACGTAGGTGAGCGCTCCGGCCTCGTGCGCCGCGTCGGCGATCGCGGCGACCGGGGGAATGGTCCCGATGAGGTTGGAGGCGGCGGTGACGGCCACCAGCCGGGTGCGCGGGGACAGCACCGCGCGGATGTCGTCGGCGGTCAGCTCCCCGGTGGCGGGGTCGAAGTCGGCCCACCGCACGGTGGCACCGGCCTGGGCGGCGGCCTGGACCCAGGGGCGGATGTTGGCGTCGTGGTCGAGGCGGGTGACGACCACCTCGTCACCGGGCGCCCAGGTCCTGGCGAGGGTGCGGGAGAAGTCGTAGGTGAGCTGGGTGGCACTGCGGCCGAAGACGATCCCCGCCTGGTCCGCTCCCAGGAGGTCGGCCAGCGCCTGGCGGGTCCTGGTGACGATGGCCTCGGCGTTGCGCTCTCCGGCGGTCGTCCGGCCCCGGATGGACAGCGGCCGCGCCAGCGCGCCGCTGATCGCCTCGATGACGGGCCGCGGCGTCTGCGTGCCGCCGGGGCCGTCGAAGTGGGCGGTCCCGGCGCCCAGCGCCGGGAACTGGGCGCGGAGGGCGCCGATGTCGTACGTCACGAGAGCTCCTGTGAGTGCCACTGCGTGCCATGCCGGGGCGTCCGCGGCTGCGCCGTGCGCCCGGCCCTGCCCGGCGGGCCGGCCACCCCTGCATCGTGATCGTTTGTCCCGCCGACCACAAGGGGCCCACGAGTTCGTCGGCCGACTTGGCGGAACCGATTGAATCTCGATCGATACCCATCGACAATCGATGCATGCATCGTCTGTTCACCGCCGTGCTCCGCGCCGGCATCGTCGTAGCGGTCGCGGCCGGCCTCTTCGGCCAGGTCATCGTCATACCGACGGCGGCGGCCGACGAGGTCGACCGCTTCCCGCCCTACGCCCCCTTCGCCGCGCCCTATGTGGCGGTGGCCATCGTCGGCGTCGCCTGTGTCCAGGTCGCTCTCGGTGCGGTGTGGATGCTGCTCACCATGGTCGAACGGGACGCGATCTTCACGTCCCGGGCCTTCCGGTGGGTCGACGTCGTCATCGGGTCCTCGCTCGTGGCGACACTGCTGGCGGCCGGGGTCGCCGGACATCTCGCCGTGGCCGACATCCCGTCCCCGGACGACGGCATGGAACTGATCGGCGCCTTCGGTGCCGCGATGGCGACCGTCGGTGTCGGGGTGGCGTTCGCGATGCTCACCGTCATCATGCGCGGCCTCCTGCGCAAGGCGACGGACCTGCAGACCGAGATCGCCGCGGTCGTCTGACGGCGGTCGTCTTGACGACGGTCGTCGTGGCCCCGACGTCCGGCTCTCCGGTCACCGTCCGTCGGCGGCCGGTGTCCGGCCCGGCCCACCCGCGACGGGCCGGGCACGCCTTCGCCCGACCGCCACCGGGGATCGCGAGCAGCAGCTCGGCGCCCACGGCCGCCCGGGCGGCACACCGCGCCGGGCACCGGACGACGACCCGCACGACAGCCGACGGAGGCCGACAGAGGCCAACAGAGGCCCGACGAAGACCGCGCGCGGCCTCCGTCGCCGCCCGTGGCGGGCGCACAAGCCGGTCGCGCCGCGACGTACGCCTCGGTCGGGTTGGGCATGGTGCCGTGCCGGGCGAACCTTCGGTGTCCCCCGTGCGTTGTCCTGAGGACCGCCGTCCATGGCGACCCCGCCCCTCGGGCGGACCGGACGACCGCGTGGGGAGGAGGCACCCGTATGGCACAGCCGGCCCGTGCGGTCCCGGCCTCCCCCGCCGGGCGGAACCGCGCACCCGTCACCGGCATGCTGCTGGCGGCGCTGTTCACCCTCTTCGGCGTCCTCGGCCTCCAGGGCGTCCCCACCGGGGCCTCCCCCGGCGGTCCCGCCGCACCGGCCCCGGTCGCGGCCCCCCACCACGCCCACGCCGCCTCGGCCGCCGCCGCCACGACCGCCACCACCGACGCCGGCCCTTCCGCCACCGGCGCCCGGAGCAGCGTCGACGACACGTGCACCACCGCCTGTGGCAGTCAGCCGCCCCGCGCGGGCCGTGCCGCTCCCGGCGAGTGGCACGCCCCGTTCCCCGGCGGGGCGTCCGTCCCGCCCTGCCTCGTCCTGCCCCTCCCGGACCCCCGACCGCCGCTCCCGGCCTCCCCCGGCGCCTTCTCCCCTCCCCAGCACTGCGCGCACCACAGCGGGCGCGGCCCACCGCCTCCCACCGGCATCTGACGCACCCCGTCGATCCCCACCGCACCCCCGCAGCGGGTGCGGTATGCCTGTTGGAGGCCCCTTTGACGCGCGCCCTTCGCGTGCGGGCGTTTCTCGCCCTGACCGTGCTCGCCCTGTCGCTGTACATCACCCTGACCGTGCCGCTGCGTCTGGGACTCGACCTGCGCGGTGGCACGCAGATCGTCCTGGAGACCCGCGATTCCCCCACCGCCGAGGCCGACTCGGTGGCCACCGACCGAACCCTGGAGGTGTTGCGGCACCGCATCGACGCGCTCGGCGTCACCGAACCCACCATCGCCCGTTCCGGGGACCACCGGATCATCGTCGAGCTGCCCGGTGTCCAGGACCCGCGCGAGGCCGCCGACGTCCTCGGCCGCACCGCGCAGCTCGCCTTCCACCCCGTTCTCGGTACGGCGGGCGCCGGGGACGCCCCGCCCGGGTCACAGCCCGGTCGGCCCGGCGAACGCGTCCTCCCCGACGAGTCCGGGCACACCGTGCGGCTGGGCCCGTCGGCCCTCACCGGCGCGGACGTCGACAGCGCCGAGGCGCGCATCGACCAGCGGAGCGGGGCAGGCTGGTACGTCGGTGTCGAGTTCAAGGGTGCGGGCGGTGACGCCTGGGCGGACCTGACCGGCCGGGCCGCGTGTCACCCGGCCGGTGATCCGGCGCGCCGCGTCGCCATCGTCCTGGACGACAAGGTCATCTCCTCGCCCCAGGTCAGCTCGTCCGTCGCCTGCCGTACGGGCATCGCCGGAGGATCCACCCAGATCACCGGCTCCTTCAGCCGGGAGGAGGCACGCGAACTGGGCGTGCTCATCAACGGCGGCGCCCTGCCGGTGCCGGTCGAGACCGTGGAACAGCGGACCGTCGGCCCGACCCTCGGCGCCACGGCCATCGAGGCCAGCGCCCGGGCCGCCGTCATCGGCACCGCGCTCACCTCGCTGTTCGTCATCGCCGTCTACCGGCTCCTCGGTGCTCTGGCCGCCGTGGCCCTCGCCTCTTACGGAGTCATCTCCTACGCGGCCCTGGCCGTGCTCGGCGCCACGCTCACCCTGCCGGGGCTCGCCGGGTTCGTGCTGGCCATCGGCATGGCGGTCGACGCCAACGTGCTCGTCTTCGAACGGGCCCGCGAGGAGTACGCGACCCGCGGGAAGGGACTGCGCCCGGCCCTCACCGCCGGATTCCGCAACGCCTTCAGCGCCGTCGCCGACTCCAACATCACCACCCTCATCGCGGCCGGCCTGCTCTTCTTCCTCGCCTCGGGGCCCGTCCGGGGCTTCGGCGTCACTCTGGGCATCGGCGTTCTCGCCTCCATGCTCAGTGCCCTGGTCGTCACCCGGGTCCTCGCCGAGTTCGCGATCTCCCGGCGGTCCGTACGGCGCCGTCCCCGGCTGACCGGCATCGCGGACACCGGCGCGGTCCGCGACCGGCTCACCCGCCGCGCTCCCGGCCTGATGCGGCGGGGGCGCACCTGGCTCGCCGCGTCAGCGGTCGCGCTCGTCCTGGCCACCTCGGGCATCGTGGTCCGCGGGCTGGACCTCGGCGTCGAGTTCACCGGCGGACGGCTGATGGAGTACGCCGTCTCCGCGCCGGTCGACGCCGATCGCGCCCGGGACGTCCTGGCCGACGCGGGCCTGCCCCGGGCGGTCGTCCAGACCTCCGGCGACGAGGGCCTCAGCGTACGCACCGGGCAACTCACCGACGCCGAGGCCGCGACGGTGGACGAGGCGGTCGCCGGCCTCACGGGCCGTGCCGAGAAGGTCAGCGACGAGTTCATCGGACCCAGCCTCGGGGACGAACTGCGCCGAGGGGCGCTCATCGCCCTCGCCTGCGCGCTGGCCGCGCAGTTGCTGTATCTCGCGGTGCGCTTCCGCTGGACCTTCGGGGTGTCCGCGGTCGCCGCGCTGGTCCACGACGCCCTGATCCTCGTCGGTGTGTTCGCCTGGCTCGGCAAACCGGTCGACGGGGTCTTCCTCGCGGCACTGCTGACCGTGATCGGCTACTCCGTCAACGACTCCGTCGTCGTCTTCGACCGGATCAGGGAACTGTCGGCGAACAACCGGCAGGCCCCGTTCGCGGGAGTCGCCAACACCGCGATCCTGCAGACCCTCCCCCGGACGGTCAACACCGGTATGGGCGCCGTGTTCATCCTTGCCGCCCTCACCCTGCTGGGCGGCGACTCCCTGACCGACTTCGCCCTCGCCCTGCTCATCGGCATCGTCGTCGGCACCTACTCCTCGATGTTCACCGCCACACCCCTGGCGATCGAACTCCACACCCACGGGGCCCCACCGCCCGGCGCACGGAAACACGACACACCGTAGGGACCGGGCAGGCCGGCGCCGCCGCGCGCGGCGAACCGTTCCCGGGCGGTCCCGTCCCGGTCCGGCGTTACGCGTCTCCGGTCCGGCGCTACGCGTCGTCGTCGGCCTCCCGTGCCGTGCGCTCCAGCCGGCTCCGGTAGTCCTCCCACCACTCGGAGTCGCCGGGCGGCATGCTGTCGTTGCTCTCGTTCATCCCGACGGCTCCGTCCAGGAGTTCCCGGACGATGTCGGCGTGCCCGGCGTGCCGGTGCGTGTCGGCGAGCACGCGCACGACGGCATGGTGCAACGTCACCTCGTTCCGGCCGCTCGGCCACCACGGCACCGTGCCGACCGTGTCCAGCGCGAGCGCCTCGATCGTCGCGTCCGCGTGCGCCCACGCCCGGCGGTACAGCTCCACGATCTGTCCGCGTGACTCGTCGGCGGTGGCCCACATGTCCGCGTTGGTCTCGGCCCCGTCCTCCAGCCAGGACAGCTTCTCGCCCGAGGGCCGTCCGAAGGTGTCGCCGAGGTAGCCCAGCTCCACACCGGCGGCGTGTTTCACCAGACCGAGGAGGTTGGTACCGGTGGGCGTCAGCGGCCGGCGGACGTCGTACTCCGGGAGCCCTTCGAGTTTCCAGAGCAGGGCGTCACGGGCGGACTGCAGGTAGAAGCGCAGGTCGGCCTTGGGGTTCGTGGGGTGGTTCGTTGTGTCCATGCCCCAAGTCTGTCGCCCGGGCGCTCCTCGTCCATGTCCCCCCGTGCCCGCGCGGGGCAGGGGGGACATGGGGACGTGGGTTCGGCGCGGGCCGCGGGTCAGGCGCCGACGTACGCCGCCAGGTGTTCGCCGGTGACCGTGGAGCGCGCCGCCACCAGGTCGGCGGGCGTGCCCTCGAACACCACCCGCCCGCCGTCGTGCCCGGCCCCCGGGCCGAGGTCGATGATCCAGTCGGCGTGCGCCATGACCGCCTGGTGGTGCTCGATGACGACGACCGACTTGCCGGAGTCGACGAGCCGGTCGAGCAGGCCGAGCAGTTGCTCGACGTCGGCGAGGTGGAGGCCGGTGGTCGGCTCGTCGAGGATGTAGACGCCGCCCTGCTCCGCCATGTGCGTGGCCAGCTTGAGCCGCTGCCGCTCGCCGCCGGACAGGGTGGTGAGCGGCTGGCCGAGGGTGAGGTAGCCGAGTCCGACGTCGGCGAGCCGGGTGAGGATCTTGTGGGCGGCCGGCGTCCGCGCGTCACCCGCGCCGAAGAACTCCTGCGCCTCGGCCACCGACATCGCGAGCACCTCGCTGATGTCCCGGCCTCCGAAGCGGTGGTCGAGGACCGACGCGTCGTACCGTCGGCCCTCGCACTCCTCGCAGGTGGTGGAGATCCCGGCCATCATCCCGAGATCGGTGTAGACGACCCCCGCGCCGTTGCAGTTGGGACAGGCGCCCTCGGAGTTGGCGCTGAAGAGCGCCGGCTTGACGCCGTTGGCCTTCGCGAAGGCTTTACGGATCGGCTCTAGCAGTCCCGTGTACGTCGCCGGGTTGCTCCGGCGCGAACCGCGGATCGCTCCCTGGTCGACCGAGACGACCCCTTCCTGCGCGCGCAGCGATCCGTGCAGCAGCGAGCTCTTGCCCGAGCCGGCGACCCCGGTGACCACGCAGAGCACGCCGAGCGGGATGTCCACGTCGACGTCCCGCAGGTTGTGGGTGTTGGCGCCGCGGATCTCCAGGGCGCCGGTGGACTCGCGCACCGTCTCCTTGACGGCCGCCCGGTCGTCCAGGTGGCGGCCGGTGAGGGTGCCGCCCGCGCGCAGTCCTTCGACGGTGCCCTCGAAGCAGACGGTGCCGCCCGCCGTACCGGCGCCGGGGCCGAGGTCGACGACGTGGTCGGCGATCGCGATGGCCTCCGGCTTGTGCTCCACGACGAGTACCGTGTTGCCCTTGTCCCGCAGCCGCAGCAGCAGGTCGTTCATCCGCTGGATGTCGTGCGGGTGCAGGCCGATGGTGGGCTCGTCGAAGACGTACGTGACGTCGGTGAGCGAGGAGCCGAGGTGGCGGATCATCTTGACGCGCTGTGCCTCGCCGCCCGACAGGGTGCCCGAGGGCCGCTCCAGGGAGAGATAGCCGAGCCCGATCTCCACGAACGAGTCGAGGGTCCCCCGCAGCGCGGTGAGCAGCGGCGCCACCGACGGTTCGTCGAGTCCGCGCACCCACTCGGCGAGGTCCCGGATCTCCATCGCGCAGGCGTCGGCGATGCTGAGCTTGCCGATCCTCGACTCGCGGACGGCGGCGCTGAGCCGGGTGCCCCCGCACTCCGGGCATGCGGTGAAGGTGACCGCCCGCTCCACGAAGGCCCGGATGTGCGGCTGCATCGCCTCCTTGTCCTTGGACAGGAACGACTTCTGGATCTTGGGGATCAGACCCTCGTAGGTGAGGTTGACGCCGTTGACCTTCACCTTGGTCGGCTCACCGTGGAGGAAGTCCCGCAGCTCCTGCTCGGTGAAGTCGCGGATCGGCTTGTGCGGGTCGAAGAAGCCGGACTCGGCGTAGATGCCCACGGTCCAGACGTTGTCCGACTTCCAGCCGGGGATGGTGAACGCGCCCTCGGCGATCGACTTGGTGTCGTCGTAGAGCTGGGAGAGGTCGATGTCGGAGACCGAACCCCGGCCCTCGCAGCGCGTGCACATGCCGCCCGTGCGGCTGAAGGTCACCTTCTCCGTCCTGGTCTTCTCCGCGCCGCGGTCGACCCGGAACCCGCCGCTCGCCGACACCGAGGCGACGTTGAAGGAGTACGCGCCCGGCGGGCCGACGTGCGGCTGGGCGAGCCGGCTGAAGAGGATGCGCAGCATGGCGTTGGCGTCCGTGACGGTGCCGACCGTGGAACGCGGGTCGGCGCCGAGACGCTGCTGGTCGACGATGATGGCGGTCGTCAGCCCGTCGAGCACGTCCACGTCGGGCCGCGCCTGCGTCGGCATGAAGCCCTGCACGAAGGCGCTGTACGTCTCGTTGATCATCCGCTGGGACTCGGCGGCGATCGTGTTGAAGACCAGTGAGCTCTTGCCCGATCCCGAGACACCGGTGAACACCGTCAGGCGGCGCTTGGGGATCTCGATACTGACGTCCTTGAGGTTGTTCTCGCGCGCGCCGTGCACGCGGATCAGGTCGTGGCTGTCGGCAGCGTGCGGCGCAGGCGACTGCGCGTCCGTCCGCGGGGCGATGCTCATCGTGTCTCCATCCGGGTGGCGGACCGTCACGCTAGACGCGGTACGGGGGTCCGCGCTTCTCGATTCCTGATCGATGGGGCTGCCGCCGGGCGCCTGCGGACGGACGGGGCGGCCGCCGTGACTAGGTGCCCGTCGTGGTGATGCGGGTGATCGCCTCACGGGTCAGCGCGCGGTCGTGGGGCTCGTTGTCCAGGGCGCGATGAAGGGTCAACCCCTCGATGAGCGCGTCGAGCTGGCGGGAGGTGTCGGGGTCGAAGTGTTTCTCCAGGTGGACGCGGCTGCGGCCCATCCACGCGTGGGTGAGTTCCCGGTAGGCGGGCCGGCGGGCGGCGAGGATGTACAGCTCCTGGGTGAGTACGAGGTCGCGCTGGCTCCCCTCGGACAGGGCGTGGACGAGGTCCGTCACCGCCTCCCGGGCCTGTTCGCGGTCGGTCGGCGCGGCGAGGTGGGCGTCGAAGACGGCGACGATGTGGTCGGCGAAGCGGGTGAACGCCTCCCGGAGCAGTTCGTCGATGCCGCTGAAGTGGTAGGTCATCGATCCCAGCGGGACGCCGGCGCGCACGGCGATCTTCCGGTGGGACACCCGGGCGATCCCCTCTTCGGCGATGAGGTCGAGGGTCGCGCCGATGATGCGTTCGCGGCGCTGCGGGTCGGTGTGTCCGGTGGCCATGGCAGCGGCCCCTCAGAGGGTTCGGACCGGGCGGGCGGGGTTGCCGACGGCCACGACGCCGGCGGGCACGTCCTTCGTCACCACCGCGCCCGCGCCGATGACGGAGTTGTCGCCGACGGTCACCCCGGGCAGGACGATGGCGCCGCCCCCGAGCCACACGTTGTCCCCGATGGTGATCGGGCGGGCGGCCTCCAGCTTGTCGCGCCGCGGCTGCGGTTCCAGGGGGTGGGTGGGGGTGAGGAGCTGGACGTTCGGCCCGATCTGGCAGTCCTCGCCGATGGTGATGGCGGCGACGTCCAGCGCGGTGAGGTGGTAGTTGACGAAGGTGCGCGCGCCGATTGTGATGTTGCTGCCGTAGTCGACGTACAGCGGTGGCCGCACATGGGCCTCCGGGCCCAGCGAGCCGAGCAGTTCGGCGAGGACCGGCCGTGCCGCGTCGGGGTCCTCGACATAGGCGGCCTGGTAGCGGGCGGCCAGGCGCACGGCCCGCTGGTAGCGGCGGACGATCTCCGGGTCGTCGGCGATGTAGAGGTCACCCGCCGTCATGCGTTCGAGGTTCGTGCGGGGGTCCTGTGCGAAGTAGTCCGGCGCCATGCGTACGATCGTACACTCGATGTCGACCGACATCCCGTGAACCGGAAGATCCGCGGGGTCCGCGGTCACCGGCGCCCGGGCTGCCGCAGCACACCGGCGAACAGCAGGACCAGCAGCCCGGCGAGGGGCACCACCAGCAGCCCCACCCGCAGGCTGGCCGCGTCCGCCACCAGTCCGACGACCGGCGGGGAGAGCAGGAAACCGAGGCGCATGAGCCAGGAGACGATGGCCAGCCCCGAACCGGGCTTGAGGCCGGGCAGTTCGTCGGCCTCGTGCATCGCGGCGGGGACCAGTGTCGCCACACCGAAACCGGCGGCGGCGAAACCGAGGATCGTCCCCGGCACGGTGGGCACGGCCAGCGCGAGTCCCATGCCGGCCACGACGACGAGACCGCCGGTCCGGGCCACCGTGCGCTGTCCGAACCGGTCGACGAGCCGGTCGCCGAGGATGCGGCCGACGAACTGGGCACCGACCAGGGCGATGTAGCCGGAGGCGGCCAGCGTCACCGTCGCGGACAGGGAGTCGGAGAGGTAGAGCGCGGCCCAGGAACTGCCCGCGTCCTCGACGAGCGTGCCGGCGGTGGCGATGAGCACGAGGGCGGCCAGCACGTACGCGGTGCGTCGTGCCGCCACCGGACGCTTCGGCTGCCCGCCCGGCCGGCCCTCGGGACCGGACTCCGCCGGCGGCCCGCTCTCCGCCGGGGGCTCGGTGTCGGGGCCGGGCAGGCAGAACCGCAGCGCGACGCACGCCGCGACCGCGAACACCACCGCGGAGATCGCCAGGTGCAGGCCCCGCGAGAGGCCGAGCGCTATCGCCGCGGCCGCCATCGATCCGCCGACGACGGCGCCGATGGACCAGATCGCGTGGAAGGAGTTGATGATGGAGCGTCCGTAGCGTCGCTGTACGCGCAGTCCGTGGGCGTTCTGCGCGACATCGGTGAGCGCGTCCATCGCTCCGGCCAGGAACAGCGCCGCCGCGAACAGCGCCACCGAGCCGGACAGGCCCGCGACGAGGATCCCGCCGCCGGTCAGCAGGGTGCCGGCCACCGCCGCCCGCGCCGAGCCCAGCCGGCGGACGGCCACCCCGGCGGCCAGACCGGCGGCGATGGCACCCGCCGGGAACGCCGCGACGGCCAGGCCGTAGGCCGCGTTGCCGATGCCGAGGTCCGCCTTGATCTGCGGATACCTCGGCAGGAGGTTGGCGAACAGAGCTCCGTTGGTGAAGAACAGCACGGCAACGGCCACGCGAGCCTGCCGCTCGGCCGGCGCGGGCCGGCTCAGTACGTCAACAGTCATGCACGTGAGCCTATAGCGAGAGCGTACGAACGTACACTCCTGATCGTACGGCGCTCCCGAACTCCGTGACCTGCGGTCCTCACCGGCCGGGCGGGGCGCGGGGGGGGGGGGGGTGGGGGGGCGGGGGGGGGGGGGTTTGGCCCCCCCCCCCCCCCGGGAGGGGGGGGGGGGGGGCCCGCGCGGCCCCCCCCGGCGGGCGGCCCGGGG